>JBAQNH010000002.1:0-704398 GCA_049303575.1 Microgenomates group bacterium | reverse complement strand
TCCGGTTCGGCAATTCAGCTAAGTACTGGCGGAGGACTGGTAGACAGTACTGGTTTGTCTTTACTACGAAGTTGTTTGTCAGGAGAGATTCTTAAATACAATGGAACTGCTTGGGTGTGTAATACGGGTGGAACCAGTCTTGATTCAATTTCAGCTGCCTTGGGCGCGAACACCATTGCTAATGGTGATAATGCGCAGACCTGGAACTTTGCTTTGACAACAGCCGTAAAAACAGCGTTTACTTTTGGAGAAACAACGGCGGCAATTAACGGTGCCGGATCGCAGTACATTTTAAATGCCCGAACATTACCATCATCAACAGCGGCGCCCTTGGGTGTTTTTGCGAGGTCATTTCCGATTATTGACACGACTGCGGCCGGTGGAGTGACCATTGGAAATGCAACCTTGGCTCAGGCAATTAATATCGATTCCGGTGTCGGGGCAATAAATATTGGCAACAGTGCAACCGGAAAAACAATTACGATTGGTAGCGCGACGGGGACAGGTGCTCTTAATATGTATGCGGGTACCGGGAACTTTATTCTAGATGGTGCAGGAGCAACGACATATTCTTTCGGCACTTCAACAACGACAGGAACTTTTACGATGGGGGGGACGGCCCAAACAGGAACAGCAAACTTGTTTACGGGGACCGGGGCGATGAGTTTGAATATTGGAACGGGGGCATCGGCAAAAGCGATTATTTTAGGAAATACCAATACGTCTACTTCGATGAACATTAACTCCGGTACGGGAGGGATTACTTTACTAACCGGTACTTCAGGAAATCTGTCCTTTACAACTGGAACAACGGGAACAGTGACACTAGACTCGGGAACTACCGGAGCAATTAATATTGGTACCAATGCCAATGCCAAGACGATAACAATGGGCAATGCAACAGGGGCAACGGCTTTAAACTTATATTCCGGAACCGGAAATGTGAACTTTGTTGTGGGACCAACATCGTCGACGGGAAGGGTAGTAATTGGAAATAGTGCCACAACAACACCGGATTTGTTGGTTCTGGATAATGGGACGGCTGATCCAACCGGAACAAACGGGGCAACTTATTACAACACAACTACAAATAAATTTAGATGTTATCAAAATGGTGCTTGGACAAACTGTATTGGGGGAGACACCGTTAAGGTTCTAAAAACAGCCGATCAGTCGGTGATTAGCAGCACAACACTGGTGGATGATACTCAGCTTCAATTTAGTATTGGAGCAGGGGAAACTTGGGTGCTTGATATAGATTTGATTGTTACAAACAGTAGTCTTAATACACCGGATTGGAAGTCGGCCATTTTGGCACCGACGGGTACGACTTGTAGTGTCATTTTGTATGGACATGAGGGTAGGGGGGAGAATTTTCCTCAGGCTAATTCTACTAACTGTACAACCCCAGGGGAAATGACAAACCTGGCTGTTCAAGATGATGACGGTTTTGGGTTTAATGTTGAGATGCAGGGAATTGTGACGGCTGGGGTTACTGCCGGGACGGTCAAACTACAATGGGCTCAGGGAACTTCTATTGCAGCTAACTTAACAGTGAAGGCGGGAAGTGTTCTGGTTGCTTATAAAGTTGGCGGAGCCGACTTGGCAGAAATATACGGAACAAATGATGCGACGATAAAACCAGGAGACGTAGTCGTGGTAGATAGTTTGATCCAGAACGGAGTGAAAAAATCGAGTAAACCTTATGATAATTCTGTTCTCGGAATTGTATCGACTCAACCTGGCATGGTCTTGGGAGACGCAAATGTTTCCGGGAGCCCTGTTATGGTGGCACTTTCGGGAAGAGTACCGGTGAAAGTGAGTACTGAAAATGGAGACGTAGAGGCGGGAGATTACCTAACTACCTCATCTACACCAGGAGTAGCGATGAAGGCGACAAAGGCCGGGACAATAATAGGGACGGCGATGACCGGATATGACGGAGAAGGGGTTGGAACGGTAGTTGTTTTTGTAAAGAATGGTAACGGTACTGGAAGCAATCTAGCCGAAGTAATGAGGGGAATAGATATATCTAATGGTCTCGAGGTACTGACTAATTTGATTATGGAAAAAAATCAAGTTGCGACTGATTCGGCAAACATCTCTGACATAGTAACTGACAGGGTGGTTGCTGGATTGGAGATAATAACTCCAAAAGTGACGACGCAAAACTTACTGGTGTCGGGTGACGCTACTTTTTCCGGAGTGCTGTATGCCGACACTATTTCCGCCAGAAGAATAGAGGGAGTGGATATTTTAACCAGAAAGTTGAGTCTCTTGAGCGATCAAGTGGCTGGAGTAGCTACGGCTGCAGGTGAGATACAAAGTGATACTGCGAGTGAGATTGATATATTAGACTTAATCTCTAAAAAGATTGCAGAAATGTTTAAGAATACGGTGGAGTTTATTGGAAAAGTAATTTTCAGAGGTGACGTGAACTTTGCCGGAAGACCGACATTTAATAAAGATACGGCGGGTTTTGCCACGATTAAAACTGGAGGGAGTGAAGTGGAAGTGTTGTTTGGTCGAGAGTACGTTTCGGAGCCGATTGTAACAGCCACGGTACAGATCGTCGGAGGAGCTAGCGTAGCCGATATTCCCGGCTATGCCATTGCCGAGGTAAATACCAAAGGTTTTAAGATTCGTTTAAGTAGGAATAGTGGCATGGATTTACGATTTGCCTGGATGGCACTAGCAGTATCGGAAACAACAAAATTTGAGGGAAATGGGGGAGTTGTAACGATTCCGGTTGTCACAGTAACACCTGAACCAACTCCGAGTTCTCCAATTGAGTTGAGTCCGACTCCAAGTTCAGCAGAAACGCTTACACCAACGCCGATAGTAGAAATAACACCGACAGAAACGGCCAGTGAAAGTGGCAATTTGTAAAAAACTTGAAATGTTGTGAAATTTTTATTAAATTAATTACAAACATATGGACAAACGAAAAGTTATTTTGGTAGCGATTCTGTTAATCATTTTTGGAGGTGTGGGGGGAGTGATAAAACTTTCAAAAGAAAATCAACAACTGAAAACGGAGATACAGGTACTAAAAGAAGATCCAAATAAGATTGCCAAAGAAGAGACGGCAAAAGTGGTGGCTTTGGTGGGCAAGCTGGTTATTTTACCCGAGGGAGAAGAGCCGGTGATGGCGACGGTGACAGATAAGGAAAAACTTAAGGATCAACCTGTTTTTGCCAAAGCGGAGAATGGAGACAAAATTCTTATCTATTCAATCGCCCAAAAGGCGTACATTTATAACCCGACAAGAAATGTAATTGTAGACGTGGTGCCAGTGAATACAGGAGACGGTTCCATTACGATTACGGGAACAGATATAAATAATCCCTTGAAGGTGGTATTGGTAAACGGGACGAAGACGGCCGGTTTAACAAATACACTGGAGCAGAGAATAAAAGACAAAAAAGTCTTAGGAATTTCGGTAACGGCAAAGTCGACTGCAAAGACAACCGATTATCAAAAAACATTGGTAATAGACTTAACTGGAAAATGGGGAGGTCAAGCAATACAACTGGCTCAGTTGGTTGGCGGAGAAGTAGCCACACAGTCCGCCGAAGATAGACCAGCAGCCGATTTGATGGTTATTGTAGGGTCTAATTTCAAGTGATTTGAAGCTATAGATGGTAAAATATGGTGTTGCCACCTTAGCTCAGTTGGCTAGAGCACCTCTTTTGTAAAGAGGGGGTCCTGGGTCCGAATCCCAGAGGTGGCTCAAAATATTGATTTGACATTCGTGTATTTTTCGGGATAATGGAGTCATGGCAATAATTCCTACAGAGAATGAATTAAGGAAGTTGTATCTGAATAAGAAA
Source organism: Microgenomates group bacterium (assembly GCA_049303575.1). Lineage (GTDB taxonomy): Bacteria > Patescibacteriota > Microgenomatia > UBA1400 > MFAQ01 > UBA2277. The sequence continues at coordinate 700,565 of JBAQNH010000002.1, read as the reverse complement.
CAGTCACTTTCGGAGATTTCGAGTTTATTGGGTTTTAAGACACACAAAGTTATATATTGGATGGATAAGTACGGAATTACTCGAAGACAACAATCTGAAGCTAATTATATTAAGGCGAATCCTAACGGTGATCCATTTTGTATTAAAAGAAGACTGACTAGAGATGAAATAAAGCTGAAATATTTGGCCTTGGGTTTGTATTGGGGAGAGGGAAATAAAGCGTCAAATTATTCGGTAAGGGTGACAAACTCTGATCCTGGAGTAATAATACAATTCGTATTGTTTTTAAAAACAATATATTGCGTTGATATAAATAGAATATTTTTCTATCTTCAGACTTTTAAAGATAATGATATGAACATTGCAAAGGAATATTGGTCCAATGAGTTGAGAATTGATATTGGGTGTGTTAAGTCAGGGAAACCTATTCATTCTATGGGAAAGGGAAGTTATAAGAAAATCAGTAAATATGGTGTCATGACTGTCGCCTTCAATAATACTCATTTAAAAACATATATATTAAACGAACTTGGGAAATTGGGACTAATGAGGTAAAATATACTCTGTTCGTGTGCCGATATAGCTCAGCTGGCAGAGCACGTAATTGGTAATTACGAGGTGTTGGGTTCGACCCCCAATGTCGGCTCCATAATTCGTTAACATATGCCAAGGTGGTAGAGTGGTCAAATACTCGGGTCTGTAAAACCCGCGGCGCAAGCCTACACAAGTTCGAATCTTGTCCTTGGCACTGGGTACTTTTAAATCAATCGAGAGGAGACAAATGACAAACCAATTGAGTGACGAGGAAAGAAGGATCTTTCAGGAAGAACTGAAAAAACTAAATCAGTTGATTGACGAGGAGATTGAGGCGCGTAAGGGAGAAGTTCAGTTCATGCCAGATGAGTACCGAAGACATCGTTTGGCCGGAAAAAAACCTGAAGAGATCCATTACGATTTGTGTCATCCTTGGAGATAGTGGAGAAGTACGTGCACCAGGGGAACCTGATGCTTTTTGTACTTACTTATTGGAGAACTCGGGGGATTTATAGATGATGGCTTTTGTTTCGGCGTTTATTTGAATCAAGAGAGGTGTGGCGGAGAGACCATTGGTGTAAAGAGAAAGCTGCCAAGTAATGCCCGAACCGGTATTAATGTACATCGCTTTAACGGGAGCAGCGATACAAACTTCCTGGTTGGCGCACTGAGCATAGGTAAGTTTCAAGGTTTCATCAAGATCCATACCCATTTTATTTGTCAGAACGGCGTCGTTTAGAGAAGGAATATTATTGTCCGGATTGACATAAATCTGTTTATCAATAAGTTCGGGAATGCCGTTACTAGAAATGGAGACAAAGAAGTATTTTTTGGTGGTCAAGTCTTCACGGAAGAAGTACTTGGTAACAGCAGTTGAAGGGTCGGTGGCATTGTCTACCTTGATGAGAATTAGTTGAGCGGTCGGTGAGTGATTGATGGCCACTTTAAGTACTGCAGCAGCGTTGGCTAACGGGAGAATTTGGTTGGTGTTGGTGATGGGTATTGTTGTTGGTGTGGCTGAGGGAGTGGCAATGATGGCACCCTGGGTGGCGATTGTGGGAGTTGGAATTTGAAAAACGGTAGGAGTGACAGTAGGAGTGAGAATTGTTTTTTGTTTTTCAAGAGTTTGAGTGATTTCAGAAAGCTGTTCCTTTAGTTTATTTGACTGGGTGGATAGATAAGCGGCGGCAGCAAGGCCGACACCGGCAACTATTAAGAGAACGACAATAATAACGGGAGCTAGGGATCGAGATTTTGGTGGAAGCGCGGCTACGGGTGGAGTTTCGACCGGCGTAACTGATTCAGGTTGGGGTACGGGTTGTGAAATTATCGAAGGGGATTGTTTTTCAATCATACTTTCGTTGGCAGCGGCAAGTTTTTCATGCTCGTCAACCAAAACGGAAGATGTTTGTTGCGAGGGAATTTCTTCGGGGGTTTCCTCAAAAGTAGAAGATATGGGGGGAGTTTGTGGTTCAGGGAGAGCATCCGGAGTAATGATCGGAGGGGTTGCCGGAGGAGTATCTTCCAACATCGTGGGCATGATTGGTTCGGTATGGGGTGGTTCTTCTTGGTTGGATATTGGTGCAACAACAGTAGATGGTGGTGGAACTAAGGTATCGGCGACAACGGGCTCTACGGGTGCGGAGGGCGTTTGTTGAGGCATAGGGAAGCTTCCGAGGTCGTCATTGGGCATTAGTTTAGTATGGCAAAAAGGTACCGATGTGTCAAGGCAATGGGGTGTTATTTTTTGAAAAAGAATCCTCGGTTAACTAAGAATGTAGTTATGGGGGGATTTTTTTACCTTGAGTTTTAGATTGGCCGACTTGAGGAGTCTTTTTAAGTAGGGAGTAGTCATGGCAAAACAGAAGCGAGGTTGACCATGGAAAGGAATATAGACAAAATGGGGGTTTTGGAGCTTAGTTTTTAGGTCAAAGTGATACTTTAGATATTTTGGTTGCCAAAGATTCCAGGCGGTGATGAGGATTTTACCTTTGGGTTTGAGATGACGCTTGATTTGATTGAGAACAAAAAGTTGATCCTTTTTTGTGGGAAGGTGATGAAAGACGGCGATACAAAAAATGTAGTCGTATTGAGGTAGATGTTTCCAGAGAGATTCTTTAGTGATATCTGTTTCGTAAAATTTTTGTTCAGGGTGGGCCTTTTCGGCTTCTTTGAGAAGTTCTTTGCTAATATCCATTCCCGTGTACTTGATTTTTTCGGGAAGACCAAGGAGGAGGCGGCCATTACCACAGCCTATGTCAAGAACAGAGGAGTTGGGCTTAACGTTTTTTAGGTAGGGCTTTAAGTCCGGCCAAATGTACTGGCGGGAAGCCGAGAACTCCTTGCCGATATTGTCGTAGATATTTTTAACGGAAGTGGTGATATCTTCTTGAGGCATTAGGGATATTTTAGCAGGGGAGTAAAATAGGGGTGTGCAAATCGAAGATTTAGTCCTAAGAGACAACGAAAAATTAACCCTGGAGAATATCGAGGATTATCGTCGGATTTGGTCGAAAGAACTTAAAAGGATGCCCAAGAACTCGGAAATATGGCCAAGTTTGACCGATCCGGAACTGATTGAGGCCATGAAAACCCGCGGAGTGCGCACTGAGTCTGGGGTGGCGCCTTTTGCAGTAATGATGAAACCTTTCTACTGTCCGGGAGAGTGTATTTACTGTCCACTGGAGGAAGGAATGCCCAAGTCATATTTGTCCGACGAACCGGCAGCTCAGCGAGCTAAAATTTTGAACTTTGATCCGCTCAAACAAGTGGAGGGAAGAATAAAACAGATGATGGAGACCGGGCATATTACCGAGAAGATTGACTTGATTGTTATTGGAGGAACATTTGGAGCTTACCCGGAAAAATATAAACGAGAGTTTTTCAAAAGTATGTTTGATGCCGTCAACGGTAAGATCAGTGAAACTTTGGCCGAAGCCCAAAAATACAACGAAACGGCGGAAAAAAGAATCGTAGGTATTTCAGTAGAGACCAGACCCGATTGGGTGAGTGAACAGGAAATAAGACTTTGGCGAGAGTTGGGAGTGACGAAAGTTCAGCTGGGAGTACAGTCTTTTGACGAAGGGATTTTAAAGAAAATCAAGAGAGGACATGACCTTAATGAAGTGGCCGAGGCGACCAGGATGTGTCGCAATGCAGGTCTGAAGATTTGTTATCACTTGATGCCTAATTTGCCTGGAAGTAATCCCAAAAAGGATGTCGAGATGGCGAAGATGATGTTTGATGATCCTCGATTTGGCCCGGACTACTTGAAAGTTTATCCAGCAATGACGATTAAGGGGACGGAGATGTATGAGATGTGGAAACGGGGAGAGTATCTACCCTATGAAGAGGTGGAGTTGATTAAGGTCTTAAAAGAAATCAAAGCCCAGACACCAGTATGGTGTCGTATCGATAGACTGATTCGAGACATCAGTAAAAAGTGGGTGTCGGCCGGAACGGCAAGAACTAATTTGAGGCAGATTCTTCAGGCGGAGCTTTTGGAAGAGGGGAAAAAATGTAAATGTATTCGTTGTCGAGAAGTACGCGGAGGTGTTTATGACACTAAGGTTGAACTTTTGATTAACGAAAGAGAAAGTTTAGGAGGAAAAGAACTGTTTTTATCTTACGAGCATGAAGATAAATTGTTTTCGATGCTACGCCTTAGACTGCCCGAGAAAACAGAGACAATGCTTTTCGAGGAACTTGAGGGAGCAGCGATTACTCGAGAAGTGCACACTTATGGTCAAGTGGCTCAGATTGATATCAATGACGGTATCAAGACACAACACCGAGGACTGGGGAAGAGACTGATGGTTAAAGCGGAGGAAATAGCGAGGAAGAAGGGGTACAAGAAAATGGCGGTGATTTCGGCTATTGGTACGAGGGAGTACTACCGGAAGCTGGGATACGAGATTGAGGGGACTTATATGGTGAAAAATCTGTAGGATTTGCGGTACAATATTTTTATATGAGGAAATTAAATTTAGGTTTGTCAATTGTCGCCTTACTGGGAGTTTTGGTCTTTCCCAAGATTTCGATGGCAAATGAGGGTATTGTTTTGTTGAGAGGTGCCGGAACCAGTGGTTCTTGTTTTGCCGCTTCCGTGTTTGTTGACGGAACATACAGGATTTTGGCTACCTGCCGGGATCTTAAAACAGCTTTATCTCCAGAACAAAATCGTTATGTTGTTTGGTCTACCGGAGAAACGGGTAAAACCAGAAGAATTGGTGAAATTGTCAATGGAAAGTTGGCAACAGGTACCGACACTAAATTCACCAGCCTTTTTGTTACGGCAGAGTCCGATGGTTACGGAAGCAAACCGTCAGACAGTATTTTGCTTTCGGGGGTGGTGCAAGCAATCAATTTTGCGACCGGTGAGGTAAAACAAGACGCTAGTGTGACGATTGCTCCAACACCAACACCCGAAAAGGCCATAAAAGCTACTCCGACAAAGACAACTGGGGCAAAAGTAACTCCGGAAGCCACGGTCGGACAGGGAATTGGGGGAGCTTTGTCTACGGTTCTAAAGATTGCCTTGTTTGGGTTTGGAGCGCTGCTTCTTATCGTAGGAGTCTTTAGCTTTATTTCCAGGAAACGAGCTCTCTAAGCAAAAAACAGCTTTTCTAATCAAAACTGCTCAGCTCCTCTCTTGGTCTAATTAAGGTAGGAGAAGATGGGTGAGGAAGCGGATTATTGGTTCCAGAATGGCCATTACCGGAGAACTACCAAAAAAGGGGAAGATGAGAAAAATGAGAAGGAGAGTGCCGTAGCGATTCATAATTACCTGATACTCATAGGCTAGACTCCTTGGGAGTAAAGCAAAGACAATTTTTTGGCCATCCAGAGGCCCGACAGGGATGAGGTTAAAGACGGCCAAACTAATATTTACGACCACGAAAGGCACCAAGAAAACTCCAAAGGTGTAGGGAAGAAAATGAACAATTAGGGCTATAACCGAGGCCAAAAGTAGATTACTTGTTGGTCCGGCGATGGAGATTATACCGGCATCACGACGGGGTTTTTGGAGATTGTAGGGGTCAAAAGGTGTTGGCTTGCCCCAGCCAAAAGCAAAACTACCCCCGGAAAGAAGCATGAGAGACAAAGGGAGGGCGACGGTGCCAACGAGATCAATGTGAGCAAAGGGATTGAGAGTTAGTCTGCCGGCGGCTCTGGCCGTGGGATCACCCAGACGGTCGGCGGCGAAGGCATGAGAAAACTCGTGGATGGCAATGGCGAGGATAAGATAGACAAGAGATAGAAGGATTCCGATTAGGGTAAATAGCATAGGAACTATTCTAGTATACCTGAGGAAGAAAAATATGTTAAAATTGTGCCCATGAAACAAACAGTAAAACAGCCGGAAAAAGGAAGACTTCAGTGTGCTATTTGCGGTAAGGGTGTACAACATGCCAACTTGGTCAGTTTTTCCAAACGCAGAATCAAGCAGGTGAGAAAACCCAATCTTCATGTTCACCACTTGGTAATTGAAGGAACAAAGGTAAAAATTAAAGTTTGTACAACCTGCAAGAGATCCCTACGAGAGACGCAAAGAGCCGAACAGGTTGCAGCAGCTAAAGCAGATGCCAAGTAGTTCTCCTGAAGGACGAGGTATTTCTTTTGAAGACTGGCCATTGCTTGGTACTACTCCGGAGTTTGGCTCGCTGACAAATTATTCCGATACCGATTTCCGTGGTGCAAATAAAAGAGAACAAAGAAACAACATAAGATTGGACACCTTGAGAGAGACCTCTTTGGGTATGATGGAGTTTCATGCAAACAAGAGGGGACTGAGTGTTCTAGCTGACGAAATAGGGATAGGTTTGTACTATGAAAGTAGTGGTCAGTTGACTGTTGCCGGAATAGATTTGGTTAAGTACTGTGATAACTTTTCCGAAGAAGAGATGGAGAAGATGGGTGGAGAAGCCCTTGATGAGGTGCTGGATAAGGTAGTGAATGCAAATGAACAGCTAGCGATTAGTTTTGATTTCAAAAGTAATACGGTAGCGGTAGTTCAAATTGATAGGAATACGGGAAAAGGACCAATTTTGTCTTCGGGAGAAGGTCTAAACTTTACTCGATCGACGCTACTGACAGCGAATTATGATGAGTTTAAAATCTGCGTCGGATTTAGGGTCATTGATGATGTTTTTCGTTTTGGAATTTTTGTTTTACGAGAGGAAGAAGATATCACCTTGGAAACAAAAATGTTGGTGACCAATATTTTGAGGGACTGTAACTACAAGACATTTTTGGAAAGTAGTTCACCGGATAAATATGAGAGGTTGGCAAAAAGAATTTTCTTAGCTTCTTAACGGGTCGTCAAATTGGGTGACCTTGAAGAAACTGTTTCCAAGAGATGGGGGATTTGCCAGGAAGTTGAACAGTGTTGAGAACGAGCTTTTTATTTTCCAGTGAAGTTTCAATAATTTTGACATCAGTGTCGTTGATGGTGGTCCAAGCGCCGGGGTTGGGGTTAAGGGAACGGATAAGGGCATGAAGGGCGGTGGAGTCGATTCCATTTTGGGCGATAAGGATTTTGTCGAAGGGAATGAAGGCAGTTTCTCGCGAAACCGTTTTATGGCTCGGTGTGAAAATTACCAAGGACTCATCTTGAGGAGTTTTTTGGTATTTTTGGGCACAGATTTCGGGTAATTTATCGGCCAATAGAGAGACTGCGGCTTGAGTAAGTTTTGTGGTCAATGTAGCGGTGTTGTCTTGAATATCGATAGGAATTTCGACCTGGGAAATGAGAGGACCGTGGTCTAAGAGTTCGTCCATTTCCATAAGGGTGACACCGGTAGTTTGGTCTTGATTTTTAATGGCTTGGCTTATGGGAAGGGCGCCACGATACTTCGGCAAAAGAGAAAAGTGAATATTGAAAGTGCCAATCTTAGGAGTTTCCAAATATGTTTTGGGAATTATTTTGCCATAGGAAGCAACTAGAAAAATGTCTGGTTTGAGGAGTCTGAGGTGGGTAAGGTTGGCATCGTCGAGTTTGGCTGGTTTGAAGACGGGGAGGTTGTGATTGCCTGCTAGAGCGGCGACCGGAGAGGGAGTTAGGGTAAGACTTCGTCCTGAAGGGGTGTCGGGGGTTGTGACCACACCAACCACGTTAACAAGATCATTTTTGAGGATTGATTCAAGGATGGTAGCGGAAAAATCGGGAGAACCGAAGTAGATAAGATTAGCTTTCATGAATCTATTTTAACATCTAACATCTGTCTCTTATAGGTTGACTATTATATTTATGAGCGTTATACTTCCGATTGAAATTCAGATTGAACTTTAAGAGGAGGAAGAGATGAGCTTTGTTGATGATTTTTTGCACCCTGAGAATAAGTGTAAGAGAGTGGGACATGCCTTAAGAAAAATCCAGTCAAGGTGGATTATGACCTGTGTGAAGTACAACGAGGTTGTCAAACCCAAAATTGACTTCCATTACAGGTGTGTGGCTCACCAGGTTGAAAAAACTGAGGTGATCTGCCAAAGGTGTGACGTTGTTGTTTCAACCGAGTGGGTTGAACTGTATCCCCTGCATGGAATCAGTCTTCCTACGGAGTTGATGGTTGAGCTCCGACAAAAAGGAATGATTAAAATAAATTCTTAAGGTTAATTCCTTAAGATAGAGGATGGTAGTTGCCCCGCAAAGTGCGGGGCATTTTTACATCTCGATGGGAGTAAGACCGGAAGGTGTTTCCTTGAGAATCTCTCCACCTTGTTCGAGAATACGGTCGGTAAAAATAATTCCGTTTAGGTGATCATTTTCGTGCTGAATGTAGGAAGCATCGGTGTCTTCGAATTTACGGTGTCGTTTTTCCAGTTTGTCGCCTACCGGTGTTAGATAATCGACTTCCACAGAGTAGGGTCGATTGACAGCACCCCAGAGACGGGGAACGGAAAGACAGCCTTCAAGCCAACGGTCTTTGGAGCGGGTGTGAACGTCAAATAGGGTGGCCTTGGAGAAGTTTTTAAGTTCAGGATTGATAAAAATCTCGGGAAGATTATTAAAAATAACGATGAAGAGACGACGGTTAAGACCAACCTGGGTAGCTGCCAAACCAACCCCCTCGGGATCCTTAGCGGATTTTAGGGTTTTGATCATGTCGACAATTTGCTCCTTTAACTTCTTGTCGAGCTTTTCGACAGGAAGAGCAGTAAGTCGTAAGAATGGGTCGGGTGTGGTCAGGATTTTCATAATAACAAGTATATTTTACCATTTGACCTGTAATATGTACGGCGAGGGGAAGGAGTGTGCCTAAAGTTTTTGAAGATAGTCTTTGGCAGACTCGGAGTTTGGGTTCAATTCGAGAGCCTTTTCGAAAGCTATCTTGGCGAGATCAGGTTTGTCTAGGCTCTGATAGAGAATACCTATATTAAGATAGTTGTTGCTTTCACTAGGAGAAAGCTCAACAATTCTGAGAAGGGTATTGAGGGCGTCTTGAAGATATTTGGGATTGGTGGTAGCAAGAGCCAGTTCGGTTTTGGCTTTTGTTTTAAGAATATTTAGATTAAAGGGATTGAGACTTTGGGCTTTGTTGATGTTAACTATGGCTTCGTCAACGTATTTTTGAAGAACAGAGTTTGCTTGATTTTTGATTTCGGCGGACGCAGTGGAGGGAAGTTGAGCAATCTGAGGAACTATTAGTTGTGTGACGACGAGAGAGTTAAGGTTGCCAAGTTGGGCATAGTAAATAGGCTCTTGGGGATTAAGTTTGACGGCCTTTTGTGCTTCATCAAGATTCCCCTTGCCTTTGTTGTAGGCGATGTCGGCTCGCCAGGCTCTGGAGAGACCGAGAATAGCCCAGATGGTAATGATAGAAATAAGGAGGATACCGATGGTGGAGTCGAGATTTAGTTTGCGCGAAAGAAAAGTGCCTTTATTTGTTAGCGAAATATAAATGGCGGGGTAAAGGAAGAAAAAAAGAGCAACGTTGACGACGGAGAAACCAATGTAGTTGGTAATCATAATTGAAACAATACCAAGGAGTAAGGGGAAACGGAGGTCGTTATGCTCTGTTTTTTTATTGAGAAAAAGATAAAGAATCGAGCCGATGAGGAAAAGGTAGGTAAAAAGACCAACAAAACCGGTGGTGGCTAAAAAGTTTAAATACTCATTGTGGGCTTTGTTATAGAGAAAATCGGACTCAGAGGTAAGGTTGTGAGCGGCAGGACGCACCCAGTAATATGAGTAACCAAAGGTCTCAACACCGGTACCAAAAAGAGGATATTTGAGTCCGAGTTTGAGAGCGCCTTCCCAGACAACGCGACGAATGGCCATGGAGTCGGAACCGCCAATTCTGGTTTTGTTTTCTTCGGTAATGATAGTGATAGTGTCGGAGTAGAAAGGATTGATTTTGTTGAGAGAAGAGAATGTTTGGCGAACGGTGTTACCTTTAAATACGAGGACAAGAGCGACAAGGGGAATAAAGATTAGGAGGAGAAGAGATTTTTTCTTTTGGATAGCGGCGATGATGAAGAAAAGAACCAGAACAACGGCGGTGGCAGCAATGCCAGACTGAGACTTGGTGAAGTAGATGGCAAAAAGATAAAGAAGAGAAAGGCAGGCGTAAAGAAAACGGTGATTATTTTTTTCGGAATTTACTGTTTGGAAAAGAGATAGGGGAAGAAGAGCGACGAGAAAAGCGGAGAGCCAGTTAGGTTGACCAAGAGTGGAAAAAACACGATTTTGGACGTCTTGGACCCAGATGTTTTTGTCGATACCAAAATGTTCGAGAACGGCATAGAGGGAGATAATGGCTGCGGAAGAAAGAATGGCAGTTAGGAGATTTTTGATGGCTTTAGTTTCGCCGCGAAAGTGAGTGACAAGAGCATAGTAAAGGGCAATGTAGGAAACGGTAGACATTAAACCGCCGTGGAAACGTGAGTAATATCCCCAGAGACTAGTGTGGGGATTGATGGACATAATGGTGGAAATAATCTGGGAGGCAAGAAAAAGCAGAAGGGAAATATCGAGCGGAGTTCTGACGATCTCAAATTTTTTATTTAAGAAGGACTTGATGGCCCAGGCGGAGCCGATGAGGATGGTCAGCAAGTAAACAAACAGCATTTTGTTGAATTCAAAAACCTCAGATGTTTGTGGCCAAAGAAGAAGAGGAGTGATGAAGAAAAGAGTGTAGAAAAGTTGGCGAATTAATTTGGTCAAAGTTTGCGAAGAGAAAGACATGGATTAGTTTAACATTTTGTAATTTATGTTTTTGATATTTTTTGCTTTTCAAAAAATGAGGCAATCTGTTATTATTAGCCATATTATGTTCGAGTCTTTGTGGAGATTAGCTACTCTTGATGTCGGTATCGATTTGGGTACGGCTAATACCGTGGTTCACGTCCGAGGTAAGGGGGTAGTGATTAGACAGCCATCGGTAGTTGCCCGCCATATGAAGACCAAGGAAATCTTGGCTATTGGAGAAGAGGCGAGAAAGATGTTGGGAAAGAATCCTGCCAGTATCGAAGTGGTTCGGCCGTTGCGCGATGGAGTAATCGCGGATTTCGATGCAGCGGAAGCGATGCTCAAGCACTATATAGTGGAGGTCCATGAGTTTTATAAGGGTCTTGGTTTCAAAATTGCCCGTCCTCGTGTAGCGATTGGTATTCCGTCCGGTGTTACCGAGGTGGAACGAAGAGCAGTGCAAGAGGCAGCGTTATCGGCCGGTGCACGGGCAGCGTTTTTAATCGAAGAGCCGATGGCGGCAGCGATTGGTTCAGGACTTCCGATTGAAAAGGCCGAGGGTCAGATGGTTTGTGATATTGGCGGAGGAACAAGCGAAATTGGGGTAATTTCTCTTGGTGGTTTGGTTTTGAATCGGTCGTTGCGAGTGGCAGGTGATGAACTTACGGAAGCAATTTCTAATTTTGCAAGACTGAAATACAGTCTACTGTTGGGCGAGAGTACAGCCGAAGAAGTCAAAATCAAAGTAGGGTCGGCGTTTCCATTGAAGTGTGAAAAAGAAGGAAACCCTTTGGAGGTTGTGGTTCGTGGCAGAAGTTTGGAGAATGGGCTGCCAAAATCAATGAAGTTAAACAGTATTGAGGTTCGAGAAGCAATGATGCCGGTCGTTAATCAAATACTTTCCGAGATTACCTTGATTATTGAAGAGACGCCTCCAGATCTGGTGGCTGATATTTTGGAGAAGGGAATGGTCATGGCGGGAGGAGGGTCGCTGATTCGGGGAATTGATAAGCTAATTGCCGAACAAACAGGGATGCCGGTTTGGGTGACGGAGACACCGATGGAAGCAGTAGTAAGGGGGTGTGCGAGAGTGCTGGAGAACGATAGGCTATTGAGAAAGGTTAAGGTTGTTGGAGGTTTGAGATAAAGACTTTTTGTTTAGGTAGGATTGACAAACGGGGGCTTTTTTTATGGTTCAAGAATGATTACCAGACCGTCGGTTGTATTTCTTAGGGTTGTCTCCAGTTTTATCTGGGCTTTTTGAAGAGGTTCCTGTTGAGCCGAGATAATTTTGATAATTTTGCCGATGATCAAATTACCGGGAATGAGTTCTCCTGGTTCGGTAAAAACGTAGTCGCCAAAAGCGATTGGTGAAAGACTGGGGATGTCGGTGATTTGGGGAGTGTTGGAAATAAATTTATACTGACCTTTTTGACCAGAGGAAGTGCGTACGGCAAAAACTTCGATATGGTCGCTATCTAGAGGGGTGATATTGATAACCGAACCTTTAATGTCGGTAACGGTACCGAGAAGAATTTTGCCAAAAATTAAGGGTTGACCCCTTTTGACTTTGTCCAGAGGTAGGGATGAGGAGACGGAGTTGTTGCCAATCGAGCCGGTAAGTCGCACGGGAAGAACAGATTTGAAGTTTCGGGTGAGGGTTACATTTTTTATATCAGCAATTGTTTGTTTGAGTTGTTCATTTTCCGACAGGAGGTTGGAGTTTTGGGAAACCAGATCTTTATTTTGCTGTTTAAGTTTGGGGAGACTTCTGATGAAAGATACTTGGGTGTCGGCTGCTTGACGGAGGTAGCCTATCGGTAGATGAATAGGGGTTAAAATGGTATAGAAGACGTTGTCTAAGGTCTTACCTATCTTGAGTTTGCCAGCAGTTGATAGTAGGATGGAGACCAGCAACGGCAGAAGTAGAAGATTAATTTTTGTTGACGTCATAAAAAATTATGGACAAGCAATCCAAGAATACCACAAAAACAGTTTTAACTCTTTTGATAATGGTACTTTTGGGTGAGGGAGTACTGGGATGGGGTCTTTTTTGGCCATTTCTTTTGACTCTATTAAACTGGAACGGAGTTTACTGGCTGGCATTTGGAGTGGGTATTTTAATTTCGGTTTTGCGAGGTTTGTCAATTGGCTTACCCAGTTTATTCATACTAGTGGTAATTGGCGGACTTTCTTTGGTAATGAGTACCAGAAAAGAGATGGGCTGGGTAATAGTGCTTTTGGGAGTGGTGTGCAGTATTGTTTTTGATATGGCTTTCGGATTGAGTTGGAGTCTCTGGGAGACATTGGCGGTGTTGGTGTCCGGACTTCTGGCGCTGTCCTGGTTTGAGAGAACAGAAACTATTAGAATAAACTATTAAAATGTCCGAGAACAAGTCATTTGGACTGACCGGCATAATCCTTGTCCTTTTGTTTGCCGTGGGATTTTCAAGAGTGTTTTTTTTGACGGTATTTATGGGTGGGCATTTCACTGGTTTGGCTAAGGGAAATATGGTTAAAGTAGAGTTGATTGAAGCTAAGAGAGGGGTGATAACCGACAAAAATGGAAAAAATATGGCGATGAATATTGAGAATGATGGTAAGGTGGTGCGTTTTTATCCTTTTGGTGAAGTGACGGCTGGAGTGGTTGGCTATATCGGAAAGCCAACTGATTTGGGAGTTAATGGCGATATTCTTATTGGTATATCCGGGTTGGAAAGTCAGTATCAAAAGAGACTGGCCGGGACTCCGGGTGAAACCGTGGTTGAGGAAACTGCTCAGGGAACAAGAAGGACGGAGATAGTGAGAAAGAGTCCGGTTCCCGGTGAGAATTTGGTGACAAACTTGGATTTGTCGGTACAACAAACGGCTTTTATGGCGTTGAAAAATGCTTTGGAAAAAACGGGGAAAAGTGGAGCAATCTTGGTAACGACAGTTGATGGAAAAGTTTTGTCTTTGGCCTCCGTACCGTCTTATGACACGAATTTATTTATTACAGACGGGAAAAGAAGTGATTTTGGGGGAGAGTTTAAAGACGTAGAAAGTCTGCTTTCTAATACGGAAAAGAAGCCCTTGTTTAACAGGGCGTTGTCCGGAGATTTTGCACCCGGTTCGGTGTTTAAGTTGGTGCCGGCTCTGGCGGCTCTGGAAGAGAAAAAAATAGCGAAAGACACTTTGATTGATGATAGTGGAGAAATTGTGATTGGGACTTATCGTTTTGGAAACTGGCTACTAGATAAATATGGCCAAACAGAGGGGCAGATAAACGTGGTTAAAGCAATTGCCCGCAGCAATGACATTTTCTTTTATAAAACAGGGGAAGCTTTGGGAATAGACAACCTAGTGAAGTGGAGTAAAAAAATGGGACTAGGGATAAGGACGGGAATTGATCTACCGGGAGAGTCTGATGGCTTTATGCCTTCGCCTTACTGGAGAGAAAAGACCTTTGGTGAGAAGTGGTTTTTGGGAAACACCTATCACTTGGCGATTGGACAAGGAGACTTGATGGCCACTCCTTTGCAGATAAATATGATGACCGCGGCGGTGGTTTCCGGGATGAAGTGCTCACCTAGATTAGTCGGGACCAGCACCTGTACCGATTTGAAGATTGATGAGGTCAACAGAAAAACGGTGTTGGAAGGAATGCGGGCGGTGTGTAGTACCGGAGGAACTGCATTTCCTTTATATAGTTACGGTGGAAAAATATATTGCAAAACCGGAACGGCACAAAAGGGTGGAGAGAATACGATACCGAATGCTTGGCTAACGATGGTGATCCCTGTTGGAGGTAACATAAAAGACTGGGTGGTGGTGACGGTACTGGTAGAAGAGGGGGGAGAAGGAAGTGCCGTGGCGGCACCAATTGCCAAGGAACTAGTTCCTTTGTTTCTAAAATAATTTAGTCTGGTTGGAGAGGAAAATCTTTGTTTTTTTGAATGTTGTAGAATACTGGTTCGGTTTTTAATGTATATTTTTATAAGTAATGAATAAACTAATTATTGTTGAGTCCCCGACCAAAACAAAAAGCTTGGGGAAGTACTTGGGGAGTGATTACCAGATTTTGGCTTCCATGGGACATGTTCGTGATTTGCCCAAAAGTAAGTTTGGTATTGATATTAAAGACGAGGGTAAGGGGGAGTTTGATTTTGTGCCTTCGTACGAGCTAATGGAGGGAAAAGGGGAACAAGTAAAGAAGTTGGAAGATGCGGCAGCTAAGGTTGATGAAGTGATACTGGCGGCTGACCCAGACCGTGAAGGAGAGGCTATTGCCTGGCACGTGGAACATATATTGAAGAACTCGAGGAAACTGGCCAAGAAAAAGAGTCTAGTGTTCAAACGGATTGCTTTCCACTCCATTACCAAGGAGGCTATTCTGGAGGCTTTAGAACACCCGAGAGCGATTGATATGAACTTGGTTGACGCTCAACAGGCCAGACGTTTTCTGGATCGTTTGGTGGGTTACAAGCTGTCACCAATTTTGTGGAAGAAGGTTCGTCGTGGTCTTTCGGCCGGAAGAGTGCAAAGTGTGGCAGTGCGTTTGATTGTGGAGAAGGAGAGAGAAATTGAGAAGTTTAAAGCGAAAGAGTACTGGCAGATAAAAGTAGAGGTGGAAACCACAAGAGGAGAAAAGTTTGAGGTTGAGTTGGCAAGGATTAAAGGAAAGGTGGCCGATATTCACGATGGAGAAAAGGCAAAAATAGTCTTGGCAGAGCTGGAAAGTGCCGAGTATCTAGTTGCCAGTGTGAAAAAGTCCGAGAGAAAGACCATTCCCCATCCACCGTTCAAAACTTCTACCTTGCAGCAGGCAGCGGCTAATGTTTTGGGTTGGTCAGCGAAGAAAACAATGAATGTAGCTCAGAAGCTATACGAACAGGGTGATATTACTTATCACCGTACCGACTCATTTAACTTGGTGCAAACAGTGATTGAAGAAATTCGTAAATTCATTGGTGAAAAATATGGAGCCGAGTTTTTACCAGGTACACCTCGAATGTACAAAACGGCCGGAAAGGTGGTCGCCCAGGAAGCCCACGAAGCGGTTCGTCCGACACATATCGAAGTTTCGCCGGATAAATTTACCGGACAGGAGATGGCTCATGATCAAGAAAAACTTTATTCATTAATATGGAGAAGAACGGTGGGTTGCCAGATGGCAGATGCCATTTTTGACGATACCAAAGTAGTCGTAGCGGCAGGAGAGAATGAATTGACGGCAAATGGTGCAGTGATAAAGTTTGCCGGGTGGAAGAAGTTGTTTTTGAAAGATAAAGATAAAGACGAAGAACAGATTTTACCGGTGTTGGAGATAAATGAAAAACTGAAAAAGAACAAAGTATTCGGAGATCAAAAGTTTACCCAGCCTCCGGCAAGATTTAATGACGCTTCATTAATTAAGGAGTTAGAAAAAAGAGGTATTGGAAGGCCGAGTACCTATGCGGCGATTATCTCGACAATTATAGATAGACGTTATGTGGAGCAGAGAGAAAGAAGATTTTCTCCGACATCGATAGGGGTGGCCGTGGTGGATTTTTTGGTAAAAAACTTCCCGAAGGAAATGGATTATGAATTTACCGCCAAAATGGAAAACGATTTAGATGATATCGCCGAGGGAAAGCTTAAGTGGAAAAAAATGCTAAGTAATTTTTGGGGATTATTTAGAGACAATATTTTAAGGGTAGATAAAGATAGTGCTAGGGTAGGAGTGCCGACGGTAGGTACGGGGAAGAAGTGTCCGCTCTGTCATGAGGGTGAGGTGGTGATTCGCGACGGTAAGTTTGGAAAGTTTTTATCTTGTTCAAGATACCCTGAGTGTAAATATACCGCTCCTTTCATTGAGTATGTCGAAGGGGTGAAGTGTGAGAAGTGTGGCAAGAGAGTGGTACTCAAGAAGACACGTACAGGGAGAGACTTTTATGGTTGTGAAGACTATCCGAACTGTAATTGGGCCAGTTGGCATAAGCCGGGAACAAAGAAAGAGGAAGAAGAAAAACCTGCCGATTAAAAGAGAAGTTTTTAGATATTGCGCGAAGGATAGTTTTTGACGGAAAAGTTCCAAATACGCACGCCGCAAAAGCGAGTGCCTTCCGGGCAGAAGGGCTTGATGTTTGATTCTTGGCGAAGACCACAAGGTACGAGATGTTCCAGGTGAGGAGAGAGGACTGGGTCGATGTCGATTATTTGTTTGGTGATTGAGGTGGCAATGGCGTTGATTTCTTCTTGGGCGTTAAAACAATTTCTGGTTTTGAGGAAATGATACCAAGCGCCAAATGGTCCGGAAACGGTTTTATTGATACGAACGGCGTTGGGAATTAAATACTGGAGGTGCTCCAGGGAAATGCCTTGATCAAAAAGATTTTGGAGTTTTTGACTATGAAGAGCGAGAGTTTCCAAAAAGAATTCGTAAGCTTCGGGGTTGGAGTTTAGAATTGGGGGAATAACATAGTCGTTTTCCGATTGGGGAATTGGAATAATTAAGGGAGTGGTGTGATTTAGGGCACGATGACGATGGAGTTGGTAGTTGGCGGTGTGGCTTAGGGAGATTTCGGCCGAGAGATTTACCTGATTTAGGCTTTGAGAAAGGTGGTCGATGGCACCGTCGCCGTCGACTTGGGCCAGCAGAGGATTGATGTTGGGGTCGAAAACAAGTTTGAGGGCGTCCTGATCGGATATTTCTTCGGAGGTGACTCCGAGAATGCGGCGGATAGCGCGAATGATATGGGGAGAGATGGGAGATAGGTTGTCGATAACGGCTGGTGTTTCAGGATGATGATTAATATTTTTGGGGTTATATCTTGGACGAGCCAGATAAGGAAGAGGTCGATCAAACTCTTGTTTGAGTGAAGGATCGGTAGATACAGCGACGTCTACCATGCCTTGGATAATGGCGGAGAGTTCGTCGGTAGCGGGGAGATTTTGGGAGAGATGGTAGAAACGTTTGAGGGTGAGCTCGTTAATGGTGAAATGAAGATTGGTAGGCATACCAAGAGGAAGAAGATAGCGAGCAATCTCTTGAGATTTTTTACCGGCTTCATTATTTATTTTGTTTTTCCAAGCTTCGGTGTCGCGTCCAGGAAAGCGTTCGAGAATGAATTTCTTGGTGGTAGGAGTAAGAAGCTCCTGGAGATGGTTGTAGGCGGTGCTGAGCGAGGCGGCAGCCTCAGAGAGTGCACGGTTGTAATCTTCGTTGCCGGTGTCGGGAGTGAGTGGTTTGGTGTCGGCCATGTTCACATAACGTTGGGACATTTCTTCGGAGTTGTAGAAAGGTTGTGAATGGAGAAAATTGACCGCTAGTCGAGAAACATTTTCCAAGGCAAAAGTGTAGCTAGCGTGCTGACGAGTGGTGTTGTGACCGGCTTCTTTAGTGCTGATGACGACGTCGGCGGAGACTTGACGATATTTGTCTGATTTTTGGAGGTAATCAAGGGGAGTTTGAATTTCTGATGAATAACAAGTGCGAGCTGCGGCACTGACTATGGTGGTGGCCGAGTTGAGGAGGGAAATTTGTTCCGAAGTGAGAGAACTAGTATCAAGGGGAGCTGTCGAGTGAAGAATTAAAGAGACCCTGGAGTTAAATCTGGGTAGCTCAACTGAAGGATATGCTTCTTTTCGGTCCATGGAGGTTATTGTAGTGGAGGGGGTGAACTGGTTGTCAAATGGTTTTTGGGGGAAAAGAGAAGGATAAATATAGATGTAGACAAAAGAGGGAAACTGGTTTAAGTTATTTCATGGCAGAAAGAATATTTGAAAGTGAATTCCACAAAAAGTATGTTGGTGGAGAGGGTGAGGTGCTGGGAAAAACAGTATTGATGCCAGACACCAAAGGCAATGGTATGGGCAGAACGACGGAGGAGGAAGTGTTGGAAGAGTACCGTAGATATGTGAGGGATCCAAAAGCAGAGTTGCCCGAAGAAATAAGAAAGACCTTTTTAGCAATTCAAAGGACAGAAAATGATTGAGAACAAAAAACCATTGTTGGTGATTGAAGGAGGATCGGGAAGTGGAAAAACAACGGCCATTAAAGGAATCAGGGAGCATCTTCATGATTGGAAATTTTTTAGAGAACCGGGGGGTACGGATTATGGCGAGTTACTGCGAACGGCGGTTCAGGAAACCCACGGTATCGAGATTGACCCCATGGCAGCCTTTCTAACCTACAGCGCATCGAGAGCTAATCTGGTCAATACGAAAGTGATTCCAATTTTGGAAGGATTAAAGGAGGGTAAGGGAGTGCTTTTGGATAGGTACTGGTTTAGCAGCTATGCATACCAAAGTTCGGAAGAGGTGGATAAAGAAATAATCGTTGCAGTTTCTAAGATGGCGACAAAAGGCTTAATGCCGGACTTGGTACTCCATTATGACTTAGCGCCGGAACTGGCGATGATACGCAAGATGAACTGTGATGATAAAGATCGGTATGACATGAAGGAACTCGCTTTTCACTCCCGGGTACGGGATGCATATCTAGAGCTGTCGGTAAAGTACCCCGATTTTTGGAGGGTAATCGACGTGTCACAAAGTATCTCCAAGGTCTTGGATAATTCTTTGGCTACTCTGAGAGAGTTCGGTTTGATTTGAGATACAATTAGATTTACAAAAAAAAGACAGTGAATGACGGATATTAATAATTTGTAAAAAACACCCATGCCCAAACTAGTATTAGACGGAAAGAAAGAAGCCGAAAAAGTGGCCAAATTTTTGGAGGAGGCGGAGAAGCTCTTAGGGAAGAGCCTTTTGGTTTTGCAGTGCGATGGACATACGGAAGAAAGTGTTTATGTACGTTTGAAACGAGAGATGGGGGAGAGACTAGGGGTTTTGGTAACGGTGTCATTTGCGAAAAATAAGGAAGAGTTAGGGGAGATGCTCGCGGATGCCAATACCGACGAGACAGTGGACGGTATCTTGGTGCAGTTGCCAATATTGGGGGCGAGTAAAGAGGAAACTGAGCAAATTTTGTATACGATTAATCCGGAGAAGGATGTAGACGGACTAAACCCGAAATCTAGGTTCAATCCGGCTGTTGTCGGAGCAGTGGAGAGAGTTTTGGAAATATTTAATGTGGACGAGGAACAGACAATTGTTGTTGTCGGGGCAAAAGGTGAGGTGGGAAAAAGATTGGTCCTCCGATTGCAAAAATTAGGGTACCAAGTAACCGGTTTGGACAAAGGTGATGATCTAACAAATTTGAAAAAATATGACGTGGTAATTGGGGCGACGGGAGTCGCGGGGGTTATAAAAGGAGAGATGGTTAATGATGGTTTTGTGGGAATCGATTTAGGATATACGAACGGTGATTTTTCCAGGGACGCTTTTGAAAAGGCTTTGATGATTACCCCAGTTCCCGGTGGAGTTGGTCCCCTAACAATTGTGTCTCTTTTTGAAAGTTTGTCGAGTATTTGACCAAGAAAAACCCGCCATGGTTAGGCGGGTGAGAAGAGTAAGTTAGAGAAGATACTCCCAGATTTCGTAGTCGAGGTCGACGATGACGTGAATGAAAGCTGACGGCAACAAGGGGGCATAAATCTCTTGGGCGATCTGGGTAACAGCCTCGAGATTTTTTTGACCGTAGACCGAAAGCCTGATATGAACGATGAGGTCGCTGTAGTCGTTTTTGAATTTTGTTTCTACTCCACAAAGAACTCTCGATTTGGGACGAGAGATGATAATTTTGCCGAAGATGTTTTTGACTTGGTTGACGATGGGTGGTCCGAGAAGGGAGTACTTTTTGGGATCGAGGCTGTGGTACTGGTTATATTCCAGGCGAATGTCGTCCTTGTTGGCGAGATCGCACCGCAGCTGTTTTAGCTTTGTGTGCAGATCGGGAAAGAGTTTATAAGGATTGGCGACAAAAACACGGTTTTCCAAGGGTTCCTCCTTCAAGAGTTAAAGAACTTTATCTGGAGAGATTATATCCGATAGTAACAGGGTGTCAAATAGAACAGGAAGAGGCAAACAATTGTAGAGCCGTGATTTTTGACCAAGAAAAACCCGCCATGGTTAGGCGGGTTGGGAGAGCTCATTTTAAGATTGAGTCGGCGGAAAGGTGCAGTTCGTAGAGGTACGGAGAAGGATTGTTACAATCCAACCGCCAAAAACGTTTGGCTCTGCAAGTGTAGAGGATTTTGGCTAAAAACGGCCGAGAGGGGTTATCGTAGACAAGTCTAAGCTCGGCATGGGAGAAATTCATTTGTTTCGGAATGCCGGTTTCCTTGTTTAAAGAATAGAGGAAGTATTCCTCGCCATTTATTAGGTCTTCGGTGTAGATGAGGTACTTATTGTTTTGATTTCCGGGTATTTGAGTCAGGTAGACGGGGTTTTTAAGATCCGGATAGACTGTTTTTGCGGGTGAGAGATCAGTAAAGTTAATTGCCAGACCAACGAGCACCAAAGCTATTACCGAAAGAACCAAAAGCCATACCCCGTCATTTTCAGCAAGCCAAACCTCCAGATTCTTATTAAATTTGGGTACGATGATGAAAAAAGCGATGAGACTAAGCGGTAGCCAAACAAGCCAAAACATAGGTGCCTCCTTTTGAATTTAAACGAACTTTGAGATGTATATTACCATAAAAGGGATATTTTGAGTGTGGTTGTGGTAAAATAGGCAGGTTAATTATAAATTTGTTCCGATAACGAATCTCTAACCAGTTTCGGAATATAAAAAGAGATAAAAATATGGCTACTAAAAAAGCTGAAACAAAAGTGGTGAAGGCTACACCCAAAAAAGAAGTCAAGAAGGTTGTTAAGAAGGAAGTACTCGTAGAAAAGAAAGCTACACCTAAAAAGGTTGTTGCTAAAGAGGTACTAAAGACGGTCGAAGTCAAAGAACCCAAAAAGGTTGCGTCATCTACCATTGAGGAACTTTTTGAAGCAGGTGCCCATTTTGGTCACGTGGTCAAAAAATGGAATCCTAAGATGAAGAAATATCTCTGGGGTGCTAAGAATGGAATTCATATTTTTGATCTTGAAAAAACAGTTTCCGGACTTGAAGATGCTTGTAAGGCTCTTACTACAGCGGCAAGAGAAGGTAAAAGAATTGTTTTGGTTGGTACCAAAAGACAGGCTAAGCAGATGCTTGAGACCGAAGCCAAGAGAATCGATGTGCCTTTCATTACCCAACGCTGGATGGGCGGCTTGATCACTAACTGGAAACAGGTCAAATTGACACTGGAAAGACTGAACTCCCTCAAGCTCAAACGAGACCAAGGTCAGCTCAAGAAGTTCACCAAGAGAGAACAAGTTTTGTTTGACAAAGAGATTGCTCGCTTGGAAAGAGTTGTTGGTGGAATCGCAATGCTCAAAGACGCTCCTGAAGTAATCGTGGCTATCGACACACACAAAGAGAAACTCGCCGTTAAAGAAGCCAACAATCGTGGTGCCTTAGTTATTGGTCTGGTCGATTCTAATGCTAACCCGGACATGGTTGACTATGTAGTACCAATGAACGATGACTCTGCTAAGGGTCTGGAGATTGTTATTGCTGCTTTTGGAAAAGCCTTGGAAGTAGGACTCAAAGAACGAAAGGATTTAGCAGCCGCACCTAAAGAAAATGATGGATCAAATTAAAGAACTAAGAGAAAAAACCGGAGCCGGAGTAATGGATGCCAAAAAAGCCATTGAAGAGGCCAAAGGAAACGTGGAGAAAGCTGTAGAGCTTATTCGCGCCAAAGGTTTGGCCAAGGCGGAACAAAAGTCTGAACGTGAGGTAAATAGCGGAAAAGTTTATACATATACTCATGCCGGTGGACTCGTTGGAGCGATGATAGAGGTAGCTTGTGAGACCGATTTTGTCGCCAGTACGACTGAGTTTGAGCATTTGTGCAAAGAGATTACCTTGCAGGTGGTTTCAATGAATCCTAAAGATGTTGAAGAACTATTATCTCAGGCATACATTCGTGATGCGTCGAAGACAATAGACCAACTTGTTAAAGAGTTGATAGGTAAAACAGGAGAGAACATTCGAGTAGTGCGCTTTGCCAGATTTAAGCTCGGTACGGAGTAAGAGAGGTTGTTTTTGTCGGAAGAGAGGTTATCTGATTTGTGTTTACCAATTTTCGTTATTGGAATGTGACTATTTGTGTGCTAGAGTTTTAGTTATGGTTGATTCGATTGAGCTCAAAGATATTAATTTGGTTAAGAAATCCGAGGCAGCACCTAAAGAAGACACCTTTTTGGTTGAGCTTAAAAAATGGCGGTCAGAATTGACCAAAGAAAGTATTTGTTCCCCTTACGAGGTATGGAAAAAATCTTCCGAACTTGAGGAAAAAATGGACATAAGCGGAAGTGATAAAAAGCTGATGGGA
Organism: Microgenomates group bacterium; assembly: GCA_049303575.1. GTDB lineage: Bacteria > Patescibacteriota > Microgenomatia > UBA1400 > MFAQ01 > UBA2277. The sequence continues at coordinate 677,543 of JBAQNH010000002.1, read as the reverse complement.
ATTTGTTCGAGCATGATGGAGCTTTTTAAAGATAAGGGCAGAAGAAGTGAACAAGAGTACAAGAGACAGTCGGTAACAATGCAGCAGACGGCTTTGAAGGAGGTAACGTCTCGGTTTAAAGACGGGAAGTTTTTGGATGATAAGGCACCGGAGTATTTTTTGGCGATGAATGAAGTGTTTGCGTCTCTTAAGCACAAAGGGGTGATAAATGGGGAAGACTATACTCTGTTTGCCGGCCTGAGGGGAATGATATCTGCGGCACTGTTATTTTCAAGCGCAGGGTTCACAGTAGAGCCCCCAGAAGTTGATTGGGATGCCAACCACGACATCGATTTATTGGTCTCTAAGAACAGAAAAAATTTTAGCGTGAGTGTGAAGTCAGAGATCGATCATCGAGATCCAGACACAGGTGAAGAATTTACTGTCAAAGGAGAAAAAAGACCCAGCGGTTTGCCGCAAAGTTACTACGATAAATATGTAAAACATATTTGGATTAATATTCCAAATCAAACAACGGAAGACGGCAGAGTTTTTTGTGAGCAAAGTTTTAAAGCCAGGGCTATCGGCCTGCCGTGTGCTTTTATGACGGATTATTTTAAGATGAGTTTAGGAAGAATTCGAATTCCGGAGTAGGAAAATATTTCTGGTAAGATTGAGATATGGTTATTGAACACGAATTAATTGCTCTCTTGCGTCAGAAGTTTGCCAAGGTTATTGAAAATGTTGAAGAGGATTTTGATACTATTCGGGTGGGTAGAGCCAAACCCAGTCTAATTGAGAATCTCGGAGTGATGGCATATGGGGGAAGAATGCGTTTGATGGAAGTAGCAACAATTTCGGCACCAGATCCCAACATGCTTATTGTAAGTCCTTTTGATAAAGGGTTGATGAGAGACATCGAAAAGGCGATTGCCGAAAGTGAAATGAAACTTTCGCCTGCAGTAGCCGGAGATATTATCCGCATAGTCATTCCATCACTGACACAGGAACGCAGGTTGGATTTTGTGAAACTTCTTAAGCAAAAAACCGAGTCGGGAAAAGTAATGCTAAGACAGGCGAGACAAGATATTAAAGAAAAGATAGATGCACTTAAAGAAAAAAAAGAAGTATCGGAAGATGACATCTATATGCTTCTTGAGCAACTGGACAAGATAACGGGAGAGTTAAATGAAAAAGTGGAGGAGATGAGTAGGGCGAAGGAAGAGGAAGTAATGGCAGTGTAGAATGGACTAATGCAACTTATCGTTTTTATATTAATGTTGTCGATTTTGATCCTGATTCACGAGATGGGTCATTTTTTGATGGCCCGGCTTTTTAAGATGAGGGTAGAGGAGTTTGGTATTGGACTACCACCAAGAGCCAGAAGTTTGTTTAAACAGAAAGGGACGCTGTTTAGTTTAAACTGGCTGCCTTTGGGGGGTTTTGTAAAGCTTTATGGTGAAGATATGGAAAATCCGGAACAAGCTGCTTCGCCAGAGGCGTTTTTTAACAAACCAATGTGGCAGAGAGCGGCCGTATTACTATCCGGGGTAATTATGAACTTTATTTTAGGAGTGGTTGTTTTTGGCGTTGTCTATTCATATTTAGGAATTCCCACGGAAACCGACAAAGTAATCATTGTGGAAGTTGCCAAAGACTCACCGGCACAGCTGGTCGGTATTGAAGTTGACAGTCAGGTGACAAAAATTGTTTTTGAAAAAAAGGAAGTAGCGTTTGTAGGGATTGATGAATTTGTAAAACAAATTGATAGTTTGAAAGGGAAAGAAGTGGAGATGGTGCTACTTGCCAAAGACGGCACAGAGAAAAGTGTGAAGATAACTCCTCGGGTGAGTCCTCCGGAAGGACAGGGAGCATTGGGTGTAGCTTTGTCGAGTGTGGAGATGAAAAAATATCCGATTTGGCAAATGCCTTTTAGAGGGGTAGTGGTGGGACTTTCGGAAGCTTGGGGATGGGGAAAAGAAATTGCCGGCAACCTGAAAATGATTGTAGTTAACTTGATTACCGGTAAAGGACTACCAAAAGATGTTTCCGGTCCCGTCGGGATTTATCAGGTAAGTAAAGAAGTTTATAAAGTTGGTTGGGTAGCCGTGTTACAGTTTATGGGAATACTTTCCATTAATCTCGCCATTTTGAATGTAATGCCTTTTCCTGCTTTGGATGGAGGTAGGGTGGCTTTCTTGGGAGTAGAAAAGATAATCGGTAAAAAGAGAAAAAATATGATTGAGGGATACGTAAATACGGGTGGAATGATCTTTCTTTTGGGGTTGATGGTGCTCATTACCGTGAAAGATGTAATTAGGCTGTTTGTAAAATAGTCTCTTTAAGAAAGACGGTGGTTTTTAAGCTTTGTGAAATATAGTTTATGATGAAGTTATGAAAGTTAAAGACTGTTTACTTTGTCAGATAGGGGAAAAGGAAGAACCGGCGGAAATAGTTTGGGAAAATGCCGAGTTTATTGCCATCAAAAACAAGTATCCCGTGGCTCCGGTGCACATACTGGTTATGCCGAAGCACCACATAAAAAAGGCCGAAGTTGGGACTAGCAAAAGTGGTATGTTCTGGGGTAAAATAATGCCAGTCGTTTTTGAGGTGGTTGCTTTGCTTGGCCTGGATAAAACCGGATACAAACTGGTAAATAACGGAGCCGGGTACAACCATTTTGAGCATGAACATATCCATGTCATGGGCGGGACAAAAACCGAACCAGGTGGAGCGACATAGGCGACAATAAAAACTTAAAACAAAAAAAACAGAAAGAGAGGTGCATTTATTTATGGCACTCGTTGCAAGAAAAAAACAAGGACAAACTACACAACAACTCATTAGTGAATTCAAAAAATTGACATATGAGGATTCTGGACTCGAAAGGGTAAAGTCTGTGGGAATGACCGGTTTCCAAAAACCTTCAACTGTACGTAACATTAAGATGATCGAACTTCGTAAGGCTTCAGCCAGAATTCGTCGTCGTAACAAACGCGCGGCTGGGTTAACAAAATAATTTATATAATGCTTTACTCACAGCTAAAGTCTGAGTCGATAACTGCCCAAAAGGCAGGAGATGCTCGTCTATTGGGAGTTTTACGTTTGCTTTTGTCTGAGCTTGGTTATGCCCAAGCCGATTATAAAGAGGGAGAACTTCCGGATGAGGAAGTAATTCGTGTTTTGAATAAAGAAGCTAAAAAGCGTAAGGATTCAATTGAGATTTACGAAAAAGTGGGTGAAACGGTTCGCGCGGATCAAGAGAAGTATGAGCTGGCACTGATTGAAAAATATTTACCAACGATGATGGGAGAGTCTGAAGTGGAGGCCGAAGTGGCTAAAATTGCGGCAGAAACCGGACTTACCGGAGGTCGTTTGATGGGAGCCGTTATGGGGAAACTAAAAGGAAAAGCGGATGGGGGAGTAATAAACAAGATTGTGATGGCCAAGTACCAATAATATGGTAAAACTTGATTTAGATATTACCGCCGACAGTAGATATTCATTTGACAGGGGTAGGGTAAGGAAGGCGTTGCTTAAGACCTTGGAAGAGCAAGAGGTTATTTCGGGTACCGTAAAGATTTCTTTGTCTGTAGTGGGGGAGAGAAAAATAAAGGAATTGGAGAAGAAGTATTTTCATGAAGATAAAGTGACCGATGTGTTATCTTTTCCCCTGGAAGAGGGAGCGGAGATGCCTGATGACTTTGATGGGCTAAATTTGGGTGACATTGTCATTTGTTATCCTCAGGCAAAAAGACAGGCACTCCAGTGGAACAGAATTGTCGACGAAGAAATCGAGTTTTTGGCCTGTCATGGCCTCCTTCACCTTTTGGGTATCCATCACGATTAGAGTTAGGCTTGGGGTTGTGATATACTATGGGCGATTCAAGATCCTTAATATATTATTTTCCATGGAGGTGGAGATGTCTGAGAAAATCACAGTATTGAACGTTGAAGATGGAAAAAAGGTGGCCGAGCGAATTGTCGAGATGCTTAAAGGAAGGATCTTTGACGTTGTTAACTGCCACTCGGCGTTTAACAGAAATGTAACCGTTTTGGAAGAAGTGTGGGTTGGCAGCGGACCGGTGGTTGTTACCGGTACCTTGGTGAAGATCCCTCTGTATCCGCGAAGAAATCTTTACTTTGATGTCAAAGAAAACCCGGTGGTTGTTTTTGAGTCTGAACGTCAGATAGTCATCTCGCGTAGATTGTCGGCGAAAGATACGCTGGTCAAAGTTATTTTGATCAACTGAGTCGGAAACCAAAAGGAAGGGAGAAGAATGACAACTAATAAGTACAAGATGGTTATTTTGCGTTTAAACGAGATGTCGACTCCGATTAAAAAATTAACCGAGTTGCTCTCAGGTCGCCTGTTTGATTTTAAATACAAACTAGCGAAAGACGGTGCTTCAAGTACGGTAACTGATCAGAAACTCAACCAAAATCTTCTGAGTCCAATTCGTTTGGAGATGAGGGGGGAGAAGGATCATCGAAAGGAGTACTTGGTTTTTGTCGTTGAAGGTACGGATGACTTACTGGTGTCGATGTCTGACTGGAAAGGGGTTTTGGACATTGAAGTTAAGGACGGCAAAGAAATTCTGATCACCAATTATGAAGGCGATTGGTATTTGATTAGTATTCATACACCAAATGGAAAATAATAGAGGTTACCCGGGTTATCCCGGGTATTTTTTTGGTAAAAATGAGGTTTAAAGCGATGGGGATGAACTAATTTCTTGTATTGAGTAAGTTTTGACGATTTTCGAGAGGGCATTGGAAAAAGAAAATTGATATAGTGCAAGGAAAAACTGAGTGGTTGTGATAGGGTTATTAGTAGTTGACACGAGTGAGGGGGACAACATAAGTTGTTAGTGTGAGTTTTTATCAAAAATATCGACCAAAGAAAATCGGCGAGTTGGACCTAGTGTCTGTTCGGGAGTCTTTGGAGTCGAGTTTAAAGAGTGGCAAGATATCCCACGCATATTTGTTTGTGGGCCCTCGGGGATCGGGAAAAACCAGTGCGGCTAGAATCCTTGCTCAGGTAGTGAATTGTGAGAAGAATCAGGGCAAGAAAGACGGTCTTGAGGAGCCATGTGGTAAGTGTGACGCCTGCGAGAGCTTGATCGCCGGTAATAGTGTGGATGTAATTGAAATTGACGCCGCCTCCAGTGGTTTGGTGGATGACATTCGCGACCTACGCGAAAAGGTGCGTCTGGCCCCCGTGCAGCTTCCTAAAAAGGTTTACATCATCGATGAGGTACATATGGTGTCAACGGCCGGTTTTAACGCTCTTTTGAAGACCCTGGAAGAACCCCCCAAGCACGCAATTTTTATCCTTTGTACAACAGAAGCCCAGAAGGTGCCAGAGACGATCATTAGTCGCTGTGCCAGGGTGAATTTTACGAAGGCAACCAACAAAGAAATAGTGGGATCGTTGATGAAAGCGGTCAAGGGAGAAGCTCTCGACATCGATGAGGAAGCACTGCAAGAGATTGCCGAAGCAACTGATGGCAGTTTCCGCGAGGGGCATAAATTTTTGGAACAAGTAGCGGCGTATGGAAAGACGATAGACTCGGTTTTGGTTTTACAAGTCTTGGGAATTGTCGGACGACAATCGATAAAGAAGTTATTGGAGGCCGCTAAAAATAGGGAGTCCGCTAAGATTGTAAAAATATTTGGAGAGATGGAAAAAGCGGGGATAAAGGCTTCGGTGTTGGCAACATCGCTACTGACAGAGGTAAGGTTTATGCTGGAAAATAACTTGGAGAGGGGTTCTGCCATTAATGATGAAATAAAGTTGGTAAATGAACTAATTGAGGCTACCGACAAGATAAAGGTGTCTCCATTGCCGCTATTGCCTTTGGAAATTGCCTTGTTAACTTTAGCAATCGATGACAGCGGTGGAGGGGCGAGCGTCCCAAAAGTTGAGGCGCCTGCCCGGCAAGAGGAAAAGAAGGACGAGATAAAATCTGTAAGTGCAGATAGTGCTATACACGGGGAAGATTCGGAAAGTAAGGATAACCTAGTTGTGCAGAATTATGATGGTCCTTTGGCCAATATTGAAAAAATAAAAACGGAATGGATGGACTTTATAAACGTGATGTCTGCCAGTTATGGATCATTGGCCGGAATGTTACGACTAGTGTCGCCAGTAGATGTTAGGGGGAAGTCTCTAACTTTGTCGGTCACTTCACGATTCCAGCAAGATATGTTGGAGCGGGATGTTAAAAAGAAATTGATTGAAGAACAGATGACTAAGATTTGGGGACCAATGACTTTCAAGTGTGTTCTCGGAGAAAAAGGGCCATCCAGAACGGAACCTGAACTGCAGGATGTAAATGTTGAACCGGTAAATAAGGATACGGCTGAAGATAAAGGAATAATTGGGGCGGCGGAAAAGATTTTCGGAGGATGATATACAATAGGTTTTGAGAAAAGTTATTAATATATTTTTCAAAAATGTTCAACGGAATAAAACAATTTGGTTCACAGGGTGCCGCTATTGCAAAACTGGCCATACTACAAAAGAAGATTCAGTCTCATAAAACAGAGGTTGAAGAAGATGGTGTTAAAGCGATCGTTACGGGTGACGGAAAGCTGAAAGAATTATTCATTGATGACGAGAATATGAATAAGGCAGTCAAAGTGATTAATGAGGCTATTACCAAGGCTCAGAAGTACTCGGCTGAAGAAATGAAGGACTCAATGGGAGATCTTTCTAAGGTACTCGCAAACATGCCGAAAGGGATGTAATTGATATATGAGAAGTATCCGGCCGGTTCAGAAAGTGATTGACGCGTTTGAGTCTTTGCCAGGGGTGGGACCGAAGTCGGCGGCGAGGTTGGCGTACTATCTTTTAAATGTACCCCAGGAAAAGTTAACTAAGTTTGGTGAAGCTTTAGAAAGTCTCAAAAGGAACACTAAGCTTTGTGCTTTGTGTTTTAATGTGGGCGAAGAGGAGTTTTGTCCGGTATGTCAGGACGAGAATAGAGACAGATCTCAGGTGTGTGTGGTGGAGAATGCTCTTGACCTTTTGGCTTTTGAGAGAGCCGATGGTTATAAAGGGGTGTATCACGTACTGGGAGGAGTAATTAATCCTTTGGCAAATATCGGACCAAATGATTTACGGATTCCACAACTACTGGCGAGAGTTAAGACGGGAGAAATAAAAGAAATGGTGATTGCCACCAATCCAAACATGGAAGGCGAAGCGACGGCGATGTATATTACGTCAAAAATAAAGGATATGGAGCTCGGGAAAGGGATGAAAATCACGAGAATAGGGAGGGGTTTACCGACCGGAGCAGACGTAGAATACGCAGATGGCCAGACACTTCTTCGAGCTTTAGAGGGTAGAAGCGAGATGTAGTAAAATAACGGACAACAGAACCTTAAAGGAGGAAAAATGGGAATGGTTATAGTGCAGAGGAATGATGGCGAACGAATTGAAGACTACTGCAAAAGAGTTTTTGAGAAAGTTTCTCGAGAAAGAGTGACGATTACCTGTTTGATCGGCGAGAAGTTGTTTGAAGTAACTCCGGGTATGAATTTTGATTATTGGAAGGGATATTTCAAAGGTCTCCAGGACGGCTTGGGACCATCGTTTTATTTAGAAGCAGACTGAGAGACTGATATTGCCCCCGAAGAGGGGGCTTTTTGTGATTAAATGAAGGTAATGCCCGGTGTATTAGGTCAAGTTGGCCAAAACGTGGCCGACAATTTATTCGAAATTGGTCAAAGTGCCGTAAAGGGGACGGTAGGAGCGGTGGCAGATATTGCTCACGAGTCAATAGAACAGATTTCATCATCTCCTGTTCCAGCCATGCCGACGACAGAGCAAAATAAGGGTGTCGAAAGAAATAGGGTCGGGAGGGAAATGAAGGAGACTGAAAAAAGGCGATTCGAACAGGTAAAAGACGAGCTGTCCCGATATATTCAAAGGAAACGAGTGTTGGATCAGAAGATTGCGGAAGAAAAAATGATGGAGAACCGCCAAGAAACGGAAAAGAATGAACAGAAAAAAATGGAGCAAGAGTCTTGGATAAAAAGAATAATAAACAGGTCACAGACGACAACCGAAAAAGGAAGAATGGCGGAGTAGGCATTTGCTGCTTTATTACGGTACAATTTGGATATGTTGCATCTCTATAACAGTCTGACAAAAAAGGTCGAGGAGTTCGAGCCTATCCATAAAGGACAGGTGGGGATGTATGCTTGTGGTCCGACGGTTTATGGTTTTACTCATATCGGACACGGTATTAAATATGTTCATGACGATATTTTGAGACGAGTGTTGGAAGTTCTGGAAGAGTTGAAGGTAACTCATGTACAGAACGTGACGGACGTGGGACACCTGACATCAGACTCCGACAGCGGCGAAGACAAGATGGAGAAAGGGGCGGCAAAGATGGGTAAGACCGTTTGGGAGGTAGCGGAGGAGTTTACTGAGTATTTCAATAGAGTGATGGAGCAACTGAACGTTTTGCCCCCGACGGTGGTGTGTAAGGCGACCGAACACATACCGGAACAAATTGCTCTGATTGAGAGAATTTTGGCAAATGGGTATGGATATGACACACCTGAGGCCGTTTATTTTGATGTAACTAAATTTGCAGATTACGGCAAGATGTTCAATCAGTCATTTGATGACAGAACTGTTGGTGCTCGTGAAGAAGTGGAGACCGGGGAACACAAGAAACATCCGGCAGACTTTGTCTTGTGGTTTAAAAGAGTGGGAAGATTTGCCAATCACGTAATGCACTGGGAGAGTCCTTGGGGAGACGGGTTTCCAGGGTGGCATATTGAGTGTTCGGCGATGAGTATGAAATATTTGGGAGAACAGTTTGATGTTCACACCGGCGGAGAAGATCATCTTTCAATTCATCATCCAAATGAGATTGCTCAGAGTGAGGCCGCAACGGGTAAAAAACCGTTTGTAAAATACTGGATGCATACCGCTTTTTTGATGGTTGATGGTAAGAAGATGAGTAAGAGTTTGGGAAATTTGTATAAATTGACGGACTTGGCGGAAAAAGGTTTTTCACCATTGGCACTGCGTTACTACTTTTTGACGACACACTATCGCAAGCAGATGAACTTTACCTGGGAAGGCCTAAATGGAGCAAAAACAGCTTTGACAAAATTAAATAAGATGGTGATCGATTTGGCCGATATCCCGGTAACCGCCGAAGGATGGTCCCCTGAGGGGGGCGAGTATTACAAAAAATTTGTGGAAGCGATGGAAGATGACCTAAATACATCAGCGGCACTTTCTATCGTTTGGGAAATGATGAAGAGTGGAATATCGGATGCAGCAAAGAAGAATCTAATTGTCGTTATGGACTCTGTTTTAGGTTTAAACTTGGGAACCGAAGAAGATAAAAATGTGGGAGTTCCTGAGGAGATAAGGGAAATTTTGACCAAGAGAGAAGAGTTTCGAAAAGCAAAAAATTGGGAGCAGTCGGATGCTTTGCGTAAAGAAATTGAGGATAGGGGATACAAAGTCGAAGATTATGCGGAGGGAGCAAAGGTAGAGAAGATTTGATTATGTTAGACTGATTTATGGCTCTAAAAAGACCTTACGTGGTGGCGCTATTTATCGTGTTCGGCCTGGCCGGATGGAAAGTTTGGGATGTAGTGACGAAAGGAAATGAGAATGTGTTGGCCTTGACGACGACAAGAACAATGGAGGAAAGGGTGACTTCTTTAGAAAATAGGGTTTATTCTTTGGAAAAAAATGCCGGTCTGATTTCTTCTAAAAGTACGAGTAAGACAAAAGAGTCTTTTGTATCTCTATTGGGTGGAGAGATAGGCAGTTTTGATTGGACAAAGATTTCGGGAACGGACTTTACTTTAGACACTTCTTTGTATGGGAAAACGGTAGAAGTTTCTTGGCAAGGATGGTTGCAAGGAGCAGGGGCAGTTCGACTTTATGACTCGACCAATCATCGGGCGGTAGATTTTAGTGAGTATGTTTCGAGTAGTGATGGAAAAAAGAGTTTTTATTCCAAGGCGATGTCTATCTGGAGAGGACAAAATCAGTATTATATTGAAGGGAAAACAACCAATGGGGTAATAACGTTGTCGGCACCTAGGTTGAAGATCGTGACAAAATGAAAGACTGGTTGGTATACATTCTGGAGTGTCGTGACGGAACGTTTTATACAGGGATAACGGGTGATATTCAAAATCGTGTGGCAGCGCACAATGAAGGTAAGGGGGCAAAATATACCAAAGGGAGAGGACCTGTTCGGTTGCGTTACAGCGAAAAAGCGCAGGGAAGAAGCGAGGCATTAAAAAGAGAGATGGAGATTAAAAAGATGAGCAAGGGTGAAAAAATGAGGTTGATGGGGATTTTGAATAAAAAAGTGGTAGAATCCTGAGTAGAAAATCACATTGAAATTGGGAGGTGGAAAATGTTACCAGTGTTTATGAATAATGACTTGGGTGGAATCGTTTACGTGGGAAAAAACGAGTTATGTGTTCGCTTTTCCGTGGGGGTTGAGCACACTTTTCGGATTGATACCAATAAGTTATTGGAGGTTTTGGAGTCCCGGTCGAAGGATGAGTGGGAAACGGACAAGTTTTTGATTGAACCGATGTATCGGACTACCTATGGAGCGCTGATGGTAATTATTACGGTTAAGTTCTCTGAACAGGACGACGACAAAGCGACCGTCTTCCGGGGTGATTTAATCGCGGCGCTGAAGATTGTGGAATGTTTTGCTTGAGTAGGTTTACCCCACCTTTTAGGTGGGGTTTTTTATTGGTTAGACTTCAAGAAAGCCTTTTTCGAGGTACTCGGGAAGTTTGGAGAGATTGATGAGGATGAAGCAGTATTCATCATCTTTGGAGTCAAAGAGGACGAGTGTTTGGCCGGTTGGTTTGAGGTGTAAGTTGGCCTTACCGACGATTTCGAGAGGTTTGGTCTCGGAGTCCAGATCAAATTGATAGTCTTTTCCTTCAATTGTTACGGTTTCAATCCAGTCTCCGTTTATTTGTTTTGGTCTGGCACCATTAATGTCGAGACGGGGGACAATCTGTTTAATGTTGAAGGCGACATCTTCGGCATCGAAGTTCCAGTCGACCCCAAAAGCTTTTTTATCACTAAGAGCTTGATCAAAAACAGCTTGTTTTTCAGCTTGAGTTAATCTCATTGCAATATTTTAGCACTAAAGTGTTAGAATAGGCACAATCGAACCTTGAAATTTTGACTAGCAGGCAAGGTTTGGTGCTAGTCAAGATGATTACCGAGAGTATTAATTACTCTCGGTTTTTTGTGCCCTAAGGATTATTATTACTTTCAACCTTACGATCGAGAAACCGTTTAATGTAGTCTTCTGTTCTTCTAATGACAGCTATTGAATGGTCGAGTGCTTTTTGATGGTCAGGAGTTTGGGGGTTGGCGCAGATGGAAAGATTTCCTATATAGAAATTTAGCTCCGTGGCTTCTTCCACTATATTTCCCAAGTCCGAGGACCAGATATCAACGGTGTGCGTAAAATCACTGTAAATGGTTTCGGAAATAGCGGAAAAGGAATAACTATCGATTTCCCTGTTGATATATTTTTTTGCAGCGATGATAAAAACACGAGTGAGATCATCGAGGGTCGGCTCTTTAGCCAGATTGTTTTCCAAGAAAAACTTATTTGATATTTGAACAGGAGTTAGTTTGGTCATTAAAAAAGTCTGTAGTTTTAATACAGGCTAATTTTAGCATTTATGTTTTGGGAGATTCAAGATTCTCGCCAAACTACAGTCCCGGTGTTTTGATCAGTAATGTGGGCCGTAACCTTTCTGATCGTATTTAGCAATGATTCTGTCGATACTGTTGGCTTCGTCGAGCTAACGTTTAAATATATTAAGCAGGTTTTAGGACCTGCCTTTTTTGGTCAATTTTTTCTCTATTTATACTCTCGTGATATATTATCCCCATGCCAAGCATTGAACAGTGCGAGCGAATCCACATAAAAGTATCCGGAAAAGATTTTCTGGATATGGATGTGTTGACCGGAGAAAAAAGAGGACTGGGTCTTGTAGAACACAGAGATTATGTAGGGGTACCGGAAGAAGGAATGGGGTTGATGAGAACCGTGATGGTGGCACATCTTATAGCACCATTTTTTCCAAAAATTGTGGAGACAAATTTTGGGGTGACCGAAAAAGTGTTTATTGATGAGTTGTATAAGTACTACGGATATCGACCACCTATTTTTAAAATGTCTGAGGAAATTAAAATCGAAAAACAGAAGGGGGAAGGGGAGGATCTTCAAAAGGTTGAGTATGCCAGTGCGCATTCCGGTGGTTTGGACTCGGCCTATCGACTGGCACTGATGCAGGAGAAAAAGAAGTCAACTGTGGCGGTTCATCTAAGGAATTTGAACAGAAAAGGAAATCACGAGGAGTTTGTGGCAAGTAAAAAACAGTGTGAGGAGTGGAAGATACCATATGAACTGGTACGTCTCCGAAACAACTCAAAAAATGACGGTTTTAATACCATGAGAACGCGCGACTTTTTACTGGCGATTGTTTCGGCAGTCACGGTTTATCCTTACGGGGTAAATAAAGTTTTGGTGGAGGGAGATATGGTTGAAGATCCAACCAAAAGTCATTTTAGCGAGAATGCAGGAGCTTGGAAGATGTTTAACAAACTAATTGCCGAGGTTAATTTGAAAATGGAGGTAGAAGGTGTCGATGTGGGGGATATCGAGACGGTAGGTGAGGTAATTAGACTAGAAAAGAGTTTGGGGATAGAGATTATTCCGCTAGTACAGAACTGTTTTAGTGCTACTTATCAGCTGCCCAATTCAAGACGAAAGTGGGTACGGGAGACGCCGGAAATTGCCAAAAACAGTTCCGAACACTGGTGCGGAAGTTGTCTGAAATGTCGGAGAATGACCATGGGAAGGCTTTTATACCATGATCCAAGATTTGAGTCGGTACCTAAAGAAGAAATAGAGTACTTTGTAAAAGATACCTATGGCTGGTTGAGAAAGTATAGGCACAACGGAGATTTGGTCACGGCAAGTTTCCTGAAGCATCTGGAGCAGCTCAGATGATAAAATTAGGCGATGTCACTTAGAGTAGGGAAGTCTTATAATTTATGTTCGGGCTTATTTTACCAACCTAAAGGAAAAGAAAAATTATGAAAAATTTATCGCCAAAAATTTTAGAACAAATCAGCAAAGCTCTAAAAAGACCAGAGGGTACGATGACTTTTACATATACTGCAGAAGTTGATCTGTACGATCCAAATATTCCGGGAGGTATAATATTTGAAGTTCCATCTGGAGGACATTATTTTCGTCTTGAAAGAACAAATAATGCAGAAATACATTTCTATTATTCTTCACCTGGGACTGGAACGCGAGTTGCTGTTGTAGATTTAAAAGAAATGAAGCCGAGCAAAAAAACATTTTTTGGTTTTTCCTGGTCACCAGGAGAAATTAACCTACATGTAGGTCCAAAAATTAATGGTGCTACATTAGTAAGTGCAAAAGGGACTCCATCAAGTAAAACATTTCGTGTGGCAAAAGATGGAGGAATTATTCAAGTTGGAGACGTCGTAGGAAATCAAGTGATGGGGTTAAGGGCGACGCTAGGAGGAAAAACCATACTAGAATCTACTGCTTTGGGATCTTGGAACGAAACAAAAGAAATCATAAAAATACTTCATTCGGGTGAGTCAAAGCAGGGATATATTTTCGATATGATTATTGCAAATCTTACTTTTCCACTAATGGTTACAGGGTTTGAGGTTTACACAAAACGGAGATTTACAGAACTCGAAGAAGAGGGTATTGTTCCTGATTTTGCAAAAATATTTGAAAAAATGAGGCCAAGTAAAAAATATTCCAATAGTGAAGAAATGCTAAATACTATTAATTTTCAAGATTTCAAAAATGAATGTAAAAGTATTTATTTTCATGGTTACAATATTCGATTTCATGAATTAGGAATAAAAGGTGAAGATTTCAGGAAGCTTGAAATGATTTTCAATTATAGAGGAAGAATTACCCACAATTCATCATTGTTGTCCATGTTGAATGAGTCGATTGTTCCGCAACAAGACCCCGTATTTAACAGTAAATCTCAAGCTTTAGAACACCTGGACATACTCGATAATTTTATTCAAGAATTGCATAAAAAAACATTAAGCTTAAAGAAGGGGGATTTTAAATGAAAGGAAAAATCGGGATATGTCACTTAGAGTAGGAATAGTTGGTTTACCAAACGTAGGGAAGTCTACGCTTTTTAACGCGCTTTTGAAGCGTCAGCAGGCTTTGGTGGCAAATTACCCCTTTGCGACGATAGAACCCAATGTAGGAGTGGTAGAAGTGCCTGACGAGAGGCTAAAAGTGCTCTCTGATATATCTCATTCTGGAAGAGTAGTTCCAGCGACCGTGGAATTTGTGGATATTGCTGGTTTGGTGGCCGGAGCGGCAACCGGAGCAGGTCTGGGGAACAAGTTTTTGACTCATATTCGGGAAGTAGACGTGATTTTACAGGTAATGAGGGATTTTGAGGACTCAGAAATTGTAAAAGAAGGTTCGGTTGACCCCGAAACTGACTACAGTGTCGTGGAAACAGAGCTAATATTGAAGGATTTGGAAACAGTGAGTAAGGCGATGGAGAGTAAGGATATCAAAGCCAAGGGAGCAGAAAAAAAGAAGGCTGTCGTCGAGAAACTTTTTGCCGGACTGAATGAGGGTAAGCCAGCCCGAGAAATTCTGAAAGATGAAATTGAGTTGGAGTTGGCGCGTGATCTATTTTTACTGACAGCCAAGAAGGAAATTCGAGTTTATAACGTGGCGGAAACAGATCCTCGTTTGCGTGAACCAATGGGGGATGCACTATATATAAGTGCAAAAGTGGAGTCGGAGCTGTCAAGTTTGGATGAGGCAGATGCCAGGGCATATATGGCCGAGTTAGGAATTAGGGAGAGCGGTTTAGACCTTTTAATTAAAAAGGCCTACAGCGGTTTGGGCTTGATTTCCTTTTTAACGACCGGAGAGATGGAGAGTAGAGCTTGGACTATTACCAGGGGGACAAAAGCTCCGCAGGCGGCAGGCGTAATTCACACCGATTTTGAAAAGAAGTTTATCAAGGCTAAAGTATGTGATTACGACAAATTTGTGGAAGCTGGTGGTTGGAAAGAGGCGGCAGACAAGGGTAGGGTGAGGTTTGAGGGGAAAGAGTACGAGATGAAGGATGGGGACGTGGTGGAGTTCATGATTGGGGGGTAAGATTTGACTTTTAGGCACAGTTGTGTTATATTACAGGCTATACATTAACAGGAGGAAAGATGGCAACCTTGTTTTGTGGGGCTTCGTTAGGCTTTTTCGTTTTGGCCGCAGCCTGCGTCCTAAGGATTCAGGATTTTAACAATGGACTGCCAGTCAGCCCAAAAGCGGCAAAGATACTATTTTTGACCTTTGTCATATTGACCATCGTTATGTTTGTGGTATTTATCCTGTCACTGCTTAATGTATGACAGGAAACTTATTCCCTCTAAGAACTAATCTTAGAGGGTTTTTTGTGGCTATCTATGGTAGAATATCTTGTTATTAAAAACCAAAAAAGGTGAAAAAAACAAAGACAACCGAAACCAAACCGTCCATGGGTTCGACCTTAAACAAGTACGAGCTCGTTGTCATTTATCCTGTTTCCGAGAATGAAATCGGTGCAGAAAAAGCCATTACCGAGAAGTGCAAGAAACGCGCTTTGAAAGTGGTGGAAGTTGATAAGTGGGGAACGAAAACCATGGCTTACGAGATTAAAAAACAGAGTAGAGGATATTACCTCAAACTGACCATCGAAGGCGCTCCAACAGCAGCCAAAGAACTAGAGAGAGATTTGCAGATGGATGACAAACTGTTAAGATATTTATTGATTAGGATTTAAAAAAAGAGGAGGAAAAAATGAGTACAAGAAGTTTAAACAAAGTTCAGTTAATTGGTAACCTGACCCGCGACCCCGAGTTGAAATACACTCCTTCGGGGACCGGAGTCTGTACTTTTGGTTTGGCAACAAATCGTGAGTGGACGGACTCAAGCGGCCAGAAGCAAGAAGGGGCAGAGTTTCATCGCATTGTTGCTTGGGGAAAGTTGGGTGAGATTTGTTCTCAGTTAATGACCAAAGGCCGCAAGGTTTATGTAGAAGGTCGTTTACAGACCAGAGCTTGGAAAAGCCAAGATGGTGCCGATAGGCAAGTAACCGAAGTGGTAATCGACGAAATGATTCTTTTGGACTCTCCTAAGGGCGATCGTCCTGAGGGCGGATATGAAACTCACTACAGTTCAGACGATGCTGTTTCACCAATTGCTGATGTTACTGCAGCCGAAGAAGTGTTTAATCCTGAGAAAGAAGATAAGACGGAAAAAAAGTCAAAAAAAGAAGAGGTAGTAGAGGAGTCTGATGAGATTCCTTTCTAAATATTAGATATATATAAAAAAATAAAATGATCATAAAAAAGAAAATCAGAAAGTCAAGTAAGCCATGTCCATTCTGCGTAAAGAAAACCGAGCCGGTATACTCCGACCTCGAGTCTCTCGCAATTGGCGTGTCGCCTAAGAAGAGAATTGTGTCTCGTTGGACTACTGGTGTTTGTGAAAAACATCAGCTCCGACTAGCTCGTTCTATAAAACGTGCCAGACATTTGGCTCTTCTTCCTGTAACCGATAAAGTTTAATTAGCAAATTTAATATCTGTTTTTGTCCATGAACCTAAAAAAAATTAGGCAGTTGCTTCTGGTTATCATTATTTCCGGAGGTTTGGTGTATGGAGGGTTTAGGTTGGGCGAGTGGAAAGCAGAACAAAAAATTAGGTCTCTGACGGCGATTGACACGACATCGATGAATGATGTTCTGGGAAGGCTGAAAGAAAGTTATCTCAAAACCGAGGACATTGACGCTACAAAGCTTAAGTATGGAGCTACCGAGGGAATGACGAGAGCTTTGGGTGACCCTTACACAAATTTTTTTCCACCGGTAGACAACAGTAGATCCAAGGAAGATCTTTCGGGAGAGTTTGGTGGAGTGGGAATCGAATTGGGATTTATTGATAAAACATTGGCGGTAATTGCTCCATTAAAAGATAGTCCGGCCATGAAAGCGGGAGTCAGAGCAGGGGATTTGATTTTGAATATTGCCGACAAGAAAAACAATGTTGATAAAGACACTTCCGGTATCACCGTAACAGACGCCGTCAATTTAATTAGAGGAGAGAAGGGAACCGAGGTAATTTTGACCACGTTTAGAGAAGGGGATAAAACATCCAAAGAAGTAACTTTAGTACGCGATACAATCAAAGTTCCCTCTTCTGAAATTAAATGGATTGATGATGGGAGAGTGGCAGTAATTACTGTAAGTAAGTTTGGTGAGCAGACATTAACAGAGTGGAACAAAATTGTGACAGAAGTAAAGAATAAAAATGCGACCGGAGTGATTTTGGATCTGCGAAATAATCCAGGTGGATATTTACAAAGAGCCGTTGATTTGGGAAGTGAGTTTATTTCCAGTGGTGTAATTGTGAAACAAAGAGACAAATTTAAAACGGAAGTGATGAACGTTAATCGCAACGGAAAACTAATCGGAATGCCCTTGGTAGTACTTATTAATAAGGGATCGGCGTCGGCGTCGGAGATTTTGGCCGGAGCTCTGAGAGAAAGTTTAGGAGTTAAGTTGGTGGGTGAGAAGAGTTTTGGCAAAGGAACAGTACAGGAAGCTCAGGAATTACCCGACGGTTCTGGTCTGCATGTCACTGTGGCTGAGTGGCTTTTACCATCGGGAAAGAATATTCATGGTGATGGTCTTGAGCCGGATGTAACGATTAAATATATCTTTGATGAAAAGAATCCAACAGTAGATAACCAACTCGATAAAGCATTGGAAGTACTGAAGGGGATCATCATCGCTAAGAGATAAATTACTACAAAAAACCCGCCTTTTGAGCGGGGGTAGAGAATGTTTTTAGATGAGGTTGATGAGGATTAAGAAGATGTAGAGGCAGTAGACATCAACCAGAAAACTGAGACCTAAATGAAACCAATTGCGTTTGGGGAGGTACTCTTCGTTTTTTGAATCGGCAAGTTCCTGATTTTTCTTTATGCGTTTGCCATCAAAAATTGTCCAGACGATGCTAACAACAAGGACAATGCCCAAAGCGACGTAGCCGAAGGAAGGGTAGCCAAGGTTATTTGTGAGGGCATAAGTGATGACGATTATCTCAGCAATGGTGGACAGCAGATCCAAGACAATAAAGAGGCAGGCTTGGAAAAGGGCACCAGGGGCGCTAACAAGCGTTTTGGAGAGATGATCGGATGAATCTTGTTCATCAGTGGCACCACTCCTCTCTAGCCCCCTTTTGATTTTAATCAGATTTGAGTACAACTGAAGGGGTTTGAACATGATTAAATACAGAGTAACGTAAACGAAACAGCCGATGGCAAGAACGGCAACAATTGTGCTCATTGTTTCTCCTTTTTCCTAGTTGTGAACGTTCAGATGGGGAGATTTTATCTTATATTATGCAATTATTCAAGTGCGGCGAACTCGGCGATGGTGAATTCAAAGACATTTGCCAGATCACCCTCCAGGATTTCTTTGAGATTGTGCCAAGATTTACCAAGGCGGTGATCGGTGAGACGGTTCTGGGGAAAGTTGTAAGTTTTGACCTTTTCGGCACGCATACCAGAGCCAACAGCTTGAGATCGTTTATCGGAGAGGGTACTAAGGCGTTTTTCTTCTTGCAGTTGCCAGATTTTGGAGCGGATCATATTAAGAGCGATTTCTTTGTTTCTGGCCTGATATCTTTCCTCGTGCACAAAGACGGTGATACCGGTAGGTTTGTGGGTAAGGCGGACGGCGGTGTTGACCTTATTGACGTTTTGACCGCCCGGTCCACCTGCTCTAGTGAACTGCCAGTCAAGATCGTTGTCGAGAAGCTCTACTTGGGTTGGTTTTACTTCAGGGAGAACGGCGACTGTTGCCGTAGAGGTTTGAATGCGCCCTTGAGCTTCAGTGACGGGAACTCGTTGGACTCGATGAACTCCCGATTCATATTGAAAGGTCTCAAAAGCACCGTGGTCCCATAGGCTGCGATTGGGGCGAGAGAATTTGACAACGCCATCATCAATATTTTCAACAGTAAAACCTTTTTCTTGGGCGAAGCGGGTATACATTCGGAGTAGGTCGTTGGCAAAAATTTTTGATTCATCACCTCCAGCGGCACCACGAATTTCAACAATGGCAGGAGAGTCATTGAAGTTTTCAGAGTCTTCGGTTTCTTCCTCTTTGGAGGTTTGACTGTTTTGAAGAGACTCAAGTTGTTTTTGGAGCTTGTCGATTTCCTGCTTGGCGAGAGCACCCAGGTCTGGATCGTTAATTAAGGCCTCATTGGCGCTAATTTCGTTTTCGATACGGGTGATTTCGGAGGCAATGTACGGATTATCCATGGTATTAGATTAATTGTACATTGGTAAAGGGAGACGCTTTTAAGGCGGGCTTCAGCTACTCGGCTGAGGTTTCTTCAACTTTGGACTCAACGGCTTTGGCTTCGGCCTTTTTCTTAGCCTCGAGCATTTCTTTGAGAGTTTTGGGGTTGGTGTCGACTTCTTTCTTTTCTTTGCCCTTTCTGACATAGCCAACAGCGGCTTTGCGTTTGGCGATGAATTTATCAACACGACCCATGGAGTCGATGAATCTTTGGGTGCCGGTAAAGAAGGGGTGACACTTGTCACACACGTCAACGTGGAGTGCTTTTGAGGTTCCGCCGACAGTAAAAACATTCCCGCAAGCGCAGGTGACGGTTGTTTCTTGGTATTCAGGATGTAGATTCTGTTTCATAGCCTTCATATTGTATCACAGGAGGCTAGTTTTGGCACAAAAAAAGAGCCCCGGATGGGGCTCAAAGTGTTTAACGTTATGGAAGAATACACTTTTTGGGTAAACGTATTCTGCAGGGGGGAAGTGGAAAAACAATGATTTTGTAATCTGCAATCGACAGATATGTTCCCGGTTTGCGTAAGGGAAAAATAGTTGTCTTGCGTTTTACAACCGACGATTGAGGTAACATTGGACCTCCTTTGAATTGGAAAAGCACGGCAGAGAGATTTTTAGAAAGGTGACAACTGGGGAAAGATGGCAAAAAAAGACAGAGTCACAATGATCACTCCGGCGATGGTCATTTCCGCGCCGACAATCATTTTATAGATGTTGTAAGGATCCGACACTCCTCCTTCGGCCATTGGAGCACCGATTACGAGAAGAACAATTCCGAATATAAGAAAGACAATTTGGATGAACATTTGGTCTCCTAAAGGTTATCGGTGATCGGGATCACGCAAGCTATCCTGCCATAAAGAGTGATCGAGTGGGTAGAAGATTGCCTGGGATATGGCAAGAACGACGGTCGGGCAGTAGACGAAGTAGAAGTTATTTATGGTCGGGAATTGCCCGTTGTGCTCGAAGGCATAAATCATAGCAATGACCCAGACAACACTCAGGAAGATGAAGGAGATGACTGAAGATATCGCGGCTAGGGAGCGAATGGTGGCGGTTTTTGAGTGAAAATACCTTGAGACAAGCTTTTTCATTATTTCTCTTTCGGTTTCAGGTTAGAATTTTAAGGTTGCAAACGCATGGCCTATAGTAGCATAGGGAAGCTAGAAAGTCAAGCAAAATTAACGTTTTTCGGAGATAAAAACACCCACAATGATGAGGAACGTGGCCATAATGGCGACGGGAGAAAAGGCTTCTTTTAGCCATAATATAGAGAGGGGAATGGCGAAGGCGGGTTTGAGATAAGTGAAGATAGCCGCTTCGGACGCCTCGATACGCCTCTGGCCTTCTTGGTAGGCCCAAAAAGCGATGATGGAGCCTCCGATGGCCATGTAGAGAATACCGGGAAGGGCCTCGATATTGAGAGCGAAAGAGAGACCTTGGGAAGAATGTATAAGGAAGAAAAAGGGGATGCTGACTATAAAAGAGTAAAAGGAAAGGTAGACGGGGTCTGTTTTGAATTTTTTGGACAAAAGGAGGAAAGAAGTCCAGATAATATTGCTTAAAATGATTAAGAGATTCCCTTCGAGAGATAGCCGGACATGGTTAGCGCCGGTGATAAGGGGTTCGAAGGCAATAACGGCGGTTCCGAGTAAGGCGATTAAAAGCCCCTTTGTTTCCTTTGGTTTTAATTTTTCACCAAGGAAAAGAATAGCCATAACGATGGTGAAAATGGGGCTGCTAGACTCAAGAATGGAAGCTTCGATAGCGGAGGTTTGATTAAGTCCATAAAAAAGAGGGAGTAAACAAAGAGGGGTGCCGAGAAGGGCGATACCAATCGTTTTGAGGTGGTTGATGTGGTGGTGGTTTCTGGAGCGGTAGAGGAGAAAAACGGGAAGAAAAAGAGCTGCGGCAATAAAATAGCGATAGAAAAGAAAAAGAGAAGGGGAAGTGAATTGAAAGGAGTATTTGATGATAGGTGCGGAAAAACCCCAGAGAGCGGTATTTAACAAAAGAATGATGTAGGCAAGGGTGCGGTTGTTGGACCGGGGCATTAATCCATTTTAGCCTAAACTAAAGGGCTTTGGCACGAGAGATGGAGAGGGCACCATCATATTCTTTAACAATACCCAGAATGGTTTGATCGGCTTTAAGCTGGTCCAGTTTGACGGTGGATTTTTTGGAGAGGGTCAGGATTTGGTCAGCACCATTAATAGTAAGGGTAAGAGTTTTCTTCTTGATATCTACGGAGACGACTTTAGCAATTACGGCAGTTGTTTTTACAAGTATTGGTTCGTCTTTGATAACCGAAACTCTTTTGGCTTGAACGATGCCGTCTTTAATGGAAGTACCGATGATAATGACTTTGTCACCGATGGCAAGAGAAGTGGCTTTGATAGGGGAATTGTTTTTAAGATAGACTGTTTTGGCTGTAGAAGTAACCTGAAGAAGAGCACCGTGTGAGTCCACAGTTAAGTTTCCCGAACTGATGGTGGTGATTTTACCAACATAGCCGACAAGAGACATGAGATTAACCTTTTCTTGTAATTTGGCGGCAATACTGGAAACATTTTCTTGAACGATCAGTTTATATTTTTCCTCTATGTCTGGAGTTGGGGTAGCCGAGGGAGTTGGAGTGATAGCCATTACGGGCTGAACAAAGACGAGGCTGAAAAAAATAGTGGAGAGAGATAAAAATAGTTTTTTCATTTTATTCAGGTAGGGTGGCGGTGCGAATAACAATAATAGTGGAAGAGGAAGTAGCTTGCTTATCGTCAACGATGGTGATGGTGATGATGTTTTCCCCTGAAATTAAGTTAATATCTTCCGAAAAATTGCCGGATTTATCGGACACGGTGAGGATATCATCACTTTCGGAGACGATGGCGATGTTGGAGTTGGGTTTGGTTGTGCCCTTGAGGGTAAGCTGGGCTTCAGTAACAACAGAGTTATTAGGGGGAAAGAGGATGGAAATTAGACTGTCCGGTTTTTTTGAGGAGGAGGGAGTGATCTTTGAACTGCCTTTTTCTGTTTCGGTGTTAGCCTGATTAATCTTGGAAGAGGTATTGGCGAGATTAATGCCATAGAGGATGACTCCTCCGAGGATTATCCCAATGATTACGGCTAGAATGACTTCTTTACGCATAGGCTTTCGAGTGAAAGGATAACAGTTTGGAACAACATTTGCAAGTTTTGTGGGTGCTGGCACCACAATCCTTTCGGGTTCTTGGGTGGGCGCTGTGGTATTATTGTTTCATGGAAATCACATATCTTGGCCACTCGTGTTTTAAGTTAAAAAATAAGGAAGGGATGACAATTATCATGGATCCTTTTAAAAGTGAGATGGTTGGTCTACCTTTTGCGAAAGAGGTGGCTGATATAGTGACTATTTCTCACAACCATGATGATCATAATGCATTGGAAAATGTAACCGGTCCGGTTACTCGTCAAGATACCTTTGTAATTGATAAAGAGGGAGAGTATGAAATCGGAGGAGTAGAGATAGCAGCGACCAAAATGTATCACGATAAAGTGGAGGGAGCCGAAAGAGGAAAAAATCTAATTATGAATGTAAGAATGGACGGACTGAACGTTTTACACTTAGGAGATTTGGGGCATAAACTTTCCGAGGCGCAGATTGAAAAGATTGGATCGGTAGATGTGTTGATGGTAGGTGTTGGGGGAGTAACAGCCTTGGAGACAAATGAAGTGATGGATCTTATTAAAGATATCCAGCCATCTTACGTAATCCCTATGCACTACAAAGTCGCCGGAATGACGGAAATGTGGTCGGCAAAACACACCCTGGAAGAGTTTTTGGATAAGAATAAATTTTTAGTAGCCGGAGAACCGGTGCATAAGATAAAAGTAGATGAAGGAAGCTTGCCCGACGATACTCAAGTATTAATAATGGATGCCTAACACAAGGATACCGCCCCATTCAGATGAGGCGGAAAAATCTATTCTGGGAGCGATTCTAATTGATAAGGACGCAATCGTCGATATTGCGGTACTTTTACGACCGGAGATGTTTTATAGCGAAAACAACGGTTCGGTTTTCGAAGCAATGGTGACTCTTTACGAAAACCGCGATCCGATTGACGTTTTGACGGTCGCCGACTGGCTTAAAAAGGCAAAGTTACTGGAGAGGGTGGGAGGAAAATCATATTTATCTGAGTTATCCAATGAAGTACCAGTAGCCTCACATGTCGGAAAATATGCCCAAATTGTTCGCGAAACATACATAAAGAGAAAGTTGATCTCTGCAGGTGCCACCATGGGAGAGATGGGATTTGATGATAGTAAGCCATTGAATGAAGTTTTGGATAAAGCTGAACAAGAAATTTACTCGTTGTCCCAGACGAATATGCGGAGATCTTTTATCCCGATTAAGGATGCTTTGGCGGAAAGCTTTGATCGATTGGACACACTGCAAAACTCTGCTGATGGTCTTCGTGGTGTCCCAACCGGGTTTTCTGACTTGGACAAGATGTTAGCCGGAATGCAAGACTCTAACCTGATTATTTTGGCAGCCAGGCCGGGTATAGGAAAGACCGCTTTTGCAACTAATGTGGCTCAGTACGTGGCAGTAGAAAAGAAAATGCCGGTTGGTTACTTTGCACTGGAAATGAGTAACTTGGAAATGGTCGATAGAATGTTGGTGTCTCAGGCGAATATTGATGCATGGAAATTAAAAACAGGAAACCTTAAGGATGATGATTTTGCCAAATTATCAGAGGGAATGGGAGTATTGGCGGAATCACCTTTGTATATTGATGACACTCCAGGGCAGTCGATTTTGGAACTTAGAACAAAAGCTCGTCGTTTGCACTCCCAGGTTGGAGTGAAACTTTTGGTGGTCGACTATTTACAGTTGTGTGTGGGTGACAAAAATTACGAAAGTCGGGTGCAGGAGGTTGGAGCAATTTCTCAGGGCTTAAAAAACCTGGCTCGGGAGTTAAAAATTCCGGTTTTGGCGCTGTCCCAGCTTAATCGAGGAGTAGAGAGTAGAACAGATAAAACACCAGTTTTGGCCGACTTACGCGAGTCTGGATCAATTGAGCAGGATGCTGACGTCGTAATGTTCCTTTATCGCAACGATGAAAATAATTTGGAGGACGTAAAGTTATCTATTGCCAAACATCGTAACGGTGCGTCAGGGACAATCGATTTGAAGTTTAGAGGTGATCGGGTCAAGTTTTACGGAGTGGATAGGGGAAGATAGTTTTTGTGATAAATTGATAGTGTATTAATTATTACTTAAATTATGAGTAACCATTACCCGTTTGTATTAGAAGAATTGCCCTATGGCTATGATGCACTTGAGCCGGTAATAGACCGACAGACAGTGGAGATCCATTATGGAAAACACCACCAGAGTTACGTGGATAATCTTAATAAAATACTGGAGGGAACTCCGGAGTTACAAGACAAATCCCTGGAAGAATTAATGAATAGTGAGGTGGCGGTGATTAAAAATAATGCCGGAGGTGTATGGAACCACAATTTTTACTGGCAAGAAATGAAGGAAGGGGGAGAGGGTATAATGCCGGTTGATTTGGGAAAGAAAATTGAAACAGAGTTTGGAAGTTTGGTCGAGTTTAAAGCTTTGTTTGAGAAAAATGCCATGGGGAGGTTTGGAAGCGGATGGGGGTGGTTGGTGGAAGATAGCGAAGGGAAACTCGAGATTATGTCTACAGCAAATCAAGACAACCCACTCTCTTCAGGGAAAAAACCACTTTTGGGGATAGATGTTTGGGAACATGCGTACTATTTGAAATATCAAAATAGAAGAGTGGAGTATGTAAGTAACTGGTGGAAAGTAGTGAACTGGGAGTGGGTAGGGAAGAGATAAAAAAAGACCCCTGAAAGGGGGTCTTATAAGCGTATTTACTTGGACTCGAGATTTATTTTGGCCCTAATGTGGGCATCACTTTCTTTTTGCTCGTCCGTGAGGACGGGATTTGGGTTCGGACCAATATTTTTGTCGATATAGCCCCTAATGGCCCTACTGAAGTCGCGATAGATGAGCTCTGTTTTTGAGTCAGAGTTCACGTTTACGATCACGCTATTGAACTCAAATCGAACAAGACGATTTTCTTTCGCCGAGAGGGCTATGGCTTCAGTTATCGTTTCTTTGATATCGCTTCCTGCCATGACATCAAAGATGTCGATGTCACTATTTTCCCGCTGGGACAAGTTTTTCATGTCTCCTCCTCTTGTGAATGTAAATTTGCTTAGGCCTATAGTAGCATGGGGAGGCTAAAATGTCAAGTATGGGGGGCGGTGCGTGGTAAAATCAAGTATTGCCGAGATGGCGGAATGGTATACGCTCAGGTCTCAAAAACCTGTGGGAGCAATCCCGTGAGGGTTCGATCCCCTCTCTCGGCACTTTATTAATCCCCCAAAAGGGGAGTAGAATACTCAAATGATTGATGTAAACAAACTTAAAGTTGGTGTTACTTTTACCGAAGAAGGTAATCCTTTTCGGGTAATGAAGTATGACTTTACTAAGATGGGTAGGGGAAATGCAACCATAAAAGTGAAGGCAAAGAATCTTTTTAACGGTTCGATCGTGACTAAGGGGTATATTTCCGGCAACATGGTGGAAGACATTCTTTTGGAAAAGAAACACCTTCAGTATTTGTACAAAGATGACGAAAAAGCCTATTTTATGGATCCAGTATCTTTTGAACAGTATGAAATCCCTCTAGCCGTTTTGGGAGATGATGTGAAGTTTTTGGTGGAAGGTGAAAAAGCCTGGGTGCTTTTCTGGGATGAAAAAATTCTAGGCGTAGAACTGCAAGCCAGCGTCATTATGGAGATTACTGAGACCGAGCCGGGTGCTCGTGGAAACACAGTGAGTAATGTCCTTAAACCTGCCACAACCGCTTCCGGACTTACCGTAAATGTACCTTTGTTTATTGGTGTCGGGGACAAAATTAAGGTAAATACCGAGACGGGGCAGTATACGGCGAGAGCGAATTAAAAGGGACAGGGCTATTTAAGAAGTAGAATTAGGAGAATCACCAGGACCTGAGGAAGAAGACCCCAGAGCTTATGGGGAGTGGAACGGTGGATCAGACTGTGAAAAGCGGCTAACTGCTTAATGGGGAAGAAGCGTGCGTCCATGAAGAGATAGGGAAATTCTAAAAAATCGGGGGTAAGTCCAACAAACCATCCCATCCAGACACGCCAGTCAAATGGGCGCCCGACTTGAAAAATATAGTAAACAAAGATGATGGAGAGGGGAAAATCAAAAAACAGTTCCTGGAGGAAAGCGGCTTTACGGGATTTTTTTTTGGCCGTAAGACCCTGACCGACGTCCCAGTGGGGGATTCTATCTTCGATATAGTGAGAAAGAAAAATAAGGGGAATGCTTATCAGGGGATTGGGAATTTTTGAGGCTATGAAGGCGCCGGTTGCGCCGTGGGCAATAGAAAGCATGGTGAATTTTAGTATACAATAAATCTGAATGAATGAAGCAATAATACGTATAAATAATATTCCAGTTTACGGCTTTGGTCTGCTGGCCGTGATTGCTTATTTGTGGGGGTCGTTTGTTTTTTTTAAGAAGGCCAATGAGTCTCATTTTGAGAATAGAACAATTTTAGATAGTGTGGTACTTTCGGCGTTTTGGGGTTTTATTGTGGGTCGAATAGTTTTTGCGATCTTGAATATGGGAATGTTTGGGGATCATTTATCGAGACTGTTTTTACTAACAAACTACCCCGGCTTGGATCGCTTTGGCGTTATCCTCGGAATTGCTCTTGGTCTCTGGCTTTGTTTGCGGAAAATTAAAGTTAAATTTATGGACTGGTTTGATTTAACCGTTTTAGGTATTTCGGCCGGTACGGCAATTTTCCTTGCCGGTTTGGCTATTCTTGCCTTCATGTGGCAGTACATTGTTTTGGCATTGGTATATCTAATTGTTTTTATATATTTTTGGAATGTCGAGGAGAGGTATAGGACTTTTGCTTGGTACAGGAATAATAAGACGTCAGCCAGATCCGGGTTTGTTGCCGGGTTTTCGATTTCTTTGTGGGGTTTGTTGTTTCTTGTCGAAAAAATTCTGACCGGAAACTATTCCTGGACGGTTGGATTGTGGTCGGGAATATTGTTTGTTGGAGGATTGGTTTTAGTGTATATTAGGTCTGGCAGGACAATAACGGAGGATTTAAAAAATATTCTTAAAAATGGAAAAAAACAATAAAAAAATATCGTTTCCCGCACAGTTATTAAAGCCTTTGGTGGCTTACCTTAAAGGAGAACAGAAGAAATTAAAAGTAACAAAAGAGGAACTCAAAAAAGTTGATCCTTTTGTGACCGGAAATAGAGATGCTGACAACTCGGTGGACTCAGATGTGGCCGAGAATGTACAACATGACAGATCTTTTGCCATGAGACTACAAGTATCCAAGTCCTTGATAGCAATTCGAAAAACATTAACGAGAATTAAGTTGGGGAAATACGGCATTTGTAGTAATTGCGGAAAAATGATTGATACGGACAGACTGGCGGTGACGCCAACAGCCGAGTACTGTATGGATTGTGCCAGAAAGATGGAAAAGAAGTCGGGAGAGTGATCTTCAGGGGTGTTTTAATTCTGCTATTAGATTTAGTTTTTCAGACGATATTTCGTGCATCCGACGTTGGGTTGGAGAATAGGGGAGTGTCTTTTGGGATGGCGGCAGAAATCGGGAATATTATCTCTTTTATAGCCCTTAGTTTGTTTATTGGATGGTTTTTATTCGAGTTAATTAAATTAAGGAAGTTTAGACCATCTTTGTTCTTGATTACCTTAGGGGGATTGGGAAATATTTTTTATAGATTTATCTGGGGGAGTGTGTGGGATTATGTTTGTTTACCCTTCTTACCTTTCTGTTTTAATTTGAGCGACGTTCTTATTAGTTTGGGGGTAGTGTCGTATATACTGGGAGTTGATGGAAATAGAAGTACTCTACGAAGACAACGAGACGCTGGTAATCAATAAACCGGTGGGGTTAGTGGTGAATCGCGCCGACTCGGTAAATGCACCAACGGTACAGGACTGGATTGAGGAGAGGCAGGGAGAGAAGTTTTTTCAGTATACGGATAAGTTATTTCGACAGAGAAGCGGTTTTTGCCATCGACTGGATAAAGAAACGAGTGGCTGTCTTTTAATTGCCAAGAATCCGGATGCTTTGCGATACTACTTAAAATTATTTAAGGAACGAAAACTTACCAAGGAGTACGTCGCCTTGGTTCACGGGAGGGTGGAACCGAGTGAAGGAACGGTGATTTTACCGATGAAACGAAGTTTATTTGATCGGGGAAAATGGCAGGTTCACTATGAAGGAAAGAAAGCAATTACTTCATGGAAGGTGTTGAAACGATTCCGATACGAAAACTCGGAACACTGGAAGAATGCACTAACTTATCTTCGATTGAATTTAAAAACGGGAAGAACTCATCAGATAAGAGTGCATTTATCCTTTTTGGGTTGGCCGATCTTTGCGGATGAGAAGTATTTAAACAAGGAGTTGGCGGGGAGAGATCGAGAATTTTTGAGCCATCATTTCTTGCACGCCGAAAGAATAGCCTTCAAAAGTTTTTCGGGTGAGGAACTTGAAATAGTGGCGCCTTTGCCAGTCGATTGTGATATGTTGCTTAAGAGGATGGTTTCCGATTAGAATGGAGTAATGGATTTGTTTATTGTTGAATTGGTAGCGGTTTTTGTAATTGCTGTCTTGGTGGGGATTATCTTTCGTTATTTTGGTCTACCTTCGATTGTTGGTCACGTTTTGTCAGGATTTGTCATTGGGTTATCCGGTTTCATCAGCTCACCGAGCGTAGAAGTGTTGGAACTTTTAGGGACTTTAGGGGTGACACTGCTACTGTTTTTAGTGGGTTTGGAGATGAACTGGACGGAGATTCGTAAGGTGGGAAAAGAAGCTGTCTTGGTGTTTTTCGGGCAGACGTTGTTGCTGGCTGCAGTTTTTGTGGTGTTTGGTGTGTTTGCGATAGGTTTTTCGCCTTTGGCGGCAGTGTTTTTCGCCGTAGCGATGACTTTTAGCAGCACCATCGTGGTGGTCAAGGTACTGTCCGAAAAAAAGGAGCTTGAAAGTTATTCAGGAAGACTGACGTTGGGTGTTTTGCTTCTTCAAGATATTCTTGCCATTGGCTTGTTGGTATTTTTACCGAGTACCGGAAGTGCAGCTAATGCTTTTGGTTTGGGAACGCTTTTGGTAAAACTTTTATCGCTGATTTTAGCGGTTAATATTGTCGGACACTTTTTGATTTCGCAACTAATGAAATACGTGATTAAAACGGCAGAGGACTTGGTGCTGTTCAGCCTATCTTGGTTTGCTTTGGTTCTGTTCGGTTCGGTGAAGCTTTTGGGTTTGTCTCCCGAGATTGGTGGACTCTTGGCGGGTTTGTCACTGTCGACCAGTTGGGGGCATTTTCAAATAATCAGCAAGATCAGAGTTTTGCGGGATGTGTTCCTAACGATGTTTTTTGTCTTGCTTGGATTTCAGGTTGGGTTGGGAGGTGTGGACTGGAAATTATTGTTAGTTCTTGTCCCGATGATCATTTTGGTAAAGTTTTTGATAACTCATATGGTGTCGAGACTTATTGGTCTGAGTGGCAGAAATGCATTAATGCTTGGTATCAATATGACGCAAATGTCAGAGTTTTCTTTGGTAATAATGTCGGTTGGACTCGCCACCGGGTTGTGGAATGAACCATTAGTTAAGGCAGTGACTCTGGCCGGTTTGTTTTCGATGGCGCTGTCGACTGTTTTAATAAGTAATTCCGAAAAACTAAGTATCAAGATAAGTAAAATATCGAAGTTGTTGTTTAAATTTAGCGGAAAAAATAAGCAAATAAAAGTTGAACACAAGAACCATATCGTTCTTTTTGGGGGAGATAGAACCGGAAAGAGCATCCTGTCATTTTTAAATAAAATTGGTGAAGAAACGGTGGTGGTGGATTTTAATCCACAGGTGGTAGGTGATTTAAAAAAGAAAGGGGAGTCGGTTATTTTTGCCGACGCGACCGATCCGGACGTTTTGGAACTAGCAAATATTGCACAGGCCAAAATGGTAATCTCAACCATAAAAAGTCTAAATGATTCACTGTCTTTAATTTCAGAATTGAAAAATAGGAAGATTGAGGTGCCGGTAATCGCGGATGCGGAAAGTTTGGCTCAAGCAAGGGAACTTTATCAAGCCGGGGCAGCTTACGTGATCTTCCCGCATTTTGTTAGTGGTTGGCACATGGGGCAGGTGATTAAGAAATACAGAAGAGATAAAGATATTTTAGCTAAGTATAAAAAGAAACAGGATGGTGTTTTAAGGAGTACTTATGGAGGCGAGTATTAAAGACAAACTATTATTGATATTGGGGAGTACATTTTTAGTAGTGCTTTTGGGATTGCTTGTTTATGATGTGACCAGAAGGGGAGTCTACAGCCCAAAAATGGGTCTTAATGTGGCAATAGTGGGGGAGGAAAGTGTAAGTGTATTGTTACTCCGACCGGAAGAGGAAATGGTTGGTTGGATAAACATGTCGGAAAATATTCGAATAAAAGTATTTAATTCCGAAGCACGTTACCCTCTTGTGTCGGTGTGGAATTACGGAGTATCGGAAAAGAAACCCTATGAAAATATGGAAAAGTCTTTGGGTCAGGCAATGGGAGTGGTAATTTCGAGGACTATTAAAATTGATGAGGTTTCGGCAATAGAAAACGTACTGGGGGAAATGTTTTCGATAAGCTTAAAAACTGATTTAAGTATCCGTGACAGAATGCTTATTAGACAGTTTATGGCCGACGCAGTAAAGTCCAAAAAAGTGTTGGAAATGACGATACCGGAGTCGGTGTTTGATAAAGTAACGGATCCTGACGGGAAAGAGTTTAAAGAGTTTAATCAGACGATGAGTTTGTGGACAAAAAATAAGTTTGTTGTTGAACCTATACTCGATGAAAATGCGGATATATCAATTAATAATGTGTCAGGAATTACTGGGTTGGGGAGTGTTTTGGCTAATCAACTGGAGTCAGCCGGGATGCATGTAATTGAGCTGAAGGCTGATATGGAGGAAAATGTAGACGAGGGGAAAAAGGGTTGTTTGTATAGTACGGATAGGAGATACGAGATGACCGAAAAAGTATTGAAGGAACAAGTTGGTTGTACAAAAATTGCTCGACCGGAGTCTGTAGATGCAGACGGAAAAGTGAGGATTTGGATAAAATAAATTTAACCTTCTTCACCCATAAGAGGGTCGTAGATTTCCAGAGGAGGAAGTTCGCTTGACTCTCCGGCGGAGAGAGAGGGAAGAATTTCATTGTCGTCAAGAGGAAACGAGGGAACACCCTTAAGACGCTTGGCGGCATGTGTTTCCTGAATGAACACCTGGGGGGTTTTGGGATTGACAGACTTCATAACGGTTTTATATTTGTAGCCGGATTTCAGAAGCTGGAGAAGGCGATGGGAAATATTATCGGGGAGATAGCCAATAAAGATATTTTTCATATCGGAAACCTTTACTTTGTGTTTGCAGTTTTCCAGTTCGACAGGTTCACCTATATTAAGAGCGGAAAAAATCTTTGGTTCGGCCTGACTGACAAGGGGAACAACTTTTGATTTACCCGGCTCTTCAATAAAGCTGACTGTTTGGGTGAAGGGGTTTAAAAGGCCGGTAGTCTTGTTGGCCTTTAAGCGGACTAAGTTGTTTTTAGCGATGGGGTTGTGGGTGTCGATCTTGAGAACTTTATTAAAGTTTTCTTCTGCCTTTTTGTTTTTACCGATCATGGAG
Organism: Microgenomates group bacterium; assembly: GCA_049303575.1. Taxonomy (GTDB): domain Bacteria; phylum Patescibacteriota; class Microgenomatia; order UBA1400; family MFAQ01; genus UBA2277. The sequence continues at coordinate 645,267 of JBAQNH010000002.1, read as the reverse complement.
TAGGAGATACCAAGACGATTTAGGGTTGAGATGTCTTCGGGATATGCTTCCAAAATTTTGGTGTTTAGGTTTACGGCTTCGTTCCAGTTTTTACTGACGGCGGCTTTTATTGCTTCCTGTGTTAAATCGTGCGTAGAATCATTGTTCATGCTGGAAGCCATATTAAAGATAAATATGTCTAATGTCAAGCTGTAGATTGTTTGGTAGAATTGAGACATGTCCGGTCATTCCAAGTGGTCCACCATAAAACATCAAAAAGCGATTGAAGATAATAAACGCGGTGCGGTTTTTACAAAAATTGCAAAAAAGATTCATATAGCCGTTAAAAAGGGTGGTTCTGGTGATATTAATGGCAATCCTTTTTTGAGGGCTTGTGTCGACGAAGCCAGAGCAGTTAACATGCCGATGGAAAACATTAAGCGGGCAATTGAAAAAGGTTTGGGCGCCGGTGGGGAAAATATTTCCGAAGAAGTAGTTTACGAGGCATATAGTCGTGAAGGTGTGGGAATTTTGATTACGGCCGTGTCCGATAACCGAAACAGGACAGCTGCAGAAATAAACTCAGTCTTGAATAAACACGAAGCAAAAATGGGAGGTCCGGGATCTGTCTCTTATATGAAGTCGATTTCCCCGATACCAATGATCAAGCTTGATGAGGAAACTAAAATTAGAACGGAAGAGCTGTTGGAAGCTTTAAACGACCTTGATGACGTGGTCGATATTTGGTCGAATCTTGAGTAAATATGTCTAAAAGAACAAAGTTTATTTTGATTAGTACATTGATTGCGTTTTTCTTATGGTTAACCAGCTTGGCTCAAGTAGACTATCGATTTGGCTTGGTTCTGGCAGTCGCTGCGGTTTCTTACATCTTGTCCGTTTGGGTCTTGTTTGACGATCTGAAGGGCATTGAGTGGATTACCTTGATTGTTTTGCCGATGATGTTTACTCTGGGAAGCGGATTATTTTCAAATTTTTTGCCAACTGCGTTTCCCGGTATGTTTGGCCGAACTTTGTCGGTGGAAACATCACAGCTTTTGGCGGGAATTTTCAAGATCGTATATTTTCTATTGGTAGGATTGGGTTTGTACAGTATATTGTTGATTGAAAATATTTTCTCGGTGGCTTCAATTAGGACAATCCAACTATTTCGTGCTGCCCGTTCGGTTAACTTCATTCTGACCCTGGTAACCTCTTTATTTTTCTTTACCGTTGCCTTGAGTTTGAAACTTGCTTTTTGGTGGGTGGTTCCAATATCGTTTGCAGTGTCTTTTGTACTGGCTTATCCAAGTCTGTGGAGCGTTGATTTAAAGAATGATTTTGGACCTCAGGTTTGGAGATATGCCGTGTCGTCCAGTTTTGTAATTGCCATTTTGTCTGGAGTGCTTTGTTTTTGGCCGATCAAACCATTTATGGGTGGGCTCATTTTAACTTCGGGACTTTACGCATTATTTGGCATCTTGGAACAGCGACTGTCTAATAGGGTATACCTAGAAAGCCTGCTGGAGTATGGGGTGACGGTATTAATCATTATTGTGGTGGGATTCCTGACGACGTCCTGGGTGGGATAGAGAATAAATTATTCTTTTATATTGGTGTCGTAAAAATATTTTGTTGTGATGGGAAAAGGGGGAGAGGGAGATGAATATAAGGCCTATAATAATATATCCTATAACTAGAGACCTATAATAGTTTTCACGAAATAGGGAAGTTTTCACGAAATTTGGCAGTCATGTGGATAACTTGCTAGGTGAGTGGGTTTGATATGGTTGGCAAAAGAATGAAGAAAACACGACAGGTCGATCCGGAGAGAGGGTTCAACTTAATCATTAATTAATAATAATTAAATATTTATTGTTGATGAGTTTTGCAGTGTTGATTGGGAGATAGGAGAAAGTTATTCTTCTGCACTTCCCTGTTTTGTTTTAAGTGCTGGTGGAGAAGAATGATATCTGATACGTCGCACAATAACACTTTTGCGACGTAACTCACACAGTTGGGCACCGGACGATATATATTCACCCATCATCAAGTTTCGTACATAATCCCGAAGAGTTTTTGGTTTGAGCTCCCCTACGGTACCTTTCTCGTCATTCTTTTGGGGTTTGTGCCTGCCAGCCTCATTTTGAGCTTATCTATAGATAAACCCGAAAAGTTAAGGCTAATAGCCCATGATAAAGTACCCACAAAAAGTTCCAGAAGCCGTTTTAGGGGCATTGTACGGACCGGTATTTTTAGGGTTTTTAGATGAGGTTTGGAGTTTCTTTAATAGACTAAAGAGAGAGTGTGTTTGTGGTCAATTATGTTTTAATGACGCTTTAATTAAGTGAATTAGGTACACGTAGATCTGTATTTTATTTTGTGAATATTTAATTAATATTTTTAAATATTTATTAAGGGAAAATAATTTATATTTTACAAATTTCTTTTTCCGCAAAGAATTTATTTTTTTGGTTGTGGATAACTTTTTGACTTAGATTTTGTAAAATTGTTTTGCTTCTCCCCTACTTCTTATCCCCTATTTTCCACGGTGTGAAAATTATCTGTGTTTTTATTTAATAATTTATGACTTTAGTTTCGACATTTGCGGTAAATGCAAATGCTTCTTAGAGGTAAATTACTAGTTTTCAAGAACGTTGGTTCCTTTTGTTGTATACCGTGGGTTTGTATCAGTAACGTCGCACAATAATTTGCTATGATGAATATAGATGGCAAAGAAACAAGCGTCCGATTTAACCCTAAGAGTCCACATTAAGAGGTATTTAAGCTACATCGAGGTAGAAAAGAACTACAGTAAGTTCACCATTCGCAACTACTCCCACTACCTGAAAATGTTTCGCGATTGGTTTGAAAAACATTATGCTCAAGAATACATTGAAAAGCTAACCAGTGAGATGGTGCGCAGATACAGACTTCATTTAAGCCGCTTTGAGGATGTTCATGGTAAACGTCTCTCCCCTACCACCCAAAGTTATTATGTGATCTCCCTGCGTGCGTTTTTAAAGTATTGTGCGAAAAAAGGCATCAAAACTTTGTCACCAGAGAAAGTAGATTTACCTAAGGGTGAAGAACACCGAATTAAGTTTTTGGATAGAGATCAAGTGGAGCGATTATTGACGTCTCCGGATACCTCGACCATGGCTGGGCTGCGAGATAAAGCGATACTAGAGATATTGTTTTCGACCGGCATGCGTGTATCGGAGATAGCTAAGCTGGATATCGATAAAATTGATTTGAAACAACGAGAGTTTGGCATAATTGGCAAGGGGCGGCGAGCAAGAGTAGTATTCCTCACCGATCGTTCGGCGCAATGGTTAAACCGATATCTGACGACTCGAACCGATCCTTATCGGGCGTTGTGGATTCGAATCCCCAAAAGTGGTGAATGGGATCCGGGAATGGGAGGAGAAAGAGCACGTTTGTCGATTCGGGGAATTCAGAGAATTGTAGAGAAGTATCGTCGGGTTGCAGGGTTACCTATTAAAGTTAGTCCACACGTACTGAGACATTCTTTTGCCACAACCCTACTTCAACAAGGTGCGGATCTGCGAAGTGTTCAGGAAATGTTGGGACACAAGAATGTGGCTACGACACAGATATACACTCACGTAACCAATCCCCAACTAAAACAGATTCACGATAAATATTTGAAGTAATTACCCTGGAAAGTATAAGAATTCTTACAAAAGTAGTGTTATTATTATATTGGACAGCATTAATAATAATAAAAGTGTATGGCGGTAAAAAAGGATGGTTTTATATTTGCAGTGATTTTTGTGGTATTGGTGGTTCTCGGTTGGTATTGGTACATGAAAATGTACCCCAAACAAAACAAGGTGTCACCCGAAACCGCAGAAACAGTTATTACCCCAACGGTGGCAATTAAGGGAGAGATACTGATTCGACAAAACACATTTATTCCCGACACGATGACGATAAAACTAGGTGAAACAGTTACTTGGGTAAACCAGGAAAGCTATCTTCATGATGTGATAAGTGACGACGGATCCTTTGTAAGTCCGAGAATGGCGACCGGTCAGAAATATAGCTTCACTTTTACAAAAGAAGGAACGTATACATATATATGTGGAATTCATCCCTTTATGCGTGCGACGATCATTGTAACTAAATAACCACATACCATGGCAACGAAGAAATTGAATCCAAAAAAGGGAAACACGACGGTATTGTTACTAGTGGTTATCCTCCTGGGAATATACTTTTTCTTTACCCAGGGAATGAGAAATATTGCCGGTGATTGGCCAAGTGCAAATCAAAATTTATCCAACACGAGAGAGGCGGTAAACTCCGGAATTGTCATGGATAATGTGTCTGGTTTGGGTGTGGCTTGGTCCTTACCCATTAAGGGAGTGAGTGAATGGGGTGCGGTAGCAACTAATCCACTAATTATCGGGAATGTGGTGTATTTTCAAGATTTGAAAAGTAACGTTTACGCGGTAGATTTTAAGACCGGGGAAAAGATCTGGGTAAAAGATTACAATCTGGACAATGCCGGACCAAACGGAGTGTCGGTTGATTCCGGAATGATTTTTGCAGTTAAAGGACGTTACAGTGTTGTTGGTTTAAATTTACAAGGAGAGGAACTTTGGACGACGACTCTGTCCAGTAATCCCAATAATGGTATTGATATACAGACAACAGCGTACAGGGGTATGGTTTATGTATCAACGGTTCCAGGTGTGAGCAATGAAAACTTTTATAGGGGTGGATCTACGGGAATTATTTATGCATTAGACCAAAAAACGGGTAAGATTTTGTGGAGTTTTGATACGGTAGACAGTAAGGATATTTGGGGAAATGTCGAGGTAAATAGCGGTGGTGGAGCGTGGTACCCCCCAGCTATCGACACCACAAAAAATATTATGTACTGGGGAATTGGTAATCCAGCTCCCTGGCCGGGAACGGCAGAGTTCCCCAACGGAACCAGCCGTTTGGGTAAGAATTTGTATACCAATAGTGTGGTTGCTTTGGAGCAGAAAACAGGAAAACTTCTTTGGTATAACCAAGTACTACCCCATGATTTATTTGACTATGATTTTCAGATCTCCCCTATTCTATCGACGATGAAGGCCAATGGAAAAGTTAGAGATATTATTATTGGAGCGGGAAAGATGGGTAAGGTGTATGCCTTTGATAAAAATACTGGAGATAAGATTTGGGAGACAAGTGTCGGGACTCACCTAAACGATACCTTAAAAGTTCTGCCTAGTAGAGCGACAAAGGTTTCCCCAGGACCCCTTGGAGGAGTGGAAACCAATATGGCGTATTCCAATGGAGTCGTTTATGTACCAGTTGTCAACATGGAGGTGCAGTACACCGCCAGTGAGTTTGTAGCAAAATCTTTCGATCTTGGAAAAGCTAAAGGAGAGATTGTCGCTATCGAGGCGGCAACCGGAAGAGTGCTCTGGAACTATATTTTTGGATCAATGAATGTGGGAGCAGCTACGGTAGTCAATAACTTGGTGTTTACATCTACACTCGATGGAAAAATATATGCATTTGATAAAGTATCCGGAGAAAAAGTTTGGGAGTATCAAGCCAACGGTGGTATTAATGGCTGGCCAGCAGTTAAAGGCGATACAATAATTTTTCCCGTCGGGATGGGCAAAGAACCAGCTCTGTTAGCTCTCCGGCTGGGAGCAGTTTCTCAAACGGCGACAGTGAGCGCTACTCCAGTTTCAGGGAGAGGAAAAGAATTTAGTCAGTAGAAATTAATCACAAAAAAGTCCCGCGGTGGCGGGACTTGGTGATACAACTTGAATTACTTCCAGGTGAAGAAGATGGAGTCAATGGAGATGTTTCTTCCACCTGATGATGGAGTAATGTGGAATGTGGGATTGCCAACAATTTTCTTCCCTGGATTTTCTTCGCACCATTTATTAATTAGGTTGGTAAGGTGGATGGCATTTTCGTAGACACCACCCTGTACCCCTACCGGAATTACGACAAAAAACCCGTTTTCAATAATCGGCATCTTCTTCTTTTCCATGGCTCCTCCACTCTACTGTGATTGGAAAGTACGTCGAAATTATAACATTTAACCACGAAAATATCAACTATAGGATATTGAGCTCGGAAGGTGTAGTATGGCTATTCTCCTTCGGAGTCGGATACGGTGGTCACGGCGGCGACAGAATCACCATCTTTGGCAAAGCGCATAAGGATAACTCCTTGAGTGGCTCGACCGAGTCTGGGGATATTTTTGATAGGAAGTTTAATAGCTTGACCTTGGGAAGTGGTGATCAGTAGTACTTCGGAGTCTTGGTCGACTAGAAGTGCACCGGCGAGTTTACCTGTTTTGTCTGTCGTTTCACACACCTTTAATCCTTGACCGGAGCGGTTTTGTACCGGATATTCCGGAAGTGGAGTACGTTTACCCATACCTTTTTCGGTGACGATGAGAAGGTCTCTAAACAGTTTGACACGTTTGTCGGTAGATACCGGTTCTTCGGGACCAAAGACATCCATGGAGATAACGTAGTCGTCGTTCTTGAGTAAAATACCTCTAACGCCCTGAGTGTCTCTGTCGGTTGGTCGGACATCCGATTCGTGGAAACGAATCGACTTGCCATCTTTGGAAACAAGCAGTATATGGTCGGAACCAGAGGTTTGATTGACCCAGACTAAGTTATCGTTGTTTTGGAGTTTGATAGCGATCAAACCGTTGCTTTTGATGTTTTCATATTTCAGGAGAGCTGTTCGTTTGACGACACCAGCCTTGGTAGTGAAGAAAAGGAAACGGTTTTTCTCGACCTGTCTGGGCATTGGCAAAATACTCTTGATGGTTTCGTCGGTTTCGATGTTTATGAGATTGATGATGGCTTGTCCCTTACTGATACGACTACCTTCGGGTAGTTCCCAGACTTTGAGAGCAAATACTTTTCCCTTGCTGGTAAATACCAAAAGACGATCGTGAGTGTTGGCGTTGGTTAAAAGCTGAATCTCGTCGGTGTCTTTGATTGTCATTCCGGAAACCCCCTTACCTCCCCTTTTCTGAGTTCGGAAAGTAGAAAGCGGCATGCGTTTAATGTAACCGGATTTGGTAAGAGTGACGATAGTTTCTTCGGAGGGAATGAGGTCTTCTTCTGAGAGGGAACCAGGAGCAGTAGCGACTATCTGTGTCCTTCTCTTCTCCGGATAGTCTAGGGCCAGTTTGTCGAGCTCATCTTTAATAATCTGGAAGACCTTCTCAGGATCTTTGAGAACAGCAACCAACTTGTCGATTGTTTTCATTATTTCTTCGTACTCGGCCTCGATCTTTTGACGCTCAAGAGCAGCTAAACGACGAAGTTGCATTTCCAAGATAGCGTTGGCTTGAATTTCGTCGAGACCGAACTTTGTCATTAGGTTCGTTCTGGCAGTATCTGAGTCGGGACTCTTTTTGATGGTCTCAATAACATCATCGATATTGGCCAGAGCTATGAGTAAGCCTTTCAAAATATGGGCACGATCTTTGGCTGACTTCAATTCAAATTGGGAGCGACGAACAACAACCATTTGACGGTGAGCGGTGAACTCCATAAGAATTTGTTTAAGATTTAAGAGGTGTGGAGTACCATCAGAAGTCAAAGCCACAACATTGGCTGGAAAACTGGTTTGCAGCTCGGTGTATTTGTAGAGATTGTTGAGAACACTTTTGGGCTTGGCGTCTTTTTTGAGATCGACGGCAACAGTCATACCTTTTCTGTCGGATTCGTCGCGAAGATCAGAGATACCATCAACCCTTTTCTTTTTGACCAACTCGGCAATATCGGTAATTAATTTGGCTTTGTTTACTTGGTATGGCAGCTCGGTAATGAGGATTTGGAAACGACCATTTTTCTTTTCGACTATCTCGGCCACTCCCCTAACGATGATACTGGCTTTACCAGTGTCATACATCTTTTTTATTTCTTTGGTGTCATAGATGATACCGGCAGTTGGAAAGTCTGGTCCTTTGATGTGCTGACAAAGCTCATCTATTTCAATGTCGGATTCGAGTGTGCCAATGAGATTTTTGTAGCTTGTTATGTGAAGATCAGCATCTTCAACGGGAGTTGTGGTGGAGACTTTGCTTTTATCAATCAAAGCGTTGATGGCACTTACAACTTCAAGTAAATTGTGCGGAGGAATTTTGGTGGCCATACCGACAGCAATACCGTCGGAACCCATGAGTAAGAGATTAGGAAGCTTGGCCGGAAGGACAAGCGGTTCTTGTTGTGAGCCGTCAAAGTTGTCAACGAAATCAACCGTATTTTTGTCGATGTCCTCGAGAAGTTCACTAGCAATCTTGGAAAGGCGAGCTTCGGTGTAACGCATGGCAGCAGCAGAGTCACCGTCGATACTACCAAAGTTTCCTTGACCATCGACTAAAGGATAGCGCATGGAAAAGTCTTGAGCCAAACGAACCATTGTTTGGTAGACGGCGGTGTCACCATGTGGATGATATTTACCTAGGACTTCACCGACAATACGGGCTGATTTCTTGTAGGCACTTTTATGAGTAATACCCATGTCTCTCATCGCAAAAAGAATACGGCGATGAACTGGTTTTAAACCGTCACGTATATCTGGAAGTGCACGAGAAACGATAACGGACATGGCGTAGTCTAGGTAACTGCGCTCCATCTCTTCGACGATGGGAGCATTTTTAATGATGCCCCACTCCGTGTTTTTGTCTTCAATTACGACGGGAGTAATTTGATCGTCGGAGGAAACGACGGTATTATTTGTTTGGTTTTCTTCGTTTTGGTCTTCCATGTTTTATTTTTGAAAATGTTGATGGTATTGCTCAATAGCTATTTTAAGTTTAGACTCGGCTTCTTCTTTAGAAGCATAACCATCGATGTCTACCCATTTTCCCGGCTCAATTATTTTGTAGTTTTTGTAAAAATATTGAATGTTGCTGAGTGTTTGTTCGTCAAGGTCTTCAATAGTATTAATTTTGGTAAAAATTTGATCTGTTTCGGAACTGGGGATGGTGATTAACTTGGCATCAGTACCTTTCTCGTCTTTGGTAGCCAACAAGCCGATAATTCTTGATTCGATAATGCTACCTGTCTCTATCGGTTTAGAGCTTAAAACAACAGCGTCGAGTGGGTCGTTATCCATACTCCATGTTTCAGGAACAAAACCGTAATTAAAAGGAAAGGAAAGTTCTGTAGACAAAATTCTATCGACGGTGAATTCTTCTGTGTCGATGTCGTACTCAATTTTTGATTGAGAGCCGGTAGGAATCTCGATGACAACATTTATCAAAGAGTCTGTTCCGTGCGCTTTAATTGAGTGAAGTAGGTTCATATTTAGATGTCGAGATTGGCAAGAGTGGCGTGGGTGGTAATAAATCTTTTACGAGGGGCAACTTCTTGTCCCATGAGAGTGGTGAAGACTTCGTCGGCATGAGCAGCGTCTTGGACACTGATCTGCTTGAGGGTACGAGTAGCTGGATTCATGGTGGTGTCCCAAAGTTGTTCCGGATTCATTTCTCCCAAACCTTTGTAACGTTGGAGACCTACCCTGGCTTGTTCTGCTGGGGTGAGGGTTTTGATGTAGGTTTCTTTTTCTTCGTCGGTGTAAACGTATTTGTTGGTAGTACCGTGGCTAATTTTGTAGAGAGGTGGAATCGCTAAATAAACGTAGCCTTTTTCGAAGACTGCGGTTGTGTGACGATAAAAAAGGGTAAGCAAAAGAGTAGCAATGTGTGCGCCGTCAACATCAGCATCGGTCATGATAATGATGCGATGATAGCGAAGTTTGGTGATGTCTAAAGTGTCCCCTATTCCCATACCTAGGGCAATAATGAGATCTTTGACACTTTCAGATTCAATGACTTTGTCCAGACGGGCTCTTTCGGTGTTTAGTATCTTACCTCTTAAAGGAAGAATGGCTTGGTGGGCACGGTCTCTCCCCTGTTTGGCGGAACCACCGGCTGAGTCTCCTTCAACGATAAAGATTTCTGATCGAGCTGGATCTTTTTCTTGACAGTCGGCTAGTTTGCCAGGTAGAGTCATGCCTTCGAGAGCACCTTTGCGGACAACGGCTTCACGAGCGGCTTTGGCAGCCAGACGGGCACGGTTAGCCAGTGTAATCTTGCCAATGATGATTTGGGCTGTAGCGGGATGTTCTTCGAGATATTCCTCAAGGCCCTTTTTGGCAATTTGGTAAACAGCAGATTGAACTTCCGGATTGTTTATTTTTGTTTTTGTTTGCGATTCAAACTGAATTTCGGAGGAACTCATCTTAATCCAGACGACACCGGTGAGTCCTTCTTTGAGATCTTCGGGGGTAAAATCCAGATCTTTGTTTTTGTTTTTATCTTTTTTATCAGGATCTTGTCCCGCGGTCATGTAGTTTTTGAGAACCTTTGAAAGAGCTGTTTTGAAACCGGTCAGGTGGGTTCCACCATCGTAAGTATTAATGGTATTGGCAAATGACTCAATGCTGTCGTTGTAGGTGTCGGTGTACTGCATAACCACTTCGACGCCAATGGGTAAATTATTTTCGATAACACTTCCGGACATGGAAATTATTTCGTGAAGTGGTTTTTTGTGTTTGTTGTTGTGAGAAAGAAGAGAACGGATGCCGGACTCAAAATAGAAGTTGGCTTGCTTGTCAGTTCTTTCATCAAAAAGGTGGATGTAAACTCCGGCAACAAGGTAGGCTCTTTCTTGAAGTTTGGCTTTGATATTGGAGAAACTGTATTCGGTAGTGAGTTTGAAGATGGATGGATCCGGCCAGAAACGGGTAAAGGTTCCGGATTGTTTGTTGAAAATGCTTTGGTGGAATTCCGGAAGAAGTGTTTTGACTTCAGACTCGGTAATCGTTTTTACCGGATAGTCTGGAATACCGATTTTGTAGGACTGGATAAAGAAATCAGCGTCGTGACGAACAATAACCTGCATCTTGGTGGAAAGGGCGTTGACAGCAGAAGAGCCAATTCCGTGAAGACCACCGGACGCCTTGTAGGCTGTGTCCGAGAATTTTCCTCCGGCATGGAGTTTGGTCATGGCAACCTCCAGGGCGGAGACCCCGGAGACATGTTTGTCGGTAGGAATACCGCGACCATCGTCAGAGACAGAGACAGAACCATCTTTATGTAAACATACATAGATATTCTTGGCGAAACCCCCTATTGCTTCATCAAGAGAGTTGTCGACAATTTCGATCAGAAGGTGATGTAAACCTTTTTCATCGGTAGAGCCGATATACATTCCCGGTCTTTTTCTGACAGGTTCGAGTCCTTCGAGGACGGTAATATCTTTGGCGGTGTATGTTTGTTCCGGCATATTTTGAGTTTTAGCGCTGCGGGTTCATTTTAATGGTTAACCACTAACACATCAAGTACATCTGTTTGTACAATAAGCTAATGTTACCAAAGATTATAGTGGCCGGCACGTACCAACGAGAGACACTGCTTTCTTCTTTGGATCTGTCTATTGCATCGACGATGAGTTACGAGGGTAGTGAAGGTAAGATAGACGATTTGCGACGTTTTATCAACTTTGGGAGAAATGTTTCCACGGGATCTGTTGGAATGAGTCTGATTATTTGGGATGCGGACAAGCTTTCTCCCGAGTGTCAGGCCGTTCTTTTGAAACCACTCGAGGAATCGAGTGAGTCGATGTGTTTATTCCTTGTGGCCGGAAATGAAAATGGTCTTTTGCCAACAATATTGTCTCGCTGTGTGATTGAAAATGAAATGAAAAGAAAGGAAACGGATGGAGTTTATTGGAAAAGTGTTTTGGAATGTTTTGCTAAAGGTCCGGCAAAGTGTTTGGCTTTTGCGGATGAGATGGAAAAAGCGGAGATGGAAAATTGTTTGGAAGAAGTGATAGTAAAACTTAAATCCGGTTTGGAACGGTCGGTAAATAAAAATAGATTAAAAGTATTGAAGCTGGCGATTGATTATTTATCTAAAATCCGCTTCACAAATGTAAATGCAAAACTAGCGTTTGGAAATTTTTTGATAAGCTCGTGGAAATTAGTTAAGACGTAGATAAATTTGCTATAGTTAAGGTATGGATTATCAGGAAACTGCCCTACTGGATTATCTTCTTTCGACAGGTAAGCTGACGGAAGCGATGATCGACACCTTGAAAATCGAGGCGGTAACTTCCGGGAAATCTTTAACAGAGCTATTGATTGAAAAGAGATTGGTGGATGAGCGAGGACTAGCCGAGGCAAAAGCAAAAGTACTAGGTATCCCCTATTTTGCCGAAAGCAAAATTTCGGTAGATCCAGACTTGATTGGTTTAATTTCGGTGGATTTGGCCAGAAACTACCAGGTGGTGCCATACACCCTAGACAAACAAAACAAGACCTTGAGCTTGATCATGGTGAAACCGGAGGAACTTTCGACGGTTGATTTTTTTCAAAAAAGAACAGGCTACACGATAAAATCATTGCTAACATCCAAGGAAAATTTGGATACCTTAATTGCCAATGTATATAGCCAGAGCTTGTCCGGAGAAATCTCAAGTGTTTTAAAGAGAGGTAAGGAAGTAACAGATGAAGAGGGCGTGCGTTTGGTAACATCCGACACCATTTCCCAGATCATCAAGGAACCAAAAATCGTTGAAATTGTGAGGAAGATTTTGGAACACGCGATTCGTTTAAGAGCTTCGGATATTCACATTGAGCCAATGGAAAACATTACAAGAGTGCGTTACCGTATTGATGGTATTCTTGAAGAGAAGTTAACTTTGGATAAAGATTATCACGCTTCATTAATCTCCCGTATTAAGATTTTGGCCGGCATGAAGATTGATGAAAAGAGAGTTCCGCAGGATGGCCGCTTTAATTTTCAGTCCGAGTGGGGTGAGGTTGATTTACGTATCTCTTCCCTACCCACGGTGAATGGTGAAAAGATCGTGATGCGTTTACTGAAAAAAACGGATAAGGTACCAACCTTGGCCGAGTTGGGTCTTCGTGGAAAAGCACTGACCACTCTGGAAGAAGCAATTCGTATTCCTCACGGAATTATTCTGGCTACCGGTCCTACAGGTTCGGGTAAAACAACCACACTTTACTCGATTTTAACCATGGTAAACTCTCCAAAAGTAAATATTGTGGCGTTGGAAGATCCGGTAGAGTACCAAATTACTGGCGTTAATCAAGTACAGATTAATCCTCAAGCCGGGCTGACTTTTGCTTCCGGACTGCGCTCTTTTCTTCGCCAAGACCCGAACATTATTATGGTTGGTGAAATTCGTGATGAGGAAACGGCTCAGCTGGCAGTACAGGCGTCTCTTACGGGTCATCTGGTATTTTCTACCGTTCATACAAATTCAGCTGCCGGTGCTCTTCCCCGTTTATTGGATATGGGAGCAGAGCCATTTTTACTATCTAGTTCAATGACCGCAGTTATAGGTCAACGTGTTCTTCGAAAAATCTGTGATAAATGTAAAACTGCCTATGTACCTGAAGCAGGAGTAATAGAAGATATGCAAGGAGTCCTGGGAAATTTACTTGACGGGTGGGTTAAGTCAAACCCGATTAAAGCGGCTGAGGCACAAAAAAATAACACCCCCTTTATGCTTTATAAGGGAGCAGGATGTGATAAATGCGGAGGCGCAGGATACTTTGGAATGATTGGTATTTATGAAGTACTGAAAGTGACAGAAAAAATCGCCAGATTGATAATGGAAAGAGCTGATGCTGACACCGTGGAAAAATCAGCCAAAGAGGACGGCATGATTATTATGAAACAAGATGGTTATCTTAAGGTATTGGATGGAATAACCTCTCTTGAAGAAGTTATTAGAGTGGCTCAAGTTTAATGGAAAAAAGCGACAATATCATTCAGGATCTTTTAATAATGGCTGCCGAAAAAAACGCATCTGATTTACATCTGATGGCCGATTCCTATCCAATTTTTAGATTCATGGGAAAGCTAGTTCTTTATGAAGCAGCCGGATTAATGAGCGCTTCAGTTCTTTTGGGGTATATCAGCAACTTGATGAATCAGACACAAAGAGAAAAATTTCTGAAGGATTTGGAAATAGATTTTTCCGTTTCTGTAGCAGGAAAAGCAAGATTTAGAGCCAATGCCTATTACCAAAAGGGGTCGGCGGCAATTTCACTACGTTTTATTCCAGATAAAATTCCGGCAATTGATGAACTGCGCTTACCCGGTATCTGCCATGCATTTGCCAAGTTGAAACAGGGGTTTGTAATTGTGACCGGTCCGACCGGTTCCGGAAAATCGACAACAGTGGCCTCCGTTTTGGATGAAATTAACAGCACTAGAACAGAACATATTGTGTCGATTGAGGATCCGGTGGAGTTTATTCATGTAAACAAAAAGTCGATTGTGAGCCAACGAGAGCTTGGATCGGATACCAGATCTTGGGATAATGCTTTGAAGTCGGTTTTGCGTCAGGATCCAAACGTGATATACATCGGAGAAATGAGAGATGCCGAGACCATGGCGGCAGCGATGACTATGGCGGAAACCGGACACTTGGTATTTGCAACACTACATACAAACTCGGCTTCACAAACAATAGAGAGAATTGTTGATAGCTTTCCTGAGGAGCAACAACCCCAGATTGTATTACAACTTTCAATGGTGCTGGAGGCGGTATTGGCCCAACGATTGGTTCCGACTATTGATGGTAAACGAGCCGTGGCGACCGAGATTCTGATTGCAACACCGGCGGTACGTAATAATATTCGTGAAGGCAAGAGTTTCCAGATTGATAATGTAATCCAGACGAGTGGAAATTTGGGAATGAGTTTACTGGAGCAAAGTTTGTCTGATTTAGTCAACCGAAGTGTCGTTGATAAGACCGTGGCGATGGAGTATGCCATTCGACCGTCGGTATTAGACAAATTGTTGGGAAATAAATAGTAATGAAAGCTTTCAATTACAAAGTCAGAGACCAAAAAGGAACTCCTTCTAGTGGTGTAATGGAGGCAACTGATCAAAAACAGGTGGTTTCAATTTTGCGTGGTAAGGGAATGATTATTACTTCACTCACGGAGGCGGATCAACTTAACCTTGACTCCATTTTTGGAAGATTTTCCAAACCAAAACAGGATGAGATAACCAACTTTACCAGACAACTAGCGACAATGGTGGGTGCCGGGTTGCCTTTGGTCAATGCTTTAAAAATACTGAAAATGCAGTCGACTCCATCTTTGAAAACGGTAATAGAGAAGGTCTTGACAGAAGTTGAAGCGGGTTCGAGTTTGGCAGAGGCTCTTCAGGGTTCCGGAGGCGGTTTTACGACAGTGTATATCGCCATGGTCCGAGCCGGTGAGTCGGCTGGTGTTCTTGATCAAGTTTTAAAGAAATTGGCCGACGCTTTGGATAAACAGAGAGAGTTTAGAAGCAAAACAAAAGGAGCAATGGTATACCCCATGATTGTGTCTATCGGTATGGTGGTCATTGGGGCAATTATGATGGTCTTTGTGGTTCCGAAACTGACCGCGATGTATAAGGATTTTGGAGCCGAGTTGCCAACACCGACTAAGATTTTAATGGGAATTAGCGACATTGTGGTGAGATTTTGGTACGGGATTGTGATTGTTGTCGCCTTGGCATCGGTTTTGATTGGAAACTGGGCAAAAACGGAAGTAGGATCTTTGATTGTTGAGCAACTAACATTTCGGATTCCTATCTGGGGAAAACTACGGAAAGACATTATTTTGACGGAGTTTGCCAGAACAGTGAGTGTTCTTTTGGGAGCCGGAATTCCGATTTTGGATACTTTGCAAATTGTTTCAGAAACTTTGGGAAGCAAGGTATACGGAGCGGAAGTAAGACAAGCCGCAGTTTTGGTTGAAAAAGGAGTAAGTTTGGCCGAAGCAATTCAGTCTTTGGAGGTCTTTCCCCCTATTTTGGGGCAGATGATCTCTGTTGGTGAAGAGACCGGAAAACTGGACGAGGTGTTGGCAAAGCTCGCGACCTTTTATGAAGGTGAAAGTGAAACAAAAATTAAAGCGCTGACGACGGCCATTGAACCGATGATTATGATTGTCATGGGTATAGGCGTCGGTTTTTTGGTGATAGCCGTAATTATGCCTATATATAACTTGACAAGTCAGTTTTAATCATTCATAGTGATATTGGTCATTACAATTATAAAAATAATAAAAAAATGAATAAAACAAATAAAGGTTTCACATTAATGGAACTTTTGATTGTCATTGGTGTTTTGGGAATTTTAGCTGCCGGACTACTGGCCGCAATTGACCCATTTGAACAGTTGAAAAAAGCTCGTGACACGAATAACAGAAGTGCAGCAATTGAGATGCTTGGTTCCTCCCAGAGATATTACGCGACACATGGCTATCTACCCTGGTACAAAATGACTGGTGCCGTGTATGACTGTACGTCCGCGACAATTGATACTTTAAGGACCCCGACGACAGCCTATCCTTTCCCGGCCGTTCTTGTTAATAAGGCAGGATCGCCTGGTCATGACGCTGGGATGAAAACCTGTATTGATAACACTCTAAGTATTGACGGTGAGATAAAAGATACCTTCTTTGACGGTCTATCAACGACTTTGTACGTCACTTCGGGTAGTAAAACCAGAGTTGGAGTTTGTTTCCCTCCTGAGAGCAAGTCAAATAGATCTGATGCTCAAACAATCTACAACATTGCGACAGCAGGGGTAGTCACCGCTGGTTGTACAGTCGATCAAAGAGACGCCGGACAGTGTGTCCAGTGTTTCCAGTAAGTAACTTAGGTTAATAGAAAAAGGGCTCCACTACACAGTGGGGCCTTTTTTTTGGGTTGGAGATGCTACCATAAGATATGTTTTTAGTAATACTATTTATTTTTGTGATGGGCATGGTTTGGGGATCTTTTTTGAATGTGGTAATTTTTCGCACGTCTCATGGTTCCTCTCCCCTATCCGGTAGATCCATCTGTCCAAAATGTAAACATCAATTGGCTTGGTTTTATAACATTCCCCTATTTTCTTTCTTATGGCTCAGGGGAAAATGTGCATATTGTCATAAAAAGATCTCGATTCGTTATCCTCTAATTGAAGTCTTGACCGGAGTAATGTTTGTGTGGTGGTTTTTGGTGGGTTTTAATTTTTTCAAACTAGTTGGGTCTCCTTGGAGTTTTATTCAGCCGGTGTTTTGGCTGGCTGTTGGAATGGTGATGTTGGCTATTTTTATGACGGATTTACTTTACATGATAATTCCGTTCAGTCTTAACCTATTATTTTTTTCTCTGGCTCTGTTTTATCGTGTGGGGTTAACCGGCTTTGGTATTATGCAAACCGCGGACTTTGTGCGAGCTCTTCTGTCCGGATTGGGTCTGGGTTTACTATTTTTGGTTATCCAAGTGTTGACTAAAATGATTAAAAAGGTTGATGGTTTTGGAATGGGTGATATTTATTTGGCACCGGCACTAGGACTATTGCTAGGATGGCCGAAAATAGTTCCGGGAGTGTTCCTTTCTTTTGTTTTGGGAGCAGTGGTAGGAATGATTTTAATAATGACCGGAAAGAAAAAGCTAGGACAGTACTTACCCTTTGGACCGTTTTTGATTGCCGGAACAGTGGTCGCTTTGGTATGGGGTGGATCGATTTGGAATTGGTATATGGGGTTGCTTGTTTGACATTTGATTAGGTTTAAAGCACAATGAAATTGTGAGAAGACAAACGAGAGGATTTACTTTGATTGAGTTAATTTTGGTGATGGCGATTATTGGTATTTTGTCCGTTATTGGAATTGGTTCTTTTACTCAAGCAACAGTTAAATCCAAAGATACACAGAGAAAAAATGACCTGAATCAAATAGCTAAAGCACTTGAGCTTTACTACAACGATGCAGGTTCGTATCCCGCCAGCAATGGAAGTGGTCAAATTATGTGTAGTTCTGTTATTTCACCGGGTAATTGTGGTTCTCCGACGGTCTGCACAACTAAGTTTACTTATTGTTTTAACGGAAAATCAACGGTTTATTTAGACAAATTGCCGGCTGATACTGATAATGAAAAAAAATATTACTACAAACCAGATGCCAGTTTGAGTAGTTTTGCTTATTACACTTCTTTGGAAAACCTTGAAGACAAAGATGTGGTGGTAGTATCAGGAACAACCACTAAAACAGACTGGGCGTCGGATGGTGTCGATTGTGGCCCATCCCCGTGTAATTATAAGATTACTGAAACAGGATTAATAAAAGCAAAATAACAATGAAAAAAAACGGATTTACCCTAATTGAGTTGCTGGTTACTATGGGGATTATTGCCGTTCTTACCGGAATGGCAATTTTTAATTTCAACCAAGCCAGAGCTAGAGCACGAGACGTACAGAGAAAGAGTGATCTCAGCCAACTCCAGAAAGCTTTGGAGCTATATCGAAATGACAACAACGGAAAATATCCAGTAACTCTTTCGACCGCTGATCAAACAACATATTTGATAAATGAAGGTTACTCTACGGTGGTTTTTGTTGACCCTAAAGGAAGTAGTTGGGCAAACTATGTTTATACGGCGACAAATTCAAATTTAAGTTATGGAATTACTGCTTGTTTGGAAAATTCGGCAGACTCAACAAAATTGGTTCCAGTTGTTGCTTGCGGAGGAACTACAAATACCGGGGTTATTTATCAAGTTAACAATCAATAAAAATGAACAAAGTTAAAAACGCTTTTACCTTGTTGGAGCTTTTGGTAGTAATTGGAATTATCGGAATTCTCGTCGCTTTGGCGACGGTGTCGTACTCTGCAACTCAAAAAAGTGGTCGAGACTCAAGAAGGAAGCAGGACCTAGTAGCTATGCAGAATGCTCTGGAACAGTATTATTCCGACCCTGCGAACAGTTATAAATATCCGGCAACATGTTCGACGGCGGCTTCGTATTTAAAAAGTTCTTGGCCACAAGACCCCATAAATGATGCTACTTATAAATATGTTGAGTTCACATCGTGCGCGACCACGGCGAGCTATTGTATCTGTGCGTTGATGGAGAAAAACACCTCCGGAAATTCTGGATCGGGTTGTTCTTGGGCAGCCGGGAAAACGTATTATTGTGTAGCTAATTTACAATGAAAAAAAACGGCTTTACTTTTATTGAGCTCTTGGTGGTGATCACAATAATTGCAGTAATTTTTGCTGCCGGAGTGGTGTCCTATACGACGATAAGTAAAAATTCCAGAAATGCCAGAAGAAGCGCGGACATGGAGGCTATTCGGCAAGCTTTGGAGATGTGCAGGTCGATTGATGGTGAGTATCCAGCTGTAGTTTATCCCTCTGTTACGTGCCCATTAACGACTACGATAGTTACTTTGAAAACAACACCAAAAGACCCGAAGTGCGCGACAGCAAACTATACCTATACACCGTCAGGAGGTGGATATACCTTAACGGCAAGTTGTTATGAAGGCGGAGCAAAATCGCTCACTAATCCATGAGGATAATAAAACATAGTGGTTTTACATTGATCGAGTTGATAGTGGTGATTGCCATTATTATTTTAATGTCCGGCATGTCAATAGCTTCCTATTTTCGTTTTAGCCAAAGACAGGCGGCGATGAATGATGCCAGAAATTTTGCAACAGAGATGAAGAAGGTCCAGGCAATGGCTAAAAACTTGGTTTATCCTGCTGGTTGTGCCTCCAGATTGGAACGGTATCGTTTAAAAGCAGATTGCATTGGAGAAGGTTGTACGACCATGACCATATCTGCAATTTGTAACGGCGTAGAAATATTGGTGAAAACCAATGAAGAAGTATTGACAAAGGTGTTTTTTACAGACACGGTAGATATCTATTTTGGAGCAGGAACAGGAGCCATCAGTCAAGTTGGAGAGTTTCCGATTCAAAACTCCAATGACCCCTACACGGTGGTGGTAAAAACAGATGCAAACGGAAATATCAGTACAAAAGAGTATGAAACATATCCTTAAGGACACTAAGGGGCAGTCACTCATCGAGATTGTCGTCGCGGTGGGAATTATTGCGGTAGTTTTGGTGGGAGTATCGGATCTTATTTCTAGGTCCTTAAGCTTGGCCAGTTTCCAGGCCGGTAAAAATGCAGCGACAAATATTGCTCAGAATCAGTTGAACCACTATCGGCAGGCAAGAGATCTGGAGCCGACATTATTTTTTCAGAGTCCTAATCCCCAGTCTGGTTATAGTGCCTGCGTGGATAATCCTGATCCGGTCAAGTATGTTTGTACGATTACCTATGACAGTACCGGTATTGCTAGTGGTACAAAAATGACAGTGAAGATTGTGTGGAAGGATGCAGATAAAGAAATTACGACCGAATTTTCTCAGATATTAGCAAAATTGACAAAATGAAAAACAGATTTAAAGGATATACGTTAGTCGAGTTGGTAGTGGCAGTATCACTATTGGTTATTGTTTTGGCAGGCGGAACGGCAATTTTTTATCGAAGTTTCCGTTCAAGTGGTGTTAGTGATATCCAAACGGCGTTGAATAATAGTCTGAGAGCCCTGGACGAAATGATCGAAAGAAGTCTACGCTATGGTGAGGTAGTCCGTGTTGGTACCGATGACAGACTAAGCTGTGTAGCAGCCGGAACTAATGGTGTCAGCGGGAGTACTCTCGTGGTGATGGATCTTGCCGGCGGAAAAGCAACCTATTCTCTTTCGAGTGGAATAGTATCTTCGGACTCAGCCGTACCGATTAGTAATCCGGAGATTGAGGTGACAAAATTGGAGTTTACTTGGTATTGTAGATCCGGGGTTAATGATAAGATAAAAATGGTAATTGAAGCCAATGCCAGCGGAAAGTCTGGTGAGGTGGCGACTGGTGTTTTTAACAAGGACATAAATTTGCTTAATAGCGGTATAAACTGAAATGATAAAAAGTGAACACAAGGGGCAGGTAGCGTTAGTGTTGGTGTTGATCATGACGGTCGTTAGCTCATTGGCGGTGTCTTTAGCTTCCCGTTCGACAGTGGATACAAAAATTCAACAGTCGGAATCTGAAGGAGTTCAGGCGTTGCTCTTTGCTCAAACAGGTTTGGAACAGTTAATTATGAATCCGTCAGGGACTACGGCCGGGTTGATGGGAACAGATTATTATGCGGAAAAATCTGATATCGGGAAAAGTAGTGTGGATTTGGGATCAATGGATATCGGGAGTACGGTAGAGATTAGTTTGCAGCCAGCGAATGCCGCCTTGACGAGTTTTATTGCTTACTGGGGGCCGGATAACGATAACCCGAATAATAAACCAGCGGTTTTTATTTCTGTGATAACGAGTTCTGGAACTGTCACCGATTATGCCTATGACTATGACGGCTTAAATGGTTTTACCGTTGCTACAGCCGGTTCCGGGGGTTATGCAAAAAAAACACCCAATATTGCTTTAAATATCAACGTGGTTAAGGTGAGAATTACCGTTTTGGGGTCGCCGGCTTTATTAAGAGTAGTGCCTGTCGGTGCAGAGTTTCCTTCTCAAATAAAATCAATAAAATCGACCGGATCAGTGCAGTCTGGAGACCAAACGGTGAAGTATGGATTGCAGTATGATGAGTCGGCTGCCGATAGTATACCGTCAGTTTTTGATTATGCCCTGTTCTCCGGAGGAAGTATTGTTCAGTAATTGGTGATGTTTTGATATAAAAAATTAAGGTATACTGAGTACAGTATGGCTGCCCATTTTGGTTTAGATATTGGTTCTACAAGTATTAAAATTCTTAAGATTGACGGGAAAAAAATCTCGGCGGTAGTAGTGGCCGCTAACCCTGCCAATAAGAATTTGATGGCGATGAATAACGCCGAGAAGATTGCCTTGGCTGACCACCTAAAGGAGTTGATTAAAGGTGCCGGTCTTAAAGGCAAACAAGTGGTAGCTTCCATTTCCGAGTCGTTGGTATTTTCCAAATTGATGCAGTTGCCGATTATGTCTTCGCCAGAGTTGGCAACGGCAATAAAATGGGAACTGGATCAATCTGTCCCCTTTCCCCCTAATGAAGTGGAGACATCGTGGGCTGTTTTGAATAAACCAGATAAGGTTAGGGGTGACGAAAAAATCTCGGTTTATGTAGTGGCGGTACCAACACCGGTATCGGACGTCTATGTCCAGTTGTTGGAGTTGGTTGAGGTGACACCTTTAAGGTTGGAAAACGAAATTCCCGCTTTAATAAGATCTTTTTCACCGATTATGAGCGATGAGAGTCCTTCTATTCTGGTAAATATTGGATCCAGCGGTACGGGGTTGGTTTTGGCCGGTAAAGAACAGATCTTTGGAAATTATTATCTACCGTTTGGAGGATTAGTCATGACCAAGCTTATCGCGGATGCCTTTGGACTCCCTTTAGATCAGGCCGAAAGTTATAAGAGAACATACGGAATGGTAAAAGACCAGCTAGAAGGCAAGATGTTTACTGTTTTGAAACCGGTGATTGATAATCTAGCCGGTGAACTGAAGAAGCTTACAATTGCTTATCAAAACGAACACCCGGAGTCAACGGTAAATAGAATAATTTTGACGGGGGGAGGAGCATATCTACTGGGTTTAATCCCCTATTTGTCAGAGTCCCTTTCGGGAGTCGAAATAGTGATGGGTAATCCTTTTTCGGAGATGAGTATTGATCAGAAAAATTCAGCCTTAGGACCGGTTTTTGCCATAGCTTATGGTTTAGCGATTGAAAATTCATGATTAAGGTAAACCTAATTAGCAAAAAACGAAAAGCTTATACCGGTAGAAACTGGACAAAAGTAGTAACCTTTTCGTTATTTGGATTGTTTTCTGCGTATTTTGTTGGAGCAACGCTGTATGTGGTGATCTCTACAATTATCTTGAATAATAGATTAAAAAATGTAGAGAGTGAGTCCGCAAGTATTTCCAGTGCCATGCTAAGCAATAACGAAAAATTAAGCCGATTTGTTTTAACAAAGTTAATCG
Organism: Microgenomates group bacterium; assembly: GCA_049303575.1. Taxonomy (GTDB): domain Bacteria; phylum Patescibacteriota; class Microgenomatia; order UBA1400; family MFAQ01; genus UBA2277. The sequence continues at coordinate 622,423 of JBAQNH010000002.1, read as the reverse complement.
TAACCGAGTTTGAAAGGATCAATAAGAACAAATTTCGTTATAAAGATTATCTAGATCAGATAGCCTTGTTGTTACCTCCAAACGCTACCTTGACCGGTATCGATTTTAAGCAAGCGGGATGGATTTCTTTAACGGTGACAACGGATGATATTTTTGTCCAACAAGCCCTGGAAAGGGTTCTGCTAAATACTGACATGTGGGAGGAAAGCAAGTTTTTTTCCGGAGCCTTTATCGAAGGAGTGGCTAAAGATAAAAGCGGTGCATACAACACCAGTTTACAACTTGAGTTAAAAGGAAATGGCTGAAAATAAAATCGTTGGATATAAGAATATCTTTGGCTTTGTCTTACCTGACTGGGTAGATGAAGGAACAATTCGAACAATGGCGACCTTTTTGTTGGCCTCGGCGGTGATGTTTTTCGTGTTAATTTTCGTGATTTGGCCAAAATTTGAGACAGTCAATCTTTTAAGATCACGCGTGGAGAGTAAACAGACCGATCTGGAGTCCCTGAAGAACTCTAAGGAGGGTTTTGACAAGCTTAATGAGCAAATACCGGAAGCGACGCAAAACTTGGTTTTACAGGCGATTCCACAGACCTATTCTCCTGAAAACGCCGTATTTTTGTTGCGGAACATTGCTAATGAGATAACCGGGATGTCGATCGTATCTTATTCCTTACCGAGCGGAGTATTGTTCGGTGACGATAAGGCAGGGACGAGTAGTGTGGTTGAAAGTGCCGAAAATATGGCGAACTTTATTAGTTATCCAATCAAGCTGTCTGTTTCAGCTCCTGTGGACAAAATACTGAGCTTCATTGATAAAGCTGAGACATCATTGCCGGTTGGGATTGTATCTGATTTGGGAATGCAGGAAGTAAGTAAACTTTCACAGTCGACGCAAGGTGACAAGTCGATAACAATGGATCTGGAAATTAAGTACTATCAAGCGATTCTTAAAAAGGTGGATATTACTAAAATGCAACCTTTTACGGACGCAGATATGGCTTTGGTAAAGAGAATCTCGGAGTTTTCCACATTCAGCCAAACGGGAGGAACTGAGGTACCAATAGCAACCAATACGTCGGAAAAACTGTTTGGGTTTTAAAAACGGTCCCCCTTTGCTTATTCTGCGGAAACTTCTTCTTTCTTTTCCTCAATGACTTCAGCAACTTCCTCTAGAGCTTCTTCTTTCTTTTCGGTTAGTTCTTCAGGAGCTTCTTTTTCCTCGATTACTTCTTCGGTGGCTTCGGGTCTTTGGGTAGCGTCGTCCTCAAGGAGGTCAACGATAGCGCGGGTACCTTTTTGAATAGCGGCGATTCTAACAATTTGGCGAATGGATTTGATTACCTTACCTTCTTTTCCGATAACTCGACCAACGTCTTCGGGGTCAACCTTAATTAAATATTTGGTAGCTTCTTTGTCTTCGGTCTGTTCCTCGGTGATGGTGACACTTTCTGGATGGTTAACGATGTTACTGACGATGTACTCGATTAGTTGTTTCATTTTATTTATTAACTAATTTTCTAATGGTGTCTGTTGGTTGGGCTCCCTTGTTCAGCCATAATTGATAATTTTCTTTATTTATTTCAACTTTATTTTCGACATCGTGTGGGTTGTAGGTACCCAAGGTGTCGATAACCTTACCAGATAACTTGGATTTACCTTCAGCGACCACGATACGATAGAAGCGTTGGTGTCTTTTACCGGTCGGTTGTAGTTTGATTTTTAGCATAGCGATATTATATCAGCTCAATGGCCTTTTTAGCAGCGTTTTGCTCGGCATCCTGCTTACTTTTGCCCGATCCGGTAATGATTTCCTTGTCATTTACCAGTACAACCACCTCGAACGTCTTGTTGTGGTCAGGACCGGATTCTTTGACTGTTTTATAAAGTGGAGAGACAAAACCCTTACTTTGTGCCTTTTCCTGAAGAAGAGACTTGGCATCTTTGAGCTGATTTTCGTTGATAATACTCTCCGCGTTGGGGAGAATAAAGTTGGTGAAAAACTGGTTTGCGGCATCAAGACCGCCATCGCAGTAGAGGGAGCCTATCAAGCTTTCGATGACATCTTCGAGGATTGAGGGGTTATTTCGGCCGCCAGTGGACTCTTCTCCCTTGCTCATGATGATGTAGGTGTCAATGCCGTGATCTTTGGAGATTTTGGAGAGAGACTCGGTTCTGACGGTAGCCGATCTGGCCGCGGTGAGATAACCTTCCATTTTGTCGGGGTATTTGTTGAAGAGATAAACCGAGATAATCATCTCGAGGACAGCGTCACCCAGAAATTCCAGTCGTTCGTAACTTTCAGTAACACCAGGTTCGTTGAGACAGGAACGGTGAGTGAGTGCGGTTTGGAGAAGTTTTTCGTTCTTAAAGGTGTAGCCTAAAAGATTCTGAAGTGGTTTAAGGTTTTGAGTGGTCATCGGAGGTTTCGGATCTGCCGGCTAGGTTGATGGCTGAAGCGAGAGCACCATTAACGAAACTGGAACTGGTTTTTCCCCCGTAACGTTTGGCGATCTCCACGGCCTCATCAATAATAACTTTGGTGGGAGTCTCGGTTTTTACTAATAATTCATAAACTGCCTGTCTTAGTACTGCCAGATCGACACGATTAATTTGGGAGATGGGCCATTCGGGAGCACATTTTTGGATAATGTCGTCGATATTTTTGATATTGGCCTGAATTTTGTCTACCCTGGTCGGATGTTCCGGCTGGGCAGTAAAACTTCCGGCAAAAAGCGATTTAAAAACAGCAATTCGTTTTAGGTGTCTGGGATCTTGGGCAGATTTCACAGTAGATTATTTAGCTTTACAAACAGGACAGGCGAAGTGGGACTTTTTCAAATTGCCACATTTTTTACATGTGATCATCATAGGTTCAATGAGATGAATTTGAGAACGTCTGGCTCCTTGCCTGGCTGTAGATATTTTTCTTTTTGGTGTAGCGGCCATGTTGTTTATTGATTATTAATGTTACTTGCCCTATTTTAGCAAGTTTCGAGCCTGCTTGCAATCTGCAGGGCCATTTTGGGGTTTTTTTTGACAAGAACCTTGGCGGTGTGTTTGGCACTTAAAAAGAGCTTCTTTGACCAAAAGTACTTGAGTGTTGTGGGTAATGTTCCGTGTTGCTTGATACCAAAGACTTCCCCAGCACCTCTCAAGCGAAGATCTTTTTGGGCGAGAATTAAACCAGAGTTATATTTTTGAAGAAGCTGAAGTCTTGCCGATTCTTCTTCATCGTCGGCAGAAGGGACGAGAAAACAGTAGCCTTGTGCTTCTCCCCTACCAACACGACCCCTAAGTTGATGTAGACTGGCCAGACCAAAACGTTCGGCCGAGTGAATAATCATAATATTGGCCGAGGGGATGTCGATACCAACTTCGATGAGAGAGGTAGCCACCAGGACACCACTCCCCTGTTTTTTAAAAGTTGAAAGAATTTCATTTTGGATTTCCGGCTTCATTTTTCCGTGGATAGTGAGAACAGGATATTTAGCGGGAATTATTTTTCGATATAGTTTGGAGATTTTATCGACCGAGGCAACGCCGGTTTCGTGGTCTTGGATGTTGGGGCAGACGACAAAAATTTGACTACCCTTAGCTAACTGTTCCGCCAACCAATCGGGACTTTTTTTAAAGTGGGATGGTGAAATGACAAAAGTTTTAGTGGGTAAACGGTTTATCGGCCGGTGAGTAATATTGCTGATGTTGATATCTCCAAGAAGACCAAGAGCCACGGTTCTAGGTATAGGGGTGGCAGAAAGATTGAACAAATGAGGAACCGGAGTACGGTTGAGAAGTTCATTTCTTTGTTTGACGCCAAACTTATGTTGTTCGTCGATGGCGACAAAGGCAAGAGGATATTTTAGCTTTGGCGGAAGACCAGTGAGAAGAGAGTGAGTGCCAATGAAGATTGAAGGTTTGTTGAGTTTGGGAGCTTGTTTAGACGAGCCAGTAATGAGTTGAATTTGTTGGGGAAACGGAGATAGGGATAGCAGGGTCTTGAAGTGTTGGGTGGCCAAAATCTCCGTGGGAGCCAGGATAGCGCAGCTTAAATTATTTTCCAGACACTGATTGGCGGCAAAAATAATAGTGGCGGTCTTTCCGGAGCCCGTATCTCCCTGAATTAGACGGTGAGTGAACTCATTGCTTTTGAGATCTTTGTAAATTGCGGTAACGGTTTTTTCTTGATCCGGGGTAAGTTTGAAGGGAAATTTACCGGTTGTTTTCTTGGTGACGCTGTCTTTAATGGTGAGGGAAACGGACTCTCCTAAATTTTGCAACTCCAACTGGTTATTGATGTTAATACGTAAATGTTCGTTAAAAGAGAGCCGTTTGTCTGCACGATAACGAAGTTCTTTGGTTTGGGGAAAATGAATATTTTGATAGGCAGCGGATTCCGAAAGTAAATCAAGAGAGTTTAAAATTTGTGGGTCTAACGAGTCCGTGAATTTAGTTGACGGAAGAATCGTGTGAACTTTAGTTCTGAGCCATTTGGAAGTAATACCCTCGGTGAGGGGGTAGACAGGTACCAGCCCGGAAGTATTGATCGAAGGAGTATTTCCTTCTTCGATAATGGGGGCGACAACGGTAAGACTTTTACCCCAAAATGAAACCTTACCTGCTACGGTGTAGATGGTGTTTTCTTTGATGAGACGCTTGATGTAGGGATTGTTGAACCAGGTGAGAATAATTTTGCCAGAGGAATCTTTGATTGTGCTTTGGGTGAGGAGTTTTCCGGATTTTGTAAAAAAAGTACTGACTTTACCAATGGTGCCGATAAATGACTGAGTTTTACCGACCGTTAATTGTTTTATCGGGATCGGTTCCGAAAAATCGAAGTAACGAGAGGGATAGTGATTGAGAAGGTCACAGACGGTATCAATACCTAGACGATTGAGTTTTTCTGCAGTGCTTTCCCCCACTCCCTTAATGGCGGTAACGGTGTCTTCGGGGTGGTAAAGACTACTCATTTAGTAGATAAAGGCCGAGATGAAGGTTGTAAGAACCAGGGCCAGTGAGCCGATGAAGATAATGGCCGTGTAGATTTTTCTTTTTCTTTTAGTCATATGTTTTGGCGAATATAAGTTATTATAATATTATTGTATTCAAATAAAATATGTATAGAAGGAAGCGATTGAATCTTAGTCCACTTTTAAGTAGATATATAAGTAAATATAATTGGGGAAAAATTGTTTTCTTTGGTTTGGTGGGTATTTCTATTTTGACGGTTATTGTTTTTGCCTGGTACTCTCGGGGATTACCTGATCCAGGAAAGGTACAAAGACAGTCTGGTTTTTCGACGGAGATTTTGGATCGTACTGGAGAGACTGTTTTGTACGACGTGATTACTGACCAAGATCGTCGGTTTACTCCCCTTTCTGAGGTACCACAGAGCCTCAGAGATGCCACAATTTCCATAGAAGATAAGGATTTTTATAAGCACAAAGGTTTTGATCCCTTAGCAATTCCTCGTATTATTAAGAACGTAATTGTGAATCAGAGATTGATTGGTGGATCAACAATCACTCAGCAGTTGGTCAAAACGGTACTGCTGACAAATGAAAGAAAGATTTCCAGAAAAATAAGAGAGTTTGTTTTATCGGTGCGAATTGAAAAAACCTATTCCAAAGATGAGATTTTACAGATGTACCTTAATGAGGTTCCTTACGGAGGTGGTACTGCCGGAGTAGCGGCAGCGGCAGAACAATATTTTGGAAAAGCAGTTAAAGATCTTAATTTAACAGAGAGCGTTATCTTGGCCGGACTACCACAGTCCCCTTCCAGATACTCTCCCTATATTGGTGAACCTTTAGCATATGTTCCAAGAGCCAAAGAAGTGGCCAGAAGAATGCGCGAGGATGAAAAAATCACTAAAGAACAAGAGATACAGGTGGTGTCAGAGTTGGACAAGGTGGTCTTTAGAGGTTTGGGGACAAAGATCAAAGCTCCTCATTTTGTGATGTACATAAAACAAATTCTTGAAGACAGTTACGGAACAAATGTTTTGGATGTGGGTGGGCTAAAAGTAATTACCAGTCTGGACTGGTCTTTGCAAGAAAAAGCAGAAGCTATTGTTAGAGAGGAAATTGATAAAGTATCGAAGAGTTTGAATATAAGCAACGGTGCTTCGATAATGTTGGATACAAATACGGGCGAGATTTTAAGCATGGTTGGCTCTAAAGATTTCTTTGATAAAACAATTGATGGTGAGGTAAATGTAACCATGAGACAAAGACAACCAGGATCGTCGATAAAACCGTTGGTTTATGCGACTGCTTTTGCCAAAGGATACTCCCCTGCTTCGGTGTTGGCCGATGTAATAACGGAGTTCCCCGGTAAAGATGAAAACACACCTTACATTCCCAAAAACTACGATGGCAAGGAACATGGTTTGCTTCATCTTCGGGAGTCGCTCGCGAGCTCTATTAATATTCCGGCGGTCAAACTGTTGGCTTTGGTTGGAGTTGAAGAAGTATTAAGTCAAGGATACAAAATGGGATTTACGACTCTTACGCCGACAAAAGAAACTCTTTCCCGTGTGGGTTTATCAATGGCTTTGGGAGGTGCAGACATTAAACTTATCGATATGGTGTCGGCTTACAGTGTGTTTGTCAACGGAGGACTAAAAGTTGAGCCAGTAGCTATTTTGAGAATTGAGGACAATACCGGAAAAGTAATTTTCGAAAACAAAGAGTTGAGAAAAGAAAAGGTGTTGGATGAGCGCGTAGGCTTTTTAATTAATTCAATATTGTCTGATAACAATGCCAGATTATTAACTTTTGGTCCAAACTCTTATCTGAATTTAGGGAGTAGAGCCGTGGCCGTGAAGACTGGTACAACGAATGACCTGCGTGATAACTGGACGGTTGGTTGGAGTAGAGACACTATTGTGGGTGTTTGGGTGGGAAATAATAACAACGATAAAATGAGAAATGTAGCATCCGGTGTATCCGGTGCTGCCCCAATCTGGAGACGAGAAATATTGGATGCCTTGACCAAACGTCCGGATAAACCGTTTACTCCTCCGGATGGAGTCAGTCAAATTGAAGTGGATAGAATCTCCGGTTTCCCAGCACACGATGGATTTGCTTCTTATAAAGAATGGTTTATCAACGGCAGTGTACCCAGTGGTCCGGACATGATTCACACGAAATTGAAAGTGTGTAAGTCCGATCCAAATAAGCTTGCCGATCCGATATCCGTTTCTCAAGGAAATTACGATGAGAAAGAGTATGTGGTAATAAAAGAAAATGACCCCTTAACGGCCAAAGGACTGTGGCAGAGGGGAATTAACGAATGGATTGTGAAGCAAACAGACTCTCTTTATAAACCACCAACGGAGGTTTGTGGTGCCACTTCTTCAATGGATATTCAGATTGTGTCCCCGGGTGACCGCTCAAGGGTAAATGGTGATTCGGTGACTTTTAGAGCTACTGTGGTTAGTTCTAAACCAATTGTGGAGGTGAAACTATTTGTTGACGACACACTGGAACAGACGTTTACGGAAGAGCCGTATTTAAGCAGGGCGATTTCGCTTTCAACCGGACAACACTCTGTAAGAGTGAGTGCTCGAAATAACGAAGGTAAGGAAGAATCAAAAACACATAACTTTGGGGTAAATACTGATTGGGTGGAACCGACACCAACTCCGACACCATAACCTGCTTCAATTAATCAAAGAGTGCTTTGATGATTTTTTTAACATCGTTCACTTCGGATTGGGTAAGATTTTTGTCTGGTGAAGAAAAGATTATTTTGAAGGAATGATTTTTTTCAAACGAATCTAGATAGCTAATGTCCTTAATCAATTTGTTGGCAGAGCGAATTTTTTCGATGATGTCCCCTACCCTTTCGTTTGAGCTTATGGTTATTTGCTCGACAACGTCGGGAAAATCAGAAATGGGTTTATAAATATAGTTTTCGGAAATCGAGTCGGCAAGTTTCTGTGCATCAATCTCAACAATAATCGGGTCTGAGGTGATACCCAAATTGTGCAAGATGGCCGGTTTTATGGAACCGATAAATCCTATGACTGAGTCACCGGAGTTAATCACGGCCGTGTTTTCGGCAACAAAATAAACTGGACAGGAGGTTGAAGATTTGAATTTGTATTTTCCGACATTTAGATGTTCAAAGAGGAGGGCTAGATGACCTTTGGCAAGGCGGAAAGAAACTGTTGTACCAATCACGAGCATGGAGTTTTCCTGAGGAAGTTTTTCTCCTGTCGAGAGGTAAACATTAGAGAGCTCATAAAAATAAAATGGCTCTTCGGTTTTTCCCTGGTTGTTTTTGATGTTCTGGAGTATTGAGGGAACTAGAGAGGTTCGGAGATATTCATAATCTTTGGAAAGCGCGTTGTTCAGTTTTAAATGCGACGCTTCTTTGAGCATGGTCTTTTCAATTAGATCCAGGGAAACCAAAGAGTTGTTATAAACTTCATTGAAACCTTGGGCAGAAAGAAGGGTTTTTGTTTTTGACTCCGTATTGAGTAATTTATTTTTTGCTTCCGGAGGAAGATTTACACAAGGAAGCGTCGGGGGAAGTTTGGAGTAACCGTAAACTCTGGCAATCTCCTCAACTAAGTCCTCTTTGATATCGATATCGTATCTTCTCCAGCTGGGAACAGTACAAATTATTTGATTTTGGTCTTTGTTTTTGACGGAAAAACCAAGACTCTCTAAGATTGAGACTACTGTTTTGGGTGAAATTTGGATTCCGATGAGATTATTAGCCCAGTTGATATCAAGAAGAATTTCTTTGGCTTTTGGTGGTAGCGGATTACTATCATAAACGGCGGAGGATACGCGAGAACCAGTTCTTTCTCCAAAAAGCTTAATGGCATTCATAAGTACCGGTAAACAAAGTTCAGTATCCGGTTGTTTTTCATAAATTTGAGAAGCCAAAGTTCTTTTTTGAAGATATAGAGATGTGCGCCTGACCTTGCTTGGCTGATAGACAGGAAAAATTAAAAGAATGTTTTTGGTGTGCTGATCGACTTCGGCGACAGATCCACCCATGACGCCGCAAAGATCAACGAGTCTGCCGGCTCCGTCTTCGATAACCAAGTCTCCTCCTTTAAGTTTGTTATTTTGGCCATCAAGGGTAGCTACTTCCTCACCGTTCTTGCTTTCACGGATAGTGAGTTTTTGAGCAGCCAACTTGTCCAAATCGAAAATATGACCAGGTAAACCGTAAAGTAGAGTAAGTTCATTGGTGATATCGACAGCATTATTTATTGGTCTTTCGCCACAAAGAGAGAGAAGTGATTGGGTATCTTTGGGAGAGTTTTGAATGTTGACGTTTTCCAGAGAGACTGCGGTGAAGCGAGGAACCAAGGAGTTGTCTGAAATTTCAAAATGAAATGTTTTAGAAAGATTGGGGTAAAGATTGATTTTTTCGAGATATGGATCGTGGAGCAACTTAGATTTAATACCCATTTGGTTGAGGATAGCGGCGGAGTCTCTAGCTATCCCCTGGGCGCTGGCGGTGTCGATACGGTTAGTGATGACTTCAATTTCGTAGAGATAATCGCCGTCGATCTTACTGACTCTATCAAAAGTGGGACCACAGAGGCTAATGTCGTGAGCCAACTCTTCCGGCGTGAGAGGAGTGTCTAAAAAGTAACGAAGGGATTTGTCGGTTATTTTGATGTCCATATTAGAATTGTTTTAAAAAGCGCAGATCATCGGTGTATAAAAGTCTAAGGTCGGGTAAATTGAGTCCGGACTTCATCATAAGAACACGCTCTACTCCCCAACCGAAGGCAAACCCCGAATAAATTTCGGGATCAAGGCCACCATTTTTGAGTACGTTGGGGTGGACCATGCCGGAACCACCGAGTTCAAGCCAGCCGGATTTACAAAATTTACAAGGAGAGTTTTTGATTACTCCAGTACCATGGCAAAGACCACAACTAATGTCGATTTCAAAGCTGGGTTCGGTGAATTGAAAATGATGTGGGCGAAGTCGAATGGTTCTGTCGTTGCCGAAGAAGGATTTGGCAAAGTAATCCATGACCCCTACCAGGTGAGTGATATTGATGTTTTTGTCGACAAGAAGTCCTTCAAATTGATGAAACATCGTGCTGTGAGAAGTATCCGCCTGGCGGCGATAGGTTTTGCCGATGTTGATCATTTTTATGGGAGGTGTTTTGACCCTTTCCATTTCTCTGAGCTGACCATTACTGGTGTGAGCCGTGAGAACAACGTCATCGGCAACATAGAAGGTTTCTTGATCGTCTCTGGCCGGATGGTTTTTGGGAATGTTTAATCCCTCGGCATAATACCAGTCTGTCTCCACTTCAGGGTAGCGGCGTCTGACGAATCCCAGTCTGGTAAAAATGTCCTCAATTTCTTCAATGGCTTGGGTAATGAGGTGCCTGGTGCCTTTGGGAAGCGGAGTACCGGGAATGGTGACGTCAAAAGTATCTTTTGGAGTCTGATTCAATAAAAGGGAGAGTTTGTCGGAGAGTTGCTGCTGAGAATAATTTTTTAGGTCATTTATAGCTTTACCAATGCGGGGGTCATCTTTTAGGGGTAAGGTTTTGAAAAGCAGGTTGATTTCGCCTTGTCTGCCGAGATACTTGACCTCGAGCAGTTCAAGATCTTTAACCGTGTTTACACCGGAAAGATCCTTAGCAAAACGCTTTTTTATCCCTTCAATGGTTTCTTTATAATTAATGGCCATCGTACTTAATGATAACAAAAACTCCCCTGTTCGGGGAGTTTAAATTGACGTGTTTAACTCCCCGGTTATTTTTTGTCGGTAAAGGAAACGACGTTTTGGAAGGCTTCGGGAAGGTTGACAGCAAGAGCTGAAAGAACCTTACGGTTCAATTTAATCTTTTTGTCGATTAATTTCTTGATGAAAACTCCGTATTTGGGGGCTTCAGCAATACTGGAAAGAGCAGCGTTGATACGAGAGATCCAAGTGATTCTCATAGTTTGTTTTCTTTCCTTGCGGCCGTTGTAGGCGTATTGACCAGCGTGTATGGTGGCTTCTGAGGCAACCTTATACAAGCGGTTTCTGGTCATGCGGAAACCTTTGGCGAGGGCGAAGACTTTTTTGTGTCCTTTATGGCGGACAGTACCTGTTTTAACTCTTGGCATTTTCGATTTCTAGTGGTTTATAAATGAAGCATTTGCTTAATTTTGGTAGCGATTTTACCGGTTACCTCTTGGTAGTGTCGGTATCGTCTGATGAGCTTTTTGCTCTTTTTTCTACGTAAATGGCGCATGTAAGGGCTGCGACGTAAGACCTTACCGGTTCCGGTAATCTTAAATCGTTTCATGACAATTTTTCTTGTCTTTTGCTTTGTTTTTGACATTGACTTTAAGGTTATTTTTTTGGTTTCACTTGAGCAATGAGAAGCTTTCCAAGGAACTTGGGAGCTTCAGCCACCGTTGAGACTTCGGCCAAGCCTGTTATGGCTTGGTTCATTACTTTTTCTCCAAATTCTTTCTTGGTGATTTGCCTTCCCTGGAATTTTACCACTAATTTGACTCTATCACCAGCCTTTAGGAACTTTTCAGCTTGTCTAACCTTCACGCCCAGATCGTTTTCCTGCATAAAAGGCTTGAGGCGGATTTCTTTAGTTTCTTGGCCGCCCTTGTTGGATCCGGCTTTGTCTCTCTTGTCTTCCTGGTATTTAAACTTTTGAAATTCGATAATTTTGACGATGGGAGGAGTAGCTTTTTCGGTGATTTCCACTAGATCAAGTCCCAAAGCAACAGCCCGTTCGAGAGCTTCTTTGGTGGACATAATTCCCAGTTGTTTGTTATCTTCGTCGATAACTCTTACCTCGGGATATCTGATGTTCTGATTGGTACGGTAATATTTACCCAATTTGTTTTATATATAAATTAATGATTGTATTTTACTACAGATTTAGGTTCAGGGTGAGATGAAAAAAACTCCTTGGGATGGTAAAATACCAATGTTGGGCTCGTAGCTCAGCTGGCTAGAGCGCTGCATTGACATTGCAGAGGTCACTGGTTCGAGTCCAGTCGGGCCCACAATATAAATCTCATCCTCGTTGGTGAGATTTTTATTAGCCTACGGAAGTTGCGATATTACGCTCATTATTTTGGGTAAACGAGCTTCCTTTTGATTTAGCCATTCCCCAGTAAGCGCCTTGTTTCCTTGATCTACTTTGATACATTTCCAGCCAACTATTGGCACTGTTTACCTTGAGGCTGTAGAGACGAATTATTTTTTGGATATGCTCAAGAAAATTTTCTTGATACATACCGTAAGTGACAACTGGAGACTCAACTGCCTTGACGATATTTTTGTCCAGTCTTTTAAGCTGTTTGCTTAGTTTTTGAAGCTGTTCCCTAATATACTCGATCTTTTTTTCAGTTTGAACTTCTTTTGAGGAAAAAACCTTGTTCCATTCCTGGTTTCTTTGATGTTGGAACTGTTCAATTCTCTTCAGTTCGATCTCCTTTTTTGCCTGAATTTCTGCAAAGACGTTTCTTGCTGGTTGGGCTTCAGTCTTTCCGACGGGAGCCGTCCCAGATTGAGAATTGCGAAGGGCTTCCAAAAAATTTTGGATCTTTATGTTACCGGTGCTGTTTCCAGCTGAACCCGTCCAGTTTTGTCCCATCTGAATTAAGTTAACAAAGTTTTAGTAATATTTCAATGGTCTTGCGACGATTGATGATTGTTTTTAGTTGAGCAAGTTGGTTTTCAGGTACCCCACCGGCCTTGGCTACTTCTTTAATTTCTTGGTTTGTAGTATCGATTTTTTCTACCTTAGCAATTTCTAGGAGAATTAAATCTAATTTGATTGATTCTTCCGCTCTTTTTGAATACTCAGACTTGACTTGGTCGATGGTTTTTTTGACAGCCTTAAGGTAGTTTTCCAGGGTCAGGTTAAGGGTTTTGGCTTGGGTTTCGAGTCTTTCGAGACTATAGTTAACCTCTTCTTCGACGACGGATTCGGGAACTTCAACCTTGATATTATCCAGAAGTGTTTGGTAGATTTTTTCTACTCTTTCTTCTTCTGTTTTTGGTTTGGCCTCTTTTGTCTTTATTTTGGTAAATAGTTTTTGGTAGTTTTCGACATTTATTTCTGGGAAAAGGGGCAAAGAGAGCTTGATTACCCAACCTTTGTTTTCTTTGGAATCGATATTTTCGAGAACCGGTCTGCCAAGGAGTCGGTACTTGTTTTCTTTCAGAGCACTACTGACGATGTTGTTTAAAACATGACTTAAGATATGGTTTGAGAGCTTATCAGGATCGACGTGTTCGGCTGCAATGGATTTGGGCGCTTTACCTTGACGGAATCCTTTGACAGTGACGGTGCTTATTAATTCGTCTACGGCATGCTCTTTTTCAGAGGCAACCTCAGCTTCTGTTAAAACGGCCTCGATATAGGCGGTATTGTTTTTTATTTCCTTTACGGTTAGTTTCATGGTGGATATTATATCTTTATTTTGTGCCGAGGAGAGGACTTGAACCTCCACGCTTTTAAGGGCAATAGGTCCTAAACCTATCGTGTCTACCATTTCACCACCTCGGCAAGAGAAGAATACTTCGATATTTTACCATTAGAACCTAGTCTAGGTCGTCGAAAAAGGTGGAAACTCCAGCCGCCCAAGAGCCATCTGACGGAGGGGTGTATGTTTTCATGACCTCTGATGGATCCTTGGAATGATCTCCCTTAAGAAAGATTTTTGTAAACTGAGGTGAGATTCTTCTTAAGGCGTCCTCATAGTTATCAAAGCGAGTGACTTTGTCGCCGTATATCCCCCACCCCCAACAATTAAATGAATTTTCCGGAATATGAAGACAAAGGCCTGATTCTTGTTGGGCTATAGCCACGAGCCAGCGATAGTCAAAGTCGTATTGATCCGAAAGCTGGACGATAAGGTCGGAGTAAGGTTCGAGAGGTGAACCATATTTATTGAGGTATTGACGAATTATTTCCGACCTGGCATCAGCCGTCTTGATTGACGTTTGTATTTGTTGGTCGAACGAAGGAAGGGCGGCAAAGACTACCGGATCGTCAAAGTTGGTGAGAGTGTACTCTCTTTCAACCCCTTTATTGGAAAATTGAGACAAAGAGTTACCGGCTGTATCGTTCAATGAATTCGAGTTGATGCTAAAAACTATCTCGGCAAGGCCTAAAAACACAATCAAGAGGACTAAACCCTTTTTAATCATAAAACTAACTAATCGTGTCAGAAATAGCGTACTCTGTCAAGTTTTGTTCCTCAAGGGGCAGGTTTAAGGCATAACTCTTGTGGTTGGTGTTTTTATTGCTTCCTGGAGTAAAATATACAGGAAGCTCCAATAGCTCAATTGGATAGAGCATCGGCCTTCGAAGCCGCTGGTTGCAGGTTCGACTCCTGCTTGGAGCACTGTCTCATTGTGGGGGTTTGATGATAAAATACTCATGTTCGGGTCAGTAGCTCAGTTGGTTAGAGCACCTGCCTCTTAAGTAGGGTGTCGCGGGTTCGAGTCCCGCCTGACCCACATTTAAATTTCTCACTTTCTTATCCTTTAATTGTATATATCGTATATATTGGATATTAGTGAAACTTTTGATTTTTACCTACGCTCCCGCTGGGCTTGGCCACTTGAGAGTTACTGATGCCTTGGTTGACAGCAGACCGAAGAAGTATCCATACATCATGCTCGGATCTTACGATAAGTTCATCACTAACATTCATCGTTTCACCAGCACCAATCCAATTGCGAAGTGGATCTTTACGACGCTGCAGTATGGTTTTCTGGAAGATATTTTTACGGTGATATATCGGTGGGTGTTGATTAAGTCTAGCGGACAGATATACGAACAGTTTAAAGAAATTGTGGCGAAACAAAAAGGAGTTGATGAGATTTTGGTGGTGGCAACTCATTTTGGTATGGCCCACCAAATTGGTGAAGTAAAAGAACGGTTGATGAAAGAAACCGGAATAAAAATACGTTTAGTGGTTCAGGTTACAGACGATACTTCTCAGCATATTTGGTGTATTAAGGGGACGGATCTTACCTTTGTGCCCAGTAATGACACAAAGAACGAGCTGGAGACTTACGCCAAGAAAAAAAAGATGAATCTAAAGTTCTCGGTTGTCCCCTATCCAATATGTCCGACATTAACGAAATCTATTTCCCCCGGTTCCGAAAAAAGACAAGCTACTTTTGAGTCAGTGGATATGCCGATAAATGTCGCCATTCCAATTTCAGGAGCCGCGGTTGGTCAGACTTTCATTGCGAACTTGATTAAAATGATGTTAACCAAGTCGAGTCGCTTTCACTTTTGGGTTTTGGTGAGAAAAGCAGTGTACACCGAGATGTTCTTATCAAAGTTATCTAAGCTTCCCCACGTACGTTTGATTACCGGGAAAAATGATAACGAAATGATTAGTCTGTATGAGTTGCTATATCAGGAAAACTTGATGCATTTGGAAATTACCAAACCCAGCGAACAGTCGTTTAAGGCAATACTTTCTCCGGACTTGATAGGGGGAAGTTTGTTGCTGTTTACTTCTCCGGTCGGTCGTCAAGAGTATGAGAACGTGGAGTTTTTAAAACGACAAGGGTTGATGCTTGGTACAAAAAAACTGATCCCCAGAGCGATTCGATTGTCGGATGATCCAAAGTTAGCTTCCGACTTTATTATGTGGGGAGTGGATTCGGGTCTTTTTTCACGAATGAGCTCGGGGAAATATAAATTTTCTGATGAAAATCTTAAGTCTGGAGAGGTTGGCCCAGATGGGGCGTATAAGTTTTGGGAGGTTGTAGAAAAGGAGTTCGCTTGACATTAACCAAGCTAGTGCTAGAGTTGGTGTATGACCGACACTATAGAAGAATACAAAGAGAAAGTTTTTAAAAAGCCCTCGGTGACGGTTGATGTGCTGTTTTTTACAATAAAGGACAATAAACTCCAAGTACTACTGATAAAGAGAGCGGCCTGGCCGTTCAAGGGATACTGGGCTTTGCCAGGAGGATTCGTAAGAATGGAGGAAGATCTGGACTCAGCAGCTGCCAGAGAGATATATGAAGAGTGTGGCGTTAAAAACTTATTTTTAGAACAACTTTTTACGTTTGGTGACCCCAAGCGTGATCCGAGAACAAGAGTAATCACGGTTTCCTATTATGCTTTGGCCCCAATTACGGAGATCAAAAAAATTCAAAAGAGTGAAGTCAAAGAGGCAAAATATTTTCCTGTTGATGGCCTGCCTAAAATGGCTTTTGACCATAAACGGATTATCAATTTTGGTTTTAAGAGGTTAAAGAGCAAAATTAGTTACAGCAACATCGCCTTTGGTTTGTTGCCAAATAATTTTTCTTTGTCTGAAGTGCAAAATATTTACGAAATAATTTATGGGAAAACGATTGATAAGCGCAATTTCAGAAAATGGATACTAGCCTCGGGATTGTTGGTATCTACGGGCAAAAGAAAGTCGGGGTTAGCCCATAGACCGGCTTTGATTTATAGACTTGCTAAGCGTGAGGTAATAACGTTTGCCTAATTGGGAGACTTAAGATTACAGTAAGTTAGCCAATGTTTTTGCCCAGGTAGCCGCTTTTTCTACTTCCCCACTGAATAATGGACCTTCTTTGCCTTTAACATAAAAATATTGTGGTGGAGTAAGCTGTTGTCCGCCAGTGTCTTGAAGAGTGTTGAGCATTTGTTTTGCAGCATCTCCATGGAATAGTTTGACCCGTGTATCAAAAGAGGTCACTTTTATTCCCTTAAGCTGACCATCTTTTAAGGAAGATAGAAAATTAAACATATTCTCTGAGGGTTTCCAGGCGATGATGGGAGCTCCTACTATTAGAACGTCAACACCTCGTAAATCATTTGCGGAAACGTCCAACACATATTTTGTTTGTGCCTCTTTATGGAGGTTTTTGGCAATCGTTTCGGCGATTGTTTTTGTGTTGCCAAAGGTAGAGTCGTAAATGACTAGTATTTTCATTTCTTTTTGGATTTTGGTTTAAGAATCTTCCATTACTTATTCTCCCTTAGGAAGGTCTTGGCAGGCTATTCCGTCGTTGTTGCCATCTAAACGATTAACGTCATTTTTGGTCCCTCCGACTTTGAGGAAAAATGCTTGAGCTTCCGACTGAGTTGAAAAGTCGGAGCAATTGTAATCGTTTGATTTTTTGCCTAGTGTTTTGTCGGTGGTGACATTTCCCAATTTATCAAAAAGAACGTTTCCTGATTCGTCACGAGCCACCTTTGATTCTTCAAGCGATGAACCTTTGAGAAGTTTACCCAGGTCAAAATCGTTATTAGTGGATTCTAGTCCGAAAGCAGCGGCGAGAATAGCAACTAACCCGATAAGAACAGGTTTTAAAATATTTTTAGTTCCTTGGGAAGTGTTGGCGAGAGGTTTAAATTTTGGAATAGCCATATGTTTTACCAAATTGAATAAAGCATGTAAACCGCGACAAGAATAAGTGCGGCAATAATTATTAATCGTACTACCTTGTTTCCCCTAATGTTCTTCATGGTTTCAGTATAGCAATATGTAATTTTTATATCAAATTAACAATCTCGTGCCTTTGTATTTTTTGGCAATAAAAAACCGTCCCAACGTATGTGTGTGACTGGTAACATCAAACTTCTGGTTCTTGATGATGAAATATTAGGACTATTTTGTGCGCAGACCACTAAACCTAGAGAATTTTTTGTGCTTACCTATCTTTTTTACGACGATTCTTTTCCTTTTTTTCAAACCATTTAGCTAATTTTGGCACGTCTTTTCTGATTGTATCTGCCCACAGTTTAGCGGTTTGACTATCTTTTTCAACACTACGAAGGGGGATGTTGTATAGGACATATGGGGCATAATATTTATTATCAAAGTAATTCTCATTATTTGGCCAAACCATTGGTATCTGTTCATCATCTTTTGCAATTCGATTATGAGCGTAGGCCTTTGCGGAGTCTTCTGGAAAGCCAAAAAGCAACCCGCTTTTGAGCTCATTTTCAAAATCAAACTTTCGGATTATTTCCGAAGAAATCTCAACCTTACTTTTATCTTTGCCTACGTGCCAGGACATATTACCTTCTGACTCAGGTTTAAAATACATTCCTGCGTCTAGAATCCACCTTTTTATCCTTTGGGATTTAGATGAATTGAAATCGTAAGTAGACACGCGTTTGACTCCCCGCCTTAATAGACTCAATATATTACCTCTTCTACTTGTAGTAATCTCAGACACGGGCTTAAGCCCTTTGTAGGCAAGCCATAGTAGAACTTTCTCCTTTAGGTCAATTGGGAGATAAAGTAGTCGAGATGATAATTCGCTTTGTGTCATTCTCATATATAAAAAAATCCTCAAGTTTGTGTTCTCTTGAGGATATTGTAATACGTTTGTCTGTCTTAGTCGCTCTGACATTGATCACAATAGGAATGCTTGCAATACTTGCAGGGATCCACATTCCAAGCCCATGTGCGACCGCATTTGCAGCATTTCCATGTAAGTGCTGCTCTGATTATTTTTCTAAGAGCTTCTATCATTTATCTCACCTCCTTTATGACAGATTTTGTTAACCTGAATTATAGCACCGAACACGAAAACTAACGACAGACGATAGTGATATACAAATTATACGTATATATCAATCTATACCGAGTTATGGGTGGATGACGGGATTCGAACCCGCGATCTCCTCCTCCACAGGGAGGCGCTTTAGCCAGCTAAGCTACACCCACCATACACAATTGTTCTTGAATGAACTTATATATTTTACATCATTTGAGGTAAAATATAGGCATCGGGGTGTAGCTCAGATGGCTAGAGTACTGCGTTTGGGACGCAGGGGTCGTGAGTTCGAGTCTCACCACCCCGACATAGAGATAGTTCGCGTTGTTTTATGAGGGTAGCGAAAGGCTCTTTTAGTTGATAAGACGTTACTTTTTCTTCGTCAACAAAAAAGTTCGTAAAGATAATTCTGCAAATTTGATCTTTTACTACTGCGTCTGCAGATTTGACGACAGCACCCGCATTTTTTGAAAGGTTCAAGAAGTCTTCGAGGCTTAGTTTGTCTTCTTCCGGGTTTGTTAGCCTCTGTTTGAGTTTTTTGATTATCTCTTTTGACTCCTGAACCTGATCTGCTAACTCGTTAATCTCTTGACTGTTGATTTTCCATGCTGGTGAGGTTTTTGGCAGTTTAACTATGTTAAGTGAAGTTTCTTTTAGATCATACTCAATTTGCTTAAGTGAGCCTTCATGTCTGTGTATCTCGATATTTAGCTCTTCTCTTTTTACATCTGAGAGTTTTTCCATCTTTGAATAGTATTCGTTGTATTCTTTTTCGGTAAAATTTAACCCTTTTTCTAGAAAGTCGTAAATAAAGTTAAAAACAACAATTGTTCTTATTCCCCTCTTTTTTCTAGGACAATCCTTGTTGTCACACCTGGCATTAAGATACCTTCTTGTGTTTCCAGACGATGGTGATACATACATGTTGCTTCCACAAAATGAGCAACGAATTAGTGCCTTCAGTGGATAGAAGGCCGAGTGATGTTGTTTATTAGGTTTTATTCTACGGAAAGAAAGTTGCTGTACTTTGTTATAAATATCCTCAGTTACCATTGCTTCAAAGTCGTACACATCACGTAAGTCAATTTCTTTCTGGGCTTGCACCAAGACACCATAATAGAATGGGTCTTTAAAGATTTTGCTAAGTATCTGTTTCTTTATTTTGATTTCTTTTCCGTTTCGTTTTACTCGTTTCGTGTATCCGTTAGCGTTTAGGTAGTCTGCTATTTCTTGAATACCTACTCCCTCGCTTCTCATTATCCAGCCTTCTTGTAGTAGCTTAAAACTATTTCCATCTGGCTTGTATAGTCTGTCTTCGTTAAGGTAACCATGTTTAGGAGTTGGGGTTTTGCCTTCTTTGAAACTATTTCTTACTCCGCGGGTCACCTTTTGAGATAGGTCATCAGAGTATTGTTTTGACAGAACAAAAGCCATACCCAGAAGCATTTTCCCATTTGCATCTGCAGTAAAGTGATGTGTTACGAACTTGAGATCCTTGATAATTTTTTGATCAACTAAGTCAATAATCTCTCCGCCCTCGAGCATGTTTCTAGCTAGACGATCAGGATTCCATGCAAGAATGCCATCATATAACCCCTTCTTGATGTCATTAAGCATCTTTCTAAAGATAGGTCTTTGGTTAGGTTTCTTCGCGGATTGGGTTTCTTGCAGAATGTCTTTAGACTGAATTTTGATGCCAATTCTATGAGCTAAATCGAGACACTCTTTAATCTGATCTGGAATCGAACGTATTTGCCTGGATTCGTCGACGGTTGATTTCCTTGCGTACAGTACATACCTAAGCTTGGTAAAATCAATCTCTTTTTCGACATCATCCATATGACCCAATTATATGGACATTTGTTGGTAAAACGCTATAAGTATATCTGGCCGCCTTTTCCGTCACTAATTGTAGTTTCATTCTGCTTTGCTTCGGGTGTATTTGTTTGGACAGATGACATTAAGGTAATAAGATCTAACAATGGGGAATTTGAAGACACATCGACTATCTCAACGCTTGTCGCTGGTCTTGTTTGAGATTTATTAGTCGAACTTTCCATTCTTCCTTAGCTTATTGCGCTTAGGAAAAAACTTGAAAAACAAGAAAAGTAACTCTTTTTTGTTGCGAGCTTAATCTTTGATGACTTCTTCTATATCTTGTATACCCAAAACAAGTTTAAGTAGATCAAGTTTCTTATCATCAGTTTGTTTGTTTAGTTCTTTGTCGTTTCTGGACACATATTCTCTAAGAACTGACTCGTCAGAGGTGTCTAGGGTAGTTTCTTGGTCAATTTGTATTTCATTGAAAAAGTCAGCAATTTTTTTGTAGGGCTGAGGTTTTGGATTATCTCTAAAAATTGAAACCACTTGAGAGATTTTTTTGCGTATTTTTAGGTTTTTGATTTCTTTGGTTGGTCTTTGTGGTAGGTTTTTGGTTTTGTCTTTATATTCGGAGCTGTTTAACTGTAAGATTCTGCCTAATTCTTTAATTGAAATCCTTTCATTTATTTCCAAGAGCACCTTGTTATTTTGTTTGCGTATGGTGATCGGTTTGTAATATAACGACTCATCGATTTTTATTGTCTTGTTTAGTAGTATGTAGATGTGAAAGGTTGGTGCCCAGTAAACAGGTAGGTTATATAGTCTGCAAAGAGTGTGGGATGCTCTAATAAGTTTTTTTGTTTCTATCTTCTTGATGTTTTCGCGATCTTTGTTCGGAGAAGTAAAACCTTTTGCCGGAATTCCAAGTTTATTTCTGATATTTAATACAACAATTCCAAATAGTTTATCTTCTTCGAGAAGACCCAATAAACTTTCTTCGCCTTTTGTGAAAGGCACGAGATTAACACCCTTTTGTTTCTTAGTGTTGATTTTCCTATACATCGAGATTGTCCCCTTAAAAAGGAAGAATGTCTGATGACTTCACACCAAGTGATTTTATGATTTTGTGAAGCTTTTCCAATGAAGGATTTACAATGCCCCTTTCGATCTTGCCGTAATAGCTAGGACTCATTCCAGCCTCGACAGCGACTTCAACTTGTTTTAACCCCTTATTTTTTCTGGCTCTTCTTATTTTCTTGCCAATGTTTTCTCGAAGTTGCTTGGTGAAGTAAAAAGACATATAAAGCGATTTTGAGCAAAACGCTGTAGAAAAGTTGTCTTTATATGACTCTTTTAGGCACAGTAATGAGCTTGTGATTGGTATTATGTAGAGCTATACTTTTCGTAATGGCAAAACATGCTATAAACCAAACAAAATTGGCCTTGATATTTACTTTGGTGTGGTTTGTGTCAGTAATATTATTTCTTCTCGTTTCTTCCGCCAGTTCTGAAGGGTCATACACAGAAATTCAAAATATCATCTTAATATCGACTGTTATTATAGGTATTATTTCTTTCTTGGTTCTATTCTTTTATCTTAATATCATTTACAAAAATCGGCGAGACAAACGAAACCTAGGAACACATTCTGAAAAAGTGAAGAGTGTAGATAGGGAAACAATATTTGGGAAGATTTCTAAGAGCATGATTTTGTTAGCCATCGGGCTATTCGGAGGTTTCTATGGATCAAATTACTACTACAGAGTAACCAAGATAGATCCGGCGTATATCGAGATCTCTTCTTACACAGACATGGTTAGGTTAATCAACAAAGAGCGTGTCGCAGTAGGGTTAAAGCCGTTAACTGAGAACAAGCTTCTTGACGAGTCAGCAAAGGCCAAGGCGTGTGACATGAGAGACAACAATTACTTTGAACATGTCTCTCCTGATGGAAAACAACCTTGGTATTTTATTAAGAAGGCTGGGTATGACTATTACCATGCTGGTGAAAATATCGCTAGAGATTACAACAACAGTACAAAAAGAACCGCTACGGCGTACATGAACAGCGAGGAACATCGAGACAACATTCTTGATCCTGCATATACCGAAGTAGGAATCGGTCAGTGTGGCGTATTTTCGGTAGAACATTTTGCTAATCGTCAATTAAATGAAAAACATAATCTCTAGATTGATTCACATACTCCCCAAATCCATTGGAGTTGGGGTTGGTCTGGGTATTATTGGTATCCAGGTTCCGATGTTGATACTCTCTATACTTGCTCCTGAATATGAAAATTGGGATGGTTTACTTCCGAGGTGGATTGTTGTCTGTGTAGTGATTTCTTTTGTATATTTTTTCAATCACCGAAACAAATATGACAAATAATCTTCAATGTTTGATAGTCGCAATAAAAAAATTGAAACTTACTCTAGCGATTAAAGTATTATTCGTGATCTGGTTATCAGCGTTTCTGGTGAACCTGGCGTCTTCTTCGAGTGCTTTGTATAGCACAGCTTCAATAGGCATCAAATCCGTTTTCAATTTCCTTAAACAACAAAGTGAAAATGTGATGACGGAATCTGGCGTCTGGTTGTATATTATTTCATTCCTCTGGTGCATTCTTAATTACCAGAAGATAAAAGGATACGTACAAAATAAATTCGAGTCGATAAGTGTGATTAAAACAAATCGGGAATTAAAGAAAGAAACTACTAACAAAGAATGGTTAGGGTACGCTTGTCTATTTCTGGCCGGTATGTTGCTTGTTGATACATTCCTCTACGATTCGATGACGAGCTTTTTTAGGGGCAGTACACAGTCTCAGGCTATGCCTAAGAAGGCACTCTTCTTTTTGATGCTACTTCTTTTTCACAAATATCGTTCTGTTGTCCTCGTTATGTTTTTCATTTCGGTTTGTGTCTATATTGTCTTGTGGTTGACTGAAAGGCGTAAATTATCGAAGTAGAGAGTCAAATTAGACCACGGACAATCCCCTATCAATTCTCGCCTTTCTTACTGTTTCCCTTAGTGTGGACATGTCAAAATTATTTTGGACCGCAACGGTAGGTATCTTTTTCTCCGGTTCAAAGTAACCAAGTTGGATACCTAGTTTTTCCCAATCAGCGTAACTTCCTTTGAGAGCTTTAGCTATGGCTACTTTGATAAACTCAGCAATCCCAAACCCTTCACTTTCTGCTATTGCTGGCTTCAGGAAATCAAGTTTTCTCAAGTTCTCGTATCCTATTTGGCTTGCGCTATGGTAGTTTGTGGTGTTGTAGGCTTTTAAGGTGGATTGTGCGGCGTTACCGTATGTAGTTCTATTGCTCTTGTCAAAGAAATACTTGCACCATAATTGGAATTTTGGAGATTTATATTTTGTAATTATATTGACTGTCATGCGGCTACTTTATTGTTTGGAGATTATTAAGTTTAACATTTGTATTAGCTTGACTGTTTTGAGCATAAAACTGTAAGAAAAATGATTAAGGTGTTGATGTTATATAAATTGGGGTTATCATATCTTCATAATGGATAGGCTAAATCACCAACTATATGCTAATAAAATAGCGGAAGAGATTGCTAAACACTATTCTAAGGAATCGAAAAAAACGAAGGTGGAAAGAGATAATATGGTTTTTGCAATTTCTGGTAGGTGGGGAGAGGGTAAAACTGACGTTTTAAACAGAATTGAAACTCCCTTATCCGATAATGGATTTACGATAATTAAATTCAATCCTTGGAAATACTCTCAAGACGAAGTAAGTATTAAAAAAGCGTTTTTAAAGGAAGTTAAAAAATCTGTACAGTCAAAGGTTGATCTGGATGACCTGTATTATGATACTTCGAAGACGAATGTTGAGTGGCGTGAACTTGTAGATACTTTGGTGAAGTTGCTTAAGAGAATTCCTTGGCTTATTATTTTTACAACGTTTGTGGTTGCTTTTGCTGTTTTTTTGGGTTTGGGAATACCAAATTTACTTTTTGAACTTATATCTAAACTTTTTGCTATTCCGTTTCTATCAGCACTTTCTTTGTGGATAATAACTTTATTTGTAATTCCTGCTCTGCTAAAGCAAATTACAACGACAAAAAGCTATGCGAAGGTTACAACTTCAGAAGAATTTGAAGATAGATTTTATATGCTACTAAAGGGAAAGAGAAAAATTGTTGTTTTCATTGACGATCTTGATAGATGTACTCCATCTACCATTAAGATAGTCATGGACGCATTTCGTACGTTTTTTCAGCACCCAGAATGTTCATTTGTTGTTACGGCCGATCATACTGTTGTGGAAAAAGCCGCAGTTGTAGATCTACAGCTTCTTGAAACAATGTCTCCAGAACAAAAACTTGAAAAAGGCCGTGAGTATATAAAAAAACTTTTTAATGTTTATTGGAGAATGCCGTATCCAACTTCTAATCAATTCGGATCGTTTGTTGATGACGAATTAAAAAAATCAAAACTGGTTTTTGCTTCAGACGAAGTTAAAGAAAATTTTAAGCTTCTACTTATGAACGATGACTTATTTGCCAGAAACCCAAGGAATGTAATTCGATTTATAGACAAGGTTCGTTTTAATGTAGAAAGTCTTATCACTCAGAAAAATACATTGATTCTAGACCAAGAGGAAAATGTAGCAAAAGAACTTTCCTCCATGCTACTTCACATTGACCTTATTGCAAAGATATTGACTATCGAAGAATTCTTTTTCCCCGTGTATGAAAAATTGGTTTTACATCCAGAGGCTATTGTAGGTCATGAAAAAATGTTAAGAATGGATCCAAAGAGGGATGATTTAGCCATAGGTATTAGTGTTATAAAACTACTTGGTGAAGATAATGCAATGGTCAAATATGCAAATTTATTAAAGCAATCTCCTAAGTTTACAAACGATGAAGGAACTACGATATACGAACCAGCTAATTATTTTTATTTTTCTGCCGCTACTGGTCTTCCCAGCTCTTTAGGACCGGACCCCTCTAAATTTTTAGAATACCTTAAACAAGGTCAACTAGTTAACAAACTTGGAGAGACGATGACAAAAGGAGGAATAACTCCTGACAAAAATAAAGAATATGCTGATACCGCACTAAAAGAATTTGATAATACTGAGGATCCAAACGAGCGACAAAATATTATTTTGGAGAGTCTAAAATTAGCTGCAGAGTCTCAAGAATGGTCAGAGAGATTGGGAGATTGGAAATCTAAATTAGATATTGTCGGCATGTTTCCTGACGAGTTTAGGTTATTATCTAGACAGCAATACGTGAATTCGTTATTTGCAAAAAGTAGAGAAGGTTTATCTGATTTTTACCGTAACGAACCTACCTATAGAGAGCATCTGTGGGAGATGATAAAGCAACTTCCTGACAATATTAAAATAGATATTAAAGATAGTTTGCAGGACATTGCAACGATTGCTTTTTCTGAAACACCGCGTGATTTAGTTGCTTTGGAAAATTGTCTAAGTATAAATGGAAATAACGATGTTATTAAGCAAAGTATAAAAGGAATTGAAGCTTTAGAGGAATACAAATCGGATATTTCTCAGTTGAATGATAAAGGTTTGAGAGATGGTAACCTAGCTAGACTATACCTAGACTCTATACCTAGTCTTGTAAAGATAAAAAGGGATATTGATTGGGTTTCACAAAACAAGTCGTTTTTAGAAGATTATGGTTTATTTGGGCCATGCAAGACAAGTCTTTTTGAAGCAAATCTGAGTATTTCGGAAATTGTAAATATAATTTCTCAGAGAAGTAATCTGAGTATGGAAGAAGGTGATAACGAGAAACTTAAATCCCTTTTAAATAACTCTTTGGACAATGAAGATAATTTTGACCAAATCACTTCTGAGACTGTAAAAACATTTTTGAACAAAGGAGGGAAAATGGAATTGTTTAAGAAGCTTGTGGAAATTTTTCTTAATAAGAATATTAGCATCGTGAAGAGAATCGCAGCGAGTTCCCTCTTAGTCAAAGAAAATGATTTATGGAGAGATTTTAGTATTGAGGATGGAAAAATCCTTCTGGAAAATGTAAGTGATCTCAAAAAACCTGAATTGGATGAGCAGAAAGATTTAATTTTTGCCTCATGGGAAATTTCAACTACGGATGTTCCTTTAACCTCTTAATGTCAAAAGGCGTGTTATTTTTTATATCTAATGTAAACACATCGGTAGGATAAAATACCTTATGGATGTCTTTTTGGCTTTAGATACACAGTTTGCTAATAGTGAACCTGACGATGTTGTGGCAAGTAATTTATTGGCTAAATTCGAACCAAACCTTTCTTTAATTGGAAAAAGAATAAAAAGGATTAAGGTTGGGGGTATTTTGTACGACACTCCAAGTGTAAACCTTTTTGATCAAGCAAAGGATCTTTTTTCTCTAGGTTACTTCGCTTCCACGATTATGGTTTGTCGATCTATCGCTGAATATTTAGCAAGTGAAATTTTTTATGAAGAGGTGGAGATTGATGGGGACAGATTGATCATTGAGCAGCTTGCCGAAAGTTTAGATTTCAGAAAAATCGTAAATGATTTTCTTTATAACCATAAAAAGGGTTACAAGATTATTGATAAAAACAGCGCAAAACTTTTTAACGACTTATACGATCTTGGGAACCAGTGGGTGCATCCCAAACGCGGAAATTGGGGAAGGCCTGTTGAAGAAATTGCTTTTGAATCTATTGAACAACTGGGTACGCTTATAATCTCCTTAAGAGATGTTATGAAAGATTTCGATATTTCTAAAGGAGTATTGGTAAAAAAGTTATCGGGGAAGAAGAGACAAAGACCGGTTGTGGAGACAACCAATCATTAGCTTTATTTTCAAGTGGAAATGTAATGAGCTGAATCCACGGACCGGTTTGGTCTATAATACGGGACATTGTGGCTATTGTATTTGGATTATTGTTTTTCTTGAGTTTAATTGCTCTACCTATAGGGCTGATTAAACCTGTTTGGATTGTCAGGAAGGACGGTGTAAGTAGAAAGAAGTTTGGACTAGTAATGATTGGAATTATAGTCGCCTTGTTCGTGTTGATTGGAGTTACGGCTCCTGAGACTGGTAAAGATGTCAAAGGAACTTCGGTTACCAATATTTCTCCGACGATCACTCCTGTTTCTGAAGAATATTCTGTTGGGTCGGGTAGTTTGAATATCTCACCAACGTCACCCACATCTGCAATTACCCTCGAACCCACAAGTACAACTACGCCCTCGCTTACTCCAACCCCCACTAAGACACCAACGCCGACAAAAGAAAGTGTCACTGTAAATGATAAGACTTACGTAAACACCGCTGGACAGACCGTACAGTCACCGAGCTATACGAATGACGGAGGTGTGCCTGTGGGAGCATCAGCGAAGTGTGGTGATGGGACATATTCGTTTAGTCAGAGTCGAAGAGGTACTTGTTCGCATCATGGAGGAGTGGCTAGATGGCTGTAGACCACTTTCTAAATGGTTCAAGAATGACCACCCTAATCAATATAGATAAGAGAATCCACCCTCATTAGTGCCTGTAGTCATATTGTCCTTTGTGAGGAGTATTTTTTTGAAGTCTAAATTAACCGGTTTCCAGCATGATAAAATAGCTTCCATGAGAGGTTCGTAATTGTTCGCTTCCTCTCGACAACTGGAGGTTTTTAATAATTGTTGTAATTCTCTATTACGTACACGTTATTTGGTATACTTAGATGTATATGGCTGTCCAGGATAGAAAAATTCTTAGAGAAAAAGCGATAGCATTGAGAAAAGAGGGATTTTCCTATTCTTACATTCACAAGGATCTTGAATTACCAAGAAGTACACTAAGCGATTGGTTGAAAATGATTCCCTTCACTCCTAACAAGATTACTTTAGAACGAATCGCCAATGGAACTAATTTGTCCGCTAGTAATAGGCATCAAAAAAAGTTGGATAGTATAAAAGAGATTCATAAATCTGCAATTAAGGAAATTGGTGTTATCTCTTCGAGAGACTTGTGGCTATTTGGAATAGGATTGTACCTAGGTGAGGGTACAAAAATGATTGAGTCTGTGAGAATTACTAATTCTGATCCGAGAGTAATTAAGATTGCAGTCAAATGGTTTGTCGAGGTAATTGGTTTGACCATGAACAATCTGTCTTTAGCTTTACACTCGTATCCTGATAACAACATTGACAAAGATATGGAATATTGGTCAAGTGTTTCCGGAATTCCAATAAAACAATTTGGAAAAACACAGATTGATATTAGAAAAGAGAAACATAGTAAACACAAATTGCCACACGGTACAGTACAATTGCGTGTTTTGGCAAATGGTGACACAAAATTTGGAGTATCACTCCATAGACGTATACTTGGGTGGGTTGATGCTGTAGCTGGATAATCGTGAAAGTTTGATATAATTTAGGGGTTATGCGGGTGTCGTATAACGGTTATTACTCCAGGTTTCCAACCTGATAAAAGGGGTCCGACTCCCCTCACCCGCTCACTAATGCTTTACTCTGTCATCTTTTGACACTTATCATCTAGTTCACTTTTCTTATTTAGATTGTTTTATACTTACAATTACCATGCAAAAAGGTGATTTACAGTTCGTTGTTGAAGATACGGTTTTTAATTATAGGGTAGTTGTACTTTTAAATACACCTGATGGTTACATTTTTGAAAAATCTGGGGATGGATATTTATTTGCGGTTGGTGGAAAAGCAAGTATTAATGAGGACTCCTCTGAGTCGGCAAAAAGAGAGCTGATGGAGGAAATTGGACTGAAATGTAATGATTTAAAATTGGTAGCTGTAATTGAGAATTTTTTTGTTCTACCTGGGGGAGGTGGAAAATATCACGAACTTGCACTAGTTTATCGTGTTGATATAGATATAAGTTTGAATTTAAGTGAGATAAAGTCCGGTAATTCACATAACTTGGGTTTTGTGGCAATAAAGCCAAATGATTTTGAAGGTGTAGATATTAAACCTGTTGTTCTCCCTAAAATTATTCTGGAGAATAACGAGTTTGTACACATAATAAACAAGGAGGTTTAACCTTAGTAAGGTAATTGAAGGGTTCTCTCGCAAGCTAAATAGTGTTTTATTTGGTTTGCTAGAGAGACTATCATCACCGGGTTTTTTTGTTGATAGACTAAACTATTTTCTGGCTGGCGAAACCCCATCTTCTAGCCACTCAAGATTTTTTTGAGTTAAAATATACGTGTGCGCCGAGATGGTGGAATGGTATACACACAAGTCTTAAAAACTTGTGGGAGCAATCCCATGAGGGTTCGACCCCCTCTCTCGGCACCATGATCCGGTAGCTCAGCTGGATAGAGCGACTGCCTTCTAAGCAGTAGGTCCCGCGTTCGAGTCGCGGCCGGGTCACAAAAAACCCTCTTTTTAGGAGGGTTTTTGTTTTAGTAAATATTCTTTAGTTCTTCTCTGTGTCGACGTCGTTCAATGCTGGTTAAGTATTTTTTGCGCAAACGAAGACTTTTGGGAGTAATTTCCAGTAATTCGTCAGACTCAAGGAAGTCGAGACATTGTTCGAGAGAGTATTTGATGGCCGGAGTGAGCTGAATGACACCATCACTGGATTTGGAACGCATATTGGTAAGATGTTTGCCTTTGGCTGCGTTGATCTCTATATCTTCTTCTTTTTGGTTCATACCAACAACCTGACCTTCGTAGATATTCTCACCTGGTTCGACGAAGGTGACACCACGTTCCTGAGCTGCTTGAAGGCCATAGGAAAGGGCTTCACCTGAGTCTGAGGCAATAAGGGCGCCTTTTCTCATTTTGGGGAGAAATGGACCGACTGGTTCGAAGTCGATAAACTGAGAGTTAAAGATGACGGTACCCTTGGTAGCGGTAAGAAGAAGGGATCTTAAACCAAGGATGGTGCGAGTAGGCATAATGTAGACAAACTCAACCTCCTGGTCGTTAATTGGATCCATGTGTTTAAGCTGTCCCAGTCTTTTGCCAATTTCTTGGGTGATGGTACCGAGATATTCTTTGGGGGCGACGATGTTGACTTCTTCCATAGGCTCGCATTTCTGTCCGTCGATGGTTTTGTAAATAACTTCCGGCTTGCCAACTTCAACTTCATAACCCTCACGTCTTAGGGTTTCAAGTAGGACGGCGAGATGAAGCTCACCTTTTCCGGAGACTTGGTATTTACCACTTTCGAGTTTTTCAAGTTTTAAGGATAGATTTGTTTCCAGTTCCCGTGCTAGTCTTTCCTCTATTTGTCTGGCGGTAGTGAATTCACCTTCTCGTCCACATAAGGGAGAAGTATTTGGTCCGACGGTGACGTGAAGGGTTGGTTCGGTAATTTCAGCGCTAGGAAGAGACTCTGTGTCCCCTACTGTGGAAATAGTTTGACCAATTTTGGCATCAGAAAGACCGGTAAGGGAAACAATGTCGCCGGCACTGGCTTCCGGAACTTCACATCTTTCCAAACCCTTGGAAACAAAGACTTTTTCGATGGTTCCTGGTTTATTAGTTTCACCCAGTAACAAAACTTTTTGTCCTGGTTTTATGGTTCCTCTGAAAATTTTGCCAACCATGATTCTTCCGAGATGATTGTCGTAGTTTAGAGAAGAACAAAGCATCTTGAATGAACCGGTCTCGTCATTGGTGGGAGCCTGAATGTAGTTTAGAACCTCATCGAGCAAGGGAATAACATTACCTTCCTGATTGAAGTCTTCGGGTATGGTTTTGAAAACCTTACCTGTTTTACCGACCGCATAAAGGACAGGATACTCAAGTTGATCGTCTCTGGTTGCCAACTCAAGGAAAAGATTGCCAATTTTATGTTCGGTGGCGGAGATATTGGCATTGGGCTTGTCAATCTTGTTGATGACGACAATAACTTTGAGATTCAACTGAAAAGCTTTTTTAAGAACGAATCTAGTTTGAGGCATGGGGCCTTCTTGGGCGTCAACAATAAGGAGAGCACCATCGGCCATGCCTAAAGTACGCTCAACTTCACCGGAAAAGTCGGAGTGACCGGGAGTATCGATGATGTTGATCTTGGTACCTTTGTAGTTAACGGAAATATTTTTAGCAAGAATAGTGATACCTCTTTCCCGCTCCAACACATTACTGTCTAGAAGACAGGTTTCGGTCATCTCTTCTTCGTTATCACGAAAAATGTGAGACTGTTTAATGAAAGCGTCGATTAAAGTGGTTTTGCCGTGGTCAACGTGAGCGATGACCGCGATATTTCTGATATTTAACATAGTTTGGGTTTGGGCGGTTTTTAGCCGCCGGGCAAGCGATTAACCTGGTTATTATACACCCTATAAGAGCGTATTTGTAGCCAGTTTACTATTTACCGAACTTTGAGGTGAGTTTTACCAAACGAGCAGAATAGACGATTTGGCGAACTTCTCCGTCTTCACTTTCAATTTGGTCGGTGTCGGCAATTCTTTGATACTGCTGCAGGTAGTTTGATAGAGCCCCTTTAAGTTCCTTTAGTTCTTGGCGCATATCCTTGATTTTTTGGTTTAGAGAAGCATTTGAGGGAGATTTGAGAATGTTTTGTTTGGCTTCGGCCTTTTTTTTGTTTACTTCTTTGCCTTGGTCGGCGGCTTCTTTGAATTCCGGGTCGTTGTTTTGGATATCATTCATCATCTCGACTTGTTTGCTGAGCTCGGTTTTGACTGTCTCAATGTGTGAGATGTGGGTTTTGATTAGGTTTTCAATGGTAAAGAGGTTGGTAACTTCTTCGTTTGTACCTGCTGGTATTGTTGTTTGGGTGGCTTTATTATCCATAAGAAGACATTCTAAACTAATTTTCGTTAATGATAAATAGACTCTTCGGAGGTAATTTTATTAATGATTCCATGAATATCTTTTTTGGAGTAGTCGCTGTGAGAAATTTTTAAGGTTACGGCATAACCAAATTCTTCAAGGAGACGAGAATTAAAGGTGGGTAGTTCTTCTCCTTTGGGGACAATAATGCGATAGATCATGTCGGGAGAAAAAGTAATTGGACCTTTGTCCTTGGTGATTAAGAGTACTTGCTCCTTTATTTTTTTGAGCTCGACATCTCTTTTGATTCTCTTGTCTAACGACAAATCACTGTCTTTGGGAAGTATTTTGGTGGTCTCCTCTCCTTTTTTGAGTCGATTAAGGATGGTGACGACGGCACCAATAGTTTCCAGGGTTTTTGCGGGTTGTTCCTTTTTGAGTCCGTGAATAAAGGCGTTGTTTGAGGATTTGAGCTCAACAACTTCGTCGATGACCAGTTTACCCTGATTATCGAAAGTAACACTGATGCTGTCTGGCTTACTTGGTCTTTCGTGAGCTGTTCCTAGAATAAGCTCTGCATTTTGATAAATTTTTTCAATTAGTTTTCGGAGATCTTGTTGGACCTGTGTTTCCGGATGATTCTGATGATTTTCCGCCAAAGCAATCATTTCAAAGGTGTCCCCGAAAATTCTAATCTCCCTGTCGAGGGGTGTTTTTTCTTGGTTTTTTACAAGGTTAATATTGTTTCTGATGCGGCTTTGCAACTGTTCATCAATCCTATTATCTCCTTGTGGTGTTTCAAAATTATATCCTTCAGGCATGAGATCAATATACATAGATCTACAGCAGAGAGCAATATGTTTGTGGAGGAAGACACGATTCTTTGGGTTTCGTTTTGATAAAAATATTCTCCCTGTATGGGAGAATATTATTTAGTTGCCGAGCTAGGACTCGAACCTAGGATATCCTCCTCCAAAGGGAGGCGTCCTACCACTAGACGACTCGGCAATACCAGTTGTATTTTACCATTAGCTTCGAGGAATTACTCTGCAGGCTCCTTGGCAAGAGCGTAAATCTTGGCGTTTAGCTCCGAGTCGTGAACGAGTGTTTCTGAATAGTTGTTGGTACGTAGATTTGAGTAATGATTAAGAATATCTTTAACTCCGGGACGAAAACTTGATTTGGGTAGGTTGTCTAAGCGAGTATATTTTTGTTTTGTAAGCTTGAAACTGGAAAATTGATTTAGGTTTTGTGGTAGCTCCAGCTTGTAAACCGAAACTTGGATATCGGCAATGTTAATGTACATTACTGGTTTAATATGCTCCGGAATGACTTCCCAGGGAAAAGTTTTATTTATGACTTTATCGGTAAAAACCTCATTTTGAAGAATACGAGCAATGGTGTCTTTGATGGGTTCTCCAATTTTAGAGTGACCCATGGGCAACGAGAGATCTCCCCTATTACCCAGTGATGATTTGGTTAAGCTTAGATCTTTGCCAAGCAAAACTTGGTGAGGCTTACCTTTTGGCGAGATAATTAGAGCGGCTCCCTGTCTGCGAGTTAGTCCTAAACGAGTGTAGTGGAGAATGCGATGGAGGGTGTTGGTGGAGACCTGAATCGATTTTGGTGCAAATCGATGATAGACTTTTTCGAGAGGAATTTTGTAGTTTGCCAGGAGACTGAGAATGAAAAGTGATTCTGAAAGTTTTGAGTTTGGACCAGCGGATTTAACAACGCCATACTTACTTAGAACACGGTCAAAACTGGCAAAGGAAATGGGAAGGTTGTACTTGTGTTGCTGAAAGACTTTGTTGATTGAACCTAATCTGAAATATTCTGAAATTAAATTCTTTTCAAACTCAAGGTGTGGCTGATGTTCACTATTCACGTAGGTATATTATACCCAAAAGATAATTCTTTATCGAAATGAGCGGGAAACGAGACTCGAACTCGCGACCTTCTCCTTGGCAAGGAGACGCTCTAGCCAACTGAGCTATTCCCGCATAGGCTGTGCAATGTGCCAAGCTGAGGAGTTGAACCTCAATCTCAAGTTTTTCAGACTCGCGCCGTGACCACCTTGGCTAGCTTGGCAACAGCCTTGATTATATCAAAAAAGCCACTCTTGTGGAGTGGCTGATTTCGTTTAGATGTATCGACGGAGACGAAGAAGAACTTTGTTCAGGTGGCGAAGGCCGGTATAGCCCCGACGATTGTTTTTGAGTTGACGACGCAAAGAAGTAATTTTCTCTGCGTCTTGGTCGATGATGGCTTGCTTGAGTTGGAGTCGAATTTGGTGCTGAGCTTGTTGGAGAAGGTTGCAGGCGATACAGGCCCTTTTCCGTTCTTCGGTTAGGGTTCTGGCATTTATGTCTTTTTCGATTCTCAAAGGACACCTCCTGAAGGGTTTTGGATGAAGTATTTTATCACATGAGCCTGTTTTAATGAGATAATATGAGGGTTGGGCAGGTGGCGAAATGGTAGACGCGCAGCGTTCAGGACGCTGTGAGGCAACTCATGAGGGTTCGAGTCCCTCCCCGCCCACACACAATGTACCTAGATCGTTGGTTTTAATCAGGAAGCTGTATTATAATAGCGATGTCGTCTGTTTATCTAGAAAAAGAGATAAAATTTGTGAAATTTTAAGCAGATGAGTTTTATGCGCGGGTGCTGTAATGGTAGCCAGGCTAGCTTGAGGTGCTAGTGCCCCTAAAAGGCGTGGAGGTTCAAGTCCTCTCCCGCGCACAATATCTCTAATGTCGGACTCTTAGCTCAGTTGGTTAGAGCGCCTCGTTTACATCGAGGAGGTCGAAGGTTCGAATCCCTCAGGGTCCACTAACTTATAAACCGCCGCTACTTATGATTCCAAAGTTTGCTTTGTTTCTGGCGACGTCGATGACGGTTGGGTGGTAAAGAACCAGAGCGGGTAGTTCTTCCGAAAAGGTTTTTTGGAATTCAATATAGATTCTTTTTCTCTCTTTTTGGTCTAAGTTGATACGGCCGTCTTCCAGAAGCTTATCGATTTTTTCATCGGCTCCTTTACCGATATTGGTAATTTGGGTTGAGTGCCAGTCTCGATATTGATCAGGATCGATGGGAATATTGTAAGTAGTGAGTAATAGTTGAAATTGATCAGGGGTGGAGGTTACGACTTTGGTATTTATGGTTATTAGTTCCGAGTCTAGTCGTGATTTAATAACTTCGGCGACCGGAAGCAGTTCTGGTGTTGTGGCGAGTTCCAGGACGACGGGAGTAGTGATGAGCTCTTTTGTTCTCCCTATGTTGTATTCATAGGTTTTTACGAGGGGACTAAAGGCCCAAGAGTTTGGATTAATGGTGGTAAGGGCTTCGGCCTGTCCAAAGGACTTGTCGTTTAGAGCGTAAGCAATCCCCTGTCGGATATTTTTGTCTTTTAGATTTGGATCTGTTTGATTAAAAACCAACATTACAACACGATTAAAATCAGTCTTTTCCTCAAGGTTGGCGTAGGAGGTTAGATCACTTGAGTATTCCGAAGGTAGCCCTAGTATTAAGTTCAACTGACCTAATTTGAAGGCGGTGATTGCCTGTTTGGGAGTAGAAAAAACATTAAAAACTATTTTTTGGGAGTTTGATTCGAGAATGATCTGGGTAATTATCCCCGAACTTTTTTGTTTCAAACGAATATCGTAGTTTCCAATGATGCTCCCTTTTGAATTTAGAAGCGGGATGTTTAAAAGTGAGAGGAAGGGTGCAAATTTAGTAGGAATTCGGAACTTGATAATGTTGGGGTCTTGAGTTTCGACAATAATGTTGGGAATGGAAAATTTGATGTCCGAGGCTTTAACTTTTGCACCTCCGTACCATTCGAGATCCGGTTTTAAATAAAAGGTGTAGGTATTACCTCCGTCTTCGATGTCCCATTTTTCGGCAAGTCCAGGGACAGGTTGAAGATTTTCGTCGATGGAGACTAACCCGGCATTCAAGTAATCGATAATATATGAAGGAAGCTGACCGGCACCGAACTGACCGACGATGCCGATTTTAATTTCTGATCTCCTACTGGAGGTGTTTTTGGTGAGTATGTTGGCGAGAAGAGAAAAAACAATCGTGATAATGACACTAATAACGATCTGTTTACTGTATTTTTGGAGAAAGCCTTTGATGAACCAAACTCTCTCTCTTATGGTCTTAATCATTTCCAGATAGCAATATTAAGGAAAGAAAATATTACAAAAACGATTGCGACGATAATTGTCGCCAAGTAAATCATTTTTTCAGGTCCACGTTTAGTGTGAAGGCCACTCTGGGTGACCGAGGAGAAACCAGAACCGAGCGAGGTCTCTTTTGATTGAAGAGTAACTAAGACAATGAGGACCAGCGAAAGGAGAATTTGAACGATGAGTGATAGTTTCATGGGTCAATTATAACGCTAGCGTCTCTAATCTGAGTCTTTCTTGATAATCCAGACGATTGTGTTGTGAAATAAATTCAAAAAACTGGAGGCAACGAGAAATGAGAGGAACAAATTGAGGTGAAATGCGGGGATGCTAAAACCCTGGTAACTAAACCCCGGAAAATCATAAGGGGAAATTTTGACCCCGCTGACAATTAAGGGTAGTAAAAAGAGGGTAATGAGACTGACAACCCAGGAAAATAGGTTGAGGGTAATGAGATTAATCGGAAGAAAGAGGAGCTTGATAATCGGCTTCACGATCTTGTTTAACAGGAGCCAAATAACGGCGGCAGTAATGAGTGTTTTGGCATCATGAAGTATCGAGAATCCTGGATAAACAGCATCCACCAGATAGACGACGAGAAGGTTGATTAAAATTGCCCTTAAAAAGGCTTTCATAATACCAGTATATAAGAGCTTGCCCAAATTTTGTCGATTACTTCACGACAAACTTAAGTATTACGCCAGGAGCGACTCTTGGCGTTTTTTGATGTGGAATGTGGTGGCAAAACGATGTGCCTCATCACGAATATTCCTTAGGAGATTGAGGACGGGATCTTCGAGATTCAGATTTAGAGAAGTGACTTTATTATTGTCGTAATTATTGTCGTAAAAATAAATAGTCTCTCTCTTTTTGGCTAAGGCGATTGTGGGAATATTTGGAGGTATTACTGAAGAGACAATGGAGAGTTGGGGTACTCCACCATCAAGAACCAAAAGGTCCGGTCTCCCCCACTCCGGATGATTAAAACGACGAAAAATAATTTCTTTCATAGCATGGGGATCTGATCTTTTTTCTCCCTTGATATTAAAGTGGCGGTAGAGTGAAGGTTCTGAAGTTCCATTGATAAATACCGACATGGAACCAACATAGTTGTCGCCTTGGAGATGTGCCAAGTCGTAGCACTCAATTCTTACGGGTGGTTTCGAAAGTAACGGATGTTTTAGGGTACTAACAATCAAATGTTGAACCTGATCGGTGGCATCGGAAAGTTTCAAAAGAAGGCTGGAATTTTGGTTTTTCAGCGCCTGGTCAAGGCTCATGATTTTATTTTTCAGATCATTGGCCAACTCAAAGTTTTGTTTTTTAATGGCCACAATTATTTGGCGATTTAAACTTTTATTTAATTGGACAAATTGACCAGAGAGAAATTTTTTGATTTGTCCGAGATGGCGGTGGTATTGTTTGGGAGTAATGAGAAACTGGCAAGGACCGGGGCACTGATGGAGATGGTAATTAAAACAAGCCCTTCCTTGAGAGTTAAAGGGGGCGTTGCAGTAGCCGAAAATACGTCGGCTCAGTTTAACTAAGGTTTCGGCGACTCTGCCGGAAGTGTAAGGACCAAAGACTTGTTTTTTGTAGTCATCTAGCTCCAAACTTTGGATGTCAGTAGCGTGAATGATTTTAATTTTGGTGTCCGGTTCATTGGTGAAGATGATGTAGATATTAGATTTACCGTCTTTGGTGATGGCGTTATAACGGGGCTGATATGTTTTGATGAAGTTGGCCTCGGTAATAACGGCTTCAAGATCGTTGCTGACGATTTTAAAATATAGATAATGGGTTTTGGGAATGAAGTTTGCCGCTGAAGTCGTGCCGCTTTGAAAGCCTTCATAGTGTTGCTTGATCCGTGTTTTGACGCTTATCGACTTACCGATATATAACGGTTTTTTGTTTGTGTCTTCGAAGATGTAAACGCCTGGCAAGGAAGGCAATGAGTCCCAAAAAGACTCCGATGAGGGAGAAAAATCCAACCTGAGGTATCGCTGGCTGTATGGTGATTGGCTGTTCAAAACGGTTTCCATTGATGTAGATTATAGCTTTTGTTTTAATTTGACCGATGAATGGCTGTTTTGTTAGCTTAAGTTTTAACTGGGTTGTGCCAAAAGGAGGGACAGTGATTTCTTGCTCTGTTTCGGCCATAGCTTCGTTGCGTTCGACAATGGTGTTCCCCGTGTAGGAGACGCCGGAGTTGTTTGTGATTTCAAAAATTAGTTCAGCTCCCTTTTGAGTTGAGTTGGCAATTGTAAAGCTTGGTTCGGGGAAGGTTAGAGACTGAACGGGATCAATAGCAATGTCTTTGGTTTTTTCCTGTTTATATTTATATCCTCCAGCAGGAATCGGATAGTCGGGACTGACTCCATGGATGGCGAAAACAATATGGTTGAAGTCCAGTTTGTTAAAGTAATCTATTCCCCTGGTGGTGTTTGACCAGGTGGGATCTATTTGAACCCAAGTTTTGGTGGCTTGGTTGTAGTACTCCGGCCAGGCGTGAAGAACATCTTGGGTTAGAGATAAAGGCTTAAGATTGGGATTGTCGGAAATGGCGAAACCTTCAAGCTCTCGTGCCGGAATACCGACCTTTCGCGCTAGGCTGACAAAAACATTAGCAAAATCGGTGCAGATGGCACTTTGGCTATTGATAAATGATTCGGCCGCCGGAGTTTTTTGAGATTTTTGACGATTTATTTTTTCGTAGTCGTACTTCATCTTGTCGACAACAAAGTCAAAAATTGCTTTTGGGGTGGTTAAATTTTGTAT
The DNA here is from genome assembly GCA_049303575.1 of Microgenomates group bacterium. Lineage (GTDB taxonomy): Bacteria > Patescibacteriota > Microgenomatia > UBA1400 > MFAQ01 > UBA2277. The sequence goes on along the minus strand of JBAQNH010000002.1, from coordinate 583,371 downwards.
CTCTGGGGTAGTAAAAACACCATTATCAAAGTTCCAAGTTGAGTTGGAAAGAAGAAATTTATCTGAAAGTGTTTGGGTGGTAGCCTTGGGAGTAAAGTTGAGTTTGATATATAGAGCTAACTTTATTTCGATGTTTGAATTTGGCTCGAGAGAATATCTTGCGAGATAATTACCGTCTTCATCGGAAATTACGGTCAAGGGCATGGGGTCAAGCTTTTCGTAATAAACAGTTTGATAGGCGGTGTCAGGAGGCAGAGCTATTTCGGTGTTAATTTTGGATTTTGATTCATTAACTAGGTGATAGGAAATGTTCCCTTTATAAAATTGTGTCTGTCCAAAAACAGCACTGATAGTTTTGTTTCCAAGGTTACTGCCGTTGAAGTAATAGACATTTTTATTAACTGTGTCGGGTTTGGGATCGATGTATGCAGGAACAGGAAAGTTGTCAGGGACGGCAAGGACGACAGTTCGATCGGAGATATTCTCATCAGTTTCCAGACGAGGGATGTTAATTTCCCAGGTGTTGCCAACTTTAGTGGCAATGTCAGTGGTGTCGTACTCGATGATGAATGAATGAACTTTGTCTTTGCCCACGACTTTTTTGGCAAAGGGGAAAGAAATAGTTGTTTGGTTTAGGGTTTTGACGACGTCGGGAATGATGTAAGTTCCCTCATCGGTGACCTTTATATTGGAGACTTTGGTTTCGTTGATGTTGAGTCCAAAGTCCGTAGCATAAACAACCGAAAGGTTATTTTTTTGATTGATGATGAAAGAAACGTGGGTATTTCCACTGGGATCAACACGATAATAACTTTGAAAATCGGTACTAAACTTGACGATGGCCAGGGCTTTGGGGGAAAAAATGAGAGAAGCGACGATAAAGAGAATTAGTTGTGTTAGAACAGAGACTCTCTTCATCATCAATTGATATTACAACAGAAGTTTCTTTAATTCCTGTGAAGTAGCAGTATCAAAGTGATCAGCAATTTTTTGAGGACTTCCCGTGGCAATTATTTCTCCGCCCTCATTTCCACCCTCGGGACCCATATCAATGAGGTAATCGGCATTTTTGATGACGTCAAGATTGTGCTCGATGACAATAACGGTGTTGTTCTGATTGACCAGGTCAACTAAAGTTTGGACAAGTTTGCTAAGATCGGCAAAATGGAGTCCGGTGGTTGGTTCGTCGAGAATATAAACGGTGTGGCCATTGCCGGTTTTGGCTAGTTCGGTGGCAAGCTTAACACGCTGGGCTTCTCCACCGGAGAGGGTTGGTGCTGACTGGCCCATCTTGATGTATCCCAAACCAACTTTTCGGATGGTATCGAGTTTTTTGTTTATGGTAGGAATGTTTTTGAAAAAGATAGCAGCTTCGTCCATGGTCATACTTAGAACGTCGGCGATGTTTTTACCTTTGTACTCAACCTCCAGTGTTGGTTCGTTGAACCGTGCTCCCTTACAGGTGTCACAGGTAATATAAATATCCCCCATAAACTGCATTTCGATTTTCAGCTGACCATCACCCTGGCAGGTTTCACAGCGACCGCCTTTGACATTAAAACTAAAACGTCCCGGTCCGTATCCACGGAAACGAGCCTCTTGAGTGTTTGAAAAAAGTAAACGAATGTGGTCAAAGACTTTGGTGTAGGTAGCAGGATTACTTCTTGGAGTTTTACCGATTGGACTTTGGTCAATTAAAGAGACTCTTTTGACGGCATCGGGAATCAAGATAGAACCATAGGTAATGTCCTGTTTGCGGTGCATAGAGTTGAGTTTTTGGGATAAGGCCTCGTAAAGTGTTTCAACGACAAGAGATGATTTTCCAGAACCGGAAACACCGGTAACAGCAATAAATCTGTTCAAGGGGAACTCGGCGTCGACATCTTTGAGGTTGTGATGGTTACAACCCGACAAACGAATTGAGCCCTGGCTTTCAGGTGGATTTTTGGGTTTGTTGGCGATAATTTTATTTACACCAGAAATATATTTTCCAGTAATACAGCCGGACTTTTTCATTTCCTCGATTGTTCCCTCAAAAGTAATTTTGCCGCCAAGTTCTCCTGCTTGAGGTCCAAACTCAACCAAGTGATCAGCCGACTCCATTGTTTGTTGGTCGTGTTCAACGACGACGAGGGAGTTGCCGAGATTAACTAGCTCTTGAAGTGTTTTAATGAGTTTGGCATTGTCTCTTTGATGAAGACCGATGGTGGGTTCGTCAAGAACATAGAGAATACCGGTAAGGCGAGAACCAATTTGACTTGCCAGTCGAATTCGCTGAAGTTCACCACCAGATAAAGTACCCGACTCTCTACCTAGAGTCAGATAGTCAAGACCAACCGAGACAAGGAAACTAAGTCTGTCCCCTATTTCTTTGACAATGGGAAGACTAATTTGTTGTTCCGAGGGAGTAAGTTTTTTATTTAATTCTTCAAAAAAGACAACATCATTCTCAATTGATTGTGCGGTTACTTCACTAATGGATTTGCCATCAACGTGGACAGCAAGAACTTCCGGTTTGAGACGGGTTCCCTGACAAACAGGACAGGTTTTTTTGATTAAGTATTTTTCGATTTCTTCTTTAAGAGCATCAGAGCTTGTTTCGGTATAGCGGCGTTCAAACTCTTTGGCGAGACCTTCGTACTTACTTTTCCACGAAACAGATTTTCCGTGACGGTTAATGCCTTTGACGGAGAAAATTTTATCTCCGGTGCCGGAGAACAGGGCTTGACTTTGTTTCTCGGTCATTTGACTCAAGGGAGTGGTAGGTAAAAAATCTACCGAACTCATGGCTTCGACAATGAGTTTAGCCAACCAAGTACGTGTTTCAAATTGAGAAGCTAACGGAATGATAGCTCCTTCGTAAAGGGTAAGGGTCGGAGAAATAATACTGTCCGTGTCGAGAACCATTTTAGTTCCCAGACCAGTACATTCGGGACAGGCCCCGTCGGGAGCGTTGAAGGAAAAATAACGAGGTTCTATTTCGGGAATCGAGATGTTACAAACAGGACAGGATAGTTTTTGAGAAAAAAGATGATCCTCCATTTTTTCCGGATTCTCAGGAAAGGAAAGAGATGGATCGTCAACAATACTGATGATGCTTTCACCGTCAGCCATTTTGATTGACTGTTCAATGGAGTCAATCAAACGTTGTTTTTCGTATTCGATGCCGTTGTTTACTTGGCCAATGACCAGTTTATCGATAATGGCTTCGATGTTGTGACGATTATTTTTGAAAAGACTTAAAGTTGATTGGGTCGAGAGAATTTTTCCATCAACTCTAACTTGCGCAATACCTTGTTTGTATAAATTGGGAAATAAATCGGCAAATTCACCTTTTTGATTTTTTACCAAAGGAGCCATGATCATAACCCTAGTCCCCTTTTGTTTTTGGTATGAGGGATGGGAAACAGCCAACTCGACAACTGCTTTGTAGATTTGATTAATGTCTTGAGGCATAATTTCTCGGCCACAGTTTGGACAATGAGGATGACCAATACGAGCAAAAAGTAAACGGAGATAGTCGTAAACTTCAGTGACGGTACCGACGGTACTTCTGGGATTGTGACTTCCCTGTTTTTGGTCAATGAGAATGGCCGGAGACAAACCCTCAATCTGATCAACATCTGGTTTATCCATAACACCTAAGAACTGTCTGGCGTATGAGCTTAGAGACTCGACATAGCGACGTTGACCTTCGGCATAGATGGTGTCGTGAGCCATACTGGATTTACCACTACCCGAAACACCAGTGAAAACCACCAGCTTGTTTTTGGGAATTATCAGGTCAACATTTTTAAGATTATGTTGACGGGCTCCCCTGATGATGAGATGGGTTGATGGTGAGATTTCCGACATAACGCTATATTTTAACATTTTTCACCCTAAAATACCCGAATGACTGTTAATGTAAATGTGCTTATAATGGTGATATGGAAATAACGAATAACGAAAATTCGGAAAAAGCAAAGAAGACTGAAATCAGCAGTAGCCTAAGTTATGAAGTGGTTGATTTTGGTAATATGAGGGCCGTGGAAAAGAAAGAAAAGATGGAGAACCTTCTTGTTGGTAGAAATTTTGTGGTTTTGGATGTTGGTCCGGGAGGAGAGAGAACTAATTTATCAGTTAGTCAAAGAAAGGGTGATCTTTGGATCGGAGTAGATCGGGCAATCAACGCAAATAATATTGATTTTCGAAAAGGTTCCTTAAGGATTGACGAGGATACAAAAAGAGTAATTGTACCTGGCTATACTGATGAACTACCGGATGTAAAGGTCGATTTAATAATGATGGTGGCGCCAAACCCACAGAGCATTGTTGAGGAAGGTTTACTGAGCGATATTGAAAGATTTTGCAAAAAAGGGACACAGTTATTTATTCTCTTGGATAATCGTACTAGGGAAAGTCAGTTCTATGGTAAGAAAGCAATGAAAGTGTTGGCGGAGTTTCTGGAAAATAATAATTTTGATCCAGATGATCTAGCGATCGGTGATAGAAAAATTGATACTTCATCTTCCAGAGACGCTATCGGTGGTAGAGTTGTTACGGCTTGTAAATTCCGCTAATTATTGCAACCTTTGGATGGTGTCGCGGTAGCGAGCAGCAAGCTCGAAGTTCCAGGAGTTGGCGGCTTGGGTCATCATCTTTTTGAGTTTAGTTATCAAGACCTTTTTCTTTTGTGGAGTAAGCGACTCGGCATTAACATCTTCAATTTCCGTCCAACCGAACTCGGCAAGTTCCTTGATTTTTGGTGCTGGACCGCTCGAGTCACGATGAAGCAAGGCTTCCCTTATGGGTTTGTTGATACCGATGGGAGTGATACCGTGTTTTTTGTTGTAGAGGGCTTGGGTAATTCTTCTTCTGGCAGTTTCTTTCATTGCAATGTCCATGGAGGGTGAGATTTTATCGGCGTAAAGAACGACCTGACCGTTGATGTGACGAGCGGCTCTACCCATTGTTTGTATTAGGGCAGTTGGTGTACGGAGAAAACCTTCTTTGTCGGCGTCAAGTATGGCAACCAGAGAGACTTCCGGTAGATCGAGACCTTCGCGGAGAAGATTGATACCCACCAAACAATCAACATTTCCCAGACGGAGACTTTCGAGAATATCGGCTCGGTCTAGAGTTTTGATGTCTGAGTGAAGGTATTCGACTTTAATTTTGTATTTTTCGCGGAGATGTTCTGACAGATCCTCAGCCATTTTTTTCGTCATAGTGAGAACCAAAGTTCTCTCCCCTTTAAGTTTCCGTTCAAGGACTTCCCTACTAATGTCTTCGATCTGGCCTTTGACAGGACGGACAAATACTTCCGGGTCCAAGAGGCCGGTTGGGCGGATGAGTTGCTCTGCTACGGTAGGAATGGTGCTTGATTTCGAGAGAGAAAGTTCATAATCACTGGGAGTAGCGGAACAGTAAAGGTTTTGTGGTGTGCGGGACTGAAACTCGGTGAAAGTTAAAGGACGGTTGTCTTTGGCACTAGGTAAACGAAAACCATAATTGATGAGATTTTCTTTTCTTGATTGATCACCGTTATACATGCCACGTATTTGAGGGAGACTAATATGTGATTCATCAATGACGGTGAGGAAACCCTTTTTATGAAATTTTTTGGCGTTGTAGTGAAAATATTCCAGTAAGGAATATGGGGGTTCTCCCGGTTTACGTCCGTCAAAGTAACGGGAGTAGTTTTCAATGCCATTTACATAGCCGACTTCTTCTAACATAGAAAGGTCATAGTTAACTTTTTGTTCCAAACGGTAGGCTTCGATGGTTTTACCTTCGCTTTTAAATTTTTCGATTTGAGTTTGTAGATCCTTTCGAATATTGTCGATAGCTTGTCCTTGTGTTTTGGGATCAGTAATGAAGAGCTTAGCTGGATTGATGGTGATTAAACCACTTTTTTCAAGATCCGGGTCGGCAGTTTTTGTAAAGTTGTAGGGATCCAGAATGTCGATTGTTTTTAAAATGTTACCTTCAAAAACCATGGAAATAACGATGTCTTTGTATGAGGGGTATAGCTGAACGGTGCTACCAATAGCTCTAAAAGTGCCTCGAGAAAGTTCGGCGTTAGTTCTAGTGTACTGAAGATCACCGAGTCTCATAAGTACGGTGTCTCGGGCAATTACCTGACCTATTGCCAGGGTAAGAATATTTTTTTCTTGATCTATTGGTGAGCCAATGTTGTAGATACAAGAGACCGAGGCAATGACAATACTGTCCGGACGAGACAAGAGGTTGGCGGTAGTGGTAAGTCTAAGTTTATCGATCTCCGGATTAATGTCGGCTTCTTTTTCGATGTAAGTGTCTGAGCTGGGAAGATATGCTTCCGGTTGGTAGTAGTCGTAGTAGCTGACAAAGTAACTAACGGCGTTGTCCGGGAAAAAATCACGGAACTCTTGGTATAGCTGACTGGCGAGAGTTTTATTGTGACAGATGACAAGAGTGGGTAGTTGAGTTTTTTCGATTACTTTCGCGACAGTATATGTTTTTCCTGAGCCGGTAACCCCCAAAAGAGTTTGGTGAGGATTCCCGGAAGAAATGGCTGTGGAAAGTTGCTCAATTGCTTGAGGTTGGTCCCCCGTGGGTTGGTAGTCCGATTTAATCTTAAATTCCACAGTCTATATTTTACCCGAAAAAAAACCCGATCGGGTGATCGGGTGGTTTTTTTATTGATTTGATTCTAGATGTTTTTGTATTTTTGCTACCATTGCATTGGCGAGATAGAGTGCTTCCCTCTTACCCACTTCCTCGTACAGTTTTTCTCTTTCTTTCTTTTCTTTGAGTGTTTTGGCCGAGTGGATGAATTTAACAGCATTGCCGATGTTATCGGTGAACATAGTATAGCCTTCACACTCTTCGGGATGTACATAAACAAATCCTCCCGTAAGAATTTCCTTTCTTGGTCCTGTTTGGGTTTCAATTCCCTCAGGCACCTGCTGGGAATTTTCCACACGGGGTTTGGTTTTAATACCCAAAATTCTGTCTAGGAATTCTTTGAGCACGATACCCTCCTGTTAAGATGCAAAATTGTCTGTTGGTTGCGATTATATCACCGCAAGGGTGAAGTTTCGAGCGCTTGACTTTTGGGTATTGTTTGGTAATAATGAAGTTATGACCGTAACACTTTATCGAAGGCAAAGACAGATCGTGGAATTTATTTCCCAGTTTATTCAAAAAAATGGTTACTCCCCCACCCTTTCGGAAATTGCAGGTGCAATTGGAGTTTCTTCTCTGGCTACCGTTCACGAACATCTCCAAGCTTTGGAAAAGAAAAATATCATTAAAAAATTTGAGGGAGCAATTCGAGGAATTTCACTGGTTGATCGTGGAAGCGTGGAGTCGGCTTCAATTGAGTTACCAATACTAGGTTTTATCGCAGCCGGAAGACCAATTGAACCGCTAACTGACCCTAATGCTTCCATGAAGGTGGCGGCATCGATGCTTTCGGGCAAGAAACGAGCCTTTGTTTTACAGGTTAAGGGAGACTCGATGATTGAAGAAGGAATCTTTGACCATGATTACGTAATTATTGAAGAGTGTGATGCAGCCGGAGTAAAGGACGGTGATATTGTGGTGGCTTTGCTAGAAAACGGTTTAGCTACCTTAAAAAGATTTTTTCGCGAAAGAACCAGAGTCCGTTTGGAACCGGCAAACTCATCTATGTCCCCTATTTTCGCAATTAATGTTAAAGTACAGGGTAAGTGCGTTGGCGTTATACGCAAATTTTAATTTATGAAACTAACCATAGTCGGACTCCCAATAGGTAATATTGAGGATATATCTCTTCGGGCTTTAAAAACTTTGCAGGAAGCTAAGTATTTAATTTGTGAGGACAGCAGAATGTTTAATAATTTGTGGAGTAAGTTGATGCAGATGGGACATGTGCAAAAATTTTCCGGGACAATTAGATTTATTAACGATTTTAATGAAGCCAAAATACTGCCAAGAATACTAGCCGAAATTTGTTCATTGGAGTCTGTGGTTTTGGTTTCTGACGCTGGTATGCCTCTGATTTCTGACCCGGGGTATAAGCTGGTCAGTAAGGCCGTAGAAATGAATTGGGAGGTTGATGTAGTTCCGGGACCAACGGCGGAAAGCGCTGCTTTGGCTGTTTCCGGATTACCAACCGATCGTTATATCTTCGTGGGATTTTTACCAAAGAAAATTGGAAAAAGAACAGCAGTGCTAGCAACTCTTAAAGAAATGGGTACAATTTCAAAAATGACAGCGGTTATTTATGAGAACCCCTTGAGACTTCAAAAAATCTTACCTGAGGCAATTGCAATTATGGGTAAGGATACACCCGCATGTTTAGCTGTGGATTTGACGAAAGTGTCGCAAAAAATAATAAGAGGAAGTTTGACACAACTGCTTGAGTCGTCAAAAGAAAAAAGAATTAAAGGAGAGCTGGTTTTGCTGATTTCTATCGGCAGTTAAAGAGATTTTTCTCTTAAGATCAGATCCTTACCGTTCATTTCCGCAGGTACCGGGAAATCCAGTAGCGAAAGTATGGTGGGAGCAACATCACCTAGTTTTCCCGGCTGGAGTTTAAATTTGTTGTCGGTCGGATGATAGACGATGAAGGGTACGGGAAAATTCGAGTGCTGGGTGTTTACCTTGCCTGTTTTGAGGTCTAGTAGCTCTTCGGCGTTACCGTGGTCGGCGGTGATTAATAAATAGGAGTTTGTTTCTTTGGAAAGATTAACTAAATTTCCCATGGCGTCATCAGCAGCCTTGATAGCTTCAACGGTTTTATCTATTTTGCCGGTGTGAGCAACCATGTCTGGACAGGCGATGTTGATGACGGATAAAGTAAAGTTATCTTCCTTAATTTTTCTTTGAAACTCCTCAACGAGTTTGTCCGTGGACATACGAGGAGTGAGATCGTAAGTAGTTACTTTTTGGGAATCGATAAAGAGGTTTGTTTCTCCCGGAAAAGGAACTTCGCTTTGGCCATTAAAGTAGTAGCTAACCATAGCAATTTTTTCCGTCTCGGCAGCTCTTAATTGATTTAAATTATGGTTGGAAATGACTTCCCCCAAGGTATTGGAAAGCGTAGTGGTAGAGAACATAACCGGATTTTGGTAGTCTTTGCGATATTTGGTCATGGTGACAAATCTTAAATTGGGAATTCCCGACCCAAAGAACATTTCCGTTAGTTGTCTTGGTCTGTCGGTTCTGAAGTTAAAAAAGACAACGGAATCTCCGGATTTGATTCTGGAGTTATTGGAATTGTCTCCAATGGAAACGGGCTCGATAAACTCGTCATAAATATTGGCGGCGTAGGATTTTTCTAGATAAGCAGAAGGATCTTGTTCCGACCTGAGATTTGTTTTTGTAAGACAGTCAAAAGCTTTTTGGGTTCTGTCCAGACGTAGATCTCGATCCATGGCATAGTATCGTCCAATGATTGAAGCAATGGAGCCAACTCCAATCTCTCGTATTTTTTCCTGAACAATTTTTATTTGCTCGATGGCGTTATCGGGAGGGCTATCACGTCCGTCGGTAATCAGATGTAGAAAAACATTTTGAAGGTTATTTTTTTTGGCAAATAACAATAGGGCAAAGAGGTGTTCGTTGTAGGAGTGAACACCAGAGTTGCCAATCATACCGATTAAATGGAGATTGGACTGAAAAGAAGAGAGATGTTTGACGGTGTCCAGTAAAGCTCTGTTGGTGAAAAAACTTCCGTCGGCTATGGCCATATTAATCAAGGCTAAATCCTGAAAGACAACTCTACCTGCACCAATGTTCAAATGACCAGTTTCACTATTGCCATCTTGACCTTCGGGTAAACCGACCGCCGGTCCTGAAGCCAAAAGTTGAGTTGAGGGATAGTTTTGAAGCAGATAGTTATAAGTTTTTGGGTTGGCAATGTCTATGGCATTACCTGGACCAGGGGGAGCTATTCCCCAACCATCGAGAATACAGAGAATTACCGATTTCTTATCCATGCAAACTACTAAGATATTCTTGAATGAAGGATAAACGATTGTATTTTGCAACCCGCTCTCCCCTACCAGGAGCACCAAATTTGACGAAATCAGCACCAACACCAACGGCGAAGTCTGCCAGAAAATCTTCATCCGTGTCTCCGGACCGATGAGAGACAATAACGGAAAAATTATTTTTCTTAGCTAGTTTTATAACCGAAACAGTTTCAGAAATAGTACCAATTTGGTTTGGCTTTACCAAAATTGCGTTACAAGCATTTTTTTCGATAGCTTCCAGTAAGCGTTTTTTGTTAGTGACAAGGAGATCATCACCAACAATCATTAACTGTTTACCAACACTTGAAGTTAAATCAGACCAGTCTTTCCAGTCATCTTCACCGAAGGGATCTTCAATGGACAATAAGCTGTATTTCTGGTTGAGGTCAATGAGAAAGTCTCGGAACTTTTCACCGGAAAGATTATCTTTGACATCGCTAATTTTGTATTTACCATTTTTGAGAAGCCCATTGGCGGCGATATCCAGACCAATGAAGACATCCTGATTAAGTTTGTAACGACTGGACTCAACAGTTTCTACTAATAGTTCGATGGCATCGGTGTTGCTGAACAAATTGGGAGCGAAACCTCCCTCGTCACCGACGGAATGAATAGCTTTTTTCTCTACTAAAATATTTTTTAAATTGTGATAAAGTTCGCTGCCAATTTCCAAAGATTCGGAAAATTTTTTCTGGCTACTGGGAATAATATGAAACTCTTGAAAATCGAGATTTCCGGCACCATGCTTGCCTCCATTTATTAAGTTAAAAATAGGAGTTGGTAAGTGAAGAGCCGTTGGGGTGGCTAATCCATATTTTTCGGCGGTGTACTGGAAGGTGGGCTTGTCTTCACAAGCAGCACCCAACTCAAAACAAGCTTGTGAAACCGAGAGCATGGCATTGGCACCAAGTTTTGACTTGTTTTCCGTACCATCGAGATTTAATAAAATTTGATCAATGTTATTTTGACGAGTTGGGTCTTGACCGATGATGTACTTGCTTATGATTTGATTAACATTAGCTACCGCCTTTAACACTCCGAGACCGTTGAATCTTTCCGGATCACCATCTCTTAATTCAAATGCTTCCAGTCTTCCGGTTGATGCTCCGCTAGGAATTGAAGCAACTGAACCGTGGTTGTTATCTGTCCAGATGGTCGTTTCTATGGTTGGGTTACCACGAGAGTCGAGGATTTCTCTAGCATAAACAGATTTTATTTTTGCCATTTTATTTAAGTAGCCTTTTTTCTATCAAAGAGATTACTCTTCTGGTATTGTCCACGGCATCCGGACTGACGGAAACGGAAGTTATTCCCCAAGATACTAATTTGTCGACAAGGTCGGGATATTGGCTAGCGGCTTGACCGCAGAGAGAACAGGTGATGTGATGTTTGGCGGCAGTTTTGACGACGTGCTCAAGAGCCCAAAGGACGGCAGGGTTTCTCTCGTCAAACTCGGGCGCGACGGTTTCGTTGTCACGATCCGTACCTAAAATTAACATGGTGAGATCGTTTGATCCAATGGAAACACCGTCAATACCGGTAGCAATAAAATCTTCCAGAAGAATAACGTTGGAGGGAATTTCAACCATCATCCAGAGTTTGAAAGAGTTGGATCTGGATAGGCCGCTGGAGGCGATAATTCTTTTGACTTTGATCATCTCATCAACCGTTCTAACGAAAGGAATCATGAGATGAAGGTTTTTATAACCATACTTGTTTCTGACAAGTTTGATGGCTTCCAGTTCAAGATTAAAAACCGGTTCGTCGAGAATGTAACGGTAGCATCCTCGATATCCAAGCATAGGATTGGGCTCTGTCGGTTCATAGTTTTGGCCCCCAATTAAATTCTTATATTCATTAGATTTAAAGTCGGTAGCGCGATATATGACTGGTCTGTCTCCAAAACTGTGAGTAAATTTGATAATGCTTTCGGCCAGCTTTTCGATAAAAACTTGGCTTTTACCATCACGAATCATTTTCTTGGGGTGAGTACCTATTTCGGCCATCATAAATTCTGCACGGAGAAGACCGACGCCGTCGGCATTTCCTTGAGCAACGATTGAAGCAAGCTCCGGTTCACCTAGATTGACATAAACTTTGGTAGCGGTTTGGGGAAATTCTTCTTCCTTAAACTCTTTAACGGCAACAGCCTTGCCTTTTTCAGGAACGCCATTGTAAACAATGCCGGTAGCGCCGTTAACGGTAACCATTTGATCTTCTTTGAGAATTTTGGTAGCGGTTTTAGTACCAACTATAGCCGGAACTCCCAACTCTCTTGAAACAATAGCTGCGTGGGAGGTTTGACCGCCTTTGTCTGTGACAATGGCACTGGCTCTTTTCATAGCCGGAACAAAGTCCGGAGCGGTCATCTCGGTAACAAGGACATCTCCCTTTTTTACTTTGTCTATTTCTTTGGCAGATTTAATTTTTACTACCTTGCCGAAACCAATGCCAAATGAAGCGGGTTCTCCTTGGATTAGTTGTTTTAAATTCACCAACTGGGATTCGGATATTTGTTTGGCGCCCTTACTCATGTCGAGGGTGGTGATGGGGCGCGTTTGGACCAGATAGACTTTGCCATTTTCGATGGCAAACTCGCTATCTTGGGGAAAGTAATAATGCTGATGAATTTTCATGGAAAGTTTTGCGAGTTCAATTACCTCTTCATCGGTGAGTTTGGGAGCATTGATCATTTTTTCCGGAACTTTTACCTTTTTGACTCCGCTGGGATAGTCGTGGATTTCCATAACAGTTTGAGGAACGTTCTGGCGAGAATGAATAGAAAGATCGGACTTATTTACAATGTAGTGGTCCGGATTAACTACACCTTGAACCATGAAGTCACCGAGTCCCCAAACGGCTTCAACAACAACTTGGTTTTTGTTGCCGGTAACAGGATTAACGGAGAAGAGAACGCCAGAAACGTCGGATTGAACCATTAGTTGAACAGGAATAGCTAAAAGTACCTTGAAGTGGTTGTAACCCTTGGTGGCTCGATAGAAAATGGCTCTGGCACCCCAAAGGGAGCCCCAGGCGCTACGAACGGCTTGTATTAAATTTGATTCACCTTTAATGTCTAAAAATGATTCTTGTTGTCCGGCAAATGAAGCATCGGGAAGATCTTCGGCCGTTGCCGACGAACGAACGGCAACAAGAGGATTTTTATCCCCCGGTTTTAAACTAGAATAACTTTCGAAGATTTCCTTTGTAAGTTCGGCAGGAATGTCGGCTGTTTGGATGAGGCGCTGGATCTTAATGGCCGATTTTTCGAGTTCTTTTTGATTGGTCACCTCGGTTTGTTTGATGATTTCTCTGATGACCGGTTGGAGAGCGTTGTGTTCGATTACTTTTTCGTAGGCTTGAGCGGTGATGACAAAGCCGTTGGGAACAGGAATACCGAAGTTGTACATTTCACCCAAGTTGGCACCTTTTCCACCGACGAGGGGGATGTCATCCTTGTGAATTTTACTGAATGGTAATACCAGGGCAGGTAGGTTGGGCATTAGGTTAGTTGTTTTTTAAAGGAGTCTACCCAAGGATTAGTTCCGGGGTCTTGCTTGTTGACTATACTTAAATAATAGCTAATCATCATTAAAAAGACCAGTGACTCAAATACTTGAGCGGTGATATCGGTCGATTCTGGTTTGATAACGGTAAGCTGGTAATGTTGTTTGATTAGGGCATCTTTGGTGATCTGAAATCTTTTTTGAATTATTTCCGGGTAGAGGGAGGAATTGAGGAGAATAAATCGGGTATGGTCTTTGAGAGATAAAGGAAAAGTTAGGCCTTCCAAAAGATGATGATTGAGTTCCGGTAACTGGAAATAGGCAGAAAATGTTTTTGAGGTTTCGTTGATAAAATTGGTGGAAATTTTTCCTACCCCCGATAAGTGATTGGCGGAAAAAATCATAAGAGACATACCCTTGTTTTTAAGAGCAAATTCTTTTGCCGGATTTTCGTTTGATGGTTGATTGTTTTTAAGCAAATCGAGAGTCCTTTCGATGGTTCTTACTATTTCTTTAGGGTCGACAAAACGAAAGGCTTCCTTATTAAGACGAATCGTTAAACCCATGACAGCACCGAGCATTAAACCGATACCATAACGTGGAACGTGCGAACGGTTCAGTTTTTCATCTAGTAGTATTAAGGGCCAGTGCTCAGAAACGGCCAGGTCTCTTAGTTTTCCTCCCGTGGTGATGACGACTACTTTACTTTGTCGTTTAGAGGCGTCTTGGGCACAGGAGAGAATTTCTTCGGTGTTTCCCGAGTAACTTGCCAGAATGACGAGAGTATCTTTGGTAGTGTATTGAGGAAGTCGATAGTTAGAGATGATCTCAAATGGAATTTTCAATAATAAAGGAGAAAGAGAGAGAACAATGTGTGCTGGAAGGTTTGAACCTCCCATTCCAGCAAAAACAATGTTGTTGATTTTTTCTGGTTCAAAATTTAAGTTAACAAATTGTGAGTCGTGCCAGGCAGATTCAAACTGTTGACCGGTTGAGATAATAGAATCATAGACATCAAGAGTGTCATATTGACCATATATCTTAGAATCGTCAAGAAAAGTTTTCATCGCGTAAATTAAGTATACCAATATCCTACCGATCCAGCATTTTTTTTAGAGTAGTCAAGGCAGTTTTTTCTCCATTTGGGTATCGAACTGCAGCGAGTTTTTCAAAAAGAATTTTTTCGGTGTTTGAGGAGGCAGTAACCAGACCGGCATCTTTTAGATAGAGAAGAGATTGATAGGCATAGAGAAGATTGATTTTCCCGGAAACTTCCGGACTGGAAAAGAAAGTAGCACAGCTGGTTTTGGCTATTAGGGATGATATTTTAGCGGCGATAAGTGCTTTCTTTGGGCTGTTAACTTTTTCGGGATGAACATAGAGCTCGTAAAAATTGTCAGACACCATTGACTCATACCCTTGGCCAATTTCGGTTTGGAGAATACCAGAGACTTTATTGTTTAAAAAATTCATCGCTGAGACAAACGGCTCTTTCCAGGATGTGTCTTGTCCTAAGTGACAGTTACATGACCCTGACCATCTTATTAGATTACCGTGAGGACAGCTCCATGCCGATCTTTCGTTAACTATCCCTGTGGGTAGTTTTGATTTGTCTAAACTCAAATTATTAATTGACACAGGATATAATCCTATGCTTGGTAACGAGGAGTCAAGTAAATATTTAAGGAATTTATCACCAAATGGAGAATAATGCCCAAATGTTTCAGCGTCTGTCCAAGCAATCAGTGTTTGATTCGAAGGAGTATCGTCCCTCCTTGGTTTAATATATGTATGAGTAAATGTATCTGCGTTTTGTTTTTCTTTAAAGGCAAGGTCATTGCTAATTGGCCTGTCGAAAGGATAGGCAATTATTTGTCTGCCTTGGTCAAGATTGATAATTGTTGGCTGATTGTCTGAGTCTGAACCATTTGCTTGAATAATCTGTTCCGGAGCACAGACAAAACCTTCATAACCGTTGTCGGCGAGAACATGGAGAGTTTCGGTGTCGATGGCGGTTTCCGGAGGCCAGAATATTTTTGGATTAACCCCAGTAATTTCTTTAAACCGATTAACTCCTGCCGAAATAACGATGGACTTGTCTGACAAAGAAAGATCGGGAAGTATCGGGTGAATAAAAGCCTCCCCTATCCCGTTCTCCTTCATCGTTTTTTGGTAGATCGCGGCGGTTTCCGGATTGATCTTTTCTAGTTGAAGCAGTAGCGACTGATAGATATCAAAGGAAACTTTATTAAGAATACCCTCTTGAGCCAAGGGTTCATAGCATTGTTTTTCGATGATGGCGGTCCAGTTTTTATTTTGGGGATCGGTGGAGATTGTCGAGAGCGTTGGGTGAGTTGCTTCTCTTGGAGGTTGATAAAAATGTAAACCGACGACGATTTCTCTGCCCATCAGGTCACTATATACAAGTTACTTTGACAACTCAATAGTCTTAGGAGAGAGATGAAGTGTTTGAACCAGTGGACCAGTCTATCTCCGGATATTTTTTAAATATTTTGGCAATTCCACTTTTAAGTTCATCGTAACCATCAAGAGTTTTACTTTCAAACTTGGTGGTAAGGTACGGTCCATTTTGTGAAGCTCGAACAACGACCATAGACTCTTTCGTGTCAATACGGATACCATCGATTTCGTTTACTGTTCCGTAAGGAATTAATTTAATTAAATCTTCTTTAATTGGTCCGGCAATTAATTGAAATTTAATGTTGTCAGCCAAACCAAGTTTAATTTCCGGACTACTAAAGTATTTTGGTAATTTTTCAACTGCCTGGTGAAGGTCTTGATCTGTTCTTTCTAAATAACTTAATAAACGGAGTGAGGCGTAGGCGGCATCGTCATGACCATAAAAATTGTCCATGAAAAAGATGTGCCCGGAAAGTTCACCACCAAAGGGAGAACGAACTTCTTTAATTTTGGCTTTTACAAATGAGTGCCCTGTTCTGGAAACGATTGGTAGTCCACCTTTGTTTACGATTGTTTCAGAAACAACCTTGGAACAGAGATTGTTGTAAACGATGGGAGCTCCTGGAATAAAGTCCAGAACATCTTGAGCATATAGAGCAACGATGGTGTCCATCCAAAGCACTTGTCCAGTATTGTCGACAACAGCGACTCTGTCTCCGTCAGCATCATAGGCAAAACCAATGTCGGCTTTTTCCTCGGTGACTGTTTTAGCTAATCTTTCCAGTACTTCTGTTTCGGTCGGATCGGGATTCCCGAGAGGATAGTTACCATCGGGGGTACAGTTTTGTTCAATAACTTCGCAGCCGGCACTTCTGAGTATCTGTGGGTAAAATATTCCAGATCCTGTATTACAACCATCGATAACTACTTTCCATTTCCTTAATAAATTAAAGTATTTGGTAATTTCTGCTAAATAGGTCGGGAAGATATCTTTCTTGGTATTTTTACCCTGACCTTTTGAGAAAGCGCCTTCGTCGACTATTTTTTTAAGTACTTGGATTTCTTCCGTAACCATAGTATCGGAGTACCCGACAGATAGCTTGAGTCCGTTGTATTCTTTGGGATTGTGGGAGGCGGTGATCATAGCGCCAGCCTTGGTTAAGTATTCGTAAGAGCTGAAATAAATTATCTGGCTCATGGAAAGACCCAGGTCAATGGTGTCGATTCCCCCATCGTTTAATCCTTTGATAAAGGAGTTTTTATATTCTTCACTGGTGAGTCTATTGTCACAACCTACCGGACAGAGAGTAATACGACGTTGTGTCAAAAAAGTCGCATAGCCGCGTCCAAGGGTGTAGTAAATTTCCGGTGAGAGGTCAACATCGGATACTCCGCGTAGATCATATCCACGATAGATGTTTGGGTTTATCTGCATAGATAAAGTATACCAATACAGATTATTTTTGAATCGTGCGTTTTTTTCGTTGATTTAGTCAACAAAGGTAAGAGCAATTCCCGATTTGCCTGCTCTACCGGTGCGGCCGATACGATGAATGTAATCATCGTAAGTGGCTGGCTGATCAAAGTTGATGACGTGGGTGATGTCTTTGACATCAATTCCGCGAGCAGCAACGTCAGTAGCACAGAGAATACGGATTTGATTTTCCTTGAACTTTCTTAAAACAGTTTCGCGCTGATTTTGGCGTTTGTCACCATGAATTGAGTCGGCGTTAAAACCTGATTTTTGTAAGGTAATGGCAATTTCTTCGACACCATATTTGGTACGACCGAAGATAAGGACCTTTCTAAAAGTTTCTTTGGACAGTAAATCATTTAGAACGGCATATTTGCCTTGTTTTCCGGAAGCTCTAAGAATGTTTTGATCAACGTTCAGGGAGCCAGCGTTGGTTTTGACGGAGATTTTTTCGGGATTGTTCATGAATTGAAAGGCAATGCCTTCAACTTTTTGGTCAATTGTGGCGGAGAAAAGTAAAGTTTGATGATTTTCCGGTAAGAAGGAGAGAAGCTCGGTAATTTCGTGAACGAAACCCATGTCGAGCATTCTGTCGACTTCGTCAAGAACAACAGTACGAGTATCGTTTAGATTTAAAGCACGGCGATTATAGAGGTCTCTGAGGCGTCCTGGTGTGCCAATATAGACATTGGGACGACGTCTGAGTTCATCTAGCTGACGTCTTATATCCGAGCCTCCAATGAAGAGACTGGCATATATCTGGAGTCCACCAGAAAGAGATCTAATTTCGTCTCTAATCTGTACAGCTAACTCTCTGGTTGGGGCAACCACTAAAGCAGTGTCGTTGGGGTTTTCAATTATCTTTTTGATGACCGCCAAAGCAAAGACGGCGGTTTTACCAGTACCGGTGTCGGCTAAACCCAAAACATCTCTACCAGACAAGGCGGCTTCGAGAGCTTGATCCTGAATGGGGGTTGGGGTAACGTAGCCTTTTGCCCTGACGTTACGTAGTATTTGTTCAGAAAGACCGTAATCTTCAAAGGTGTGTTGGGTAATTATTTCCTCTTGAATTTCCGGCATAGCAGCTCGGACAAACATGCGAGGGTCCAGTGCTTTAGGCATGAAACGAGCTCTCTTGTTGCTAAAAGAATTTCTATTAAATGAGTGGCTGGCACCACGATTTGAACCATGACTAGAATAGCCACGTCCGCCAGAAGGGCGACGGTTAAACATATTTAATGGGGGTTTTCCCCGATTGTCCTATGGAAAATACTAGCTGGACAATCGTGAGAGCGTCAAGCAAGACGAGCTAAATGCTCGGCCGTAAGAACAATATGGGATATTGTAGCATAGATTCAGTAGATTTTCCTAAATTTCTTAACTATTTCAACCCAAAGGGTTGTAAGCAAGGCCACACCAATGATCAATACCCAGGCTGATGGAGGAAGACTGACGGTGTGTAATAATTTTTGAGCAGCGGGGTGATAGATACCAAAGAGCAGGATGGTAAAGCCATAAAGAATGCTCAGCAGAAGGAATTTATTATTAAATATTTTTTGAAGTTTGAGTACCGGTTTGCGGAGGTCTTTGTAGGCGAAGACGTAGATGAGGTCAATGGAACCAATGATGCCGAAGACGGTGGTGCGTGCCAGATCAAGATCTCCAAATTTTAATTGCTGAGAAAATATTGCAAGTGAGACTAGCCCTGCTGTGAGACTAATGGCAAAGATGAGGAAAAGCATGGAGCGGCTGAGAATATTTTCCTTCTGATGATTGTTTGGTTTTTCCTCCATAATTTTGGGGTCTCCCGGTTCAAACCCCAGAGCAATGTCCGGTGGACCGTCACAAATGAGGTGAAGCCAAAGAATTTGCACAATAGTCAGAGGGAAGGGAATGTTGAGAATCATGGCACCAACGATGAGTACGATTTCGGCGAGAGAGTTTGAAAGGACATAACCCACTACCTTAATGATATTTTGATAAATTATGCGGCCTTCTTCACAAGCGGAAACAATGGTTTTGAAGTTATTATCCAAAAGAATTAAATCTCCCGAGTCTTTGGCAACATCGGTAGCCGAGCCAACCACTACCCCAATGTCAGCCTTTTTTAGGGCCGGGGCATCATTGACTCCATCTCCCGTCATGGCAACTACCTCCCCCTTTTCTTGAAGAACAGAGATGATTTTTAATTTCTGATGTGGAGAAACACGGCAAAATAAATTAATATGGTCAATTTTTGAACCCAGATCTTTAGTTGATATTTTTTCCAATTCCTCGCCTTCCATAACGCTGTTTCGGGTGATGACAAGACCAATATTTTCGGATACTTTTTCGGCCGTATTTCTAAAATCACCGGTGACAATCTTAACGTTGATGCCGGCACTTATAGCTTTGCTGATGGCTTCTTTAACTCCCGGTCTAATGGGATCCTCAATCCCGATTAATCCCAACCACCTGAAATCCGTTTTTGTTTTTGAGATATTGTTTTTGTGTACCAAACCTACAGCCCGGTGACCTTCACCAGTCCATTGAAGGAACTGGTTATTTATTTTAATTTTAGTTTTTGGATCATCCTGACAAAATTTGAGAATAATCTCCGGTGCTCCCAAGATAAATGTTTCTTTGTTTTTACCTCTTTGAACCATGGTCAGAGCATATTTTTTTTCACTTTCAAAAATTTCTTCGTGAAGGATTTTGTATTTATCAATTACTATTTGCGGATCAATTTTTAATTGTTTTTTGAGATACTCCCAAGTAGCTATTTCCAGACTTGTTCTTCTGGTATTTAATACCGCAAGGCCAGATAGAAGCTTCTCTTGATCTTTAGTGTCAACCATGACAACTCTCATCACGCCTTCGGTAATGGTGCCGGTTTTATCGGTACAAATCACTGACGTTGAGCCAAGAGTTTCAATGGAGAGAAGTTTTTTGACCAGTCCTTTACGTTTTAGTACTCGATTCATACCCAAGGAGAGAATGACTGTTACGGCGATGGGAAGTCCTTCGGGGATGGCGGCAATTGAAAGTATGACGGAAAAACGTATCATTTCAAAAATGCCATGACTGTTTAAAACCCCGATGATAAATATCAAAACACCCATAATGGCAACTAAGAGAGCTAGTTTTTGGGAGAATGATTCGAGTTTAATTTGAAGAGGTGTTTTTCTTTCTTTAATTTCCGTCAAACTGACACCAATCTTGCCGACCTCGGTTGCGGCACCAATTTTTTCGACCCTGGCAGTGCATCTACCCGAGAGGACAACAGTTCCCATGAAGAGACGATTGTTTTTTATGTGCTCGTCTTTTTCAACAGGTTCTTCTTCTCCGGTGAGAATTGCTTCACTGACAAAAATTGAACCTTCAAGAACAGTGCCATCTGCCGGAATCTTGTCTCCAGATCCAAGCAGAATGATGTCTCCTGGTACCAATTCTTTGACATCAAGATTGAGTCTTTGTCCTTCTCTAATAACGAGAACCATCTGTTGGACAATCTTGTGAAGATTTTTAAGAGTTTTTTGAGCGCCATATTCTTGGAAAAAACCCATGAATACGTTGAGCAATACCACTGCAGAAACAAGAATGGCATCTTCTATTTCTCTGAAAATTAGGGAGGCAGCAATGACAAAAAGAAGGATGTAAATTAAGGGGCTTTTGAATTGATTAAGGGCAATAGAAAACCAAGTTGTCGGTTCTTTTTCCGGCAAAGTATTACTACCGTATATTTTTCTTTTGTCCTGAATTTCCGTATTGGATAATCCCTGCCACTTCATGTAATTAATCTTACATGATTCCGGCTAGCTCATGCCACCGCCTCCACCACCCCCACCGCCTCCACCGCCGCCTCCTGAAAAACCACCACTTCCTCCTGAACCAGAAGCGCCGTAACTAGCAAATGAAGTACTAACAGATTCAAGACCTGTCCCGATTGAAGACAAATCAAAGTTGTTTCCCGAGGTATTCATAGCGGCCAGATAAACAAATGAAGACTGGGCTTCATCACCAAACTTGAGTGGTAGTTCCGAAAGGGCTTTAAGTGATATACCCAAAGCGGCACCATAGACAAGGTATTTTTCCCAGATAATGACGGACTCGAGTGGAGATTTTTTGGTAACAGAATAGTCTTCTAGATATTTTTTAAAGGCGAGCCAGGAAGCTTTTTCTTGAGCACCTTTAGGAGTTAGCCGATCCATAAAACCGCTAAGGGTGGCGATGGCGATAGTAAAGATAATAAACTGGATGAGTAATCCGGTCATAATTACGGGAGTGGTAGGGTCTTCTGGAGAAGCAGATTTTGTAATGATTAAAAATAGCACTCCAAAAACAAAACCAATGACAATATCGATGGCTAAAGTACTTTGCATGGTATGACTTTTTTTGTCGAGGAAATCGTTTTTTAACAAGACACCTTCAAACTGTGACTTCCATGACTGAAAATGTGATCGGGCGCCAGTATCAGATTTCAGCTTACTGAGCATTTTTGATTTAGAAATCTTTGGTTCTTCATCCAGATAAAGCAGGTGAATGATATCCTCTTCGTTTTGAGTGAGGGTCTGTTTTTTGTTTTCCAGCAACTCAAACCAAATCTCCGGTTCTTGAGGAAAAATTCCCAAAACCGGACCGCGATATTCTTGAGATATTTTTAGTAACTTTTTGCGACAGAGTTCAAGAATTGTCGCCGTGATGGACTTAGCGGAGGGAGTGTAGAACGGACTGAGAAGAGCCTCAACCAGAACAGGTTCGATGTCTGAGGGCGGTTCGTGAAGACTACCAGCAAGATTAACTTCAGGTAGAGGTAGATCTTTGCCTACTTTTCTCCACTTGACTAGCCAGTAAATAAATCTAGCTAAAATCAAGAGACCAGAGGTAGATAATATGATATATATAAGGACATAATTGATGGGTCTTTTCGAGGATTTTGCAGTCGCAATGGTTTCGTTTATCCAGTTTGCTTCTTCGTTTACGATACGTTCGAGGGCGTTCTCGTTTTCGGTATTAACTCCAGGAAGTCTGGGAAAGAGAACACGACCTTCGACAAAAGTATCGGCCGGAATGTTTTGAGCAGAAAAAACAATAGTAGTTGCGTTGGGAATAGTCACTTTGCCGGTGAGAGGCCCATGCCCCCAAGCTTTTAAGGATTCGTCTGGGGAAGGATACGGGAGATGAATGGTAGTAATTAGACTTTGAGTTGGAACTCCCCAACCCTCTTGAATGATCTGCCAGTAAAACTCGGCAGTGTCGAGATAGTTATTGATGGCATTTTCAATGGTGTAAGCGACAGTAAAGTCTTTGGTTTCGTCATCGGCAGTATATTTCCAACTGACAGTTTGCTGATTGTTTTCTATCTTGGTGGTGAAGTTTATTGGAGTACTACCTTCTTTAACCTGAAGGTCCTTTATTACCAACCGATCGCATTTGGTATTGGTGCAGGCTTTTTTTGTTCCGGTAGACCACCAACCATTTTCAAAATGACCAACAAAGGTATAGGTACGAGTTTCCTGGACATTGGCTGAGCCATCTTTGTTAATAACAATATCAATGTCGGCATTATCGATGGTGTAGCTTTTGGCAAAGGAAGGTGTTGGGAAAAGTAAGACGCCAAATAAAAGAAGTAAAGAAATTAATATTTTTTTCATAATGTTATTTCTACTTACCATTTTAGATTTTTTGGAAAAAGTTTGTCAACAGGTTATCGATGGTATTACTACTCGTGCCCGTCTTAATCTTAATATCAATTTCGGAGAGAATTTTGTACAAAGTGAGTAAATGATCAAGGGTAAAATAGGTGGCTTGTTGGGTAATTAATCTCGTTGGATAGGGAGCCAGTTTGATAAATGATGGACCGGACTTGGCTTGGATCAAGAGTTTAATTTGACGAACAGACATGGCAAAAACAAACTCCGGTTCGGTGCCTTCATTAAGCAATTTTTTCCAAGAAAGAAGAATATTTTGGGTATTGTGGGGACGAAGTGAGTCGAGAAACTTGAAGATGACCGGACTAATTGAAAAGCCTTCGATGTTGGCCTTGGGAAATTTTTTGAGTATCGTAGCCGAAAGGTTTTTGTTTTCCCAAAGAATTATTTCGTGATCTGTTTCCTGATTGATGACGGCAAGTAATTTATCGACATTTTTGGATTTGGTACCACTGAGCAGATTTTTGATGACAAAACATTTTGAGGAGCCAAACAAGCCATTTGAACTAATCTCCTGACGAAGACGAGTGATGTCCAGTTCGGTGGCGTCATAAGTTATGACCTCTATTTGTTTTGACTTTAGTTCTTCGGTAAGAACAACGAGTCTACCGTATGATTTGTTGGCGTCTTCGCCGTGTAGAATGATCATTTGCCAAAGATCCCGATAAGGGACTTTAAACTATTGTAAAGCTTAATGAGAATGGCTTGAGAGTTCTCGCCAGTTGGTATTACCGGAGTGATACTTATACCCGATGAGGGAGTGGCTATCTTTGATTCGGAAATGACCGAGGATTTTGGTTCTCCTTTGGTAGCATAGGAACTGAAAGTGGTGGAAAATTCTTTTAAAGAACCATCCTCTTTTTTAAAACTGAAGGTTTCAAAAGCTCCTTCTTGAGCGTTGAGTAAAAACGGGGTGATGGCGACAATGTTTCCATCTGCCCACTGATGAGTGAGGGCGTACTGGTAATAGAGAGCGATCTGGTGATCGGAAAGATTCTTGTTTGACCAACCGGTTTCGGTGATGAAAACAGGAAGTTTTTTATTACTGAAAAGTCTAATGAAGCGGAGATCGGTGCGATAAGAGTCAATTTTATTTGATCCGGATTTATCAGGTCTTGAGGAAAAATCGGGATTAGGGTAAGCGTGAGAAGTCCATCCATCAATTTTATTAAAAATATCGGGGTGGCGCAGATACATTCTTTCGAGATAAAGACGCCAGTTTAGGGATGTCTTGCTATTTGAGGCGGCGTTATCCAGACCGGCAGGAAGGATAAAGAAGTCAGGAGACTTGGCTTTAAAAATGTCGATGGCGTTGTTTAAGATGTCCGCATATTTTTCCGGTGAGACATAACCGCCATATTCGTCCGAACGATTAACTTCATTAAAGATAATGATGTAACGATTTTCCGTCGGCCAGTTGAGATCACCGAGGAAGTTGGCAAAATCAACTAAGTCATAGTTGTTTGGCTCTACCCAGTTTGAACCTTCGGGTACCGTGGCAACTCTGATGATGGGAATGACTCTTTTGTCTTTGGTTTGATCAAAAAATCTTTGCCATTTGACCCGATCTCTATCTGAGGCTTGAATGGGAATAGTAAGATAACCCCAGTCCCCTTTGCCGTTGTTGTTAACAACTTTGGCGGCAGAATCGACTTCGTCGGGAAAGAGAACGTGAATGCCGATTTTGTTATTGGGTATGGAAAGAGGATCCGAAATCGCCAGAGTATTGCTAAATGACGCCAGATAAATTAAAAGGCTAATGAGTAAGGCAACAAGAGACACACTAATATTATAAGGGCTTGGTCTTTCCGAGGTGTTGATAGGCTTTGTCTGTGGCCACTCGACCACGACTAGTTTTAGACAAAAAGCCGGACTGCAGGAGGTATGGTTCGTAGAGGTCGCTTATGGTATCAACTGATTCGGAGATAATAGCGGCTAAGGTTTCCAAGCCAACAGGTCCGCCCGCATGTTGATTAATGATGGCCTCCAAGAGACGACGATCGGTGGCATCCAACCCTTCATTGTCGACTTCGTAGAATTCAAGAGATTTTTGAGTAATGTCTAGATTTGATTTAGAGTCGTGTTCAACTAAATTAAAATCGCGGACACGTCGAAGAAGCTTTAGAGCAATACGAGCCGTACCACGAGATCGCTTGGCGATTTCCAGGGCGGAGTCCTCGTCAAGTTTTAGTTTGAGTTTTTGAGCAGCTTTGAGAATGATACCTTTGAGTTCTTCCGGTTCGTAGAAACGTAAACGATGAACAATTCCAAAACGATCTCTCAAGGGTGAGCTAATTTTCCCGGCTTGAGTGGTAGCTCCGATGAGAGTAAAAGGATTGAGATCCAAGCGAAGGTTTTTGGCGGCCGGTCCTTTGCCGAGAATAATATCGATGGCATAGTCTTCCATGGCGGGATAGAGAGCTTCTTCGACCGGTTTGTTAAGGCGATGAATTTCGTCAATGAACAAAACATCACCCGGTTCGAGGGCAGTAAGAATGGAGGCCAGGTCACCGGCTCTGGTTAAAGCCGGACCGGAGGTAATTTTAAGATTGACTCCCATTTCGTTGGCAATGATGTGAGCGAGAGTCGTTTTTCCCAGACCAGGAGGACCATATAGTAGAGTGTGTTCCATGGGTTCTTGTCTGGACTTGGCGGCCTGAATGGCAATCTGTAGCGACCGAACAACTTGGGGTTGTCCTAAAAAATCTAACCAACCGGAAGGACGAATGTTAAAGGAGTCCTTTTGTGTGGTCATTTTCGAAGTAATTTTAAAGCTGATTTAACCTGTGCTCCCAAAGGCAAAGAAGAGTCAATCTGAGAGTAGACGGAAGAGATTTCTCCTTTTTGGAAACCAAGGCTTGTTAGTGAGTCAATAAGTTCCGAGTTTCCTTCGAGGTTGCTCATGTTGACGTCACCTTTACCAATTTTTGATTTAAGATCGAGAATTATTTTCTGAGCAGTTTTTTTGCCAACGCCAGAAATTGAAGAGAAAAAAGCGAGATTACTTTCGGTAATAGCATTTTTGATTTTTTCTTCCGTTGATGAGGTAAGCATGGCCAAAGCAATTTTGGGACCGACTCCGGAAACGGTTAGTAAGAGTTCAAAGATATCTAGATCAGCAGGGTTTTTGAATCCAAAAAGGGCCAGGTTATCTTCTCTGATGTGAGTGTAAATATATAGAGATGCTTTTTGGTTCTCTAAAAAATTTAAATTTGAAGGAAGGTGAACAGTAAAGCCGATGCCGTTGGCAAAAAGGATTATTTTTCCGGTCGTTGCGTATTTAATAGTGCCTTCAAGATAGCCAATCATATAGCCAGTATAGCATGCCTATTTTCGGATTTTTAATGGGTTTGGGTGGTGAAATAAATGGGTGAGAGCGATGGCTACGGCGTCGGCAGCGTCATCCGGTTTAGGAGTTTCTTTTAGGTGAAGAATTTTGGTGACCATGAACTGGATTTGATGTTTATCAGCTTGACCATAACCGACAAGAGAAGACTTAACTTGAAGTGGGGTGTACTGAAAGATGGGGATTTTGGCCTCCTCCCCTGCTAGGAGTATTACTCCCCTAGCGGCACCAACATCAAAGGCAGTCTTAACATTGGTGGCGAAGAACAGAGATTCGACAGACAGAGTATTGGGTCTGTGTTTTTTAATTAGATCTTGAAGAAACAGATATATTTTTAGAAGTCTTTCGGGAAGTTCCGAGTTTGCCTTAGTTTCAAAACAACCACATTCTACAAGGGAATCAACTCCCCCTTCATGGTTTACGATTCCCCAGCCTACCCTACCGGTTCCCGGATCAATGCCTAAGACTTTCATTTAATTTATTGTACACAGTTTGATACGTATGCCTATCTTTTGATTAAATTCTATCTTTTATTCCACTTTTGTCAGGTTCAATGGTAAAATATATGGCGTTGATGATGGGTCAGTAGCTCAGTCGGTTA
Source organism: Microgenomates group bacterium (assembly GCA_049303575.1). GTDB lineage: Bacteria > Patescibacteriota > Microgenomatia > UBA1400 > MFAQ01 > UBA2277. Next base: position 556,347 of record JBAQNH010000002.1, on the reverse strand, counting down.
GAGCACCTGCCTTTTAAGCAGGGTGTCCCGGGTTCGAGTCCCGGCTGACCCACATTGTCTAACGCATGGTCCCGTCGTCTAGCGGCCTAGGACGTCAGGTTTTCATCCTGAATATCGCGGGTTCGATTCCCGCCGGGATCACAAAATCATTTTTAAGACATTATGTTCTTTGTGAACACAGAATGAAGCATTCAGCATCCAATATTATAATAATCTTTGTTTACCTTCTTTTTCTTCTGATCTTCCCATTCGCACTCCTAGGTTCTACTAGCCAGGCCGCAGCAATTTATTTCAGCCGTGATTATCTAACTGATTTTTACTGGTTTTTGATGGGCAGCATAGTTGTCTTTGTTATTGATGTTATTCTGCTTCTTGCTTGCAGAAATTTATTAATAACTCACGCAACGAACTTTATACAGAAAATACTCACATTCCGTTTCATATTTTCTATTCAAGTATTTATGCTCCTGTTTTATTGGATAATCAGTTTTTTGGCGCAATCGCACATTGGCGAGAAGCCGTATACCCTACATTTAAATGGTCAAACATTGCTTGTAGCACCGCCCGGACCCGGAAATACTCAGAGCGGGATGGATTTACCGGGAAACACGGTTCTTCCGCCGTGGGGGTGGGTGGGGCAGATTAAAGGTGAAGTAGCTAATGAAGCATGCAGTTATCTTGATCCGAGTGGAAAGACAAGAAGCAATAATCCTCAGGATTATTGGCGTTTACCCTCGCCCCAAGAACAACAATTTATTCTATCGACTATGAAAATACCCGAATATCCATTTTTTATAATGTATTACACGAATGAAATGAGACCTCCTCAGCAAAACGATCCTAAATGCCTAAAAAACACTGAAGGTCAATGTAGGACAATTATCCGATATGACGGGGAGGTATTCCAGGAATTTAGTCCTATGTGGCGAAATGGGTTTACTTGTGTAAAAATATCTACTTAATTTTTCCATTTTGGATTAGCGGATCTTTATCATTTATGGAAGCAGTATTCTAATCACCTTCCTCAAGATTGCATGTAGCAGTAATGGGAAAACCAGTTGTCTAATTTTTGAGAAAGATCAATCCTAAAGAAGTAATTTTATTTGGCTAAAGTTTGTTAAAGTGTAACTTTTCACTCATTGAAGATCAGTTCCAAATTTGTGATAGTGAGCTCACACTTTGTGAATTTTCGCTCTCGTCAGGGTATATCGCCCGTGCGCCCGCCCGCACGGAGCGATGCGAAGGGCTTTTATGGACAAGGAAACCCCGTACATCGCCAAGCTGAAAGCTTGCTGTGCGGGGAGACGTCATTTTTTATAGCCTTTCTTTTGAAAAATGCCGCGAGGTTTCTTTCTCAATGTCTTTGATTGTTCCTTCAGCATTGATGCTGATTAACCTACCTTCTTGATCAAGCTCAGCCAGCATGGGATAGGTTGCTTCCTTAAATTTTTTAAGACGTTTCTCGACGACTTCTTCCTCATCATCCGGTCTTACAGGAAGATCATTTTGTTTGGCAAATAAGCGGCGATTTCTAGCTCTGCTTCGCGAGGTTTCATCACTAATGTCAAAATGTAGATGGTAGCTTTTTGAACCTTCAAGTGAAGATACTAGTTGGTCCACGAGTTCAAGTTGACCAAGAGTTCTGGGGAAACCAGTAAAAATGATTGTTTCTTTGCCTTCGGAAATTTTATCGGAAACGACAATTTTAACGATGTTGAAGATAACTTCATCGCAAACATAACCACCCATTTTGTCGACTTCGGCGATATATGGCGCGATAAGGTCGTGATATTTACCGTATTCTCCGGTGCCGTCTCGAGCATCTCGGTAAATATCTCCTGTGGAGAGTTTGATGGCTTTATTGCCTAAGGTTTGAAGGAGAATATCTGCTTGAGTATCTTTGCCGCACGAACCCTTACCGTTGATGAAAATAAAATTTATTGGTTCCACAAAAGCAATTTTAACCGATTAGCGGACAAACTGACGTTCCTTGCGAACAATCTTTTTGGGTCCTTTTTTGACTTTCTTGACTTTTTCAACCTCGACCTTGGGGGCATTTTTTACCTTGACTGGTTTTGATCTGGTTGTTTCTGCTTTAACTTCTGATTTAGCTGTTTCAACTGGAACCTCAACGGTTGCAATTTGACCCTTGCGAACAAAGACGTCCTTGATCTTGGTAGCTTTTTTACCGAGAAGATTTCTAAGGTAGTAGAGCTTGGCACGTCTGACCTTACCTTTTTTGATGATTTCGATACCGGTAACCGTAGGAGTGTTTATGGGGTAGATTTTTTCTACACCAACACCACCGACAGCAATTTTGCGGACGATGAAGTTTTTACCCTGGCCGTCACCACGAATGGCGATAACGATGCCTTGAAAAGCCTGGATACGGGTTTTGTCACCCTCTTTGATTGTCTGAGATACCTTAATGGTGTCTCCGACACAGAACTCTATTTTGTCCTGCCATTTGATTTGATTTGCCATAGCGACTTATTTTATCAGCCCGCGAGTGTTTTTTCCACCTGTTTCTCAAGTTCCTCGGTGTAATCGACTTTGTAGGGTAGCTTTATTTTTTTAAGGTTATTACCGGACTCGAGGGCAATGGTGATTTCGTGCTCACCCAAATGAGCTTTTAGCAGGGCGCTCACTTTTTCCAGACGATCCGTAGGAGTGCCGTTTTTGATGAAGATTTCGTGAATCATGTCTTGGGGAGTAAGTTTGGTGTCAATGACAGCAACGGAGTCGACAACGATTTGGATCTTGTCGTCACGGTTATCAACTTTGCCTTTGACGATGAGAGCGGTGTCTTCGAGATAGTTTAAGGGGTTTTCGGCATAAAGCTTGGGGAAAATTACACAATCAATACTTTTGGTGTCGTCTTCGACAGTAATAAAGGCCATTTTGGAATTGTTCTTTTTGGTGTTTACCAACCTAACTCGAGAAACAACTCCGGCAATGGTGACAATTTGGTTGAGATGAAGGGTGGGGTCTAGTTGATTAATTTTATGGGTAATTTGATTAGCAACAATGCGCATTATTTTTTTTACTGGGTGATCGGTGAGATAAAACCCAAGAAGTTCTTTTTCGAGTTTTAGTTTTTCATCAAGAGGCATTTCGGGAATTTCAGGAAGATGGTCGGTGGCATCCTCGGTATGGTCGACGGTAGCAAAAAGACCAACCTGGTTGGAGTCTTTGCCTTTCTGAAGTCTGACAGTGTTATCACGGATGATAGGTAAGGCAGTTAAGAGTTGGGCACGATTTCCCCAACGATCAAGTGCGCCCGCTTTGATGAGAGACTCGACCACTTTTTTATTTACTTTGGAGAGATCGACGCGTCGCAGGAAGTCGGTAAAGGACTTAAAATCGCCGCCGTCTCTGGCTGAGAGTATTGCTTTAATGGCCGATTCACCCACATTTTTAATGGCGGAGAGACCAAAGCGAATTGCTTTGCCGGTATTTCTGGCTCTGCCTTCATCTAGCCACTGATCTTCGGCCAGATCGATAACGGTGAAGTCGGTTAGTGATTCGTTGATATCCGGTGACAAGACTCTGATTCCCAAGGTTTCACACTCTCCAATGGCGGTGACAATTTTGTCGGTGTCGGCCGCCTCGACAGACATAAGTGCGGTCATGTACTCGACAGGATAGTGGGCTTTGACATAGCCTGTCCAGTAGGAAACGATACCGTAAGAAGCGGCGTGGGCTTTGTTGAAGCCGTAGGCTGCAAAAGTTTCGATCTGTTTAAAAAGTTCCTCCGCTTTGTCTCTTGGAATATGACTAAACTCAACACAACCATCCACAAATTTGGAGTGTTGTTTTTCCATCTCTTCAGGAATTTTTTTACCGATAGCTTTTCTAAATTTATCGGCTTCTTCCCAGTTGTAACCGGCAAGATCGATGGCCATAAACAAAACGTCATCCTGGTAGGTAATGATGCCGTAGGACATGTCCAGGATTTTTTCTAGTCCCGGAACAAAATATTTAATTTTGCTAGGATCTCTTTTTCTTTCAATGTACTCAGGAATTGAACCCATTGGTCCGGGACGGTACAAAGCCACCATAGCCATTAGGTCTTCAATGCGTTCCGGGTGAAGATCCATCAAATACTTTGTCATTCCTCCGCCGGCCATCTGAAAAACTCCGAAGGTTTCTCCTCTGGCAAGCATTTCGTAAGTTTCTTTGTCGTCTAGAGGAAGATTCTTAATATCTATTCTGACGTGGTGAAGTACCTCAACAATTTTGACGGCATTAGCCAGTATGGTGAGGTTGGAAATACCTAAGATATCAAGCTTCATGAGACCGATATCTTCACTAGCATGCATTTCATACTGGGTAATTACACGATTACCTCCCCCTGTTTCCATCTGTAGAGGAGTAAATTTGACCAAGTCGTCCGGACCGACAATAACAGCGGCGGCGTGAACCGAGACGTGACGGGCGTTTCCCTCGACTTTCTGAGCCATAGCAAGGAGAGTGGCGACTTCCGGATCACTATCCTTCATTTTTTGGAGTTCGGGAGTTATATCCAGGGCCTTTTTGAGGGTCATAGGAAAGCCCTGGCTGCCTTCCGGAATGCTTTTGCTAATGAGATCAACCTTGGAGTAAGGCATGCCCATTACGCGACCGATATCTCTTATAGCGGCTCTGGCTTTCATGGTGCCAAAAGTACAGATCTGACCTACTTTTTCTTGGCCATAGGTATCACCCAGATACTTGATGAGATCGTCTCGATGAATATCGGCGACATCAAGGTCAATATCCGGAGGTGACGGACGGAAAGGGTTTAAAAAACGTTCGAACGGAAGACGGAATCTCAAGGGGTCAACGGTCGTAATTCCACAACAGTAAGAAACGAGAGATCCAGCGGCGGAACCTCTAGTGTTGGTATAGAATCCCGATTCGTCGGCAAAGTTTACGATTCCCGATTCCAACAGAAAATAAGGAGAGTAGCCTTTGTTTTCGATAATTTCGAGTTCATAATCAAGACGTTTAGTAATTTCCTCCGTAATTTCCGGAAATTTTTCTTTGGCGCCTTCATAAGCTTTGTCTCTTAGGGTTTCTCCGGCAGTTTTTCCTTCCGGAAGCTTTATTTTAGGAAAGTACCATTTACCAATGGTAATTTCCAGATTACAACGGTCGGCGAGTTTTTGGGTATTTTCAATGGCTTCGGGAAGGTCTTCAAACTCAGCGGCCATCTCATCCGGTGATTTGAGATAAAAGTCCGGAGTGTCGATGTAGCGCATACGATTGATGTCGGTGAGTACTTTACCGGACTGAATACAAACCAGAGCATCTTGAGCGGCGGCATCGTCCTTGTTGATATAGTGGGAGTCGTTGGTAGCAATTAAGGGAATTCCCAATTCTCGACTGAGTTTTATGAGACCCTTTTCACCCTTTTGTTGATTTTCGTGAAGTTCTAAAAGCTTGGGTTTTATTTCCGCCGGAACCGTAGAGGAAAGAGCAAAACGATCAAAATGGTGTCTTTGAAGTTCAATGAAAACATTTTGAGAACCAAAGATTTGTTCGTATTCCTTGAGTTCTTTTTTGGCTTCTTCATAACTATTCTCAACCAGTAGTTTTTGAACTCTACCAGCCGGACAAGCCGTGGTACAGATAATACCTTTGGAATATTTGGCGAGAATCTCTTTGTCGATGCGAGGTTTGTAATAAAAACCCTCCATGAAACCAGCGGTAACAATCTTCATAAGGTTTTGATAACCTTCAAAATTTTCGGAAAGAAGAATTAGGTGATTGGCGTCCTGTTTCTCTCTGTCTAGACGAGAATTTTTGGCGAGATAAACCTCACAGCCGATGATGGGCTTAATGTCTTCCTTGGTTGTTTTTTTGTAGAATTCGATGGCGCCATACATAGTGCCATGATCGGTAATAGCGAGATGAGTTTGGCCAAACTCTTTCGTTTTGGCAACCAACTTACCTATCTTGGAAAGGCCATCCAGTAAAGAAAATTCCGTATGAACATGAAGATGGGTAAACTTTGGCATTGATTAATGTTACTACTACCTATCATCAAGGGTGATGTGAAGATTTTCAAGTGGTGCTGAACTCTTCGCTGGATTAAGGAAGGTGCTATCTGTTTCAAACCTTAAGTTAGATGATATGATTTAGGCCATGGAGAATGAATCAAGAATGGACACGAACCTGGATGGCCCCGAGCATAAAGAAAACGAGAGGATCGTGAGAATAGAAAATAATAATTCTCGCGACTCTTGTTATTTTATGAAGTATTTTTTGGATAGTGTAATGGTGGGAGTCCCCTTCACAGGAAGCCCAAAACACCATAAAGAAAAAGATCTTGCCGGCCACACCATTGAAGACGTATTGGTTCTGACAGATGGAGAGTTAACTATGGAACACGATACGAGGAAATACTATGTTTGTTTGTTCGTTTGCACTAATGAGAATAAATATTATCCGCTGATTATTGCGGAGCAAGGAGATACTGTTGAATGGAACGATGAGGCTCAAGAATTAAAAGTTATCCGGTGCAATAAAGATATTATGACCTTAAAGAGAGACTTTGCCCGTGAGCAGAGAGAGAATAATCTCGCTTAACGTTTTTGGATCAGCCTGACCCTTGGTTTCCTTCATGGCTTGACCGACAAAGAATCCAAGGACATTTGTTTTGCCCTTTTTATACTCTGCCACGATACTGGGATTATTTTCAATAATTTTTTCGACAACCACTCTTAGTTCGTCTACATTGGTGTTTCCAATCCTAGAGGCTTTTTGGTACTCCCCCTTTACGTCCCCTTTTGTGTCAATTTTTTTATTGACTAGAAGACTACCCAGTTTGTTTAAGTCGATATCTTTATCTTCCTTATATTTTTCAATAATCGTCAACATTTCGTTATTTGAATGAATTATTTTGGCGTATTTTGTTTCAATACCAAGATCGACAAGCCCGGCAATTATCTGCTCTGGAAGTTGGGGTAACTCCCCTTTTAGTTTTTCTATCAGTTCGTTTTCAAGGATGAAGGGGGGAATATCGGGCTCGGGGAAATAACGGTAGTCTTTGGCCTCTTCCTTGGTTCTTTGGAGAAAGGTGATTTTTTTGACGGCGTCGTAGCCTCGGGTAGTTTTATTGACGGCTGTTTTCTCTGTTCCGGTTTTATTAAACTCATCTATTTGACGAGCAATTTCGAAGTCAATTGCTTGAGTAGCAAAGTTGAAAGAGTTGATATTTTTAATCTCCGAGAGAGGGGTGTAGTGAGTGCCGGATTCATCCTCAAGACAAACATTAACTGTTGGTTCCAAACGCATCTGACCTTTTTCCATGTCGGCGCTGGAAACATCGATAGCTCTTACTATTTCGTGAATTTTCTTAAGGTATTCTTTGGCTTCGGCGGAAGATGACAGGTCGGGTCGAGAAACAATTTCTACCAAGGGCACACCGGAACGATTGAAGTCAACAAGGGATACTTTTTTATCTTCCAATTCGACGTGCTGGAGTTTGCCGGTATCCTCTTCCATGTGAACACGTTCGATACCAATTCTTTTACCCGAGTCGAGCATCACAAAACCATCGGAGCAAAAAGGCTGATCGTACTGACTGATTTGATAGCCTTTGGACAAGTCGGGATAGAAGTATTGTTTGCGATCAAACTTACTTAGAGAATTAACATGGCAGTTGAGAGCCAGACCAATTTTCAAACACGATTCAATGGCTTTTTCGTTGGGAACCGGGAGAGCACCGGGAAGACCTAGACAAACGGGACAGGTTTGGGTGTTTGGGTCCTTGCCAAAATGATCGGCAGGACAACCACAAAACATTTTGGACTTAGTTTCTAGTTCGACGTGGACTTCTAAACCGATTAGGGGTGTGGCTTTCATATGGTTTTGTCTAAATCAGGAAATAACTGAAACTGTGTATGGCGCTGAAAACAGTCGGCAATCTTTATGGCAGTTGATTCTTTGAGCTGATTTGAAGTTACCTGAAGCCCTATGGGTAGATTGTCTACAAAACCACATGGTACCCCGACACTGGTTAATCCGGCAATTGAAGATGGCTCTAGAAGAACGTCTTCCATTTCTCCAAACATGGGCTGATTTTTGGTAGCGCCCAGGGAATGAGCGGGTCCGGGAGAAACGGCACCGATGATAGCGTCGTAGGTTTTAAAGATCTCATTAAATTCATCAACGATTTTTGTGCGAACGGCCTGCGCCTTTTTATAAAAAGCATCATAGTATCCGGCTGACAAAGTATAGGTACCAAGCATTATGCGTCGCTTGGTTTCTTCACAAAAAGTGTCTCTTTCGTGACCAAAGCGAATACCATCAAAACGAGCAAGGTTTGAACTAACTTCGGAACGCTGGATGACGGTGTAGACACCAATTGAGTAGTGAGGATCCATGAGAGAAACTTCTTCAACTGTTGCGCCCAACAATCGTAGTTTGTCGGCAGCATTAAGAATCAAATTTTTAACATCTTCACGCATTTCGACGAGAAGATATTCTTTGACGATACCAATGCGGACACCACGTAAATCAGCAGCATAAAGACTTTCGGTATATTTTTCGACGGGGGAAGGAGAGGTCGTGGCATCTTGGGGATCTTTACCGGAAATAACTTCGGTAACAAGGGCGCAGTCTTCGACGGATTTACCAATCGGACCAGGTGAGTCGGTGGAACTAGCCATAGCAATGACACCATAACGACTGGCTCTGCCGTAGGTAGGTTTAAGACCGGTTACTCCACACCAAGCTGCCGGCTGACGGATTGATCCGGCCGTTTCTGAACCAAGCGCAACAGTAGCAAGCTGGGCAGCAATAGCGGCGGCGGAACCACCAGATGAGCCGCCCGGTAATTTGTCGGGGTTCCAGGGATTGAGAGTGGGTCCAAAATCGGATGTTTCGGTACTGGAACCATGAGCAAAAGAGTCCATGTTCGTTTTGCCTAAAATAACAGCGCCAGCATTTTTAATCTTTTCGATAACGGTAGAGTCATATTGAGGATGATAATCTTTAAGGATATTGGAGCTTGCCGTTGTCGCGATACCGACCGTCAAAAAATTATCTTTTACAGCAAAAGGAATTCCCAGTAGAGGACGAGTAATCCCCTTTTCAGCAATTTCTTTGTCAATTGCTTCGGCTTCCAGCAACACATTGTCGTTTAGAGCAAGATAAATATTTAATTTTGGATTGTACTTTTCGATGCGATTTTGAAAATGCCTAATTAAGTCAACACAGGAGAAATCTTTGTTGAGATAGCCATCATGGACTTCTTTAATGGTTAGTTCGTGGAGTTGTTTCATATTAGTTCTTCGGCGTCTGAATCAATTAATCTTTCCACAACAAAAAATCCATGATGAGTTTTTTTGGCTTCTCTTAGAGCTGATGCTTGGGGTAAAACTCGTGACATGTCGACTTCGTCTGCACGAGTAACATTAGACAAACCATTGACCTGATAAGTGGCATTAACATTAGTAGTGTCTATTTCGTTAAGGTGATTAACAACTTCAATAGTCTTAGTGAACTGTTCGGCAAAAAGGTTTACTTCGTTGTCCTGAAGTTTAAGATTGGCTAGTTTGCCGATTTTCTTGACTTCGTCTGGTGTAACCGTGACCGTGTGCATGCGTCTATTGTATCAATTTATAGATTACTCGTTTTGAGACTTATCTTCTTGTTTTTGACTTCGTAGTAGATATCACAAATGTTGTTTAGAAGATCATGATCGTGAGAAATCAAAAGAATAGTTCCCGGATAGTCCACAAGAAATTCTTCAAGAGCGGCTACCGACTTTAGATCCAAGTGATTGGTTGGCTCATCCAGAATTAGGATATCCGGATTGGTATAAAGGAACAAGGCTAACTGTAGACGAGCCTTTTGACCTCCAGAAAGCGTCCAGACCTTGGACTTTATGGTTTGCTTCGTAAAATAGAATTTTCTGAGGACCGCAGCAGCCTCGTAGTCGGCCATAGGAAAACGACTACAAAAACAGTCTATGGGTGTTGATTCTCCCGGCAATGTTTCAAGGTGCTCTTGAGAATAATAGCCAACTTTTAAATTTTCACCGGTTTTGGCCACACCTTCTTCAGGGTTCAACATACCAAGGATTAACTTAAGTAAGGTTGTTTTGCCAGTTCCATTACCAGAGACAAGCGCGACCTTCTCACCAACCTCGATGTACATTTCTGCTTTATCAAAAATCTGATTATCTCCATAGGAAAAATTTAAGTCCTTCACCATAATGGCGAGTTTGTTTTTGATTTGTTTGCCAGAAAGCTGTGTTTTTAGTTCGATGTGAACATTTCTTTGTTTTGGGTCTTTGACCATTTCTGCTTCAAAACGAGCAAGACGTTTTTCTAACGCATGGAAGTATCGAGCCACTTTGGGACCTCCTGCAGCTTTGGCACGAAATCTTTCGACTAGTTCTTTGAGACGTTTATGTTCTTTATCTTGAACATGAAACAAATGCTCCAATGCGTCTTGTTCTTTGTCATATTCTGTAGCAAATTTTGCATACCCAAAAGGATAGGTGCGAATTTCATGATCTTCAACTAGCCAGGTGTGTGTCGTAATTTTTTTAAGAACATGACGATCGTGACTAATTAGAATCACCAGGCCATCGAAGGAACTGATGGCGCTTGCCATCCATTCTTTATTTTCGATATCCAAGTGGTTATCTGGTTCGTCAAGAAGTAAAACGTCATATAAATTGGAATATATTAAATCCGCTAGTAGGGCAATTTTTTTCTGACCACCCGAGAGTGTTGGGAGAGATTCAATTTCCTGAGGTAGATACCCAATTCGTGGATTACCACCCCATTCAATTTTGCCACTATCCTGTTCTTCAATTCCGGCTAAGATTTTAAGCAAAGTTGATTTTCCGGATCCGTTGTCACCAATAAGCGCGACAATACCATTCCCTGTGTGATTAAGGGTAATATCGTCCAGCAATGGCTGGTTGTATTGTTTCTCAAGCTTAGTGATTTTTAGATTCACAACCTCTTATTATCCCTTATTTTGTGCCTCCAATACAAATCCCTTTGATCATGATCTCAGAGCCTTGATTCTTTGGGCAATTGGCGGATGGGTATTGAAAAGATTAGCAAACCAACCAATTGAGTCGTGATGATTTTTGAGTGGATTAACAATGTAGAGGTGAGAAGTAGCTTTATTGGCAGCTTCTAGAGGTTCTTTGTCACCGGAAAGTTTTTCCAGAGCACTAGCGAGACCTTCAGGATATTTGGTTATTTGAGCTCCCGTAGCGTCAGCGAGGAACTCTCTTCTTCTGGAGATTGCTAGTTGAATCAATTTTGCAATTATCGGTGAAAGAAGAGCCAAAACAAATCCGGCAATCATGAAAAAAGCACCAATATTACCGTTGTCTCTATCCGATTTACCACGAATATTAGTTCTTAATAGAATGTCTGCAAGAAGGGTAATAAGACCAACTAAAATAGTAACAATACTCATGAGTCGGGTATCGTAGTTTCGAATATGGCTCATTTCGTGAGCCACAACTCCTTCAAGTTCGGTACGAGTTAGCTTTGCAAGTAAACCTGTAGTAGCACATACAACAGCGTGTTCCGGATCTCTGCCGGTAGCAAAAGCATTCATTGCCGAGTCATTTTGTACATACAACTTGGGCATGGGAATACCGGCTGGGCGGGCAATGTTTTCAGCAACGGTGTAAAAGTCGAAATGGTCCCTTTTGTTTGCCGGAACTGCACCGGAAATACCAAGAATGATTTGGTCGGAAAAATAGTAACTCACAAAACTAAGTGCTCCCGACAGGATGAGGGCAATACCTACGGCAGAAAGATCAAAGCCTAAAGCATAACTAAGGAGATAGGTAGCTGCCGTAATGAAGGCAATAAAGATAGCAATAACCATGCCACTTCTCGCCTTGTTGGCGTCGACTAACTTGTAGTAACTGGTCATATCGATATTTTGGGATCGGACATTTCATCCTTGCCCACTTCAAGGTGTTCACCTTCGGTAGGTGTAGCAATTCCCTTTTGGGCTTTAAATCCAAACATACCGGCAATAATGTTTGAAGGAAGGGTGACAATTCTGATGTTGTACTCGGCAGATAGATCAATGACGACCCTTCTGGCATACATAAGTTTGTCGGAAGTGTCACGAAGCTCGTCCATCAGTCTGGTAACTACCTCAGCACCTTTAAGTTCCGGATTACTTTCAACCAATACCTGAAGTTTAGGAACTAAGTTACTGATGGCGTCGGATGCAGCTTCAATTTTGGACATGTCTTTTCCCCCAGCGGCTTTTTCGACAGCTTTTCTGGCCGAAACAATTTCTTCATAAATACCTTTTTCGTGTTTTAAATATCCCTTTGCTGAGTTTTCCAGATTTGGTATAAGGCTAGTTTGACGTTTAAGCTGGTTGCCAATATCTTGAATGGCTGCGGTAATACGTGTTTTGGTTGTTTGAAACCAGTTGTACTGAGAAACAACATAGAAAGCCAAGATAAGTAAAATTCCGAAAATTATGTAACCGATCATTTTATTTTTATGTATAAATGGTAACTCTTATAATTCTAGCACTAGGCGCAAATTTTTGGCGGAAAGAGTGTTGGCAATGTTGGATTTTTGCGCATAACCACGCCTAGCTTGCCAGACTCCATATTTCATGTTTTCCATCTGACTAACTTCGTGACTGTCGGTATTGATGATTAGCTTAACCTTCTTAATCAGTGCCTGTTTAATGAGATCATCAGGCAGATCTAATCTGTTAGGGTAGGCATTTATTTCAATAGCTTTTTTATTTTGTGCACAGTAGGTAAAGATTTTTTCCCAGTTGGCTGAAATTGGCTCGCGACCATTTAGGGTTCGATTGGTAGGATGCCCAAGTATTTTTACTTTAGGATGAGATAGAGCTTTTTGAATTCTTCTGGTATTGGCTTCTTCAGTGAGATCAAAACTTCCGTGAATTGAAGCTATAACATAGTCTAGTGACTCCATCGCTTTGTCAGAAAGGGCTAGGCTGCCATCCGGTCTAATATCTACTTCCAGACCAATGAGTAATTCTGGTACTCTACTTTTCACATCCTTTTCATAAGTATGATATTGAGACAAAAGATATTTTTTCCTTTGAGAAATGATGTTAATTTTTTGATTTTCGGATAATCCTAAAAACTTGGGGTTATGATCTGCAATACCGATATATTCGTAATTATTGGCAACAGCCATATCTAGAATTTCCGATAGAGGACTAATACCCAGATCGTGAGAGCTTTGAAAACTAAAATCACTGTGAATATGTAAATCTCCCTTGATATCTTTAATATCCAAAAGTGTTGGAATCTCGTGCTTGATTGCCAACTCTATCTCACCTGTGTTTTCTCGAATTTCGGGAGGAATGTATTCCAACCCAATGAATTGATAAAACTTGGTTTCTGAAGTAAACCTATTCAGTTTACCGTTTTTGGTAATTCCATATTCGGAAAGAGATAAGCCTTTTTCTTTGGCGAGACTTCTGAGATGAATATTATGCAGTTTACCGCCGGTATAGTGCTGAAGAATACTTCCCCAAGAGTTTGGAAGAGAAATCTTTAAATCTACTTCCAGACCATTGGTCATCTTTACGTGACTGACTTTATCTCCCGTGGTGACTACCGAACTAATTTGTGGATATGAGAGAGCATAACTCATGGCTTCTTTTGGTTTGCTCGAACAAATAGCGATATCGATGTCACCAACTGTAGCTAGCCTTCTCCTCAAGCTACCTAGGGGTTCGGCTTTAGAAATAGCCTTTGATTTTAAGAGGTAGTTAATAAAATCTTCGGCTACAGGTAGGGCTTCGTATAAAGGCAGTCTGCCTTTACCAAAAGATTGGATATCAAGGGCTTTTTTTATTTTGGAAATGGTTTTTTCTTTGAAGCCTTCAATTTTAGTTAGCTTTCCGGAAATTAATATTTCTTTTAATTCGGCAAGAGTTTTCTCTGGATTATTTAAGTGAAATTTTTTGGAAATTTTGTAAGCGGTCATTGGACCTATCCCCCGAATGGTCATAAGAGGGAACATACCCGAAGGTACTTTTTTGAAAAGTGATTCAAAATGTCGAACATGTCCAGTAGAAAAATATTCATTCAGATACCTTGATAAACTTTCTCCGAGCCCCGGGACGGTATCTAACTCTCCCCTTTTCCATACTTCAAAAATAGAATCCGAAAGGTTATCTATAGCTACAGAAGCATTAATGTAGGCTTTGTAGCGGAAAGTGTCTCCCTCCTTAACCCTTAAAACCGCCGCAACTCTTTTTAGAAGTTGGGCGGTTTCTTGGTTAATGGTCATTTTTAATTGACCTAAAAGGCAATTTTAGCGGCCTCCAAAACTACGAGCAGGTCGATCCTCTTTGGGACGAGCTTCGTTGACGATGATGTTGCGACCGTCGAGGTCAGTTCCGTTCATCTTTTCGATGGCGGTTTTTGCAGCTTCTGCGTCTTCGAATTCGACAAAGCCGAATCCTTTACTCCTGCCGGAGAATTTATCTGAAATAACTGTGCACTCGCCTAGAGCTCCGAAGGGAGAAAAAATCTCCTGGAGTTTTTGCTGGGTAGCACTATAGGGAAGGTTCCCTACGTATAATCGAACAGCCATTTCTGGCTCCTTTCTGATTCTTTCAAAGCCATCATCACTCTGAAATCATTCTGTAAAAACGTTAAGATGATTTAACTAGCCTATTATACCGTATTCTGGTAAAATATGGACTGTTGCCAAATAGCCTGGGGCTGTAGCTCAGTTGGTTAGAGCGTCCGCCTGTCACGTGGAAGGTCGAGGGTTCGAGCCCCTTCAGCCCCGCAGATATAAAAAGCTCTCTTTTGTATGGAGAGTTTTTGTATCCAAAATACCCTATTGACAACCCGAAAAGAGTCTATAAGATGTAGTTATGAGCAAAGGACAGAATGCATCTAAAAGGATTAAAAATATCCTGAAATTTTTCAAGCTGAACGAGAACACAATAAGCACCGTGATGGGTGGCATTGTCGTGGTGGTTATTGCCGGCTTGATTTTTAACTATTTTCGTACCACGAATCTTAAATTGTGGCGAGGAACCTTACTGTCCGAACAAGAAGCAGCTACAACCTTGAAAGGTGATGATAAATTAATTGCGACCTACAAAGTGGTCAAAGGTGATGACCTTTGGCACATTGCCGAGAAGTTTTATCGTTCTGGTTATAACTACGTCGATATCATGAATGAAAACAAAATTACCGGTAAGGGAGTTATCGTAGCCGGACAAGAGTTGAGAATTCCTAAAGTGGAAGCCAAAAAGATCACCGTTGTTGAAACAAAAAAAGAGATTGTAAAAACTGAAGACAAGTCCGTGACCTCAATCGCAGTCGGAGATTACACCATTCAAAAAGGTGACTCTTACTGGAGTATTGCCGTACGTGCCTACGGAGATGGTTTCCAATGGACCAAAATCTATTGGGCAAACAAAGCCATCTTCAGCAATCCCGATCTGATTTTAACCGGAACAAAGATACTTGTTCCCGCCATCAAAAAATAGATTTCGTTTGGATTGTGTTTCCCGTTGATATAAAATACTGATATCGCCGAAGTAGCTCAGCTGGTAGAGCGACGGTATCGTAAACCGTAGGTAGTGGGTTCGAGTCCCACCTTCGGCTCCATGGCGTTTAAATTTCAAAAGAATATTGACGGCTCGGGAAAGTTTTCTACAGATCGTGGAGAAGTAAACACACCCGTTTTTATGCCGGTAGGTACTGCCGCTTCGGTGAAAGCTTTGGATAGTGAGGATATTGAAAATACCAAAGCGGAGATAATTTTAGCCAACACTTACCACCTATTTCTTCGTCCCGGAGAAAAACTAGTTAACGAAATGGGTGGGGTACAGAAGTTTATGAATTGGAACAAGCCAATGCTAACAGACAGTGGTGGTTTTCAAGTATTTTCTCTTGGTTTGGGAGCACACACAGAGTCACTTTCCGAGATTTCCGAAGACGGTGTCAGCTTTAAGTCTCATCTTGATGGTGAGGTACATAAATTTACGCCCGAAAGATCAATGAATATTCAAAGAGAGCTTGGTGCCGACATTATTATGGCCTTTGATGAGTGTACTCCGGACCAAACCGAGTATAAATATGCCAAAGAAGCAATGGATAGAACTCATAGGTGGGCGGTCAGATGTATTAAGCAATGGGAAGAGAATCAAAAGAAGAGTGCCCAAGGAACTTATCAAGCTTTATTCGGTATCGTGCAAGGAAGTACCTTCCGAGATTTACGTGAGGAGGCAACAAAATATATTGCCTCACTACCTTTTGACGGTATTGCCATAGGAGGAGAAACAATCGGCTACAACATGGAGGCTACTTTGGAGATCATGGAGTGGATTAGGGAGTTTTTACCAAAAGATAAACCCATCTATACCATGGGGCTGGGACGTGATCCGGAAAACATTGTGGATATCATTAAAGCGGGCGTGGATATGTTTGATTGTGTGGCACCAACAAGAATGGCTAGAAATGGCTCTTTGTATTACGGTGAAATCCGAGGTGACAAATTCGAAAGTGAGTATCCCAAGGGTCGATTAAATATCGATAACAACAAATTTATTAACGACCCCCACACAATCATGGATGGATGCGATTGCTATACCTGCCGCAATGGCTACTCACGAGGCTATTTGAGGCACTTGTACAAGGCTAAAGAGCTATCATATTACCGACTGGCATCGATTCATAATGTGAGATTCATGGTGAGACTGGCGGAACAGATGAGAATAAAGCTTAAAGAACGAGCATAGCATCACCAAAACTGAAGAATTTATATTTTTCCTTGATTGCTTCTTGATAGGCTAGACCGATTAGACTGGCTGAGAAATTTTTATACTTCTCAGAGGTATTTGGAGAAAGAGTAAGGGCGGAAACAAGCATGAGAAGACTGGTTGAAGGAAGATGAAAATTGGTGATAAGGCCATCAACAAACTTGAATCGATAACCGGGCTGAATAAATATCTTAGTTTCCCCTTGGCCGGAATGAATAATCCCCTCTTCATCGGAAAGGGTTTCCAGCAAACGACAAGAGGTGGTTCCTACAGCAATGATCTTTTTACCTAGTTTTTTGGCTTCATTAAGTCTATTGGCAACGTCTTCGGAGAGAAAAAACGTTTCAGAGTGAAGTGTCTTGGTGGCGACTTGCTCGTCGGTTACCGGTTTAAAAGTACCCAAACCAACATGAAGCGTTACCTTTTCTATTTCGATACCTTTGCTTCTAAGCTTATTTAATAAATTATCGGTGAAATGTAAGCCGGCCGTAGGAGCGGCAGAACTCCCCTTTTCTCTGGCATAAACTGTTTGATATTGGGTACGAAGATCGGTCTCTTTTGCTTCTGAATGAATATAAGGAGGAAGTGGAGTTTTGCCATGTCGATCAATCTCTTCAATTAAAGCAACCCCGTTTTTATTAAATTTAATGTTTATTTCTCCTTCAGCGACAGCTGTAATTTTTCCAGAAAAGTCGCTGGAAAAAGTAATTACCGTGCCCACCTTGAGCTTACCCTTACCGATGGCGGAGTATGAATCCAAAGAAGTTTGTTTGAGTAAGAGAATTTCGGTTTTGCCACCGGTCTCTTTGGTTCCAAAAAGTCTGGCCGGGAAAACTTTGGTGTCATTTATTACCAGGACACAGTTTTTATCCAAGATTTCGGTGAGATCCGAAAATATATGGTGGGTAATTTGTTTTGTTTGACGATTGATAACCAGAAGTCGACAACTGTCACGAGGTTCAATTGCTTTTTGACCAATTAAGTTTTCCGGAAGGTGATAGTTAAAATCAGAAAGATTCATTGGGTATATTTTACCCCGTATGGTCAGTTTTCCACTTACCAACTACTTCTACAGATGCTTTTCGATAGGCGCAGTACTCACAACTTGAGTCCTGACTGGGAATATCGTTTTTGACGAGGGTTTTTCTGATCTCCAGAAGAGTTTTTTCCACCCAAGAGTCGTCACCTTTGTGACTTAAAACAGTCATTTCAAACTCAAGTTTGCCATCAAATTTGGGAAGGTTTTTCATGGCGTTGGCAAAAATAAAGTAACCGGTATCGGAAACAGGAAAACCGAGTTTACGGAAAATCCATTGGTAGACTTCCATTTGGCGTTTGTAGCTTTGTTTGTACTCGTCTTCAAGAGAGATTTCTTTGGTGGTACTGGTTGATTTGTAATCGACAATAATTAGTTCACCCTTTTTGTTAACCCACAGATCATCTACCAGTCCATTGACTAGGATATTTGATTTTTCATCAACCGCCATTGCTCCTTCGTAAGCGGTAACTTCACCACGCCACTGAGGAAGATCTTTGTGTTGGAGAGGAAGGGCGTCAATGTCGTACTTTTTCATGAGCTCGTGAGCTTCCCCACTTTTTCGAAGAAGATCAAACTCGTTTTTGAGAAGATTGTCTACGGCGGAATTTAGGGTGTAAGGAGGTGTTGACGGTCGGGAGATTCCCAAACGAACATCCATATAAAAACAACGAGGACACATGGTGAAGAGTTCAATTTTGGAGCGACTTAATTTAAAGGGATTCGGAGATCCCGGATCAAAAATATTTCTTGTTTTTCGATAGTTCATGACAACTTTATGCTAACACTATTTTCTGATTGAGGTAGAATTATTTTGTGAACATAATGAAAGAACTGATTATTGGTTTATCCGTAACGGTAGTATTTTTGATTGCATTATTATTTTCTTTGCCCGTAAGGAAACAGTTTACTATTCCTACCGAGACTTTAATTACACCCACAATCGCGATGGTTACTACTACCCCCACAGAACCTTTAGCCACACCTACCGAGACGAAAGTAATTGCTACTCCTACCAATAGTGTGAAGGTAAATTCATTTTCCGCGTCAGAAGTTGGCAAACACAACACCCGAAATGACTGCTGGATAATCATCAAAAACAATGTATATAACGTCACAAATTTTCTTTCCGTTCATCCTGGTGGAGCCGGTGAAATAATTCCATACTGCGGAAGGGATGCTACCGCCGCTTTCCAAGAAATGGAAAAACATGATTCTCGTGCAAGGGCCAGTCTATCAACGCTATTAATTGGTTCATTAAACTAGATTTATGAATATTTATCTTTTTGTTAGAAAATTACACCGTATATTAGTTTTAGTAATCATTCTTTCGACTTTGATAATGACTGTTACAGGAGTAATTTTGAAGTATCCAAAATTGTCCAATCTAATCCCCTTTGATTTATTTTTTATTAGGAGTTTGCACAATGCCACTAGTCCCTTTTTCGCGATAGTTTTAACTTTGATGATGTTATCCGGTTCCGTTATGTATTTTTATCCAATTTTAGCGAGACGTAATAAATAGATGATTGACGATAGATTAACAAAAATAGTTGCAACACTCGGACCGGCCAGTGATTCTTTGGATACTATCGAAAAATTAATTAGGGCCGGGGTAAATGTTTTTCGTTTTAATACCAAACACGGTACCACTGAGTGGCACGAGGAAAGAATTGCTAGAGTACAAACGATAGCAGCCGAGCTTAAGGCAAACATTGGCATTCTAATTGATCTGCAAGGACCGGAAATTCGATTGATAACCAGCGACAAACTACCTTATCCTGTTGAAAAAGGACAGATTGTAAAGATTACGCCTTCATTTATTCCAAATCTTGACTCTATTTGTATACCTCATGAGTTGGTATTCCGTACAGTAAAAAGGGGTGATCGTATTTTGATTGATGATGGCGCAATTGAACTTAAAATCATCAGTATTAAGAAAGATTTAATTGTCGCGGAGTCAAGTGTTGAGGGAGAAATCGGGCACAGGAAAGGCGTTAATTTTCCAGGAGTAGAGATGAACTTACCGTCACTAATTCACGAAGACCTTAAAAGGTTGGACATGGCAACAACTAAAAAGGTTGATTTTGTGGCGCTGTCCTTTTCCAGAACAAAAAAAGACATTGAACTGCTACGTCGAGAAATGGCAGAGAGAAAAATTAAAGCGATGATTGTGGCTAAAATTGAAAGCCTTCAAGCCTTGCGGAATTTGGATGAATTAATTGAAGCTACAGATGCGGTGATGGTCGCCAGAGGTGATCTGGGGATTGAAGTTCCCATTGAACAGCTCGCCTATTGGCAAAAAACTATTATTGCGAAGTGTCGTGCCGCAAACAAACCGGTAATTACGGCAACGCAGATGTTGCAGTCGATGACCTCGAGTCCAAGACCGACTAGAGCCGAAGCAACCGACGTGGCTAATGCCGTACTAGACGGAACGGATGCTTTGATGCTTTCCGGAGAGACTGCCAGCGGAAAATACCCCGTAAACGCGGTGGAGGAAATGTCAAAGATTGCCAAATACAATGAACAAACTTATCGATTTATTGATTTCAAAATTGAACCTAAAAATGAAACGGATATTATTATTAACTCAACCAGAGAACTACTCAATCAAGAATTAATTAAGATTAAAATGATTCTTGTTTTTACCCGTTCCGGATTGACGGCAAAATCCGTTTCCCGTCTGCGTCCAAAAGTACCAATTGTCGCCATGACCTTCGATCAAAAAACAGTTGAGGAGCTTTCTTTGTCATACGGAGTCAGGGCTATCCGAACCGATATTAACGAAGGTGAGTTTAAGCTTCCAAATCCAGCGATTAAAAATCTTATAAGTTCGGGAGAGTTGGTAAAAGGCGATACGGTCGTCGTGATTCATGGACAAAGTTATTACAAAGAGGGTTCGACCAACGCGGTGGCGCTACTTAAAATATAGTTATTCTTCAAGTAGATCAAGACCTTTGACCGGAGGTAGAGACTGACCAGCTACGCCCTGAATACTGCCATAAATACCGGCAGTGCTGATAAGAATCCTTTCGGCCTGAGCTTCTCTTTCTTTCCACAATTTTTCAAAAGCGGCACGCTCTCTTTGGATCTGAGTCTGCATATTCTGGTGAACCTCAATAATGTTTTGAATTTGTTGAACAAAGGCGTCACTTGTTAGATAGGTATAAATCATATCGGCTTTTGTGCCTCGATCATTACCATGGTGTTTTTCTCTGGCAACATCAATCAGATTTTTTCTGAGTATCTCGGCAAGCGGTTGAGTAAAGATGGGTTCGGTGACCCAGACTCCATCGTAAAATCCAAATCCGGTTTTAAAAGACTTGGGTAATACCGTAGAGACGATTACCGGGATATTGGCTTTTGATGCTCGAAGGTCGGCTTTTAGTTTGGTAGTCCAGTCGTCGACCCAAGCCTTAGTTCTTTTTGATTCCCAGAGAATAACGCCACAAACTGTACCCAAACTGGTTTTTACCACCTGACTAACATCAGCTCCCCTGACTCCTTTGCCGACAGGGTTAATTTCATCGAGAGGAAAGGCGGATCGAAGATAGTCTTCGAGGTCAAGTTCCGAAACCTCTCCTTGGAGTTGTTGGGAACCCTGACTAGCTTTAAGCTGAGCATCTTCAAGAGCTTTTTTGAGATCGCCAATCATTTTTTCTTTCTCCATATCTTTTAGTCTGTGCGAATCGCTGGCTTCGAGTAGGGTTTGCTGACGAATTTTGTTTCTCTCCTCATCCAACTGACGCTGTTTGTCTAGCTCAAACGATTTTTTTTCGTCTTCCAGTTTGAGTTTTTCTTGTCTTATTTTGAGTTCGGCATCTCTGGCCTCTTCCAGTTTCTGATTTTTTACTTTTAGTTCTTCTTCCAGAAGTTTGGTTTTGCTTAAAGATTCTTCGGCATACCTCTCTTTGATTTTTTCGGTGAGTTCTTTTTCCAGATCCGCTTTGATTGTTTGACTTAGAGCTTCGGTAATTTCGATCTCTTCATTGCAGTTGGGACATTTGATGATATTGGCCATGTTTTGATTATATCCTCAGTTCAGGTTACAATTTAGCTAATGAAAATTGTAGTTGATCAAGATAAGTGTATTGGATGTAACATTTGCGAGGATATTTCCGAAGGGGCCATGGGCGTTAAGTTTGGCAAGAACGGAAAAGCGGCGCAAAATCCTGAGGCTGATTTAACCGATCGAGTAGTCGTGGAAAACGTTAAACTTGCAATAGAAACTTGTCCAACACAAGCGATATCGCTGGAAAAATAGTTAGTAACCTCTTAACTTCTCGAGATATTTTTGGATTTGACGCTTGGCCTTATCCCTAACTCTAATTACTCCGTCCAGTAACACCTTGTGGGTGTCTTTGATGTTTATCGGACAACCAGGTAGATTCATATCAAACTTGATTTCATAACCGGAACGGGAAACTTTTTCGATGGAAAGGGAGGCTATTTTGAGATCTTCCTGATAGTGTTTGAGGTACTTTCCCAAACCTGTTTCGAACTTAGTTTCAATTCTTTTTTTGAGACGATCACTAATGGTCATCTTTTGAGGATTGAAGATTATGTTCATAATTTATTATAACAACTCTAGTCAATTTCTCTTATATACTAAGTAATAGTGAAAAGAATTGTCACAGTTTTGTTAGTTTTGGTGATTGGAGCAATAGCTTATTTTTTTCTTAGGGATACCGATTTTAAAAGTCTTTTTTCCGACCTGGCATCCCAACGTTTTTATATTCAGAGAGAGCAGGGTACAACTTTTATTCCCGACTGGACAGCAGAGGAATTACTATTAGAAATAAATACTGCTCGTGAAAAAAAGGGTTTGACTAAGCTTAAGGGAAGCACCAAGCTTGACCAATCGGCAAAGTCCAGATTGTCTGTTATTTTGTCGGAAGACGATGTCGATGGCTCAGTGACGGGACTTACCAGGGAAAAGGCATTGTTAAATGCAGGCTATTCCGCCAACTTAGTCGGTGAACTGATAGTAACCGATTTTTTCAAAAGTAATGACGTTATTGCTTATTGGAATAATTCCAAAATTACCAACGACACCTTGAACCATCCTAGTTTTCGCGATGTGGGAGTAGCCATAAAAAATAGTGCTGATAAAGTTGATGTCTATATTCTTCTGGCTTCTCCGAGAGCAGTAGTAAAGCAACAAACCACACCAAAGATTACTTGGGGAGGTCCTGAGCTTTGGGCGGCTGTAAATAAAAGACGGGTAGAAATGGGTGTTAATCCATTAAAACAACGAGATGAACTTTGTACCATCGCGTCAATAAGACTTAATCAGTTATTAACCTTGGGAAGACTGGATGGTCATGAAGGTTTTGTACCGGTACTGAATAGAGAAGATTTAAAATGGATATCGGAAAAATATAACATCAGTGAGTACCTGATACAGGGTTATTCGACACCTACCGAAGCCGTTGCTGCTTGGGAAAATACCTTGGGACATAAATCTTTACTTGCGGGTGGAGAGTATGTCTGGGGATGTGTGTACGCCCAAAATACAATTGGGGTTGCGATTGCGGCCTACTAAAGAATAATACTATCTGTTTCCTCTTCTAATACCTCATTGCGAGGAATGACGTAGATATCTCTTTGGGTGTTCGAGTCTACCAGTGTCCCCTCCCCTTTTAGTATTTTTTCCATTGAGCGACAGTGAATACAGCCGTCTCTACCCTCGGGGCAGTCGAATTTTTCGAGCTTTCTGGCTAACTTTATTCTCCTGCCGATTTCAATTACTTTGCTGTGAGCTTCTTTTAAATCCGGCAATAATTTTTCTAGCGGTTTATCGTCGGTTTCGAGGTACCAGTAACTGGCTTGGGTTACTGGTCTTTTTTGGCAGTGATGAACAAGAAGATGATAAATGGGAAGTTGAAGAGAGTCTTCTTCTTCCTTCTTTTTGCCTGTTTTGAAGTCTATGATGTGTACCGAGTCGGAGTCTTCGTTATATTCCAACCAGTCTACCTTTCCACAAAGGACGATGTTCTCGTCTTCAGAAATCCAGTAATGAGGAAGCTCCTGTTGAATTTTTACGGCAAGTTTTCCGATTGGACCCGGATTATCCATGACGCGTCTTAGCATAGCCTTACCTCTTTCTTTAAATTTGTGTTCATCTTCGACATCGACAAAACCACCTTTTTCTCCGGAAAATTTTCCCCAAACCTTGTCGAACTTAAGAACCAAAGACTCATTCATTCGGGATGAAGTCGGAATACCAGACAGAGAGTCGATGACTTCGTGAACCGCCTGACCGAGAGCTAGTGACGGAGTCATTATTTGAATTTTGTGACCAGTGGCGGGATCTTTGTAAACGTTTTTTAGAAAATAGGCTCTGGGACACTTGAGGTAGTCGTTGATTGAAGTGTGTGAAATCCAGACCGCCGTGTATTTATCTTTTGCCATGGTACGAATTATAGAACCAAATGGTTAAAATTAACCATAGAACTCCCAAAAGGTAACCACCCAGAACATCACTGGCCCAGTGGGCTCCCAAGTAGATTCGGGAAATGCCGATCGTGGCTATAAGAAGAACGAAGATAATAAATAAAATAGTTTCCTTCAGTTCTCGTTTGGGCCTTTTCATCAAAAAGTAAAGTAAGAAACCAAAGTAA
Organism: Microgenomates group bacterium; assembly: GCA_049303575.1. GTDB lineage: Bacteria > Patescibacteriota > Microgenomatia > UBA1400 > MFAQ01 > UBA2277. Next base: position 531,915 of record JBAQNH010000002.1, on the reverse strand, counting down.
ACGGTAAATACCAGGACATGATTGCTGGGATAGCTCTTGTCAGATAACCAGACTGAAACATTGACGAGACCGGCGTCTGGTCGCGGACGGTCAACAAGTGTTTTAATCAATGACCCGGATAAAGCGCTTCCTGCGGCGGACAAGGAACTAATAACTGCTTCGGCACGAAATTTGAATAAATAAAGTAAGAGACTAAACGTCGTGACAATAAAAATCATAAAGGGCTGGTTCCCAATAGAGGAAACAAACCACATGATTTTTTCGAATACTACCGAGTTGATACTTTGGATCTTTTCGGAGACTAGAAGATCAAACTTGAAGTAAGGAACGGAGGTACAAATTAAACTAACAACAACAAACAGAAGAATAATTGTGTTTTGGCGATTAAGCAGGCGCTTCCATTTACCGGATTTCATTCAATAGAAATTTTATCATTTATACGAAGGTGATTTTTTTGAATCGTACCTTCGGGCATTTCGATAACAATAGAAAATTGAGGATGATAAAGAAACAGTTTAAAAGGCTTTAGACTTTTTTTGGCCTTGATAATTTTATGTTCGTTATCTAGAAGTAAAACATCGATGGGTTTATTCATAAAGAATGTATGAATACCAAAGTGAGTTTTGAAGATTAAATAACGGGGGTTGTGGGGGTTAAGTAAACCAAAAAGACGATCAAAGAAAGAGATCACAATTTTTGCTGTTTTGGTTAAGGTCTTTTTTTGGGAAAAGTTTTTGATGATTGCCATGATCTGGAGTAGATTAGATAGAAAGAAGGTGGTGATTAAGTTTGAGCCATCTTCGGTGGTATTTATATTGTGGATCGAAACTTCTGACCAGATTCCAAAAACCGGAACCATGATTGCGATGTACCATGTGGGCAACTTCGTGAATCACGACGTAATCGACTATCTCGTGGGGAGCCATAACGAGTTTTCTGTTGAAACTCAAACAGTTTGTGGGAGAGCAACTACCCCAGATTGACGAGACTTTTTTTAGATTTATTTTTTGATATTCAACACCAATTTCCTGTGAGTAATAATTTACTTTTTCGGTGATGGCTTCAATACCTTTTTCCAAGTACCAGTACAACAAAGCCTCTTCAATTTTTTGGGGGTGTTTTTCTTTTGGTAAACCTTCGTACAGTTCTACTCGAAGGTTGTCTTCCAACAATGAAACCTTACTTCTTCCAGGTGTCGTTGTAGATATGATGGATAAAGAGTATTCCTTTCCAAAATAAAGGTGTTTCTCTCCTTCGGAATAGTTTTTGGTTATTTTTTTAAGATTTAGACGTTCAAGATGCTTTTCAATCCAGAACGACTTTTCTTGAATAAAACTTTCGATAATTCCCTTAGGCATCCAGAAAGGAGCCCTCACAACGACTCCTCTTTCGGCAGACACCGTTATTGAGGCGTTGGAGGCAATACCTTTTTTTCGTAGGATTCGATAAGAAAAACTTGCCACGGAACTATTGTAAACCAACTAAGACAATTTAAGGTATAAATTCCAGAGAGTAAATAATATCTTCCGAGATTAAATAATCAGTATTATTACTACTTGGTGTTTGATTAATTAGCAAAAGATATTTGTTATCCTTTTGGGGAACGTAGTAATAATTAATGATTTTTTCGTTTTCGGATGAAGTATAAGTTTGAGCAGTCACAGAACCCAGGGCAATGGGAGAGATGGAGTTAACGAGAATAAATTTATCCTTTAATTCGTTTTTCCTTTTAGTAATTTCTTTTTCAATTACAGTATTGACGGTGTCATTTTCGGTGAGAACATCCTGGGTAATTGATAAATTTATAGACTCCGACTTTTGTAAGCTGATATCTCCACTCTTTTTGTTTTTGACAGAGACATCTAGAGGGTGTTTTATTTTGTAACCATAATAGTTGTTGATAAAGGTCGGCCAGTTAAAAACGGAGGCGTCGCTTTTTGAGCCCATTACTTCCGCCTGTGGGGTGGTGTTTGTAACGACGACAAGGGGTGAAACTAGTTCAACTTTTTTTTGAGAATTTACTTTTTTTACTAGCGTTCCAACAGAAACCGTAACCAAAAGGGAAAATACCAAAACAAAGATAAAATTCATGGTGTAATTGATATTACACTTCAAGTGTATTATGACTATTTGAAATATACAATATGCATATTGAACTTAACCATTTATACTTGGTGATATGAAGTTCCCGGAATATTTATATAGTTATATAGAAAACAAAGATGCCTTGGTTAATGTGACCGAGACAATTTACGGATTACTTCCCAATATTGAAGAGCAGAAGAAAGACGCAGAAAAAAAGAGCATGACCCTTTTAATTATCGGTGGCTTATCCGGAGCCGGAAAGGATTCCATTGCGCAAGCACTGATTGATAGGGATAGCCGCTTTGGGTGGGTAAGGACCTGTACCACCCGTGAGAGAAGACCTAACGAAACCGAGGAAAACGACACCTATATTAGGTTAACGGAAGAGGCATTTCAAAAAGCTTTAAAGGGTGGAGATGTCGTAGAGTGGGTTGAGTACGCGGGTGTTCACTATTGTTCACTGACTTCTGTTTTTGAAAAAGCTTTTGAGACTTATAAAATCCCAATACTAAGAATCGAGCCGAAGGGTTCTCGTTTTTACTCCGAGATGTGGAAAAAACGAGAATGGATGTTTGACAAAATTAATTTGATATATGTGTTTGTGGTTCCCCCATCTGTTGATACACTACAAAAAAGATTGCTTGACCGATCGGGTGATCCAAAATTTGTAGATAAGAGAATTGCCCAAATGATGATTGATATGCCTTTTGTGTGTGACGCAGAGTATGTTGCTGTCAACGAAACAGGAAAATTGGATCTGGTGGTCGATGATCTGATAAAGCTTCTTTCCCCTTAAACTCTCGGGGTTATTATGCGATATGGAAGGCGATCTCTACGTAAACAAAAAGAAGATAGAGACAAAGAAGAAAAAAGCCTTCTTTTCTCGTAAGAGTATTCTTACTTTTGGCAAAGAGATAGAAAAGAAAAAGGCCAACAATTAAAACCAATAAACTAACAATGTAGCTGTTGGTGAGATAGATTGTTTTTCCGTACCATAAAATTAGACCGCCAAAAATAAAGGTGTTGTAGGAGGCAGAACCAACATAGTCACCAAAGGCAATTTCTTTGTCTTTAAAAAAGATTGTTCTTACCACCAAAGAGAGTTCGGGGAGATTAGTTCCCAGTGAAACTAAAATAAGACTAATGAAAAAGGGAGAGATTTTCAGAATTTGAGAAAAATACATTGTTTGTTCAACAACGCTATTACTACTTAAATAAACAATGATAACGCCGACGGCTATTTTGAGGATCTCTGGTCCTACTTTCAAAATGTGCCGATGAACAGTCGTGGGTGGATTTTGGAGCAATCCTCTTTTTGATTGGATCAAGATGGCTGCGATGCCAAATAAAACGAGGGAGATAATTCCATCTAGCCTATCTATTTTGCCATCGAAAGAAAGGATTACTGGCATACCGATAACAACAAGAGAAGAAATGAGATTGAAATTTTGAAACTCAGGATTTATTTTTATTTTTTTACCCGTGATGGCGAGTAAGGGAATGACCAGGGTAAAAAGGACAATTGAAGCACCAATTAAATTTCCCACAAAGATTTCCGGATCGTTGTCTAGTACAGAGGTAATTCCCACCGAAAGTTCCCCGAGAGAGGTAAACAAACCGAGAATGAGAAAGGAAACGGAAAACGAAGAAAGTCTTAGCTTATGGGAAAACTTTTCAACCGATGAAATTATTAAACCAGCTCCAAGCCATATGCCGATAAAACTTAAAACGTATAGAGCTATATGTAAGGGCATTCATTTAGTTTAACAAATTTTAATCTACTTGGGAGCGGGATACCGGAATCGGCTCGAGCCAATATCGACTTATAACTTCTGCATCTTTGAAAGACCATCTAGGGACCAAAGGCTTTAAGAAATTTTGATATACTTCAGATACCGAAATTAATTTTATGGCAGCACTAGCAACACACATTATTTTAGCGGATAAAGTTTTTGAGAAATATTTTCGGGATAAAACTAAATCAGATTTTTACGTAGGAACCAGTTTCCCTGATATTCGATATCTTGGGGTCATTGATCGTGAAAAAACACATTTTAGTGATTTGGATATTTATTCTATTATTTCCTTACTTCCGTTTGAAGCGGGATTGAAATTCCATTCACTCGTTGATAAGGTGAGGGAAAATTTTATGAGATCACAGAATGTTTACTCTTTACTTCCCGAATCTCCATTTATTACTCAAGCGTTAAAGTTCTTTGAAGATGAGATTCTATATGAAGAGCGTAGTAACTGGGATGAAATAGCGTCTTATTTTGGAGAAGTTAAAAGCGAAGAATTATCTTTTGGAATAAAAACTGTTGATATAGAAAAATGGCACGGGTTTTTGCGAACGTATTTCAGAACTAAACCCAGTGATCAAAATATTCGTAACTTTGTATTAGGTGCAAGTAAATCGAGGGAGATGACTGAGGAGATAATAAGACTTACGAAGATGATGAGAGGAAATGAGCACCTGAAAGCTATTGTCCTGGACTTCTATAGTCGTTTTGAAGATCTTGTGGCCGACTAACTTTATTTATTGGAAAATCTATTGTTTTTTAAATTCAAGTCCAGTTATGAGCGGGATACCGGAATCGGACCGGCCTCTTATCCTTGGGAAGGATACGTACTACCGATGTACTAATCCCGCATATGTACTAGGATGGATTATACTAAACATTAATATGTCAGGAAGATACAAGCAGTCTCAAAAAAAGAACCGGTCAAGATTTTATATTTTTCTCTCTGTGGTCTTTGTGTTCGTGATGTTTAAATGGGGACTACCTTTGTTTATGAACTTAGTTGCCGGAAACGGTGTTCAGAGAATAAACACGGATAATGATATTATTCCACCACAGTCTCCTATTATTTCCGCTCTTCCGGATGCAACCAATAGTGCCAGACTAATGGTTGAGGGCTTTACCGAGGCCGGAGCCAGTGTCGAACTTCTGTTAAACGATCAGGTGGATAAAATTGTTAAAGCGGACACAACGGGTACTTTTGTGTTTGAAACTTCATTAATTTCCGGCCAGAATAGAATTCAACTTCGAGCCAAAGATGAAAAGGGCAATGAGAGTATGTCTGTGGTGACCTTGATAACTTATGACAATAAACCGATTGAGTTGGTTGTTTCCTCGCCCAAAGATGGGAGTGAGTATTTTGGAAAAATTAATCAAGTAATCGATATCAAAGGTGAGGTGGATAAAGCAGGTAGCCAGGTTTTAATTAATGGTTCTTTTGTTCTGATTGGTCGAAATGGAGTATTTATCCATCGCTTTATGCTGACGGGTGGTGAAAATATCATAAAAATCGAGGCTTCGGATATAGCGGGAAACAAGGCAGAAAAAACACTTCGACTTATTTATACACCTTAGTTTTTGTCTGTCCGATTCCTAGAGTGAACCAGAAAAGAGCTGTGATCCAGATGAAGAAGAGGGAGTTGTTGAAGAGACTGTGAAGAAGAATTGAAAAGGCCAGAATTTTAATTCCATTATCGACGGTAGTTTGATAAAGCTTTTTAAGGAGATTGATGAAAAATAAGAAGCCTGCGATACCGGTGGTGGCGAGTAAAAAGATGAAACTACTATCTGTTTGGAAACGAGAGTTTTCGATTCCTCTTAGGTTATTGTAACCCCACCCCAGGATTGGTCTTTCAAAAAATAAAACCAGTCCCCTATTCCAGCTCTCAAATCTGGAAAAGATGGAGAAGGTTCTGAGAAGATTAACTCCTTCACCAAATGGCTTAGGAAGAAGATAGATGACGATACCCAAAAAGATCAGAAGTAATAATAGTTTGATTTTCTTGTTGGTAATTAAGAGATAAATTAAACTAATAGCAAAGACCAGGTATGAAGCCCTGGAGAAGGTGATTGCGAGTAAACCAATAAAGGGAATGGAAAATAAGAGTTTATTTTTGGCGATGAAGTATAAAGCGACGCCGGCGAAAACGGCACCGGTAAAGTTGGGGTCATAAAAAGTACCAATCAGTCGAAAATAGTGATCGTCGAATCCAAGGTTTTTTAAATAACGCATATCCGGAAAGATTAGATATTGAAATAGACTAAGAAAAGAAAATATACCTAGAGATATTAAGAGAGGTTTTTTGAGTTTATTAAAACCAATGTGTCGTGCAGCAAAAAATAATGACGGATAAATAATTAGTCTTAGCAGATAAAAGAAGGACAGAGGAAGTCCGACAGATATCCCCTGCTTTAGATTAAAAAGCAGTGAAATTGCAGCTACAGATAAAAAGATAAGAAGCGGCTTGGTAATAGAGCTGGAAAATATTTCCCTTCTTTTTTTGGAAACTACCAGAGACAAAAAGACCAGAAATACCACTAAGTCAAGAAAATATACGGTAAGAGGAAATTGGGTTACCGAAAATGAAAGTAGTTGCCCAAAAGGCCAAACGTAAAGTGTAAGGAGTAATAAATAATAGATCATTTTGAGATTTTGTAGATTTGAATTCCTATATCGTTAGTATGGAGTAATTCTGCTTTTATTTCCAAAGGGTTAGTGTCGATTGTAATTAGATAGTCATAATCGTCTGATAATTTTGCCCACGAAGTGTGGTCGTAGTTGAAAGGAAAATAATATAAATTGTGAAGTCTATCTATGAGTATTTTACTGTCTTCGTCAAGATTGTTTTCGATGTAACCATCCGTGTCGATAAATGTCCCGGGGAGACGAGCTGCATATTTGGTAAGAAAAATATTTTGTGTTTCTCTACCAAGTAGAAATGGTGTGTATTTTTTGACAGCAATGATTCTCAAGGACAAAATAATCAGAGAGGAAATTATCACGAGATAGATAAATAAATTTCTAAGAGAGTCTTTTAACAGGCTAATGATATAAACCGAAGATATTATTAGTGCCGGAAGATATGGCAAAAGGAAACGGCTGGAGGGAGGGTTAAGGACAACACTAAAAACAGAACCCAAAAGACCAATTATGGCAACTTTCTTGATCAATTTACGGTGGCTAAAAAGTGAAATTGTCGATAACACAACGAGAAAGCCAATCAGGGGCGAGAGAAAATCGTCAAATGGAAGAGTAACTGTAATTGGAAGAAGAAAAATGTTTTTGATAATTACTCCTATTGATGAAAAGGACTGATGAAGAAGCGGACTAAAAAGAGGGTAGATAGGATTTCCGGTGAATTTGAAGGCGACAATAAACCAAGGGAGCGAAAGAAGTAGGGCGGGAAGGATAAGTGGGAGGCCAAAAGTAACAGCGTAAATAGCAACAGATCCAAGAGAGAGCCATTTGGTACCGACAGCTAATCCTAGGAAAATACCTCCCTTTTTCCACGAACCGGAGACAAAAAAATAAAGGGCTACTGTTTCAAGAAAAGTTCTAAATAAGTCAATGTAAGCACTGCCGGACTGCCAACTAACCAACCAGGTGCCGTAAAAAAGAGAAATGGCGACGGACTTTAGAAGAGTTGAGAATTTCAGTTTTGTCGAAATTTTCCAAATTAGAAAACCGACACCAATACCGGACAGATACTGAACAAGTTTTGGGCCGATGTAACCGGTGAGTTTTATCAAAGGAATGAAAATTGTTTCGGTGAATCGAGGCATCACCGAGTAATATAAAAGCCCACCATCAAAGAACCACTGGCGTTTCATTAACCAAAGTTTAGGAAGAGTGAGATGGTACCACAAGGCGTCGAAGCCCATCTCCGGGGTAAATACCGTAAGTAAATTTAAAATTCCAAGAAGGATTATCGGTATCCAAACTAGAAGTATTAATTTCTTTTTGTCCATTGAAATACACGGACAGTTAATGACTGCACACTCATAAGATAGGCCAAGAATAAACCAATAGTACCATCAAGAAATCCCAGTTTGTAAAAATAATTTTGAATAAATTTTCCCAAGGGATTTAGAATTAGTCTCCAAAATGAAAAGGTCTTATTCTCCTTTGACAAAATGACAGAGTCAATGTTGGAGTAGTGGGCCATGCGATCGATAAACTCACTAATGAAATTATCTTTGAGGTGATAAAGAGGTGAAGATAATTTCCCCACTCCACCTTTAATCTTCCAGCTCTCATGGACCGGTCTGCTGAATTTTCCGGAGTTCTTCTTAGCAAGACGAAGAAGACTGGTATTGCCTGTTTCGCCATATAAAAATGGTTGATGAAAACAAATGTCAATTCTTTTGATCATAAAACCAGAGTATTTTGCTTTTGAGTCAATACTCTGAATTTCTCTTGCCAACTCTGTTCCAACATATTCGTCGTCATCAACAAAGAGGACCCATTCGTTTTTAGCCATTTTTAAGGCGAAGTTTCTCTGGGAGGCAAAGTTGTTTTTTAAAGGGCGATAATAAAAAAGAATATTACCCGTGGTTTTTGGTTTCTTGGCGGGTGAGTCGACCACAATGATTATTTCGGAAGCAAAATTGACCGAGTCGAGAACTAATTTGTTTATTTTTTCGGATTTTGAAATGATTGCTACAGTTATTTTCATTCTTGAGAGATTTTTTTACCGATACTGGTAGACCATGAATGTGATGGCAACTCAATATATTTATAAACGAGAAAGGAAACTCCTGTGGCAATAATAACTGACACCAAGAAGAGAATGATATGAATAAGTAAGTATTGATTGGCGTAAGGAAGATTGGGTAAGTTCTGGAACATAATTCTTGAAAGAATATATAACACGGAAAAATGGATTAAATATAGACTGTAGGAAATTTTGCCAAAGAATTGGAAAAACTTTCCATTTAAAAAATTCAGAACAGATACTTTGTCTCCATAAGCGGCAAGACCAATTAGAAAGAAGGAAACAACACTTTCGACAACCCCCCCTTGATATTCGTTGGTTAAATAACGAAAACCGAGTAAGAGTATGAGACTGAACGGAAGAGCAATGGAAACGAATCGATTGGAAAACATAGAGAACAGAGTCTTAAATTTGGGGATCATTAAACCGAGATAGAACATATAAAGATAGCGAAGATCTCTGAAGCCTTCGATGTTAAATAAAGTAAAACTAAAATAAACCAAGAGAATGCTGATCAAAATATCCAACCACCAGGAAGTTTTTTTGTTGATGAGGTAAAAGGCTGGAAAAATAAAGGAGGCGATGAGAATGACTCTCAATGTCCAGGTGACGCCGCCGATGTAAGCATGAATGAAGAAGATGTTGAGGAATAGTTCCTTTAGAGTCATCTGGAAGTTCATCCACCAGTTAAACCAAGAAGATGAATAAGGAAATGTTTGGTAGATAAAACCAAATTTCATATAGATGGCAGTTATGGCGACAACAAATAAGTAAACGGGGTAAAGACGAATTATTCTTTTGACCATGAAACTAGTCAGTCCTCGAAAATTCATTTTTATTCTGGAGAAAGACTGGCTGAGAACCAAGCCCGAAAGAAGAAAGAAAAGGGTTACGGCCGCTCCCCCATTGCCGAGGAACATAAATAACTGTTGAAGTTTGCTTTGAAGTCCGTTGAAAATGAAGGGGTTTTGCTGCCATACGTTGGCAAATGTGGGAATGACAACCACCAAAAAGGAATGGTTCAGTGCCACAACCAAAGAAAGCAGTCCGCGAAGGCCGTCTAGTTTGGTGAAACGAACAGAAGATTCTGATTCCATGTTTTTATATTATAAAAGTGTTTTTAGTCTGAGGTATAGATTGTAGGAGAGATAAAAAGGCATTGAATAAAATGGAAGGTGTTTAAGACAAAACCATAGATGACTGTTGGCAAGAATATAGATCTTTCTTTTACCAAATTTATTGGCACTGGTAGAAAGATGGTGGAAGATGCTTGAACTTTCACAAAAACCGAGTTTGAATCCCGCTTTTTTGGCGCGAAGGCAGAAATCAGCATCTTCGTAGTAGAGAAAAAAGCGGTCATTCAGTAGGCCAACTTTCTTGAATACTTTGGATTTAATTAGCAAACAGACACCGGAGAAATAGTCGGGGATATTTTTCGGCAAAGAATGAAGATGGGTGTTTCGGCCAAAGAGTTTGTCTACCAACCCACCGTAATCAAAGGTCAATTTGCCATTGTTTGGGTATTTGACTAGGGGTGAAACAATATCCCCTTTGGCTTTCATCATTTCAGAAAGAAAGTTCTTTTCGACGATTGTTGCATCATTATTTATGAGCAAAATATGAGTTGCTCCGGTTTTTAGAGCATACTCTATCCCGAGATTATTGCCTCCGGCGAAACCAAGGTTTGTTTTTGAATAAATGAATTTAACGTTGGGGAGTTTTTTTTCCAATTTTCTGGAGCCTTCTTCAACTGAACCATTGTCGACAACAATCAAATCCAAATCAATATTTTTTTTGGAGATACCAGCAAAAGAGTAAATGCAGTCTTCTGTAATACGACTGTTGTTGAAATTAACAGTGACGACGGCTACTTTTGTCCTTTTTGGTTTCATAAAAAATCTTTTCCAACTTCTCAACTGTATTATCCCAGGTATAACGAGTGTTCACATCTTTGATTCCCCTCTTACCCATATCTTCCCGTTTCTTTTTATCTTTAAGCAATTCCTCTATTGCATTGGCCATCTGTTGATTGTTTCTATCTACTAACAATCCTGTTTTGCAATCAACAATCGTTTCTCTAAATCCTGCCTCTTTAATAGCAACAACGGGGGTGCCGCAGGCCAAGGACTCAATAATAGAAAGACCAAATGCTTCGAGGTGGGCCGTGGCAATCGTTAACAAAGACTGATTGTAGAGTTTGCACATCTCGTTCTTATCAAGCCCGACAAAAAATGTTACATCCACATGTTTCAGTTTGGCTAGTTTTTTCAAATCGGAGACGTTGGCTTTTCGTGGAGAAACGATTATTAATCTTGGTCTAATTTTTTTGTCGATTAATGAAACCGCCTTAATAGCAAAGGGTAGATCTTTTTGGAGATCATGATTACCAACAATCAATATTTGCTTCTTTTTTTTGTTTTTTATTTGACGGTAAACCAGTGGATCGATTCCCGGATATGCAACAGCAGAAGATACTCCATATGCTCGAAAAATTGACTCGGCTGAGCAGTAGGAACTAGTGACAACTTTGTTGGCAAAACGCACATTACTTTCTTCAATCCTTCTTCTTAAAAACCGGTTAACATTTTCGTAAATTTTATTGAGTAATGGAAGGGCTGATTCGATTCCAAGATACTTTTCATAAAAAGCTCGCGTCGGTTCCTGACATAAGAATACCGATGGAGTTTTTAGAAAACGAAGAATCCAAGGCGCATGAGGATGAAAGTCATGAGAGACAAAGACTAGGTCAAATTTTTGGGAGTCGATTTTTTTGGCTAGCGTTTTTTGTTTGAAGTACTGTGAAACTAAGGATTCAAAATCTACAAAAATTCTCTGGAAGAAGGGTGGTAACGTAAATGGTTTTGGACCATTAAAAATCTCAATATGATGACGGGTGCTGAGTATCTTGAGAATCTCTTCTATCGCCCGAGAACCGCCACCCAATACTCCATCGTAATATACCGCAATTTTCATAGGCCTATTATAGTATTATTGTCTGATGAAACACGTTGATCCTTCCATCTATACAGATAATTATTATGAGGCCTCTTGCGAGGGGCATGAGGATTGGAACAAAACGCATGGGAAATTTCTGCCAGATAGGTTGGATAAGGCTTTTAATCAGGTCAAGGTAAGGAAGGGGATGAGAGTCTTGGACTTTGGTTGTGGACGAGGCGAGATGGCATATCACTCCGCCATGAAAGGTGCAGATGTGTTGGGCGTTGACTACTCAAAATCATCAATAAAGCTTTGCCGAAAACTTCCAAAAAAGGTAAGGGGTAAATTAAAATTTCAATTGATTGATTCTCCTAAAATTGACCTTCCGGATAACTCGGTAGATTTAATATTTTTTATTGACGTAATCGAACATCTTTATCCCAAAGAAGTGAATGCTGTTTTGGCGGAGTTTATGAGAGTTTTAAAAATTGGAGGGAAGGTGGTTATGCACACTGCTCCAAATCGTGAGTATTATGATATTGGATATAGATACTACACACGCTGGGTGAGTATTTTGGCCAACGCGACGGTATGGAAATATATATTTAAAGACCATCTTGTGGATACAAAAAATCCAAGGGATCCTTTTGACAGTCTGTCGCATATCAATGAGTGTAGTTTGAGCGACGTGAAGAAATTTTTTGAAAAGAATAATTTTGCGGTTCGTGTTTGGTATGACTCAAGTTTCAGATTTAAGAGAATCAGGGACAAAATTAGATTTATTTTTATCCAACCGCAGTTCTGGTTTTTGAAGCGCTGGTTTGCTTATGATATCTGGGCTATTGGAACTAAGCCCTGAGACGAACTATTTCTTTTTGAAAAAGTGTCCAGGTGAGAATAAGGAAGGCGGGAACGGTGACGCAAGAACCGATTAAGGTTGCTAAGGCTGCCCCTTGAACTTGGTAGACCGGAACAAGAATAAACATAAAGATAATTTCGGTCACAACAGTTACAACAGCAAAGAGAGAAGGAATCTGGGGTTTATTTAAGCTTTGAAGAAGAACCGACGGAATGGGAGTTAAGGCGTTGAGGACAAAATGAAAACTAAGAATTTTCAAGACCGGAAAGGCGGCTTCCACAACAATGGCATCTTTGAGCCACCAGGTAAGAAAATCTTTGCCGATAGCAAAGGATAAATAGATGGCCAGAATTCCTCCAATTAGGACAAAGAATTGAATGGCCATGACAGTTCGGCCAAGTTTTCGAACACGATCTTTTTCGAGAAGCGAGGTACCGAGAGGAAAGAAAGCTTGTGCCACTTGTGAGACGACTCCGGCTCCTTTTGCAACGATGTTTTGAGGGATACTGTAAGTCGTGACGGCCTGAGCCGAAACCATGATACCCAAAGCATATTTGGAAAACTGAGCTTCAACTTGACTAGCTAGTGTACCAACGAAATTTTTAAGTCCAAAACCAATGAGGCTTTTCCCTTCTTGTTTTTCATAGCCAGGAAGAAAGCTTTTACCAGGAAAAATTTTAGAACAATAAATCGTCATATAGACGAGGGTGAGAATGTGAAATATTAGCTGAAGAAGAAAAATTAAGGCGATGTTGGGATAAAAGGACGAGAGAATTGCAGAGAGAATGGTATTAGCGGAACCAACAAGAAGGGTTTTGGAATTAAAGATATCAAAACGTTGTTCGGCTTGAGGAAGACTGAGTAGTTGAGAGTTGATGTGATTTACAAAAACGGTGATGGTGAGGATGAGAATAATCCAGTTGAGGGTGACAATATCAAAGTTGGCAAACATGGGAAGGGTACGTGTGAGATAAATGAGAATACCCAAAACAATCAAGGATAAGGCAGCTCCAATCCAAAGGAAAAGGCTAAAAGATGTTTTCCAGGTGGATACTCTATCTTCCTTGGAAAGCCCGGTGAGCGAAAGTCGGCGGACAACTGCGGTGGAAATGCCAAAATCAAAAACGGCGACAAGGGGAATAAGGGCACCGAGAAAAAGATAGATACCAAAGAGGTCACGACCAAGATTGCCGAGGAGAACAGAGATGGAAAAGAAACTTGCTACCAGTAGATAAATGTAGCTGGCGAGATTGAAGCCGGTGTTTTTAATGAGACTTTTTTTTATCGACATGCAATTTCTTCGTAGATTTTTTCTATTTGTTTCCCAATTTTAAGACAGTCGTATTTCTCCACTGCTCTTTGGCGGGCAGCTATGGAGAGCGAGTGTCTTAAATCTTCATTATAAATTAGTTTCTCTAGGTTTGTTTTTAATTCTTTAATGTTTGAATGCGGGGAGATAAGGGCGGTCTCACCAACCACTTCCGGAATCGCGCCGCTATTAGTGGTGACAATAGGAAGGCCACTAGCCATGGCTTCCAGGAGGCTCATGCCATACTGTTCTGCCCAAATTTTGGTTTCTCGGCTAGGAAGACAGAAAATATCAGCCCTCCGATATTCTCTATTTATTTTCTGATAGGGGAGTGATTTTACAAAAATATTTTTGTAACCAATTAATTCTTTTTTAAGTGGTCCGGAGCCGATGAAGGTTAGTTTCACTTTGGAATTTTTTTCCTTTATGGCCAAGAATGCCTCCAAAAGGTCATCTATTCCCTTCTCCGGAACTAGACGGGCTACACAAAGAATATTGATATCCTCGGTTTGTTTTTTGAATGAGTGAGGGTGGAATTTTTTTAGATCAATGCCCATATTGACGACGGAAATTTTTTCTGGTTTAACCCCCTCTTTGATTAATGTCTCTTTGGCTTTTTCTGTAACGGCAATAAATCGATCTACATTTTCGTAAGCTAATTTTTTGTATTTTTTTCTGCCCTTTATTCCCTCATTGTTAAACGGTATTATCTCCCAAACAGTACTAACAATACGCCGTATTAATCCCCTCCTCTTGGCCATGATGGCCTGATAGGTGTAGCCGAAATATGTCTCGGCGACATGAACGATGTCGCTGCCTTTGATAACCTTTTCCAAGTTCCCAAGTTTTTGGGCGTCAATGAAAATTCTATTAAGAATTGGGTATTTGAAAGGAAAGTTGGGAAGATCTGTTGGTGACCAAAGTTTAATTAGGGGTAAGTCTATTACTGAAGAAATGGGGTGTTTGGATGATATTGCGGTGATATTATATTTGTCCTTCAGAGAATAATAATTTTGCAGTTCGAAGGGATTTAAAAAGGCTCCTCTGACGATTGAAATTTTCATATTAAATATTTGTCAAATTCCCTTAATGTTTTCTTCCACGTCCACTTATTGATTATATTCTTTCGTGCGTTCTTCCCCATTTTGACATTATTTGCTATCGCCGATAAAACCATACCAAGATATTTACCTGAGTCTTTTTGTGCTAGATATCCTGTTTTTCCGTTGATGATGGTTTCAATTGGACCACCTTCTTTAACTGAAACCACGGGTGTACTACACGATTGTGACTCAAGAGACGAGAGCCCAAAAGGCTCTTTGTATGCAGAAATACAGGTAACCATTGCTCTTCTATATAGAGATCTTAGTCCTACATCTGAAATGTTTTTTACTATTTCTATTTTTGAACTGCTACCACTCTGATGCATAATTTTTTTTATATATTCTTTCTTTCCCGTTCCAACTAGTACTAGTTTGTATTCATTAAGTATTGGTTTGAGTGAAGATATTAAAAATAATTGATTTTTAACAGGGTTCAATCCGCCAACACATAGAATTATTTTTTCTTTTTTTGAACTCTGTGGCTTGAAAAAATTTTCGTTAACTCCTGGATAGACAATGTGACTATCCCTGTTATATGCACTCTTTATCGCCGCCTGTGAATACTTTGAGTTGCAAATTATTGTTCCTGCTGACGTCGTATTAACCTTGTCAATTGTTTTTATCGGTAATCTAAATATGTTTGCAACTTTCTCTCTCAGTGACGGTGCGTGTATTCCCCATGGTTCGTAAAATTCTCTTTGAGTTTCTTGACATAAATAAATATTGTTTATTTTTAAATATCTAAGTAAATATGGTGATTTTGTAAAATAATCGTGGGTAACTAAAATTTTTTTATAAGTTTTGTTAATTGTCCTAGCTAGTTTTTTGTGTATTGTTGGAAGTACAAAAAATATCCACATGTTTCTTTGAATGAATCCTTTCCAAGGTTTTACTTGAATATAATTGTTCGTCACCCCCGCGATTTTTTTGGGTTTTATATCACTGATAATGTATAAATCAATTTCAAATTTATTTTTATATCTGTTGACAATATTATTAATCATCCTGAGTCCTCCCCCCTCTGGAAGATTGTGGAAAATGGCAATTCTATTGTTTTGGATGATCATTGAATTTTTGCTATAATGATTGTGTTATGCCTGCATTGATACGAGCGTTTTTTGTATTCAGTTGTTTGTTGTTTTTTTTGATTCCAAAAAGTGTTTTTTCTTTTTTTAGTGAAGATTTTATGGGAACCTCTCTGGATTCTAATGTATGGCAAGAGTATAGCAATTCTGGGCAAATAATTGTTGGGGATGGAAAAATGGCGCTTCTAAGGTCAACTATCAAGTCTAAATCATTTCCATACGTATTTACAAAATCCAATATATTTCCGGAATTTGGACCATTTTCGATAGAAATTAGATATCGGTATTTATCTGCGGGTAATTTCGGTGATGGAATTATAATATCATCTGAAAACGTTCCTGCAAATGGTATTGACCCCGGATCAAATATTCCTGCTTTTATAACCTTTGTCATATGGCAGGATCAACCTACAGGATTATCGTTTCAAAAGTTTTTGTGTAATGTGGATGGTGTAGAATGCAACGAGCTTAAACTCCTTAAACCTCTCACACGTGTTCCTGACTTTAATACTCATGACATTAGAATAGATTATTCTGATCGTGGACAATATTTGGTTTATTTAGATGGAGATATTTCTCCGATTTATGTCTCTGATTTTAATCAGAAGAGGCCAAAAAAAATGTGGTTTGGTAATTCTCTTAAAACAGGAACTGTAGATTTTTGGTCTTCCTTCGAGATTGACTACATACATATTGTTCCGATTAATTCAAAATATCCAACAATACTTATTCCCGGTCTTGGGGCAAGTTGGGATGTCGGGGCAATTCTTACAGGAAATGTTGGGAGTAATTGGCAGATTCCCAGTTTTGTTTCTCAGTATGATGGGTTAATTAATTCTTTTGTGAATGCTGGATATACGGAAAATACTGACCTCTTTGTTTTTCCATATGACTGGAGAAGACCCCTGGATGATTTGGCCGACCGGCTTAACGAATATGTCAGCACCAATATTCCTGTAGGGCATAAGGTCAATCTAGTTGGGCATAGTATGGGTGGTCTGGTAGCCAGAGCGTATGCTCAAAAGCATGGGGTTAATCGAATAAATGAAATTGTTACCGTAGGATCGCCAAATAAGGGAGCAACCGAGGCATACGGAGTTTGGGAAGGCGCAACAATCTGGAATGATGTTTGGTGGGCAAAAGTGGCTCTTGAGCTAACAACACATTTTGGAGCTAATGTTGGTGAATCTAATGTCCAGACAGTTCAGAGACTTGCCCCGTCATTAAGAGATTTGCTACCTATTTATGATTTTTTGAAAAAAGATGGATTGGTTATTCCCTGGTCTTCCCTTAGTCAAAAAAATTTGTATCTAAGCACCTTGAATCAAAACGTTTCTCAAATTGATTCCTTAACAACTGCCATCTTTAGCAATGACATTCAAACTAACAATATTGTTAATGTAGTTGCTCCACCGGAAGAAGATCTTGCTTTGTACCGATGGATTGATGGTAAACCAAGCAATAATCCGTTTGAAGTCGTAAGCGGGGATGGAACGGTCACGGAGGAAAGTGCAAGGGGTATTTTTTCGAATATTCTTGAGGGATCAGGTTGGCATGGTGAGTTGGTTACCAAAACTGACAATATTCAAAAAATATTTGGAGTGTTAGGCTTGGATCAAACAAAGGCTTTAAGTGGGGTTGCTGATGACAATAGAGAAGTGTTTGTGGCTGCCTTACGGTCACCTGGAAAACTTGACGTCTGTGATTCCATCGAAATTACAAAGTGTAACGACCAGTTGGGATTATATTTTCCAGACGACAAATTGTTTATACTGCCTGGATATAATGACGAAGAATTGGTTGTAAAGATTACGGAAGAAGGTACAAAGGGACAGTATAAACTTCATCTGGGAGATATAGGAGATATGGCAAAGTGGAGTGTTGTTGGCGGTGATTTGAATAATACAGGTCAGGTTGATCGCTATGATGTACAAGTTGATGGAACAGGTGTTACGGCAAGACTAATCGATGAAGTTCCCCCATCTATACCTACAGATGGTCTGCCAAATGGATCGTATTCGTCCACGAACGAATTTGATTTCACTTGGGATGCCTCAACTGATGACAGGGGTGGAGAGGTTACATATGAGTTTCAATCGTCGATGAACCCCGTGCAAGTAGAGGGCATATTAACGACTGGATTGTGGCAGTCCGGTACACTGTCAAATAACACGGTTCATTCCACAGGGGCTCCTGATGGAACTTGGTACTGGCAAGTGAGGGCTAAGGACACGGCCGGTAACTTCAGCGCTTGGAGTCAAGTCTGGACAGTGACCCTGGATCATCTTGCCCCGACGAGTACATTTTCTTTACCACCACTCTTAAATGTTTGGAGCGGAAAAATAATGGGGACGGCAATAGATAACGTAAGTGGGGTCGCAAAAGTGGACTTGATTATTAATGACCCTCTAGGAGTTGAAGATATTGTCGCTGCCGACGGAACAACAAATTGGAGCTACACAATTGCATCTCCCATTGAAGGAAAATACATAATTCGTTCGCGGGCAACTGATGTTGCAGGAAATGTTGAAGGTGGTATTGAAGGAAAACAGATAATTTTTGACATTACCGCTCCCACGATCACAATTATTACACCTACTGCTGGAACCTTTCAGTCATGGAATCTTCCGGGGGTATCATATAGTGTCGTCGATAACTTTGATGATAATCCTGATGTTAATGTGAGCGGTTGGTCAACCAACGAAGGTATCCATACAGTTTCGATTCTTGCTATAGATCACGCGGGAAACCAATCTTCTAAATCTGTCACATATATCATTAAGAATCCTCCAACAAATATAGAACAATGCAAAAGGGGTGGTTGGGAATTGTATCGCTTGTTTGGCTTTAAAAACCAAGGTCAATGCGTCAGTTCAATTCAGAGAAATGAAAAAGCCTCTATTAAATTCTTTTGGTGGATCTGACTGGATTCGAACCAGTGACCTCTTCAATGTGAATGAAGCGCTCTAACCAACTGAGCTACAGATCCAACTTGATATATTATATCAACCGCATTAAACTTAAATGATGCGTTTCTTTAGAAGTTTTATCAAGATTGTATATGAGTTTGTTGAGGCTTTTGTGATCTCTGCTTCGGTTTTTGTAGTTGTTTACTTGTTTTTGATGCAGCCTCATCAGGTGAAGGGTGCATCAATGTACCCAACATTTAAGGATAAAGAGTACTTACTAACCGATAAAATTACCTATCAAAGAGGACTACCTAAATATGGAGATGTAATTGTTTTTAAGGCTCCGGTAAATGAGAATTTTGACTTTATAAAAAGGGTGGTTGCTCTTCCCGGGCAGACAGTGATGGTTAAGAACGGCAATGTATATATTGATGGCCAGGTGCTTGACGAGTACTATCTTTCAGATGATGTGGTTACCAACCCGGGGCAGTTTTTGTTGGAGGGAGAAAGCTATACAGTGCAACCTGGTGAAGTTATGGCTTTTGGGGATAATCGTGGTCATTCATCGGATAGCCGTGATTGGGGTCCGGTACCAGAACAAAATATTGTGGGAAGGGTGTTTTTTCGATACTGGCCGTCAAATGTAGTCGGAGTAATCTCCAATCAAACCAGAGCTTCCAATTAGAACTTAGTATTCAGAGAGGTTGTCGGGGTCTCGAGGAACAATGGGGTCGGATGGTTGACTGTAGGACGGTTTTTCCAGCATTGGTTCAAAAGGATTGGAGTAGGTGTTTTCAGTTGGAGATTCTTGTGTCTTGATTTCTTCTTCCTTTTCAGCTTGAACTTCCGGCTTGGGAACTCCAACGATTAAGTCATAGATTCTTTGAATTTGGGTTTCGGTTTCTTCAGGATTACCTTTGAGAACAATATGGATGGCAGTTTCGACTCTAGAACGGCGCATTTTGACGTTAACGTTCTCCCCTATCGACCGACCGATGGCTGTTGCCATGTTGTCTATAGATTCATTAACGGTCTTGGTGTTGAAACCATCGGATGGCTTGGAACGATGCATGGTTTTTTTGAAACGGCGAGAAAGCTCTTCCGCACGTCTCACAGAGCCACCTTCACGAAGAATCATCTTGTAGGCCTCTATCATGGCTTGGGTGTCGGGAATGGCAGCTAAGGCTCTTGCATGACCTTCGGTGATGACTCCCGAGATCAGTCCATCCTTAAGTGCATCTGGAAGTTCGAGAAGGCGAAAAGTGTTACTGACATAAGCTGGACTTTTGCCGATGCGGGTGCAGATATCCGAGTTGGTTAAAGAAAATTCTTTGATGAGACGCTCGAAGGAGTTGGCTCTATCAATAGGGTTAAGGTCGGTGCGTTGAACATTTTCTACGATGGCCATCTCAAGCATCCCCTGAGGAGTGGTTTCGATGATTCTAACGGGAACTTCAGTAAGACCGGCGAGACGGCTAGCTCTCCAACGACGTTCTCCGGCGATGATCTGATAGCCTGCGGGGGTGTGTGCTACAACAAGAGGTTGAATGATGCCGTGGGTCTTGATGGAGTCAATAAGTTCGGAAAGAGATTCAGGAGTAATCACTCCTCTTGGCTGAAGAGGATTGGGTTGAAGATGGTCTAGTGGTAATCTTGCAACCTGTTGATTTTCTTCCATTTATTTTGTGATTACGTCTACGTATTTAACCCCATTTAGCTTACGATATTTGACGTTTCCAGGGGCAGTAGCGTAAACGGTAAAGTCACGACCTTTGTCGGTGTTGACACCAGGATGTACTCCTGCTCCACGTTGACGGACAATGATTTGGCCGGTTTTGATTTCTTGACCACCATAAATCTTGACTCCTAGTCTTTTGCCGGGACGTTGAGCGTGTTGTCTGGTCGCTCCTCCTGATTTGACATGTGCCATATATTTTTATTGTTTTTGTAAGATAACTATTTCACGCTTGACGTCCGCGTCGGGACGTGAATAAAATATTCCGCGTTTCAATGGATTGTAACTTAACTTTAGCTTCCCGTCAATTATTTCACTCGTCTTATATTCTTTTTTACCATCGTTGAACCAAGGGAAGACCATGACAACAAAACCGCCGGGTTTGAGAACTTTTAACCAGTCCTTGAGACAGCCGAGATAAAGCTTTTCCAGTCCAGGAACAATGTAACGAATTTCGTCTGGTCTGAATTTTGACTTTCCAAGGAAAGGTTCCGTAACAATGGCATCGACGTTGTCGAATTTGTCAGAGAGATGGGTAGCGTCGAGAACTTCTATTTTTCCCGAAAAGTTCATTGATTGGAGATTTTCGATAGTATCTTGAACCTGATTGGCAACGATGTCGGTTCCACCTATTTGATAGCCTACTTCAGCAGCTTCGATTAAAACCCTGCCTGAGCCACAGAAAGGATCGATTAAAACTTTGCCTTCTGGAGAAAGGGGCACCAAGTTGACCATACTTCGAGCAATTTTTGGGGGAAGCATGCCGGCTTGAGGATCAATGTGAGGCATGTGACGATCTTTTTTGATCCAGTGCATGAAGTTGTGAACCCAGACTGTTTGCCAAACTTGGTTATTTTCTATATCTAAGAAGAACTCGTCAATCTTGTGTTTTTTGTTGATGACCGGAGAAACGCCAAACTCGTCTTTGGGAATGACAAATCTGCCTCTTTCGAGATTATCTTTGACTTCTTGATGAAGTTTGTTAGTATTTTCCTTTTTTCCCAACAGACTTAAAGAGAAATTTTTTGCTTTGATTTCATTGGCTATGGACTTGGCACCTAGACTAACCCCTTCGAGGAGGACGGCAAGCTTGATACTTGATCCAAGTTTCTCGGCAATTATTTTGGCTTCGTCGACAGAACCCATCTCAAAACGATAGACATTAGGGGAAATTTGGGTCGCCTTCTCTATTTGGACGGACACTTCTTCTGCCGCCAAAGTATTGTTGGCTCCGACGAACAATAAAAATTGCATTGTGTTTTAGAGGTTGATCGCCTTGACGGTGAGATAGCTCTCAGACTGTCGGTGACCAAGAACTTTTCTGTACCTTGATTTAGCCTTAAATTTAGCTACACGGATTTTTTCACCACGGCCAGTACTATCCAGGACAAGCTCTACTGAGGCTTTTTCGACGTAAGGCTGACCAATTTGGGTGTCTTTACCATCATGAGTCAGTAGTACTTCAGTAACCTTTAGAGTGTCACCAACTTTAGTCTCGATTTTCTCTGCGGTAATTTTGTCTCCTTGTTTGACCAAGAACTGTTTTCCGCCAAGTTCAATGACGGCATATATATTTTTGTCTTCCATGGGCGCAATTATATCTCAAAAGGGGTGATTAAATCAAGCTGGCGGAGTTGAAGTCCAATCAGTATCGCAAAACTTAGAAGAGAACTGCCGCCGTAGGAAAAAAGAGGTAAGGTAATTCCGGTTACAGGCATGACTCCAAGGTTCATACCGATGTTGACAACTGTTTGGAATGCCATGATGGTAAAGACCGAGAGTGAAAGAAGTGACGCTCGACTATCTCTTAAAATTTTGCCGGTTTGAAGACAGGTGTAAAAAATAAAGAAATAGGCAGCGAGAAGGAAAGAAGCGCCGACTAGGCCAAATTCTTCGACAAACGAAGCAAAAATAAAGTCGGTGTGCCGTTCAGGGAGAAAATTTAGGTGGGACTGGGTTCCAAGTTTAACTCCTTTGCCAAAAATACCACCTGAGCCGACGGCAATAGTAGCTTGGATGACATTGTATCCGGCACCTTGTGGATCTTTGTAGGGGTTAATGAAGGTATCAATTCTTTGTCTTTGATATGGTTTGAGAAAATATGATTCCAGGGGAATGGCGACAGCAAGAAAAACAGCACCAATGATTAGGAGTTTCTTTATGTGCCCGGTAAATATCAATAAGGCTAGGGGCAGACAAATCAAGGTTAGGGCGGTGCCAAGGTCTGGCTGAGTAACAACAATAGCGACGGGAATCATGGCAAGTAAAAGGAACTTCAGAATATCTTTCCATTTGGTAATTTTGTTTTGGGAGAGATATGACGCATAAAAAATGGCCAAAAAGGGTTTGACAATCTCAGATGTTTGAAGATTAAAGATGCCAAGATCTATCCAACGGACAGAACCGCGAATGTTTCTTCCTAAAATCATGGTCAGAATTAAAAGAAAGATACCAGCAACGTACAAACCTGTTGAGATGCTAAAAAAGGTTCTCGTGTCCAGTCTGGAGAGCAAAAAGACGATGATAATACCGGCAACAACAAACTCCAACTGAGTAAAAAATAGATCAGGAACTGTACTCCAGATGGTAATAAGACCCAAAACAAGAACCAGTATTAAGGCGGCGATAAATAAGCCCTTGTTTGGACGCATATTAATTCGATCTTACAATCTTTAGTTCTGGACCTTTGGTAATTTTGGACACCAAAGCTTTGCGTTTAATGTCGTCTTCATACTTAACCGGCCAAGAAGATAGTTCAATCTCAATTTTTTCGTCGAGACGACAATCCGCCAATTTTCTGGCTTCCTGAATCGACCTAATGATTTCACGAGCTAGACCTTTGTCTTTGAGATCGGTGGTAATAACGGTGTCGTAGCTGACCCCTTCTTTACCTTCGGCGAAGAAGACTTCTTCTACGTTTAGTTCTTCTTTAATTAACTGAAGAAGTTCTTTTTCCTCTTTGAGTGAGGAAAATTCTCCTTTAACAGTGATTGAGGCTAGGGCTTGTTTGATTGGAAGACCAAGATTCTTTCTCTCCCCATTGCCCATTTCACAAATTCTTCTAATCTGAACCATTTGAGCCAAAAGTTCCTTGTCGATTACCTTGTCGTTTTTGACAGTTGGCCAGTCTTCAAGATGGACCGATTCCTCTCCGGTAAGATGACGATAAAGATACTCTGAAATGAAGGGAATAATTGGAGCCGCGGCTTTGAAAAGAACACTAAAAACGGTGGACATGGTGATATAGGCAGCTTCTTTGTCGGCTTGATCTTGGGCACTAGGACCAACACGGTCACGAGAACGGCGAATATACCAGGTGGAAAGATCAGATATGAAACTTTTCAGCATGGCCACGCTTTTGGGAATTTGATAGACACTAAGGTAGTTGTCCATCATGAGAACTGTTTCGTCCAACCTCGTGAGAATCCAGCGATCTAGAACACCAGGTTCTTTGGCAAATTCTGTTTTTTGCTCCCAGTTTTCGAGAGAAGCATAAGAGACAAAATATTTGTAGGAGTTCCAAAGTAACATAAGGGTGGTTTTGAGTTCGTTTGCCCAGTCTTCTTCGGAGACAATAATGTCTTGACCGAGAGCGATTGAACTGCCCATAAGATACAGTCTAAGAGAGTCGCCACCAAATTTTTGGAGTGAGTCTTTAGGGTCGGGAAAATTTCCTAAACTCTTGCTCATTTTGTGGCCGTCGGTCCCCATGATGACACCGCTAACCACGACGTTTTTAAACGCTTTAGAGTCCATTAATAGATTGGAGACAACATGAGTAACGTAAAACCAGGCCCGTAGTTGTCCTGTGTATTCAGTAATAAAGTCAGCCGGGAAGCTATCTTTGAACTTATCCACATTTTCAAAAGGGTAATGCACTTGTGCATAAGGCATAGAAGCCGACTCAATCCAAACGTCAAGTACCTCGGGAACTCGTTTAGCTTTTTTGTCACACTTGGGACAGGTCAAATAGATTTCGTCAATGTCCGGACGATGAAGATCCTTCACCTTTTGACCGGAAAGACTCTCAATATCAGCAATTGATCCAGGAACGATTCTTTCACCGCACTCACACTCCCAGATGGGAAGTGGTGTCCCCCAGTAACGAGAACGACTTATACACCAGTCCGGAGCAGACTCTATACCCAGTTTAAAACGACCATCCTTGAAATGACTGGGGACCCAGTTGATGTCTTTGTTAGTTTCAATTAATTTACTTTTAATATCTTGAATATTGATATACCAAGCTATTTGGCTTTTATAGAGTAAAGCAGTTCCACAACGATGACAGTGAGGATAGCTATGAGTAATTTTTGTGCTCTTTAGTATTAAACCTCTATTGACCAGATCTTCGAGCACTAATTTGTCGGCGGCTTTGAAATATTTGCCTTGGGCGACAGTAACTTTAGGATCCATAGTACCAGTATCATCAACCGACTCCCCCATTGAAAGTCCATATTTTTTACCGAGCTCGGTGTCGTCTTCGCCAAATCCAGGAGCGATATGAACAATTCCGGTACCATCTTCCATGGAGACGAAGTCTGCGGGATAGACTTTGTAGTCGGCTTTGGTAGAGTCATAGTAGGTATAAAGTGGTTCATATTCTTTGCCGACAAGTTCACTACCTTTAAATTCCTTAATTATTCTGAGGCCGTCGTGACCCAAAGTTTCTTCTACACGAGCCTTGGCGAGAATATATTGAACATTATCTTGTTCGACCAAAACATAAGTATCATCAACGGAAACAGCTAGGGCAAAGTTACTGGGAAGTGTCCAGGGGGTAGTTGTCCAGGCAAGGAAAAATTGATTTTCACCTTTTACTCGAAATTTAAGAAAGACCGAAGGGTCAGTGACGTCTCGGTAAGAGTTGTCCATAGCAATTTCGAAATTACTGATGGGAGACTCACATCTGGGACAAAAAAGGGAAACTCTTTTGCCTTTATAAACATGGTTTTTTTCGTAAAGCTGTTTAAAAACCCAGATAACCGACTCCATGTAGTCTTTGTCCATGGTGCGATAAGAATGTTCCATATCAACCCAACGGCCGACCTTATCGATATACCATTGCCATTCCGAGGAGACATCGTGAACATAAGTTTTGCAAGCAGAAACAAATTTATCGATACCCAGGGTTTCAATTTCCTTTTTAGAGTTGACTCCCAATAGCTTTTCAACTTTATTTTCAATAGGAAGACCGTGGCAGTCCCAACCCCAGACTCTGTCGACATGCTTACCTTTCATGGTTTGATAACGAGGAATAACGTCTTTAATGATTGACCCTAAAAGATGCCCATAATGAGGCTTGCCGGTGACAAAAGGAGGACCATCATAGAAGCGAAAAGTGCCTTTGCTGTCTCTTTGAGAAACCGATTTTTCAAAAGTTTGATTTTCTTTCCAGTACCCAATGATCTCCTCTTCAATTATTGAAGGAGTGTACTGTACTTCCAATGGTTTTACGGTTTTGTTTTTCATTTTTTTATTCCAAAAAAATCCTGCCAAGACATAAGTCTTTCAGGATTAGAGTCATTAAACATCGTTTTCTGACGGTACCATCTAATTTTTTACTTGATTGTAGCTATTACGGGCTTCCCCGGGAAGGTCTACTATTTTCTTCTTCCAGCTTGCCTGGGTGATTGCCCGGCTCAAACGCTTTTGTTACTTTTTGATTATAGCAGTTACGTTTGGAGAAAATATTTAGTCTCTGACATTTGGTAATTTTGGTTACAGAGTAGCTTGGAATTTGCCATTGACAAATGATTAAAAATTAGGTAAATTGTAATTAATCCCACATAAAAGAGGGTGGAGATAAGTTAACAAAATTACGACCTCTCTAACTCTTTTTGGTACACCGCACTTTTAAGTGGTAATGCAGCCTAGGGATACCATCCCACTCTGGGGTACGTGCGTTGCATATCAGTAGAAACCGGGAAGTAAGTTACCGTCCTTACACCTCGCTAAGATATCAAGGTGTTTGGTTCATGATATTCGGTGTAAATCAGAGAAGAAGCCATCTGCCCTTACGAACAGCTGGCTTCTTTTTGGTGTTATTGTTTACTTTAGGCCTGGGTGGTAATGGTAACAGAAAGCTGTCCATCTTTATATTCAAAAACAAAGTTTATCGGTTTGTTCTGATTGTTGGTGATGTACAAGTTTTGATTTGCACCAACAGATTTATTTGCCGGGTTGTAGTAGATAGACACACCATATTCTTTGGGAACTTCTGGGATGTTGGCAAAGTTATGGTTAGTGGGAGCTAAAACCTCCAGGTTGGCATCTCTGGCAGCCCAGTTTATCAAAGAAGCTAGATGACAGACACCGTCTCCGTATAGATAGCCATCGGTTTTGAAACCGTCTTGGCTGTTAAAGTGAGCCTCGGTGGTTTTTGCTACCTTTCCTTCGTACTTGGAAAGAACTGCGTCGTGATAGGCAAAAGTTTCATCGGGTTGAAGAGTAAATTCTGATCGGAAAGAGTTTTCCATCTCAGACCAGTTAATGTCTTTGGCTGTATTAACACGCCCATCAAGATAAGCTAAATTGAGTAAGATGTTGTCTTTGAAGACATCACTCACTCTTTGGGAAGGGTAACGATTCTCGAGGGAGATTGTTCGAGAAGATAAAACATTCTCTTTTTGAGGAAGAATATTTTGGACAACAGGAATCCCGCTGGAGAACAACGTAAAATACAAACTTAAGATCAGGTTTTTTATCATAAGGTGGGTATTGTACTCTATTATAGGATAAATGTCAAACCAAAAATGGCGGGTTTTGAGCAATGGTAGTAAGATGATTTCAGTTAGCAATTAACAAACAAAAATGACAGGATTTTACACAGATATTGAGGCTGAAACAATTGGTAACACCAACTTTAGAAAGGTTCTATTTACAGGGGCACATAGCCAATTGGTGGTAATGAGTTTGCTGCCTGGTGAGGATATAGGTATGGAGGTTCACGCAAACGTAGACCAGTTTTTTAGATTTGAGGCTGGACAAGGTAAAGCAATCCTAAACGGAGAAGAAATCCTTTTTAAGGCCAATGACGTAGTAGTTGTGCCTGCAGGAACTAACCATAATATCATCAACTCTTCAACGACAGAGCCACTGAAGCTTTATACCATCTACTCTCCGGCAAACCACCCGGAAGGTACAATCCACGCTACCAAAGAGGACGCTTTGGCTGCCGAGGAAGCTCATGCTTGATAAGTATTTGTTTGGGGATATACTTGATATATGAAGATAAAAGGTTTTTGGCGATTGTTACTCTCTTTAGCGATTTCCCTTTCGGCTGGAGTCTTAGGTTCCCTTTTTACGACACCGGCTGTCCAAAGCTGGTATTTGACGATTAATAGACCAGTATGGATCCCTCCATCTTGGCTGTTTGGACCAGTTTGGACGTCTCTTTTTATCATGATGGGTGTGGCTCTTTACCTTGTCTGGTCGACAAAAATGAGTAATAAGGTGCGAATGTCTTTGAAGCTGTTTGCCGCTCAACTCGTTCTTAATGTTTTATGGTCTGTCCTTTTCTTCGGTATGGGAAACTTTTGGTTGGCTTTTGGGGAAATACTGGTTTTATGGATATTTATCTTGATAACGATAGTCTCGTTTGAAAAAGTGAATAAAGTGGCAAGTTGGTTAATGGTGCCATATATCTTGTGGGTGACGTTTGCCTCATATCTAAACTTCACCATAGCTAGTTTAAATTAGGTTATTGCTTTTTGAGGGGAAGGACGAAGGATCAGGATATCTGGGATGAGATTCGCTGCTTTAGAGCCACGTCAATCAAAAAGATTTGATTTTTTCGAAGTAACGGAAGTTTGTCTTGGGCAAAGAAACCATACTCGGAAACCTCGTGGGTTGGCTGAAAGTCACCACCAATTAAAACACCGGTGTAACACATGTCCAGACGAGCAGTGTCTCGATCGGTAAGAGTTTTAAGTGAGTCATCAACACTCACCACAAAACCAGACTCCTCTTTGATTTCTCTTTCCAGTCCCTCACGGGGATGTTCACCAGATTTTAAGTAACCGCCAGGTAGACTCCAGGAATGCGATCGGTAACTATGCTTGAAAAGAAGAATTTCATTCTTGTCGTTAAAAATAACCCCGGTTACCCCAACAAGAAATTGATCTTGAAAGATACGCATAATCAGCAGTTGAATGCCTTTAGGTAGACGGAGAAATTTCCAGATTTTAGCTAGTAATGTTTTCACAAAGCGTTGGCGTCTTCAGGTTCATTAGTTGGAGAGTGTTTTAACTTTTCGTTGTCCAACTCTAGCTGGTGTACACGTTTGGTTAGTTCAAGAACTTCATCCTTGTTTTTCTTGATCTCTTTATCTTTTCCGCGGAGCGTAAATGAGGTCGAAATGGAATTGAATAAATAAACAATATATGACAAAACAAGACCAATAATCAAGGAACCAACAATTACATAAAACAGAGGAATATCTGAGATCGAGACAATTCCCAAATTGACCGATACCGGAACAAAATTAAACCTCGATATATATACCAAAATCGAACCGACAACCAAGAACAAAATTAAAATTAACATAATGCTTACAATCCCCTAATATAGCAATCATACAACCTTTTGTCCTTACGGGTCAAAATAAGAAAAACCCCGAACTAATCAGGCATGGGAGTGGAATTATTTTTCGATCTCGACGGAGATGGAACACTCACCAATGAGTGCAGCCAGGGCACCTATCGCGGCAAAAACGGGAAGAAGAGCCGTAGCAACGACGCCAACAGTGAGAGGAAATTAGACAACAACTTTGTCGTTTTTGTCTTTAATGGTGATATGACGAACATTACCTTCGGCAATTAGTTCTTTGACTGTTTTTAGGAGTGATTCTCCGGTAACTTTGAATGTTTTACTTTCGGTAGTTTTTTTGGTAGCCATGTGTGTATTTTAATATTTATTTCTAAGGAATGCTGGGATGTCCAGATCGTCTTCGATATCGACCTCGTTGTGGTGCACTTTGTATTTGCCGGCAAGCTTAACTTGCGCTGAGGGCTGGGACTCTTCGACAGATTCATCAAGTGGCTTCTCCGGTTCTTGAGAAATAACCGGCTTGGGAGTGAGATAGGGATTTATGGAAGGGATACTACCAAAATGACGACGGTTTTCATCGAAACCGGCAGCGATGACGGAAATTTGAATTTCATCACCAAGATCTTCTCTTATTGTGGTGCCGAAGATGATGTTGGCATCTGGATCAGCAGACTGAGTAATGATGGATGAAGCTTCGTTAATTTCGGTGAGAGTTAAACTCTTACTACCGGCAATATTGAAGAGAATGCCTCGAGCACCTTCGATACTGATTTCCAACAGAGGAGAGCTAACAGCAGCGTTTGCAGCAATAATGGCACGTTTTTCACCAGAACTTCTTCCGACACCCATAAGGGCAGAGCCAGCATTGGTCATAACGGTTTTGACATCGGCAAAGTCAACGTTGACAAGCCCGGGGATAGTGATGAGATCGGAGATACTTTGAACCCCCTGACCCAGTACAGAGTCGGCCATTTTGAAGGCATCAAGAAGAGTTTGTTCTTTTTTGGCCATGTCGATCAGTCTTTGATTGGGAATGACAATTAGAGTGTCAACTTTATCTTTGAGATTCTCAATCCCCTCCTCGGCTTGAACACGACGACGAGCACCTTCAAAAAGGAAAGGCTTGGTAACGACAGCAACGGTGAGAGCACCGACATCTTTCCTGGAGATTTCAGCGATGATGGGAGCAGCACCAGTTCCGGTTCCGCCACCTTCACCGGCAGTAATGAAAACCATATCAGCACCCATAAGGACTTCTTTAATTTTTTCGCGTGATTCTTCGGCAGCTTGGGCACCAATCTCGGGATTTGATCCCGAACCTAGACCTTTAGTACCCTTTTCACCAATCTGAAGTTTGATATCGGCATTGGAGTTTATTAATGCCTGCATATCAGTGTTGACGGCAATAAACTCAACTCCTTTGATTTTTCCTGAGGAAATCATGGAGTTTACGGCGTTGTTACCGCCTCCTCCAACTCCGAGGACTTTTATTTTGGCGAAGGTGTTTGTATCCGGTTTGACTAGGCCCACTTTATGGTAAGAATGATTTGATAAAATCGATTGCTTTTCCGACAAACTGTTTGCCGGGAATTCCTTTTATCATACCAGACAGTTTTAATCTTGGGGCAGACTGTTGTTCTTTGTGGTGATAGCCATAGAGAACAAGACCAACCGAGGTGGCGTAAACAGGAGAGTTAATTTCATCAGTAAGGCCATGAAGACCAGTTGGGACACCTAGCTTGGCTGGGAGTTGCATGACACGTCGGCAACTTTCGGTACAGTTAATAGTTAGAGCACCTCCGCCGGTGACGATGACTCCGGCAGGTGTCTGACCTTCGAGACCGGACTGTTTGATAACATGGTTAACCATGGTGAAGATTTCATTTAGACGAGGTCTGATTATGCCTTCAACAATTGTTTTGCGAGAAACTTTTTTGACGTCTTCGGTAATACCAATTTTAGATAGATCAATTTCGTCTAGACTTTTGGTATCTGAAGGATCGGCTTCATGTTTAGCTTTACCTAAGTAGTGTTTGATTTTTTCAGCACTATCGACGCTGATTTGTAAACCTATGGCAATGTCATCACTGATTTTTTTGGCGCCGACAGGAATTACGGCAGAGTAAACACAGGAGCCTTCAACATAAATACAAACACTGGTAGTGCCCCCGCCAATGTCGACGAGAACTACACCGAGCTCTTTGTCCGTATCGGTTAAAACCGACTCGGCAGAAGCAAGACCGGTAAAAACAAGACCGGAAACATTGACGCCCAGTTCATTGACACAACGAGTGACATTTTTTATAGCAGGAGTAAGCCCGGTAATGAGATGGGCCTCGGTCTCCAAACGAACGCCGGACATACCGGTCGGGTCTTTAATGCCATGCTGACCATCAACAATAAACTCACGGGGTAAAACATGAATGATTTCTCTAGAGGTGGGCAAGGACACGGCTCTGGCGGCTTCGATTACTCGAAAAACATCGTCGTGACCAATTTCTCCCTCTGTTTCGGTAATGGCAACTAAGCCTTGGGAATTTTGAGACAAAATATTCTCGCCGGAGATGGAAATAAAAGCAGAGTCAACGCCAAACCCGGCCATTCTTTCGGCTGACTCGACGCAATCGGTAATGGAACTGACGCACTCTTCAATGTTGACAATTTGTCCTCTTCTAACTCCACGACTGGTGACTGTGGCGGCACCAACTAAGTTAATTTTTGAGTCGTCTTGACCGGGAACAGTAATCAAACAGGTAATTTTACTGGAGCCGATATCAATCGCATTTATTCCTTGTGGTTTAGCCATATTTTTATCTTATGATCGGATTTTTAAAACTTAAATCGATCACTTTTGCGTCTTTTTTAATTGTAGCGAGGTAGCTTAGTGATTGTAAAGCAGAAACCAAGCTTCCTTCGTCAAAAGGTACACCTATTATGATATCAGGTTCACCTGTTCGGCTCAAGAAAGAGCGACGGCCAACGATATAAATATCGGATACATCAAGATATTTAAGAACTAACCTCACCATTTTGTAGACCGAAGACACTATTTCCGGGGTTGGTTTTTCGATAAAAATGAAACTTATATTGGCTCCCGTTGTCGCCGTTTGAGACATCGAGCCGTTTTCCCAAAGATTAAAACCCAGTCCTTTTTGGGTGAGAACGAAGTTCTCCAGTTCTCCCGATGGCTTGACCCACCAACCAGCCGAGTCGGTAGTGCTGGGAGCTTGGTCCATGGAGAGCTTGGGAAGGCTAGTAACTAAGTAGACGTCCGCCTCGACGTAAGGGTTGTTGCCCTTGAGATTAATATTGAGTGTGTTAAAGGCGTGATAGCCGATGTTCATATTATCTATCGGATAAACCGCTTTAAAAAAAGTAAGTAGATCTTTTTGATTTATAAAAAGCGAGTTTGAACCAAGCAAATTATTTTGAACTATTTGTATTTCTTGAGGACAGACTTCATTGTTAAAAGAACAGTTTATTTTTTTGATAATAAAAAGACTATTAAGAAAAAAAATAAGAGGAATCAAGACAAGAATCGGTAAAAATTTCTTGGAGTTTATTTTTAACGTTTCCAAACCGATACGAGCGCGTCGATTAAGTCTCTTGGAGGTGTTCACGGATGATTTGAGTAATCTTCTCTGTAGCATTGGTCGCTAATTTGGTTGATGGCTTGATTGATGGACGTTTAACTAACTCAATGATAGCCTGATATAAAGACTCCGGGGTGAGATCTTTTTCTTCCAGAATAGTGCTGCCAATTTGTTCTTCGGCGAGTTTGGCATTTAAAAATTGTTCATTGTGAGACACCCAAGGAATAGGAATAAGAACCGCTTTTTTTTCAAGAACCATTAGTTCGTAGACAGAGTGAGCCCCGGCTCGACCAACAACAATTGTCGAGGAGCGTATGTAAGTAGCGGCGTCTTCGGCAAAAAAATAAGGGGCAAAAATATAACGGTCTTTGTACTCCCCTAGCTTTTCTTTGATTCTTCTAGCACGGTCGGAGTCTTTGGTTAGTGTATTAGCACCTGTTTGATGGACTACCGTAAATTTTTTAACAAGTTGGGGAAGAATTGGAAAAAGAGCTTTGTTTATCGTGTGAGAACCTTGTTTGCCACAGGAAATGTAGACAAGTTTGGGATCAAATTTTTTGGTGTATTTATTGTTTAAAAGTTCTTTCCTTATCGGGAGACCAACAACAACAGATTTTTCTTGGGGAAAGTTTGGGAGTGATGAGACGTGAGTTAGAAGAATTTTCTTAACGAAAGGTGAGATGGCTTTGTTTGCCCAACCGGCAATAACTGTTTGTTCATGGGTGATTGAGGGAATGCCGAGAAGCCAACCAACAATGACCACCGGAACCGAAAGATAACCACCAGAAGAAAAGATTAATTTTGGTCGGTAGGTTATTAAATAAATAAAGGCCTGGAAGAAACCGAAGGCAATCTTAAGCCATTCAAGTGGGTTAAATTTTTGATAAAACTTGCCGGTTTTTAGTTCCAGAAAATGGATTCCTGATCCGGTAATTTCCTGATATTCAGCCGAGAGTGATTTATCCCCCTTCGAAGCAAATTTGTGGCCGATCCAGATAATGGGGTAGTCTTCTTTTTGAAATGATTTAGCAATTACTAAGGTACTGTTGTGGTGACCGCCGGTAAAAGCAATTAAGGGTTTCATACTCTTTTGGAGATATTAATAAGAAGACCTAGGGCAATGAAGTTGGTAACCAGACTTGAGCCACCATAGGAAATGAAGGGTAAGGGTACGCCGGTGAGTGGAACTAGAGCAACCATTGAACTTAGATTCACAAATATCTGAATTAAAAATAATAAAGTGATACTACTAGACAGTAGCTTATCAAATTTATCATGAACATTCAGGGCGACCTTGAAAGAGGCCAGGAGAAGTCCGGTGAGAGTAAGGATAAAGAGACTGCTACCAAGGAAACCAAACTCCTCGGCGATGATCACAAAAATAGAGTCAGTTGTGGCTTCGGGAAGATAGGCATATTTTTGACGGGATTTACCAACACCAACACCGGAGAATCCTCCCGAACCGAGACCGTAGAGGACTTGGTTGATGTGGTATGAAGCACCTAGGGGGTCAGTCGTTGGATCCATAAAGGTTTTTACCCTGTCCATACGGTAAGGAGAAAAAATAATTAAAGCACTGATGGCTACAGCCAAGATAGCGCTAAAAGAAAAAATTTCCTTGATTTTGGCTCCCGAGAGATAGTAAACCATGAAGGAGACACCAACGGTGATGAGGGCGGTACCAAGATCCGGCTGAAGCATAATCAAACCTAGATTCACTGCCAGAAGAATGAGGAAGTGTTTGAGACTACGCTCCTGTTCGAGCCATTTGGCAAGATAGATAACCAGAGTAATTTTAAGAAGTTCCGATGGTTGGATAACGGTGAAACCAATATCAATCCAACGTCTTGCACCAAGAAACTTTGAACCGATACCGGGAATAAGGACAATGACCATCAGAAAAAGTGAAATACCATAAAGAATGTGGGCATATTTTTTGAAAAGGGACATAGGAATATTTGAGGTTATCAAAGCAACGATAATGCCGAAGACAATCCAAACTGATTGTTGTTTGACATAGTGAAATTTGTCGCCAAAAGTCCTGAAAGCATCAACAACAGAAGCATCATATATCGCCACGAGACCAAAACAAGCTGCCAATATTCCAGCAATAAGGATGGTCGTAGGGAGACGATTATGATTGCCTTTGAGGCGTAGCATAAATTAAATGATGGCTAACCAGATACCGAAGATAACTAACATGATGCCGACAAGCCATGCTCTTTGAACAATTTTTGGTTCAGACCAACCAATTTTCAGGAGAAGATAGTGGAGCGGGGCAATAGGAAAAATGCGACGATGAAATACTTTTACCCAGAAAATCTGTAGGACGCTACTTAAACCATCAACTAAGAAAGGTAGTCCAATAATTAAAAGGGCAATCACTTTCCCGGTAAGTAAACCAACCGTGGCAAAAGCGGCACCGAAAGCTAAGGCTCCAACGTCTCCCAAAAATAGACGGGCGGGAAAAACATTGAAATAAAGAAAGGCAATAAGACCACCAAGCCAGAGAGCAATAAAGATGGAAAGGGGGGTGTCGAGAATAGAAGTAGAAAGTAAAAGAAAGCCAAACAGACTAATCATCAAAAGGCCTGAAGCCAAACCATCCATACCATCGGTAATGTTTACAGAGTTGGCAAAAGTGACCACAAGGAAAGCGGCCAGAGGAATAAACCAAAGACCAAAATGAATGACACCAAAGAAAGGAATGTGAATAATGTCGATACCAAGATTGAGATACATCATAGCGCCAATGATGAGACCCAAAGTTACCTGAATGAGAAATTTGTAACGAGTTTTGAGGCCGGTGTAACCCTGTTCCCTATCCAACTCAAAAAATTTGATGATGTCGTCGTAGAGACCGAGTAAACCAAAGGAAATAAAGGTAAAAAAGATAACATTAATCTCGTCGTTTATGGGATAAACGTGGGTAATTTCAAAACCCAAGCGTCTTAATAAAGGTAGAGCAAAGGCAAAAATGAGACCGGTAATGACAATGATTAGTAGTCCCCCACCCTCCGGAGTTCTAGATTTTGAACGAATGTGAACAGAGGCTTCGTCGGTTTTATCTTTGGAAATAGCCGTTTTGTTTTTGAAAAACTTAAGATGGTAAAGGAAATTTACAAAAGGAACTATGGCAAAGGCATGAACGATAAAGGAGAAAATTAAGATTCCAAGTAGTAAATCCATTTAGAAGTTGAGTATTTTGGGTAAAAAGATTATTAAACCGACGATTATAGAGAGAATAGCAGAGACAAGAACCATAGCCGAGGCAACGTCTTTGGCTATTTTGGCGTCGGCTCTACGTTCGAGAGTGATAAGGTCAACCATGGCTTCAATGGAAGTATTGACCATCTCGGCAGCCAGAACAGTGTTGATAGTAAAAACCAAAATGAGCCATTCGATGATACTGATGGAGAAATAGATACCGAGCAAGACGACTATAAACGTAGCTAGAAGGTGAAAGCGAAAATTTGGCTGAGTGCGGACAGAGTAAACAAAGCCATCAAAGGCGTGCTTAAAACTGATCCTGTGTATCCTGAATGGATTTTGCATGTGTTTATATTTTAACAGTGTTGGCGTCAAAGCAGCAATTGTTTGGCAATTGCAAACCAGAGAGGAGCGGCGGTTTCGGATCCCCAAGGTGACGTTTTAGGTTCGCGAAGGGTCACTAACATAGTGTACTGCGGGTTGTTGGCTGGAAAAAACCCAATGAAACTGGCGATAGTTTTTTCAGCATCGTAATGGCCTTCAATTGGGATCTGGGCGGTACCTGTTTTACCGGCAACAATCAGTCCCTGAGGTTTGGCCCATTTTGCTTCTCCCATATCGACAGCTTGGATCATGATCTGGGTCATTTGGTCAACTGCTTCTACCGAGAGAACGGGTTTACCTTTGCTAACTTCTTTTTCAATAATGGTTGGTTTGAGGTAGAAACCATCATTAGCAATGGTGTTTACCGCCGCGACCAGCTGAATGGGAGTAACGGCAATACCCTGCCCAAAGGAGTTGGTAGCCAGATCGATATCACCATAGTCTTTGGATTCGCGAATTACGCCGGACACTTCTTCCTGCAACTGGATCTCGGTTTTCTTTCCCAGACCATATTTTTTTAGATACTCAACAAACTTATCCTTACCCAGTTTTCTCGCGACAAAAACCATACCGGTATTGTCGGAGTTTATGATGGTTTCGGTCATGGTGGTGTTGGGGTGATAGACTTCGTTCCAAGTTTTGATGGCGTACTTACCAATAACCAATGATCCAGCACAGATATCACATCGAGTTTCCGGTGCGACCACTTTTTCATTTAGACCGGCGGCCATGATTAAGACCTTGAAAACAGATCCTGGCTCAAAAAGATCGGCAACATTGGGATTCTTGTAACTGGTATTAGGAAACTCGGAAAATTTACCTGGATCATAGTTAGGAAAAGAGGCCATGGCTCTTACTTTGCCTGTTTTTGATTCAAGGATGATAACGTTTCCAGCAGAAGCTTGATATTTTTCGATACCTTCCTTGAGCATTTTTTCAGTAAGGTACTGAATTTTTTTGCTAATTGTAGTGGTGATTGGTTTGCCTTCAATGGCATGAAGAAACTGGTAGTTGCCGATTAAGATGGGGTTGCCTTTGGCATCTTTTTCGGTTCTAATCTTGCCTCCCCGACCACGTAAAAGTCTATCTTGATATCCTTCCAG
Organism: Microgenomates group bacterium; assembly: GCA_049303575.1. Lineage (GTDB taxonomy): Bacteria > Patescibacteriota > Microgenomatia > UBA1400 > MFAQ01 > UBA2277. The sequence continues at coordinate 494,539 of JBAQNH010000002.1, read as the reverse complement.
ACCAAAATATCCCTGCTCTTCTCCGGCAGCATCTTGACCAACAAAACCCAAGAGGTGTGCTGACATACTGGCTTCGGGATAGAAACGAACATACTCATCTTCAAATCCAAGCCCGGCAATCCCTAGTTTCTCAATCCGGTCTTTGGCGTCGGGAGTGAGATAGTGTTTGAGAGAAACCCAGTTTGAGTCCAAAGCCAAACGACCCTTAAGATACTCTCTTATATCCGGCTCGTCGGTTGCTTCCGGTTCCTTGTCCATATTTTCGATTAGTTTTTCAATTAAATCGTTGTTACCGATGGTTAACTGGGGTTTGTAAACAAAAAGATGATAAAGATTTTTGGTTCCAGCAAGGATGTTGCCTTCAAAATCAAGAATGTTGCCTCTTTTGGCTTCAAGATAAGTGGTGGTTTCGTGTTGGTTGCTGGCTTTTGTCTGCAACTCCGGTCCGCGAATGATCTGCCAGTAGAATAAGCGTCCGACGATTATCACACAAAGAATAGGGATTAAAAAAATGATTGTCTTGAGACGTTTTTGGATGAGATTACCCTGTGAGTTTAACATCGATTATCTTTGGGCAAAGGTCGGAGCGGTGGGTACAAAGACAATGTTTTTTGATCTTATGAACCCTCGATTCTCGGCCAGTACTTCAATATTTTTTAGCTGGGAGGCTTCTTCGATCTTAACAGAAATGATCTGATTTTCTTTTTCCAGTTTTAGGGTTTGAGTCTCAGCTTCACTGACGGCGATGCCTTCTGTAGAAAGCGCGTTGGTACCGATGAGATTGATGGCGGCAAGGCCAACAAAGGCCATCGCGGTAATGGTGAACGCGGTTTTGTAGTTAATTAGTTTTTTTAGCGAGTCTAAGTTTGGCACTTCTGGTTCTAGGACTGATTAATAATTCAGATGTCGAAGGAACAATCGGTTTTTCGTTAATAGCGCTGATGTCACCCTTTTCTTCTTCGGTCTTAATGAAGTCTTTAATTAGTTTGTCTTCACCTGAGTGAAAGCTAATTATGCCCATGGTGCCGTCTTTTTTGAGAAGCTGGGGAAGTTGGGGTAAAAGTAGGTTGATGTTTTCCCGTTCAAGATTGACGACCATGCGGAGAGCCATAAAGACTTGGGTGGCTGGATGAATTCTCCCAGGACGACCTTTTTTGACTTTAAAAACCAGATCGGCGAGCTGTTTGGTGGTTTTTATTGGGTTTATGGTTCTTTGTTTGACAATAATACGAGCCAGGGGCTTGGCAAAGGGTTCGTCTCCTAGAGTAAACAACTCAACTAACTCACCTTCGTTTAAGACGGCGAGAAGATCGGCGGCGGTAACACCGAGATCTTTGGTAAGACGCATATCTAGAGGCTCATCTTTGGCAAAGCTAAAGCCACGGCCTTCGGAAAGAACTTGAAATTGGGAAGGTCCGAGGTCGACCATGATGCCATCAAAGAGAGGGAGTTCTAACTTTTTAACAATCTCTTCTACTTTCGTAAAATTACTGTGGATGATAATCCAGTTAAAGTCTTTAGGGGCCAGTTCCGAAATATTTTCCGGTTCGATAATTTGGGGAGAGAACTTTTCCGGGACGAAACTTATAGCCCTTTTAATGGCCTCATCATCGATGTCAAAGGAAACAACACGACAACCGGCTTCTAAGGCTTCCTGGGTGTGTCCACCGTCCCCTAGAGTAAGGTCTAAGAAGAGGTAACCTTTCTTAAAACTGTAGAGTTTGGCTAACTCGCCTTTATAGGCCGAGTAGTGTCTTTCGATTACGTTTGTCATAGGTCGATTGCGGCTAAGCCTTGGTCGGCTTGGTTAATCGTTTGCGCTATTAAATCAAGGTGCTCGTGATAGGCGTCTCTGTCCCAGATTTCAATTCTGGTAAGGGTTCCGGCGACTACCACCTGTTTTTTTATATTGACCTGTTCTCTGAGATGTTCTGGTATGAGTGTCCGACCCTGACTGTCGAGATTCAATTCCACGGCGGACTGTACTAAGATACGCGTCAAGTTTCGGGCTCCTGGGTTGGTTAGTGAGAGCGAGGCCAGCTTCTCGGAAAGCTTCTGCCAGTATGATTTGGGGAAAAGAAATAGACAGCCATCGAGCCCCCAGGTGATTACGCCACCTGATCCGAGTTCGTCCCTGAAGGACTGGGGTATTGCTAATCTCCCCTTGGCTTCTAGATTGTGGTAGTAGCGTCCAGTAAACATAATTCATATTGGCAGGCTTCAGAATGGGGGTATATAGGATACTTCACCACTCATCACCACTTTCCAGTATGCTACACAATATATATGATGTCAAGGGGTGTGTAAAGGGGATGTGAAAAGACAAAACAAAAACTCAAAAGGTGGAATTAGGTTCGGATTATTTGACCGTAACGCTTTTGGCTAGATTTCTCGGCTTGTCCGGATCAAGATGTTTTAGATGACAAATCTTTTCCGATAGTAGTTGCAACCAAACGACAGCTTCTGTTTGTTCATCATCTTCTTTTCCCCTAATGGGTAAAAATTCGTCAAAAACATCTTCTTTGCTTTGAGCAATACCGATTACTCTGGCTCCCCTGGCTTTTACCTCCAAGGAGGAGGCCAGCATTTCGTTGGTATTTTCTTTTGAAACAAGAACAATACAAATGCTGTCTTTATCGATGAGGGCGAGTGTTCCGTGTTTGAGTTCGCCTCCAGCCATTCCTTCAGCGTGGATATAGCTGAGTTCTTTTATTTTTAAAGCTCCCTCCAGAGCAAGGGGCAACATCTTGCCTCTACCTAAGATAAAGAGGTGTTGTTTTTGGCTAATCATTTTTGCCAGGGGATCAATCTTATTTTTGTTTTTGAGAATCCATTTAACATTTTTAATTCTTTGACTTAAATCTATTCCAAGAGCTTTGTCAAAAACCGCCATTTGAGCGACAAATGATTTCGTGGAAGCTACACATTTTTCTACACCACAAGAAAGCATCTGACAAACAGCAGAGATCCTTTGCACACTTGAGTATTTGGCGTTAACAACTGAGGTAATAGTGGCTCCTTTTTGTTTTGCTTTGGTAATGGCGTCTAGAACATCAATCGTTTCCCCAGATTGTGTCAAAACAATGATTAAAGTTTTTTTGTCAACAAGGCTGGCATAGGTATCAAACTCAGAGGCCAAGACAGTGATTACCCACTTACCAAGTTTTTTAATTAGCTTTTCGGCGGCGACCAATCCGGCGAAGTATGAAGTTCCACAACCAACCAAAATCACCTTATCCATTTTCTTAGCCAACGCGATTATCTTTTTCATCTGCACTCCGTCTTCTTGGGCAATTCTTTCCAGAACTTGGGGTTGTTCGTTAATTTCTTTTTCTAAAAAGCTTTGGTATTCTCCCATCTCACTCTCCTTTTCTATTTCAACCATTTTTATTCTTTGCTTGGGAATTTCTCTGCCATCACTGACGTTTATTACTCGGACACCGTTTTCACTGATTTCGGCCAACTCATCGTCCAGAAGAACAATTAGTTCTTCTGCTTCACTTAGGGCATTGATGTCGGAGGCAATCCAGTTTACTTTCTGACTAAGACCGAGAATAAGGGGCGAGCCCTTTTTTACGGCAAACAATCTCTTTTGTATTTTGTCCATTACAACGAGAGCGTTATACCCTTTTAATCTTAAAAATACTTGTTTCACCGCTTCTCTTGTTGATATCCCCTTCGCTACCTTTTCCTCAATTAAATGAGCGACCAATTCTGTGTCTGTCTCAGAAACAATTTGATGCTTTCTTTGGGCTAATTCTTTTTTTAGGTGATAATAATTTTCAATTATGCCGTTATGAACCAAAGCAATATTGCCGGTACAGTCAAACTGGGGGTGAGAATTTGCCTTAGTAATTCCTCCATGGGTTGCCCAACGAGTATGACCCAAGGCCAGCACCGACTCAGGAAGATCCAGCGGCTCTGACTTAAGTTTTCCAACTTCTTTTTGAGACACTAACCGATTATTTTTAAAATATACTATTCCCCAACTATCGTATCCTCGGTACTCCAATCTTTTTAGACCGCGATAAATTGAGACAACAGGTTTTTCCTCATGACTGAGGTATCCAACAATTCCACACATAGGTTTTGCATAGCAATTAATAACTAGTGTGAGATTTGTGAATCACCGATCTTGGGTACTATGTACCCTTTTGGTTAGAAAGGCGTAACCAGAAGGCATCCGCAGATTATCGACAACCTTCTTCCTCGTATCCTCAAAGGGGGTTCCTGTGAGGCCACACGCTATTTAATTTATAGAGAAACACCTTCTCACTCCATCTAGCATAACACTTATTTATAGAGAACGATGGGGCCGAGAAGATAGAGATTGAGAGATTCTTTGGTTCCCTTTTCGTCATCTCTTACGATTTCGGCGCTCATAGACCAAGGTTTGTTGTTTAAAGCTATTGTTAGTGAACCGTCTTTTTCGGTGTAGGTTAGCGGGAGGTAGTTTTGACCGTCGAAAATCTCGGCACCGGTGACACCTGACTGATTGACAGTGAGAGTACCAACAATGTTTTTGGCGCCAACGGCGGAGATGACGATGGGATAGAGAACAATCTCCTTGCTGACTGCCTTGGGTAAACCAAAAGAGTTCAGGAGAATGAGGTTATCACTTGCGGTAGCTTTGGAAGGGGTAAAAATAACCTTGCCGTCGGGGAGGTTGTTCTGACCAGTGACAAAAGCAAAATCGCCTTTGAGAATATGAGTCACCTTTTGACCTTCGAAGTTTAATTTGAACTTTAAAGTTCCGGATTTTAGATCCTTGTCAAAGGAACACTTGCCTCCCGTGGAACAACTACCAAGAATGATAGCCTTCATGTAAGGACTGACAATGGGGGTTTCGAGCGTTGCCCGAGCACCTTTAAGCAGGTCACCTGATTGATACTCGAGGTCGAGGGTAGCGGCTTTGGCTTTGTCGGCATTGATGGTAACAAAGGTAAAAAGTTTGTTAGTAGCATGAGGAACAAGAAGGGTGAAGGGTCTCTCGGCTAGAGCCAGTTCATTAACCAGAAGTTTAGTACCGGCTTCAATGTCTTTTGTTTGGGTGGTCGTGGTTTTTTTGTTAAAAACAAAAATTAAAAGAAAAGCGACGAGGAGAATAATAACGGGAAGAACAATAACTAACGGATTTTTTATTTTCATAGACCTCTCATTATCGCAAGAATTGAGACTTGCCGTCAAGTTTGTTACTTTATAAGTGGTCCAATGAGTTTTTTACTCATGATGGACTCAAAGTAAGTAGTGAGTTTGGCGGATTGAGGTAGTTTGGGAAGAGGATAGCCAAGATGACGAAGTAAAAAGAGACCAAATTTTCGACCAAGTCGATTGTTTTCTTTGGGGGAGTCCGATTTTTCAACGGCTTCAAGGAAAGATTTGAGGGAGAGAAAGATTTCCCGATCTTCGACTTCAATGGGCAGGGTGTTGGTGAGAATTTCGACGATGGTGAGACAAAGACCAACTTTGGCAAAGTCTTTTTTGATTTCCGGGAAGTAGGCGATCGACTCGACTTGATCCAAAAAGTGAGGGTGCTCTCCCCTACCGCTTTGGAACTTGACCAGATTAAAAAGATCTAGATGAGGAGCTTTTTTGGAGGTGAGACGTCTGGTACCCCTGGCAACAAAGTCTTGCAACCCGTGATTTTCGGTAATGATGGAAACAAATTTGTCTGCCTCACCGGAGTCAACGGACCTTACTATAATCCCGGTGTCGGAAAATGACGCTCTCATCTTTTTAGTTTAGAACCAGTTCCTTGTCTTGGTCCAACTGAACCACGGTTTCGGTGCCATTGAAGATGATGGTGTTTTTGACGGCGGGTGTACCAGGTTGTTTTTGGATTAAGAGACGATACGTAGTTAGATCCATTGGGGGAAGAGTGTATTTAAAAACAATCTTACTTTGACTTTCGGGACGCATGGTAAAGAAGGCTTCAAAGACAGTCTTGTCCAGATCTTCGGAAACTATTTCCTTGACTTCGGAACCGACAACGGAGATAAGAGTACTTCCTTTGGGAACCAAAAGACGGATGTAGTCACGGTAAGTACCGTTTAAACATAGCTGGCCGGCTTCCAGATTACAGTTACTACCTTTGTAAGGATTGTTGTAGCTAATACTGACTGTTTTGGTGACAGTACCGCCCTCAACGGTGATTTCCTGTTCCACCTCACGGGTAATGAACATGTCGGTTTTGGCTCCACCGAGATTGGCATCGTTGATGTGCAGGTAGTCGTAGGTTGTTGGGGTGATTCTACCGGCAGCATTGAAGTCTTCGGCAACAATCTGAGTTTTTTCTTCAAAGAAATAGAATAACAAGTGTTTTTGTTTGATGGCGTCGAAAGCGACATTGAGAAGTTTTGGCCAGAGGTGTTTGGGACTGCCCATGGCATTGGCCATCATAGAGTGCATAAGGGGTCCGAGAACGGCCTTACGACCGATGACAATTTTGTTGGTAGGACGATCGGCAATTTCTTCGAGAGCATAAACAACCTGGGGACAGTCGCAGCGAGGATCAGTGTTAGCACTGAAGTTTCCCCAACCACCAACGCCGATGGGTCCAATGACTTTTAAGATCTCGACTGGGAGCTGAGTGTCGATGGCAATAATGCCGTCGGGTCGAATCATTCCGGGAATGTCGTTGTAGTATTTGGAAAAAGTATCCATAGAAACTTTGAAGTCGGGAGACATGTTGGAGTTTCTTAGATTGAGATATGTCTCGTTGAGGTATTTTTTGATGGCGTCGGGAGCGGGAACTCTTTTGTTGAAGCGAGCATCAAGATCGTAGATGTCATAGGAACTGAGAAGATCGATCTTGCCTTTAGTAACTTTCATGAAAGCATAGGCGGTCATAAATCCTCCTGTTGGTCGTAGCTCGGCGTCGTTTTGGAAAAGAATCATGTAGGTTTTGGCATTAGGATTACCAAGAAGGTCCGGCAGGAGCTTAATGAGAGGTTTGGCTTGTGTTAAAAGCTGAGCAGACTCGGAAACGGTGGATTTGATGGCCGTAATCTTGCTGCGAACTTCTTTACCAAAAAGCTTTACCGGGTAGCGAGTGTCTTTAATTAGATCCAGTTCTTTTTGAGCTTCGGCCATGTCGGCACCGATTTTATCCAGATCGGGACTAATGAGATCCAGGGTCTGAGCCATGTAAACAATTCTGTCTTCAATGGACTGAACTTTGGGTGTTTGACCGGAAGGGGTGGCTTCGTCAGTTTTAAAACCAAGGAGGTCGGCATAAGGAGAGACGGAAACAATGAGGGTGTCGAGGGACTTTATCAAAGATTTGCCGGCATTAAGAGCGTGCTGGCCGTCTCTCGTGTAGTTACCAACGAGGGGAATAATGAAAGTCCAACGAACTTTTTGATATTTAGTATCCAGATCAGCCAATTGTTGCGAAAGAGTTTTTATTTCCTTCTTAGCGGTAGCTAGATCTTGGCCTTGGAAGGCAGTAGAGAGTTTGGTTCCGGTTTCTTGGAGGGCGTTGATGTCGGGCATCATCGATCTTGCGGCAAAGAAACCATAAACTCCGGTGATGAGGAATAGACCGAGAATTACGGCTAGAGGAATGAGGATGTAACGAAGTTTAAATTTTTTCATCTTGGGTTTTTCTGCAATTATTTTGCTTTCAATATCTTCAGCAATGGGAGTATTTTGGTCCATAGGAACGTCTTTAATTAGTTAATCACCACTTACTAATCATAGCAAATGGAGTCTTAAAGAGAATATAAATGTCGTAAATTATGGAGCGACGCTTGGCGTAGTCGGCATCGATAGCCACTCTTTGGTTCCAGGGGATATCGTTTCTACCCGATACCTGCCATGGACCGGTAAGTCCGGGTTTGGCCGAAAGACTGAGTTTAATGAGTCCCTCGACGTTTTCGGCGTAGCGTTTTTTAGCATCTTCCAGTTCCGGCTCAACGTAAGCTCTGGGGCCAACCAAACTCATCTCACCGGAAAAAATATTGAAAACCTGGGGCATTTCATCAATACTGGTTTGGCGAAGAATTTTTCCGAGTTTGGTGATACGAGGATCTTCGTTTAACTCCAGTTTCCAACCATTGCGTTTGTATTTTTCAAAGAGAGCGGGGTTAGCTTTCCAAAACTCCACCGCGTGAACAGCCTTACCATTGATCTCAAACATTTTCATGGAACGGAACTTGAACATCTTAAATATTTTGCCGTTTTTACCCACGCGTTCCGGCTTGTAGAGAATTGGCCCCTTGGAGTCGAGCTTTATGAGAATGGGAATAATGATCCAGATGGGAACAAAAAGAATGGCGAGAACGATGGCTCCGGCGATGTCGATAATTCTTTTAATAAAGTCGTAAAACATAAATGATTTTAAGTTAGTTCTGTCTTATTGAGTGATATATTATTAAATCTATGATACCAGTAATAATTTGCGGAGGTGTGGGAACAAAGATGTGGCCGCTCTCCTCACCCAAGTTACCAAAGCACTTTTTACCCCTGGTTCATGATAAATCCTTGTTTGAATTAAACTGGGAAACTCTTAGAAAAAGATTTGCGGCGAGCGAAATATATCTTCAGACAAATGCAGAACAGGCCGAGATCGCCAAAAAATTAGTACCAGAGATTGTGACCGAAAATGTTTTTATCGAACCGGAGTCTCGTAACCAGGGACCGGCAACAGGACTGGCCGCCGCGCTTTTACTTAAAAAGGGTAAGGGTGATGAACCATTTTTTTTAATTCAGGTAGATAACTTGAGAGTTCCCGGGGAAAACATCTTTAAAATGATGGATCTGGCCGAGAAATTGGGAAAGGAAACACATAAATACATCACCGGAGGATTTCTTCCCGATCGTTTTATTAAAGGTGTCGATTTCCTAATGAAGGGAGATCTCGTTTCCGAAGAAAACGGAGTAAAAATTTTTAAGGTAGCTGAGTATGTTGACCGCAATGAAGAGGAAAAAATAAAAGAGAATCTAAGTTCTGGGAAGTTATTGGTACATGCGAATCATACCTGTATGACTCCCAACGATTTACTGAAGATGTTTGCCGATTACCGCCCTGATTGGTATGAGCCATTAATTAAAATCTCCAAAGGTGCAGATATTGTCGAAGAGTATGCCAAGATGCCCAAAGGTGCAATCGAAGAAATAACTAAACAGGTACATGCCAAAGGTGACTCACTGGTTATCGAACTACCTTTTGAGTGGACCGATTTTGGAACCTGGGAAAGTTTAGAAAAATATTATCTAGCAAACAATATCGAACCCAAAAAGGGTGAAGTAAAAGAAATTGAGGCAAAAGATAACTTTTGCATTAGTGACAACAAAAAGAAGATTGCCATTATTGGTGTCGATAACATAATCGTGGTTGAGGGCGATGATGGAATCTTGGTTTGCCGAAAAGATTTAAGCGGTCGGGTCGGCGAGGTAGTTTAACCAGAGTTCTTTTACTTTGGCGGCAAAGTTTTTTTTGAAAGTCTGACTATTGAAACGAAGAGCGTTCCGGTGACAGTCCTCGGGACTGAAGGAAAGTTTTTCAAAACGAGCAATGGCGTCTTTGAGTGACTCAAGCGTTTGTTCTGCAAAGAAGATACCTGTTTTATTTTTAACAATGGTTTCAAGAGCACCTCCTTTGCCGTAGGCGATTACCGGGGTACCGCAAGCTTGGGCTTCCAGAGGAACCAAACCATAGTCTTCATTTTGAGGAAAGATAACGGCTTTGGCGTCTTTGTAGAGATTAATTAAAGAGGCATCATCGACTGCTCCGGCAAATTTAATAGTAGAGCCGGCAAGGTTTTTAAGATGGGACGCTTCCGAGCCGGTGCCGACGATAATAAGAGGTTTCTTTAGCGTATTGAAGACTTTTATGGCGAGATCTACCTTCTTGTATGGAATCAATCTACTCACTATTAAGTAGTATTCTCGAGATTTTTGAGAAGTATAATCTTTTGAGTAAAATTTATCATCAATAGACGGATAAATGATTGATGATTCACGGTGATAATACTTTTGTATTCTGTCTAATACTTCATTGGAAATAGCAATATATTTGTCCGGTCTTTTGGAAATGAGTAAGTCTGTTGTTCTAAAATAGTTATGTAACCATTTGGGAATAATTTTAAACTTTATATCTCCCACATACTCCCCTTCCCCACTCCAAAAGTAACGTGTGGGAGTAAGACAGTAACAGATGTGTAGCTGCCCTGGTTTGGTGATTACCGCCTTGGCGTCACCGCTCGTAATACTTATAACGACATCATATTCACGTAAGTCTAGTGACTCAAACCCTAAAGCGGCAATGGGTGCCAGTAGCTCGTGTTTGTTTCGGAGGAAACCAATCTTATTAATAAAACTAGGAATTACTTTAAAGTCATTTGCCCAGGGAGCGGATTTTTTGTCGTAAACAAGAGTGTACAAAGGAGCATCTGGAAATATTTGATGAAGGGTGAGAAGTACTCTTTCGGCTCCTCCAAATTTATTAACTCGGTCGTAGACTAGAGCGACCTTCATTTGGAGAGAAGTTGTTTGTAGATGGCAAGAGTTTCTTTAGCCATTTTTTGCCAAGAATATTTTCTAGCCTGCTGATAACCCTTGGTGGACATGGCAAAACGAAGATCTTGATCTTTCAAATATGTTTCCAAACAAGAGACGAGATCGTCAACGTCGTCGGGGTTAAAGTAAAGCGCGGCATCACCATAAACTTCCGGTAGGCAACTGGCATTTGAAGAAATAACCGGAAGACCAACACTCATCGCTTCAAGACCGGTGAGTCCAAAACCTTCCATCTTGCTGGGGTGAACTAAAGCCAAAGCTAGACTGTAAAGTTTGGAAACATCCTCGTCTTCAACGAACCCGAGTAACTTAATACGATTCTGAAGATTTTTTTGCACGATTTTTTGGTTAAGACGTTCCCAAAAAACAGAACGGGAACAGATGAGAGCCAACTGTAAATCAACTTCTTTATGTTGGTTGTGCTTTTCAATAGCCTCAACTAGGACATCAACATTTTTATGGGGGTAGACACTGCCGGTATAGACGACAAAGGGTTGAACAAGATGGTACTTGTTGAGTAACTTGTTTTTTTCCTCATCGGTGAGAGCTACTTCCCTAATGGAACCGGTAGCTGCTTCGTAGGTTACAGTAATCTTCTCAGAAGGCACATGCAGACGTTTGGCGACATCTTCCTTGACAAAGTTTGAGGGAACTAAAATATGGTCCGCTCTACCAGCAATGCCACCCGTGAGAGTGAGATAACCCAGTCGTTTGATGGAGTATAGCCAACGATTTCGAGTGGTTGTTTCCGGACCTTTGGAGTCGTGCTTAATAAGGTCGTGAATCGTGAGAATTAATTTACCGTTGTAAAGCAAGGGGGCATTAAAATGAGGAACATGTAGCAGATCCAGTTTTTCTTTAGCAAAGATGAAAGGAAGAATGGTTTGTTCAGCAAAACTGTAAATTGGAATGTCGGTGATAACTACTTTGACTCTTTTACGGTTTTTGAATTTCTCGGCGTGAGCCTTTTTAAGAAACAAAACGTAGTTGTTTTTTTTATCCAGTTTAAGAAGATCTTCAACCAAACGCATTACATAGCGGCCGAGACCGGCATGTTCTAAACCATAGAGTCTTGCATCAATGCCAATGCGCATTTATTTACCTAATTGATATTTCCAAACTCGAAGCCTGCCCTTTATTGCCATTCCGGCAAGAACTAAAGCGGTGACGAAAAAGGGATAACGTTTGCTGTAAAACTTCTGATAAAAGATCTTCCAGGCTTTTGCGGAAGCCTTGGCAATCTTAATTTTGTTGGCTTTGTCGGAGACGGCTGTTTTGGCGTTTTCTTTGCGCAGACCAGAGCTTGCTCCACGAAGATGAAGGGTGCTGACTTTAGGATAGTAGATAATTTTGAAACCGGCTTCATTGATGCGGTAACAGAGATCGATATCTTCTCCGTAGAAGAAATAAGTTTCGTCCCACATGCCGATATCCTTGAAAAGTTTGGTTGGCATCATCAAATATGAACCAGCAGCAACGGGAATTTGATGAATCTTGTCCAGCTTGCGGAACCCTAGGTGATAGCCATTAAAGAAAGTGGATCCGGGAAAAAGTTTAGCCAGTCCGAGGAATTTGGAAATGGAATTCCAAGGGGTAGGATAACCACGATGGTTGTCATAGTCGATGCTACCGTCTTTGAGATAAAGCTTGATGGTGACGGCACCGACGCGGGGATGTGTCTTGAGGTATTTTAAGGGCTTCACAAGACTGTATCGCTTGATAACTGTGTCAGAGTTCAAGAAAAGAATATAGCGGGCGTCTGCGGCGTTGACACCGATGTTATTAGCTTTGGCAAAACCTAAATTTTCCGAGTTTTTAATGACAATGACTCCGGGGTACTTTTTGGAGACCATGTCCATAGAATCATCGACTGAAGCATTATCGACCACAATAACTTGAAGTCCTCCGCTGGGTGAGTCGGCACGATAGATTGATTCCAAACAGTCGTCGAGAAGTTGACGAGTGTTGTAGTTGACGATAACAATGGCTAAATCGTTTTTGAATTTACTCATTTTTACCGAGTTTCTGATAAATAGCATCAAGACTCTTAGCTATCTTACGCCAGTCAAAGTTTTCTTCGACATGACGACGGGTAGTAAGGGCCAGCTTTTCGGCGAGAGAGGGTGTCTTGATGACTTTAATAATGAGATCGGCGATTTTTTCCGGAGTGTTACCGATGAGAACGTGAATATTGTCTTTGACCTTAAGCCCTTCAACACCGACTTTGGTGGAGACAATGGGTAACTGACTGGCCATGGCGGCTAAGTTTTTGAGACGAGTTCCTCCCGGTCCCTTGATAGTTGAGGCAAAGACGGAAGAGTCATGATATGCCCTGACGAGACTATCGACATCGTCATCAGCAATCTGGGTGACGGTAACTCCTTTTTTACCAATGGCACTTTGTTTAATATCCTCAGTGATGTGCTGACCGAGTATGAGTAGTTTGGATTGGGGAAGACTTTTTTGAACTAGGGGGAAGACTTTTTTAATGAGAACATGAGCAGCTTCGATGTTTTGGAGCCATTTAAAGTTACTGACAAAAAGAATGGTTGGTTCTTTGGAGCTCCAGCTGGTTTTCTTTTGAAAAAGGTCGAGGTTAACACCGTTAGGAACTATTTCAACAGAAAGATCCGGTTCTAGTTTGTTCATTTCGTTTTTGTCGGCGACGGAAACGGCAATTACCTGACTGGCTTGGCGCCAGTAAAAACGTTCGGAGTGTTTGAGTTTTTCCACATCAATTTGAAGTAGAGGGCGAAGGAACCAGGGTGCGGTTTCATTGACATAGTGTTGATAGACGAGGTACTCGATGGTTTGGTCGACAAGAATGGTAGGAATATTGGTTTTGGGAAGCGAAGGCATCACGTAAAAAGTCTCGGCGTGAATTAAATCGTAGTCCCCTTTTTCCAACTCTTTGGTAACAGCCTCTTTGACTCCGGGGGCGGAGTTTCGGACAATCAGGAAAGGGTCGAGAGAGAAACCAGTGCGGAGGATGTTGTTTAAGGTCCAAGGGGTAGAGCTTCGGGGGAAAGTAATCACCTTTTTGCAGTATTTGAGAAGGTGTTTGATGTTTTCGTTTTCTTTTTCGTTTTTTATTAAGGAAACGAGGGTTATTTCGTTATTTTTACAGAGATATTTGAGCAGGTTAAGAGTTCTAATCTGCCCACCGGAAGAGTCGGGGTATGGAAGATATGGAGTGAGCATTAATATTTTCATTTTTTTGTTTCCGTCAATTTGATAATGATGTATTTGTCGTTTTTTTCTACCAGAGTATATTTCTTTTCCAGTCCCCTGGCTTCATCATCATAGCTCGTTGAGACATAATAGGTGGCCCCTTCGGCAATTTTCTTCTCTATATCATAGCCCATTGTCCAGCCATGGCGGTTGGTTTGGTACAAGAAGGCCGGGTTGGTTTGGTAAGGAGCAATGACGAGGGCATCCAGGGGAGTAATTTCATCAACTCTTTTTCCGGCTTCGACCATGTTCCAGTCGTTAACGTTGAAAAAGCCGCGGACTTCGTACCAACCAAAGGCAAGGGAAATCACAATGAGGGTCGAAGCGAGAACTCCCAGAGAGAGTTTTTGAAAAATATTTTTACCATTGTCGATTATGGCAAAGAAACCGAGAGAGACAAGAAGAGCGCCAACTGGCATGATGGGTAACTGGTAGTAATCATGTTGAACATTACCGGCGGCAAAAACAGTGAAGTAGGCAAGAACACTTAAAAGCCAAGAGACCATGAGCCAACCTTTTTTGGAGAGCAGAGAGTGCACCAGACCGAAGAAGAATAAGACAAAACCTCCGGTCGCAAAAATAAGACGATTCATTCTGTCAAAAATTAGCCAGCGGAAAAAAGCTCCGGTAAATCTAATGTCGTATTTATTCAGAAGCCAGGAAGAGTAAAAAATACCTTCCGGGTAAAGTGAGGCGTGGTAGCGCCAGAGAAGAAGTGGAGTTATGGCGATCACTGGGGCAAGATAGAACATGGGTTTTTTGAGTGATCCCAACCCGTGGTTCGCTATGACCCAGTAAACGAAGGGGATAAAAAGGAAAATGGCGTAGGGTTTGACGAGCATGGCAAGAGCGAAGGCCAGAGAAAAGAGAATTCCTCTTAAAAAGTTTGGTTTGTCCACAAAACGAAGGAGGAGATAAAAAGAAATGATGGAGAAACTAATAAAGGTAGGATCCGGCATAATTACCCGGCCATAGTAGATATTGAAAGGTAAAACAGCATAAAAAAGTGCCGCCAGAGCAGCAACTTTAGTACTGAATAGTTTTTTGCCGATCAAATAAAGGAAGAAAGTACCGAGAGAGGCAAAAAAGATACTGACAAGACGAGCATAGATTGGATTAATTCCTTTGAAGTAATAAACGAGGGCAACAATGGAGTTGTAAAGAGGAAACTCGTTGATAAAGTAACGCTTGGGGTTAGGAATCTGAGTTTCACTAAGTGCCGTAAAACTGTCGGACTGGGGAAAAAGCGGATTAAAACCTTCCTTGATAAAGTTTCGGGCAACAGCAGCGGTGTCGGCTTGACGGAAGGAGTGTTGATCGGCGATGGGATTGTCGATCTTGTAAAGTCTGACCGTAAAGCAAATAACGGTGATGATTAGGGCAATCAAAAAATCTATTTTGCGCATATTAACTGTTTTTGTTGGTACTTAAGGCCAGTCCCATGAAAGCCCAGAAGAGAATGGCAATTTTACTGGACTCGAAAACGTCAAGGAAGATGGCGGTGGTCGCAAAAGCGACGAGAATTCCCAGAGCAGAGATGGTCAGTAGTTTGTCTTGGCCAACAACGTTCTTTAAGTTTTTAATTAATTTAATGAAGAGGCCAAGAATTATGGAAACGAAGGCAAGGAATCCAAGAAGACCTGTTTCCCCAAGAGCACGAAGATAGTCGTTGTCGGTGGAAAGAGTAATGGAAGAATAACCGGTTCCCAGGAAAGGATTTTTGTAGAAAGAGCGTAGAGCGCGAGGCCACTCAACATCAAAACGGATACTGGTGCTAGTGTCTTGTTGGAGGGCACGAAGCGGTTCCGGTGTCGGAGTTGGAGTTGGAGCGATGGTAATAGTAGGTGTAGGAGTAACGGAGACGGCGTAAACCGATGGCGTAAATACTTGACTCATCTTGGCGGTGAAGATGTTGATGATGGACTTGAAGCGGTCGATGTATCCGGGCGAGGTGGCGATAAAGGCAAACATAGTGATAATCAAAACGGCTCCGATAAGATATTTTTTGTAAAGGAAACTAACCAGAGAGATGGACAAGAATAGACCCAAGAGACCGATACGGGAACCGGCTTGCATAAAAAGCCAAAGAGTGGCGAGGAAAGCAACGAAGGAAAGAATCAATTTAAATCGGCTTTTGAGAGAACAAAGTAGTCCGGTAAAGAAGGTGAGCATCATGGTGAGATAGACTGCTAGATCGTAGTGACCGGCAAAAGTACTAGAGAGAGGCACACCAGGGCGGAGAGTGAGGGCTGCTCCCTTGCTGGACTCGACGTTCATGGTGGAAATAACTGGAGCACCAAGATACATCTGGGCCAGTCCATAGAAAAAGACACCGATAACGGGGAGAATGGCGAGCTCTAAGAAGTAGCGGCGAGTTTGAGCCGAGTCAACAGCGGCATAGACTAGGAAAAAGATAGAGAGATATTCAACCCGGCGGAAGTAGTGAAGTAGGACTGCCGTAGGGATAACATTTTTGGTGATTAGAATAGCCGAGATGGCGGAAAGTAAACCTATGACGAAGAAAATTCCGATTTGCAGTGATAAGGGCGGAAACTTGAACTTGCGGGTAAACAATAAACGGAGAAAGAAGATTCCCCAAACTGCGGCGATCAAAAAATCTTCGGCTCTAATCTGCACGTAGGTAAAAGGAAGTATAAAAAGAGGAAACTTTGGGTAAAGTGGAATAAATACCAGAACAGCAGCTAAGGCGTACTTAAATAATGAGTCCAAGAGCTTGTGTATAGGCACGGCGGGCTTTTTCATCTCCTTTGATTATCCCAAATATTAATAGACGAAGCAATGAACCAATAAAGAAGAAGGATTTGATGAAGAAAAGCTGCCAGCTTGGTTTATGCTTCTTCCAGAAGTAAAGCATGTTTTTGATTTCGCTAGTCAGAGCAAGGACAGAACCACCTGATGCTCCCCCGAGATGAATGATGGATGGGGAAATTTGGTAAATAGTTTGGTAACCCAGTTTTTTAAGACGGTAGCAAAGTTCCATCTCTTCGGTATACATAAAAATGTTTTCGTCAAAACCATTTGCTTCGTCAAAAACATTTTTGGGAATAAGCATAAATGCTCCGGTGACCCAGTCCATTTGTTTGTTACGGTTATATGAGGAAACCTGGGGGTGGAAGGAGGGGATTAGGTTACCAATAAAGGGAAGGTCGTCGATAAAAAACTGCCAGGCAAAAACATTGCCGAAGTTGGGAAAGTGACCACCCGATGCCTGAACTGTTTTATCGGAATTTAGAAGTCTGCAAGAGTAGACTCCGGCACTGGGAATTTTCTTCAGACTTTCGAGGGACTCTTTGATGGCGTTATCAAAAATGAGAGTGTCGGAGTTTAGTAGGAGTAAGTACTCCCCTTTGGCTTTTTTAGCACCCAGATTGTTGGCTTTGCCGAAACCAAGATTGGCTTGAGCATCGATGAGATTAATTTGGGGATATTGTTTTTCGAGTTCTTTGATTCGCTCAAGTGAACCATCTTTGGAGTCGTTGTCAACGATGATAATTTCGTAGTCGATGCCTTTGGTGTATTTGACAATGGATTTAACACAGTCGGTGAGAATTTCCTTAGTATTGAAGGAAACGATGATGATGGACAGATCGAGTTTAGACATTTTTGTCTAAGGATTTTTTAAAGGAAAAATAAACTAAGTAACTAGCCGGAAAGATGAGAGTCCAAATTAAAAGACGCGCCCAGACTGGTGAGTTGACCGGCTTAAGAGTGACCTTGCTGATGTAGGGAATTCCATTGAAAGAAATCATGGGGATTTCTTTGAGTTCTCGGTCGGCGTATCGAGGAGAGTGAATCGGTTCCCAGCCGTTAACAAAAAGAGAGTTTCTTAGGGGGTAAACAATTTCTTCAAGATAGTAACTATTAAGCTGATCCCGAACCATTTCAAAGGCTTCTTCGGGACGGTAGTTAAGTCTGTATGAAGGAAGGGGGTAGCCGTTAAATTGGAGAGAGTATTTTGACTGCATCTCCCCTATCACCTGGGCTCTATTGGAGTCGGTGTAAAAACCTTTTTGATCGGGGTTTTGCCAGGTGTCGCCGGGCTCGTTAGAACGTACCGCTTGCGAAAGCTCGGGAGTTTCCGGTGTAGGTAAGGTGAGATAAACAAAACCAAGAAGGTAGATCGCTCCGACTAAAAGATACTTTAGTTTCATTGAAATAGCCTGGCTCTGCCCAGTTTGTAATTTTGGACTTTGAGGGGTCTTTGTCCAATTTCTTTTGCAGGAACGCCACCAACAATGGTGTTTTCTGGGACGTCTTTGGTAACAACTGCTCCACCGGCAATGACGGCACCGTTGCCAACATTAACTCCCGGCATGATGATGACGCGAGGTCCGATAAAAACGTAGTCACCAATGGTGACAGGCTCTTCGATGGCTTTGAAAGTAGGATCTGACAGATCATGTTCGGAGTTGTAGATCATTACCTGAGAGGCGATATCAACTTGTTTACCGATTTTTATTTTGGCGCGGCCGTCAAAGAAAGCGTGATCACCGACGATGGTCCCCTCCCCAATCTCAATATTTTTAGGGAGGAAGAATCTAGCTCCCATATGGAAAGTAGAACCTTTGCCCATTTTGATACCGGAAAGGCGGTAGAAAAAGTTTCTATACCCATGAAATGGGACGTGGCCAACGCAGGTAAGTTTAAGTAGCCAGAGGTCAAGAAAGAAACTTCCGAAACGATTGGTAATTTTACCAATGGCCTTGGAGGTCTCGAGTCTGTTTCCATCTTTGTCAACAAACTGTATACCGTCCGAGCCAATATTGAGGTTACTTATTTTCATACTGTTTTTAATATATTTAAGATTTTTTGAGCGGAGATATCCCAGTCAAAACGCTTGGTATTTTCCTTCCCCTCTTTAATCAGTTTAAGCCTTTCACCGATAGAAAGTGCAAGTACCTGTTCAAGGGCGGTTTTAATACTGTCAACAGACTCGGGGTCTTCGATGTAAAGCGCGGATGATCCGGCTACCTCGGGAAGACTACTGACTCTGGAAACAACAATGGGGGTACCAACAGCCTGAGCCTCAACGGCAGGCATACCAAAACCTTCGTAAAGACTGGGGAGAACAAAGGCACGACTGCCTTTGATGAGGGCGGGAAGGTCATCGTTGGGAGCAAACCCGGTAAAGATAACGCGGTTTTCAATGCCAAGTCTTTTTGACTGTTCGAGAATCTGATCGTAGAGCCAACCCTTTTTGCCGGCGATGACGAGCTTGAGTTGGGACTTGTCCAGTTTGGCAAAGGCATCGATCAAACGGGAAATATTTTTTCGGGGTTGAAGGGTTCCCCAGTAAAGAAGATAGCTGCCGACAATACCGTATTTTTTCTTGACGGAAACAATTTTAGTTTTGGGAACTTTACCGTGATAGATTTCTTTGTCAAAAGCCGGGTAAACTACTTCAATTTTGTCCGAGGATGTACCGTAGAGTTTCATAATCTCGCTTTTGGAAAACTCGGAAATGGTGAGGACTTTTTTAGCTTTCTTAACCGACAAGGGAGTCCATTTTTTAAGTTGGTTGATGTCGTAGTCGGTGAAGTACTCGGTGCCAAAGCGTTCAAAACTCATGTCCATGAGATAAATAACGGTCTTTGTGGGAGAAAAAAGTGGTGTGTAGTGACTAGGGGAAAATAAAACATCGATCTTGGGTTGGCCAAACCAGAGTCTTTTAGTAAGACTAGTGAGAACCCAAGCTTTTTTGGAACCAAAAATCTCGTAGGTGAGTTTTTCGTTACCTACCGGCATGTCCGGCAGAGGTCTTTCTTTACCAAGAGCAAAAAGTTTGTCGTTTTCGGCGATTTGTTTGGCTAGGTGCAGAAAAATATTGTAGGCTACTTGGTTGACGCCGACTCTTTGGGGAATATTGGCTTCATTAATATCAAATCCGATGTTCATAAATTATTTTTAGACAGAACTTCTTGGTAGACTCTGTAGGTTTCTTTGGCGGTTTTTTCCCAGGTGAATTTGGATGCTTGGGCGAGACTTTTTTCTTTGAGCCTACTTCTATTTTTGATAGCCTCAATTATACCAGTCGCGATAGATTCTACACTCTCCGGGTCAAAAAGAACACCAGCCTCACCGACTACCTCTGGAAGGCTACTAGTATTACTAACGGCGACGGGAGCTCCACAAGCCATAGCCTGGAGAGGTGAAAGCCCAAAACCCTCATAAATACTGGGGAGAACAAAAGCGAGGCAGCCGGAGTAGAGCCCAGGAAGATCAGAGTCAGGAATGTAGCCGGGCATGGAAACACCCTCAACGGCTTCCGGAATCTCACCCCAGCCAGTGCGGCCGCCAATGATTAACTGGAGATTCGGATAGTCTTTTTTAACCAGCTGAAAAGCTTTGATAAGCCTTGCCTGATTTTTCCTCGGCTCAAGAGTAGAAAGAGTAAAAATAAAATCTTCATTGATTTTGTAACGATTTTTAATAATTTCTTGAATGTCGACGGATTGTGGAGAGTATCTATCCTCTACCCCTTCGGAAATAACAACGATTTTGTCTGCGGGAATCTTGAGTATGGAAATGAGATCTTCCTTGGTGGACTGACTAACGGCAATGATTTTGTCTGATTCACGCATAACCCAGGCGAGGCGTTTTTTGTGGGTATTTCTGATCGACTCCGTCGTTGTGTGAGGAAACTTGAAGGGAATGAGGTCGTGAACGGTGGTTACCTTGGGGAGTTTGGATGGTGGTTCGGTCCAGTCTGAGGTGTGGATGATGTCGACTTCGCCGATGAGTTTTTCGACCGGAAAAATATGGAGAGAGTTCCAAATTAAGTCCATGAAGGTAGGGGGGAAAGGATAAATCTTGGGAGTGCCTTTGAGTTTTTTGGCAAGAGAGATAAGTTCCTGTTTACGACGCAAGGAACCGCCAAAGAGAATGAACTGGTCATCGGGATAGAGTTTAATTAGGGTAGCGGCGAGGTTCTTGGTGTAAACAGAGACACCGGTGCCATAAATGGCTTGAGAAATATCAATAGCAATTTTCATAAGTTTCTAGAACTCGTATACCTGGCCTAGATTATTAAAATTATAGACTGCTTTTTCTTTTTGCTTCAGTTCCCTTACCGTATTGAGAATCTTACGATTCGGATCGGAGAGGTCGGAAAGATATTCCATAACATAAATAGTTTGATATTTCTTTGTCAGAGGCAAAAGCTTAGCACTAATATCGGCGTCGGTTTTCCCTAGGTTTTGTTGGGCGGGGTAGTAAAAAGCGTCGGTTTGGTAGAAAGTAAGTGGAGCAAAGACTCCGGAGAAAGGAAGAATGACTAAGGCTTGTTTGCCGTTGATCATACTAGTAAAACCACGCCAGTCCTCTCTTTGAAAGCGAGGCGAAACCCAGAAATAGATATTTGCAGAAACAAAAACCAGACTGATAAAAGTGATGGCTAGTGTGCGGAGACGACGGGGTAGCTGCCAGACACCAGCCGCCAGAAGCATTAAAAATGGAGGGAGAAGAAAAAGATAACGCCAGTAACCAAGGATGGGTGTTTTAAAACTAATGAGGGTAGCTAAGACTAATGGTGTAAGAAAGAAAAACCAGAGAGGTTTACTTTTTTTGTCCTTGAGGGAAAGCAGAATTAAACAAGAAAAGATAACCAGAAGTAAGCCACCGACAGCGAAGTAGAGAGACTGGGGCTCTAGATTGACTCGACCAATGATGAATTTGATTGGTATCAAGAGAAATGACTTGGCGGTAGCCGATCCGGAGAGAAGATTCCAACCAGGTAGAGAATTTTGCATGAAGTCCCCGCCTGAAAGCTGGATAGAAAATATTGGCCACCAGAAAATAAATCCAAGAACTGTAGGTAAAAATGAGGTGAGGTAGCGCCAAATATTTTTTCGATTGGAAAACAGAAGATACAATCCCTGACTAACAAAGTTGAAACCGGCACCATAAAAAGTAAAAATACTAAGGAAGTTGGCGATTCCGACAAATAGATATTTATTTTTAAGGAGAGCCAACCAAGAAAGTAGAACGAAGAAAGTGGAAAAATTGTACATACGAAGTTCTTGAGTGTAGTAGATGTGGAATGGGTTTAGGGACAGAAGAATGGCCATAAGGAGAGGGAGTTTTGAGTTATTGCCAAAAATACTTTTGCTGAGAAGATAGACGAGATAAATACTGGCGGTGCCGATGAGAATATCGGGAAGACGAATGAGCCACTCGGTATTTCCGGCTAAAGGTAACCAAAGTTTGAGGAAAAGATAATAAAGGGGTGGGTGGAAGTCGGCTTTGAGATACTCGAAGAACTGGGCAAGAGGAATACGGGCGGCCATGAGAGAAGCACCTTCGTCCAACCAAAAACTTTGGTTGGCGAGTACAAGGCGCAGGATTAACCCTAGAATGGCAATAATAATTATCATTGCTTGGTTTTGTTTTTGACCGTAAGGGTAAGGTAATACACAGATTGCAGATAACTTAAAAACAAACCGTGATAGCCATCCAAGAAACCAAGCTTGTAGAAATAGCGTTTGAAAAAGTCGCGCAAGAACCACCAGTTTGGAAAAATGTTTTTCTGTTTGACGGCCAGACTGGAATAACGATCAACTTTGTCGATAAACTCAGAAATGGTTTCGTAATTTTTGTGAACCAAGTAGTTTTTGAGTTTGCCGGTCGGTTTTGTCGTCACATATTCTTCGTGAACCAGACTTTGCCAAGCACCACTCCCCTTTTGGTAGAGCCAGATATGACAGTCGTCGCGAGGACCCCAGTCGGTATGACGAATTGGTTTGCCCCAAATGAGATTGAGACGGGGAATATAAAAAGCAGAGTATTTATTTTCTTCGATGGCTTGACGTATTTCGGTCCCTAATTCTTGGGAGACAACAACATCGGCTTCGATGGAGAGTATCCAGTTTCCTTTTGCCTCATCGTTGCCAAAGTTTCTGGTGTCGGAGAAAGAAGTAAATGAATGGTTAACGACTCTGGCTCCATAATTTTTAGCTATCTCAATGGTTTTATCGGTTGAACCGGAATCAATCACCAAAATTTCATCGGCCAAGTCTTTGACTGAAGATAGCGTTTTGTATAAATCTTTTTCTTCGTTTAGAGTAGGGACGACAATTGTGAGGGTCATTTGGTTAGCTTGTATAGACGGTAACCTGTGGTATTTGATGATAACTCAGTAATTTTATATGGAAAGAATGAGTTGAGTTCATACACATTAGGACTATCAATATTGTAGCCTTCTGGAGCAAATGCATATAAAGCATCTATATTTTTGTATTCTTCCACTCCTTGGGGAGGTCGTTTGTAGTAATTAGTTAGAAAGTAACGGAGGGTATGAGCACGAGTATCAAAATCCCAGAGAGTCACCACATTGTATTTTTTTGGAGGGTTGTCAGCTGCAATAGTTGCTGAAGCAGATTCAAGAGCCTTAAGAGTGATTCCTGGGGCCACTCCTGTGGAGTTTTGGTAATTAATTTGAGGTGATTTTAAGCTAATGAAGATAAAGATGGTAAGGGGAATTAAACACAGTGGTTTCCATGTCTTGTAGAGTACGGTTGTAACCGCGGCATAAATCAAAAATAGATATGGTAAAAGATACATAAAATCATAGTAATGAATTCCGCCATTAACCCTATTGTTGATTGAATCAATAAAGTACTGCCACAAAGTTCTTGTGTAATAAAAATCGTGACGAAGATCAAAAATAACCATTGATAAGCCTCCAATTATTATTCCGACAACAAAGGCAATAATTGATTGGATTTTCTTTTTTGACAATAGAATCGAAAGAACAAAGGTAAAAATTATGAACGGTAAAAATAAATATTGGAGACCGAAACCAATACCACCGATAATACCTAGCCAGAAAGGGTAGATTACTTTTTGTCGATTTTTATAAAGATTGGCAAGTATCCACAGAACAAGAATTCCGAGTAAGGGCAAAAAATTTAGATTCCATATAAAGAGAGAGTGGTGAATCATCTTGGAACTGAATAAAAAGTATATTAGGGCAAATACAGCCATTAATTTTCCGAATAACTTGTTTGAAACATACAAAAAAAGATAAGCAGTAAAGAGGTTTAGGAATAAGAAAAAATAAGTAATTGGTAAGGGGTTGAATTTAAATAAGATGACAAATGGAACAAGAAAATAATTAAAGTAGGCTCCATGAAATGGATTTAAACCCGTACTAGTGGTTCTTTGAAGATTTACTTCGCCCAACAAGGAAAACTTATCAAGGTACGAGGAAGCGGTAATCAAAGAAATTGCCTGTTCTGGACCAAAAATCAAACGGTTTTGAAAGTTGTATAGCCTCAAAAAAGTACCGATTGCAAATAAAATAATAATTAAAATCAGATATCTGTGGACGCGAAATTTCTTTTTCAGATTATCGAAAAAATTCATTAAATCAATTATAGCTGTAGTAACATAAAGTATGAGTAAATATTTAGTTGTCGGCGGAGCCGGCTATATTGGAGGCGTTTGTGTAGAAAAAATGATTGATCGAGGTGACGAAGTGATAATTCTTGATAACCTCAAAACCGGTCATAAAGAAAATATTCATCCGAAAGCTGCTTTTTACCAAGGCGATAAAGGAGATGGAGCCTTACTGGACAAGATTTTTACAGAACACCAGATTGACACAGTTTTGGATTTTGCGGGATTAATTCAAGTTGGTGAATCAGTAAAAGAACCGGGGAAATATTTCCAAAATAATCTGGGGCAGGGAGTGGATCTTCTTGACGGCATGATGCGGAACAATGTCAAAAAAATTATTTTTTCATCGACAGCGGCTGTTTTTGGTAATCCAAAAATAGTGCCAATAAATGAGAGTGCCGAAAAGGATCCTATTAATCCTTATGGAGAGTCAAAGTATTTCTTTGAAAAAGTAATCAAGAGATATGCCGAAGCCTACGGTCTGAAGTACACCATTTTCCGCTACTTTAACGCTTGTGGAGCAACGACACAGAGTAAAGAGCAACATGTTCAGGAGTCTCATCTGATTCCCTTAGTTTTTCAGGTAGTCAAAGGAGAGAGACCAAACATCGCTATCTTCGGCACTGACTATGACACTCCCGACGGAACATGTGTCCGCGATTATGTTCATGTCTCCGACTTGATTGACGCCCACCTTTTGGCAATACAAAAAATGGAAACTTCTTCCACCAATGAATTTAATTTGGGTAATGGTGCCGGTTACTCTGTAAAAGAAGTAATTGCCTCGGTAGAAAAAGTCACTGGGAAACCCGTACCTGTAGTTATGGGCGAGAGACGAGCAGGTGACCCGGCCAGACTAGTGGCTTCCTCCGAAAAAGCCAAAGCGGAGTTAGGATGGATTCCTAAATACCCAGGGATAGAAGAAATAATTGCTTCGGCTTGGGAAGCGGAAGTAAATATTCCTAAGGCAAAACAGTAATCAAGGTTTTTGGGTAACCAACATCAAACTTTGGCCAAAAGGAATGGTGATGTGTTTTTCTAGATATAAAAGTGGAACGATAAGAGTATCGAATGCTTTGGCCAGAAAACCATCGGATTTTGTTTTTGCAGGCAACCTGCCTCTTAACCACCAAGTGAAATAGCCCGGAAAATTAACGTATTTAATTTTGATTATTTTGAATCCTGCGCTGATAGCCTTCTTTGATAATTCTTCTTTGGTGTACCGACGATAATGACCCATGGCTTTGTCGAGTTGTCCTATTATTTCAGGACGAGCAGGAACAAAGAGCAACAATTTTCCTCTCGGCTCTAAGAGTGAGAAGCAGTTTTTGATGGCTTTCCGATCGTCTTGAAGATGCTCAAAAACATTGGAGGAAAATATGGTGTCGTAAGAATTAATTAGTTTATCTAGTGATCCTTTTTCAATATTTAATTTGACTGTTGCGTAATCAAACCGAGTCTTTAAATGTTTGAAATAATCGGTGCGAACATCAGATAGGGTGATATTTACGTGGGGTAAATACTGAGAGAGACCACCAAGTCCTGAACCAACTTCAAGAATATTATTTCCGAAATATTGTTTGAAGATGGAAATAATCCAGCGATTGTAATTATCGAGATTAGTCGCCTGCTCCAGGATTTGATGACTATTTTTTGTCCAGGATTTTTTCATACTTGTCGGCGATTTTGTCCCAGGAATATTTTTCTGCCCGTTTAAGATATTTTTCGGGTGATTTTTGGAGAAGGGCTTCCTTTAACTTGTCGGCGTACTCTTTTTGGTCTTCTGGATCTTTCACATAAATGCCGGCATCATTAAGAATTTCCCGACGGCTGGCGTCATCCGTAACCACACAGGGAAGACCGGATGCGAGAGCTTCGAGGTAGACAATACCGAAAGCTTCACTACTGTCGGAACATAGAGTAAAAGTATCAACGCTGCGATAGATATTGGGCATGTCCTCATGAGCTACCTTAATTCTTTCATATCGACTTCCCAATAATTTCTTTCCAAGGAGGTCTTCATCTTTTTCCAGAGGACCGGTACCAGCCACGAGCAATGAAGTATTTTTTAGCCTGGCAACAGCCCTAATGGTGTCTTTAATTCTTTTGCTTTTTATGGCGGCACCTACTACTAGTACTATTGGTTTTGAAAGACTGATGGCTTGTTTCTTTCCTTTGGGTAAAAATCTTTCCAAATCAACACCATTGGGTATCACGACGATTTTTTGATCTTTCCAGGGGGTGATTCTTTGGGCCCAATTAGCCTGGTTTTTGGTTAGTGCTACAAAAATATCCGGGCGTACATAAAGATTAATCCTGTCGTTCCAACCGGGACCGGATTGTCCGGCGACAATTACCTTGGAGCGAATAATGGTAGAAAACATTCGAAGTAACAATACTTCCCATCCTGAATTTTGGGGAAAGATAATATCCGGTTTGATTTTCCAAAGTCTGGGTAAGAGCTTTATCGTAAATATCAGTTCTTTGAGGTGAAAATAGTCTAGAAAGAGACGTTTGAGTATGTGAGTTACCGGAAGTTTTGAATGAGAATGGTTTGGATTAAAGGAAATTTTTATTTCCTCAATCCGATATAATCCTTTTTCTTTTTGCGGCCCCGCCTGGAAAACATAGACCTGATGTCTTCGAGAAAGTTTTTCGGCTAATGAATTAACATAGGTCTCCCCTCCCCTTTGGGCAATTCCG
This sequence comes from Microgenomates group bacterium, assembly GCA_049303575.1. GTDB lineage: Bacteria > Patescibacteriota > Microgenomatia > UBA1400 > MFAQ01 > UBA2277. The sequence goes on along the minus strand of JBAQNH010000002.1, from coordinate 467,668 downwards.
GAATAGAAATTTACAAACGCTAGTTTCATAATCTTATTGTAAACTAGAGCCAGAATGAAAAAGCTATCAGTTATTATGCCGGTGTACAACGAAAAGGCTTTTATCAAAAAGGCTATTTCGGCAGTTTTGAAAGCAAATATTGGAAAACTAGCCAAGGAGATAATTGTGGTGGATGATGGTTCGAAGGATGGTACGACTCAAATATTGAAAAAAATAAGAAGTAAGAAAGTAAAAGTATTTTTCCAAAAGAAAAACCAGGGAAAGGGGTCGGCCATAAGACGAGGACTAAAGGAAATAACAGGAGACATCATAATCATCCAAGACGCCGACCTGGAGTACAACCCGAAGGAGTATCCCCTACTTCTTCAGCCAATTCTAGACAAAAAGGCAGATGTTGTTTTCGGCTCTCGTTTCCTGGGTGACAGACCCCACCGAGTTCTCAACTACTGGCACATGGTAGGGAACAAATTTCTGACACTGGTATCAAATATGATGACCAACATCAACCTCACCGACATGGAAACGGGGTATAAGATGTTCACCCGCAAGGTTGCCGACAATCTAAATCTCCAAGAAAATCGTTTTGGTATGGAACCGGAGTTTACAGCTAAGATTGCGAGAATGCAGTGCCGGGTTTATGAAATCGGGGTTAGTTACTCGGGAAGAAACTACGACCAAGGAAAAAAAATCAATTGGAAAGATGGTGTCTGGGCTTTGTGGTGTATTTTGAAATATAACCTGGAAGACTAGATCTTTCTTAAAACAATAAAGAGCTGTGGGCCATAGTATTTAAAAGGAAAAATGTTTTGTGTTCCAAGATATTTAAACAATCTTTGATGAATACTGTTTGCCTGGTCGTCAATCTCCCAAAGTGAAGAGGATTTTTCAATTTTAATATTTGAAAAATGAGAAACATATCTTTGAAGTTTGAGTAAGTATGGCTCACAAGTAGTGTCGTCGTCGGGGTTCTTGAAGATTTTTTTTGGGGTAACCTTGGTAAATGACAAGGACGATTTTCCCGATGGAATAATATCCTGAAGAAAACCAAGTAACAGTTTTTTTAATGGCGTTTCTGTGGATACTGGTGAACGGCGATTTGGAGAACCATAATTGGGACAGAGAATGGCAATCAATCCATCTTCCCTGGTTACTCTAATCATTTCTTTGATAAATAGTTCTTGATTTTGGGTGTGTTCGAGAACAAACGTGGTATAAACCAAGTCAAATGTGTTGGAAGTGAAAGGGAGCTCCTCATCTTTGACTAGAACAAAGTTATGGCGAGGGTACTGCTTGTTTGCTTTGTGAAGAGCAAAAGAGCTGACATCCACACCGGTTCCATTTTTTGCTTTTCCGGAGAACAAATTGAGACGAGTTCCTTCACCACAACCCACATCGAGAATTTTTTTAGATTTTGAGGCAAATCTTTGGATTGTTAAAAGACCGGGGTGATTTTTAATCTGTGAACTGGCTTCTTTTGCCAACTGATAGTATTTTTCTTGACCAATCATATATAGCCGGATTTTTTGGATGGGAAAAATTTTCTCTTGAGGCGTTTAGGGATGGTTTCCAGGAGGCAACGTAGAAAGATAACCACACTCATTGGCTTGGTTACTTCCGGAACAATTGAAGGATGTTTTTGAAAGAAGATTTCTGGTAATGAGTTTGTTTTTATTTTTTCCCCTATTTCATATTTCCGCTTGAAACTGCGTTTCAGAGTTTTACTATCAAGAGAAGATCTTTCAAGGTGGGTGGTGTGAAAAAAATAGATTTCTTCCGAGAAGAATAATTCTTTAATCGGCAGATTTTGAATGGCGGTTCCGGAGGTGGTGTATGTCTGACCGCCATGAGGGTTCATTACCTTAAGATTTTTTAACGATAGATCGATAAGTCTAATTGAAAGGTGTCCTTTTTGACCAGCAATTTCGTATTTTCCTGACGACTCCGGTAGTTTATGGTAGATGTCACCAACCAGGTTGATAGTTCTCACGACAATTGCTGATGGTTCTTTCTTGTTGGCAATCTCGATCATTTTGATTATTTCTTTTTTGCCCCAAATTTCATCACCATCAAGAATCAAAAGCCAGCGGTATTTTTGTTTGTCTGTTTTATCTAACATCTCTCCTCTCAATTTTGTGTGTGTTTCCGAGTCGACCGATCCTTTTTCGACAAAATCTATCTTGGGAGAGTCCATGGATTTGATAATTTCCACGGTTTTGTCCTCCGAGCCGGTATCCCAAATCATAATTTTGTCAACAAAAGGAAGAACAGATTGAAGTGCGTACCAAATGAAGTTTTCTTCATTTTTAACTATGCAATGAACAACTATTTTATTTGTCTTCATTTTTGGTAAGTAATCGAAAAAGTTTGGTTCCAGTAATAAGAAGTGCAAGGGTGTTGGTAATTCCTAGGGCAATGGGGGGGGCGAAAGAGCCGAGAGAGGGAATGAGAATCAATTCGATTATTACCATAAGAATGACCTGAAAGGCTGTTAACTGGGCAATAAACTTTGTTTGATTGTAGGTATATATTAATGCCGAGGTGGTGGCCATAGAAAAAATAAAGGGGATCATAGCCACAGTTAAGGCCTGGAATACGGGAATGGCGGCAACAAACTTGTCTCCGAAGACAATATTAATGATTGGCTTCGCAAGTAAAGCAGATATGAGCATCAACCCGGTAACTAGAACAATTAGTCCAAGAAGCTTTTTGATGTAAGAAATAACTTTGTCTTTTGAATCGAAACCGGAAAAACGAGGGTTGATGACCGCGCCCAAACTGGAAACCAAAAGCGAAAAAAGGAGAGTAATGCGATTAGCGGCGGCAAAAATACCGGCCTGAAAACTACTAGAAAGTAGATTGAGAAGAATAATATCAATACGAGAGATAAAGACGGAAAAGAATCGGGTGACGGCAATCCATTTGGCAAAATGAAAAAGCTTTTCAAGAATTTCCTTATTGTACGAAGGTTTTATTCCAAGAAAGTCCTTACCAAAAGTAATTAACAAGGCAATGATTGTAGAAACGACATTGGCGAGGAGTGCGGTTTCGATAGATAGACGACTCAAAGATAATAGAAACAAAACAATGACAATTTTTACTCCAGCATCAATAATTTGGATAAATGAGTAACCTAAGAAACGTCTCTCGGCAGTAAAGATTCCCTGAACATAGTTAATAAAAAGATAGTTAACGGCGAGAATTCCGGCGATAAGTAGCTGAGAAAGCAAAGAGCCGGGAATGATTTGCTGATGAAAAATTCCAAAAACGGAAAACAAGACAAGAATAAAAATACCGATGATAATCTCAAACCAAAAAGAGGTACCGATGAGTATCGGTCGTAGATCTTTGAGTTTGGGAATAAAGTTTATAAGTGCAGAGGCGATGCCTAGATCACCAAGACTATAGACAATGGCGACAAGAGCAACAACAGCAGAAAAGACCCCAAATTGTTCAGGACCGAGGGTGCGGGCGAGAATAATGGTGAATACAAAACCAACCACTGCGGCGAAACCTAACCCTATGAAACTGATCAAGGTGTCCTTAATTGTCTGTGACAAGAGAAGTTTTTTTATACTTTCCACTTTTATATCTTACCCTTTTGTACGATACCAGTCCAAGAGATCTTGAAGAGTTTTTTCTAGAGAGATTTCAGGTATCCAACTGGTTGTTTGGGTTATTTTTTCGTGACTACCGTAAAGATCTGGTATATCAGAAGGTCTAAAGCGAGTGGGGTCAATCTTGTGATCAACGGTGACTTTTGATAGTGAAATTAATTTTGATACTATCTCACTCATCGACACACTTTTTCCCGAACAAATGATGTAACGCTCTCCTGTTTTCCCCTTTTCCATGAGAAGTCTGTATGCACGTACAACATCTCGAACGTCACTGATGTCTCTTTTTGAGGAAAGATCACCCGTCAACAAAACAGGTTCTTTTATTCCTTTTTCAATTTCGGCAATTTGTGAAGCAATGTCGGGTGCAATAAATCCAAGAGATTGTCCCGGTCCGGTGTGGTTAAAGGGAGTGGCATAAACGATATCAAAATTAAAAGACTGAACATATTCTCTGGCTAAAAACCAGTTTGCTGTTTTGCTAATAGAATAAGGATTAATGGGATTTAGAGGAGTTTCTTCGGTAATGGGAAGTTTTTCTGAATGGACAACACCGTGTTCTTCCGACGTTCCTATCATAATAATTCTTGGATGGTAGTTGGGAATGCCTCTAACTGATTCCAATAAATTCAACGTGCCAATGGTATTGATCTCGAATGTTTTTTGGGGAATATTGAAAGAAAGCCCTGGTTTTGGTTGAGCGGCTAGATGGAAAATAGCCTCTGGTTTTATCTCGGAAATCAATTTGAACAAGTTATCTTGTTTTTGAATATCGCAAACGTAAACATTTTCTGGAAGTCCGGTTTCCGGAGCATTCAGAGTTGTGCCAAAAACATCGTACTCATTATTTTTCAGCTCTCTCCAAAGATGTTGGCCGGCAAAGCCTTCGCTGCCTGTAATTAGAATTTCTTTCATTTTATATATTTTATGATAATAATTTAAGTTCGACGATATCCGAAACCTTTTCCCCTTCTAAGAATAAGTTTAATGAGAGCTTTGATAACATGAAAGGGAGAGTCTAGAAAAATAACAACCAAAGATTTTTTTAGTTTTTTCTTGTTTTTATCGACATAGTTTTGATAAAAATCAATAAGTTTGTGGATATTCAAATCGTTTATTTCTTTGTAATTGATTTGTTTTTCCCAGTAATATTGCATTTCTGTTTCACCAGACCAGCCAACAAAATTAAAATGGCTGGAATAGAGAATTGGATAGTTTTTGGGGATTAAGGTGATTCCACCCTTTTGATCAACAACAAACCACTTGTGGTGGCCGTCACCAGGAACGCGCCTGCTTCCCGTTAGCCAGTTGGTGTAATCCAAGTGAGAAAAGACCATATCTTTTCCCATCGAAGGCGTCGAAATATATCCACGTTTGGCAATTCTAGACATCTCATCCAAAAGGAAAAATGGGTTGCTGAGATCTTCTATGGTGTGAGTACAAATACAAAAGTCAAATTGTTTATCGAGGAAAGGAAGTTTTTGTTTAGTAAAGTCACATTTAACGAAGTTTTTTGCTTTAAGCGGTGACGGACCATAGGGGGCTTCTTCCGGCCTGATAATATCAACTAAAGTATCAATATTCAGATTGTCGTGCTGACGCATACTTCCACCAATATCAACGATTTTATCTTTGGAATTTAGATTGAAACGGTTGATAATCTCTTCGTCGGTTAGTTGGATCATCCGTTTTCTTTTTTTAGGAGAGCAATGTCGCTATCAACCATTATTTCCATAAGCTCTTTCATGAAGGTGCGTGGTTCCCAACCAAGCTCTTTCTTGGCGAGAGAAGAATCTCCCATCATGGCTTTGATTTCTGTTGGTCTTAGAAGTTTAGAGTCCGAGATGACGTGATCTTCCCAGTTAAGACCAACATGATCAAAGGCAGCCTTGCAAGCGTCTTTAATGGAGTAGCTCGTGTTAGTACCAATGACATAATCCTTGGGAGTAGGTTGTTGAAGCATAAGCCACATAGCCTCAACGTATTCTTTGGCATAACCCCAATCTCTGACGGCCGAGAGATCCCCAAGATGAAGTTTGCCTTCTGCGTCAATCAACGGTTCACCTATTTCATTGATAGGTGGGTTTTTGATACCAAGCTTAATACAGGCAACACCCATACTAATCTTACGGGTGACAAAGTGAAGTGAACGACGAGGTGATTCGTGATTAAAAAGAATGCCTCCGCAAACAAACATGTCGTAGGACTTTCGATAACAATCAATCATCATGTGGGCGTAGGCCTTGGCAATGCCATAGGGGTTGTTGGCGAAAATGGGAGTTTTTTCGTTGGCATGCTCGACCCCTTCAACTCCGCCAAGAATCTCACGGGAGGTGGCTTGATAGACGCGGGCGTTTGGACAAAAATGACGTACGGCCTCAAAAACACGAACGGGGCCAAGAGCGGTCACCTCTCCGGTGTAGAAGGGGTGAGACCAGCTGTCGGCGGGAACACTTTGGGCAGCAATATTGTAAACCTCATCAGGTTGATATTTAATCATGACTCTGTTGAGAGATTCTTGATCAGTCAGGTCGGCGGCTTCGAGAATAATCTTACCCTTGAGGTGCTCAATGTTTGGCTGAACCGTCGATGTTGAACGTCGAATCGTACCAACGACTTTGTAGCCTTTTTCAAGCAATAGATCGGCTAGGTATGAACCGTCTTGTGAAGTAACACCAACAATTAGAGCGACTTTGGGTTTGGTCATCTGTTTATTTTACTAGATAGATACTAATTATTCTTTTTGATTATTAAATACGACAAAAAAGATGGTCAAAAAGACCATGAAGCTAATGGCAAAGAACCAGATATCGACCTTAAGGTGGCGTAGAACGCGGTAGAAAAAATCCAATGTTGCGGTGGTGAGAGCAAAAATGAGTGGTTTAAAGTACTTCATATAGGTAAAAATTATCCTTGTTCAAAATTAGTTTTACACCACTTAGCTTGTCCAATACATATCCCTCACTACAGTTCATTGAATGATTGGTAATGATGTATAGTTTTTTGATCGTGATATTCATGTATATTGAATTTTTTGTTGCTTTTAGTAAGAGTTGAGCCTCTTCGACACTTTTTTCTGATAGTAACTTTGCATAAGCGACATCAGCAGAATTTTGATAATCTGGTATTTTTACAATACCACAAGCGATAAAGTAATCACCTGGCATAAAAGTGTAGCCATCAAGATAATATTTTGCCCAGTAATAGTTGCCACTAGGAAGTAAAATATATGAATTTTCTTTAGGTACGATTTGTGCAATTTTTTGATAAAAAGAGACTTCCATATCGTTTACGAATACGGGGCCTCGATTAAGAATTTTTGTGTCCGAGGAAAGGTAAGTAAACAAGAGTGGTAATACGGCCAAAATTTTAAATACTTTACTTTTTGAAAAAAGTGACAGGAAAATGGCGTAAAAGAAAAAGGTGGAAATTATCACAAGACCAATAAATCTTTCCGGTAGAAAATTTAGACCAACAAGGGGTTGAAATGAAAACACTAGACCAACAATAAATAGGGCCAGGGGAAATGCAAACTTTTTTAGATTAAGAACTATTTCTTTTCTTTTGGTGATAAATGCGAACAATGAGAAACAAACAAAATACACTAACCAATACTTGCCTGTTTCATCTAAAAATGTGGCTTTGATTCTTTGTACCTCGTCACCTAATACAGCTGGTTGGCTAGGCGCAATGATTTTGATTTTATTAATAATAGAACCGACGAACGAAGACGATGACGCAACCGTCAAAAATGGTGGTAGGGTCACTGGAAAATACTTAATTATCTGGAAAAAACCAATTACACAGGATATGAGTAAAATAACGGTCGCGCGTTTAATAGTAGAAAGTCTATTGTCCTCTAGGATTAACTTAAAAATGAAATATAGACCAACGACCAGACTGTAAGCCACTGAAGAAAAATTGTGGATATAAAATATTAAGCCTAGTACCACCCCGAGAACAACACTTTTAAGTCGAAACTCTTTACCAAGCTCAATGGCAAAGAAGGCAAATAAAATAACAAAGCTCGTGTAATTGGCAAAAAGCATGTATGAATACGTTAAAAGGTATGGAGAAATAATCACCGCTGATGCCAATGCAATTCCTGCCAGACGCGATTTTGTTAGCTTGAACATCAGTTTCGAAATAAGAATGGAAATAATTGCAGAAATTACCGTAATTGCGATTCGGTATGACGCCACAGGATCAAGATTAAACAATCTGGAAAGTAACGCTGGAAACCCAATTACCAAGTAGCGATCAAGAATAAAATAGTTGGTAATACTCGGCACATCTCGAGCAAAATCTCTGATTGTCGAGAGATAGAAGGGGGTATCAAACCCAGAAAGAAATGATTCTGACCAAAAAAAGTTGATCGAGATTAATAGTGAAAGGCAAATTGGAAAAAAATATAAAGCGTATTTCCTAAACATCTGGTTTTATTATAGCTTTTCAAATTTATATATTCCTCATAGCTGTGTAGATGAGGAAAATATAGACTAAAATACAATAAGTCCATGATTTCTACAATTAAGAAGGGTATTGTCGCTGTTGCCGAAATTTTACATTTGAAGCTGTTTCAGCATGAAATGAGCGATCAAATGAGAAAATTTCTGAGACATCTTTCATGGTCAGTTGCTGGGGGAATTACTGCCTCAGCAATTATGATGATAATAAATATTTATGCGGGGAGGTTAATGGGTCCTGAAGAATTTGGGAAATATAGTCTCATTACCACAATCGCACAAATCTTAATTGTCCCAATGTTATTCGGGTTGGATGTGTCGAGTTTGATATCAATATCTAAGAACAATGATATTACTGACCGAAAAAAAATAATTTCAAGTTCGATTTTTTTTGTTTTTCTTTCCTCTATATTGCTGACAATCATTTTTATTTTTTCTCTAAATTATCTTAATTTGAGATTTTCTTTGGGAAAATCATTTTTTGTAATTGCATTTATTTATTCATTATTGGTAGGTTATAAAGCCTTTCTTGATTCAATAATTCGTGGTTTACATTTATTTAGATATCAATTTTTTGGGAAAATTACTGAGATTTTAATATTGGGAATTATTTTTTATTTTACTTTTGTTTTAGGGAATAGACATGACTATTATTTTTTTGTAATATCCCTAATTTTCGGATTTCTGGTGTTGTTGGCAATTTATTTTAAAAAAATTATTCCATATATAACTCATTTTGATTTTTCATCCCTATTAAAACAATTATCACTAGGTAGGATAATCTTTATTGGTACTGTATTAGCTGTCGGTTTTAATTCGATAGACAAATTAATTATCGTAAAATATTTAACCTTCACTGATTTGGGGATTTACAGTGCATATTATATGGTGTCAGTTAACCTGATGGCACAGTTAACTCAAATGTTTATTAATGTTTTTCTTCCCTCAATTTCTGGGATTAACTACAGGGTAGTGGTAAAGAAAATCGACAGATTATTTTTAATTTGTTCACTACCTTTAATCATATTAATGATTGGTGTGATATTAGTTGCAATTTCATTGTTTGGTGCGAAGTATAGTATTAATCTAAATCTGGTACTGAGTTTTTCAATTTTATCTGCACTTTATGTATATCTATCAATAAATGGAAACATTCTTGTATCTATATCAAAAGAAATATATCGACATTTTGTATTATTACAAACTTTGATAAATATTTTTCATATATTGGCATATGGATTATTAATATTCTTTCACGCTATTTCAGTTCAAGCATTAGTTATTTTGTACATATTAAATGCTATGATCGTAATAATAATTCAAAAGTATTTGATTAAATCATATATAAATATGTCAATAGATTATTTGGTTAAACATGATAAGTAGTTATATTAAAAGAATATTGAGAGAAATTGATACTGTGTTAGATTCTTTGAACAATAAAGAAATCAAGCAATTAGTGGCATCAATTTTGAAAGCAGATAAAATCGTTTTGTGTGGTGCTGGCCGAGTAGGAATGGCCACGAGAGGATTTGGAATGAGATTGGGTCATTTGGGACTCAATGCTTATACCTTGGGAGACTCAACGGTTCCTTCAATAGGTAAGGGAGACTTATTTATTGTCAGTTCAGGATCTGGGGAAACCCAAACAATATATGACTTGGTTTTGATTGCCAAAAAAAACAAAGCGAAAGTGTTACTTGTTACAGGAGATCCAAAGTCCAGAATTGGAAAACTTGCTGATATTATCGTTCAGATAAAAGCCCCATCAAAAACTAAGTCGGTTGATGGATTCTCTTCAATTCAACCAATGACTACTTTGAACGAACAATGTCTGGGAATATTTTATGATGCCGTGGTTTTGGAACTTATGGAAAAAATGAAAGAAACTCACGAAACAATGTGGAAAAGACACTCAAATTTGGAATAATATGAAAAAAAGATACTATCTATCAGCTTCTCTAATTTGTGCAAACCACCTGGAGTTTGGGAAAGAAGTAAAAAACTTAGAAAAAGGCAAAATTGATTATATCCATTTCGATATGATGGATGGTAATTTTGTTCCCAGATATGGCTTATACCCTGAACTATTATCTTCAATAAAGAAGGTTTCTCATCTCCCTATCGATGTTCATATGATGACTGAAGAGCCCGGAAGATACATTAAAGAGTTTGCTGATGCTGGAGCAGATATCATTGCGGTTCATTTCGAATCATGCAAACATCTTCATCTAACATTAAAAAAGATTAGAGAGTGTGGCGTTAAAGCAGGAGTAGTTTTGAACTATGCGACTCCACTAAATGCTCTCGACTACATCCTAGACGATGTGGATATGGTCGAGCTAATGGCTATAAACCCTGGAATTGTTGGACATAAGGTAATTCCTGGAATATTTAAGAAGATTTCGGACTTGAAAGAAAAGATTATTACTTCTGGAAAAAAGATTCTTATTGAAATTGATGGTGGAGTAAATCCGGATACTGCAGCAGAAATGATTAAAGCAGGAGCAGACATTCTTGTCTGTGGTACATCTTCAATCTTTAAGCCAGACGTGAAAGTTAATGTAAAAATCAAAGAGTTCAGGAAAACAATTGATAATAAATTGAAAAATGAAATTTAAAGTACTAGTTACTACATCGGGGACTGGATCTAGATTGGGTGAAATTACTCAATATACGAATAAATCTTTAGTTAAGGTGGGGAAAAAACCAGCGATTTCATACATTATTGAGGCCTATCCAAAAAAAACTGAGTTTGTTATTACTCTTGGGTATTTTGGTAATCAGGTAAGAGACTTTTTGGAGCTGGTATATCCGGACAGAACTTTCGAGTTTGTGACAGTGGATAAATACGAGGGTCCAGGAACTAGTCTCGGGTACTCAATGCTGAAGGCGAAGAAAGCTCTTATGTGTCCGTTTATTTATCATGCAGCTGACACCCTCGTGATGGATCAAAAAATTCCGGTTCCAAACCAGAACTGGATTGGAGGATTTAAAGGAGAAGGGTCATCTGCATATTCCTCATTCGATGTCATCGAAGAAAAAGTTAAGGAAATATATGACAAAGGAAATTTTGATCCTGATTTTCTACACATTGGTCTTGTGGGAATAAACGACTTTAAAGCCTTTTGGTCTTCACTTGGAAATCTATACGAGAAAAATCCTAATGATTCATCATTAAATGACGTGAAGGCTTTAAATGTCATGTTTAAGAATGAGATTGGTTTTAAAGCGGTTGATTTTAAAAAGTGGTACGACACTGGAAACGTTGAGTGTTTACAAAAAGCAAGACAGGAAATAAATGATACTTTTTATATTTTAGATAAGCTTGGAGAATCGATATTTATATTTGATAAATTTGTTGTAAAGTTTTTTTCGGATAAAGATCTCATAACCAAGAGAGTAAAAAGAGCAGAGATACTTAAGGGATTGGTTCCAAAAATAGAAGGTGTGAAAAGTAACTTTTTTAAATATAAATATTCACAAGGCGATCTATATTCAACTGTCGCAAATCCAAATGACTTTCGAGAGTTCTTAAATTGGGCAAATAAAAAATTGTGGAAAAAAACTAAAGAGGTTGGTAATGAAAAGTTCAAATCAATTTGTAGAGATTTTTATTATAAAAAAACAATTCAAAGAATAGATAAGTTTCTTAGTTCTAGATCTATTGTTGATCAAAAAGACGTTATTAATGGCGAGATTGTTCCTTCAATAAAAGAAATAATTAAGAAGTTAGATTTTAATGAGTTGTGTGAAGCGGAGCAGAGTATGTTCCATGGTGACTTTATACTCGACAATATAATTAAGACAAAATCTGGCTATTCCCTACTCGACTGGCGTCAGGATTTTGGAGGATTGCTCATATCTGGTGATAAGTATTATGATTTGGCAAAACTAAACCACAACTTGGTAGTGAACCACGGAATCGTAAATGAAAATCTTTTTACCATTGATATAAAGGGAGGAAAGATTTCTTGCGACATATTGAGAAAAGAAAATTTAGTTCAATGTCAAAAAGTTTTGTTTGACTTTATTGATAAAAATCAATTTAACGAGAAAAAGGTAAGAATACTCTCTGCGCTAATTTGGCTTAATATGTCTCCGCTTCATCATCACCCATTTGACTTGTTCTTATTTTATTTTGGTAAATTAAATCTATGGAGAGAACTACAAAAATGACGAAACCTAAATATCTTATTCTCGATGTCGATGGTGTTTTTACTGATGGATCGTTTTTCTATACTACCGAAGGAAAGGTGATGAAAAAATTCGGACCAGAGGATAACGATGCTTTATCTTTATTAAAGGATAAACTAGTGATTCACGCAATTTCCGGTGATAAAAATGGGTTTGCCATAACAAAGAAAAGGATTGCTGATGACATGAAGCTTCCTTTAGATTTGGTGAGCACTTTCAACCGAGTTGAATGGATTGAACAAAGATACAACCTTGCTGAGACAATATATATGGGCGACGGAATATACGACCCGTTGGTGTTTAAAAAAGTAGGATACAGTATCGCTCCTGCAAATGCGTTTTATAAAACAAAAGAATTGGCAGACTACGTAACAAAAGCGAGGGGTGGTGAGGGTGCTGTGGCAGAAGCATGCCTTCATATATTGGAAAAATTCTTCGAACCATTTGACTTGTTTAGTCTGAGCCTTATTAATAGATCAGGTGTTTGGGATAAAATAAAAAAATGATAAAAAAGATTATTAAAAATATTTTAGGAGAAAAACTTTCTAACAAATTATATTTAATGGCTAATGGGATAAAAAAATATAATTTGTTAGATAGTTTAAAGCCGATGAGTTTAATTTATAATATTAATGATTTAAATAAAAAATATTACGATAAAATAAAGAACACTGGTAATAGAGAATTTGAACACCAAATTGGTCGATTAATAAACTTTAAAAAAATTATCAGTAAGTGTTCTGGGTTGAAGGGTGAATTTATTGAATTTGGATCATGGCGAGGATTTTCATTGCTTTGGATTGCATATTTTATGGAAAGATTCGCGATTATTAACAAGAAGTTGATTGGTATTGATGGTTTTATAGGATTGCCTTATGAAGACAAACTGTTTTTTAAGGGACAGTTTAATAATACGTCGTTAAGATTGTGTAAAAAAAATGTACTGAATAGCAATATCTTATATCCTGAAACAATAAAACAAATTCACATAAAAAAATATTTATATAGACAAAAACAGGAGATCCTTAAATATCTAATGACTATAAATGTAAAGGGGTTTTGTTTTATACACATTGATTGTGATGTTTCCCAATCTGCAATAGAAATTTTCGATATTTTAATTGACGGAGATCTTATTGCTGATAAAGCTTATATCCTTTTTGACGATTACGGCTGCGATTCAGGACTGAGAAGGGTGGTAGACAAATTTTTAAAAAAAATTAGTGATGATTGGATAATAAAAGTTGACTCTAACACTAAATTTACAAAGAATTATCTTTTAATTAAAAAATGAGATTAGTAATATCTAACCCTCAGGTTCATTTAATCGGGAGGACGCTCTTAGATTTAGTAATTTCACGAAAGGGTCATAAGAAATATAGTTTTTTCATTACTGAATACATATTAAGTAAAAATAGAGATGTAGCATTTATTGTTGATGGCTCAAAATCTTCATTAAACGGGATAGGAATCAGATTTGTGTTGTTATCAAAAGTTATATCCTACATTGAGTTACTAATTTGGATGATTATCAATAATATTAATCCATTAAAAGTGAAAGTGTATTTTAATGTCGATAATCTAAACCCCAAAAAAGATATTATTTTAAATTATTCACATTCAACCATCGATGGATCATATGTTCTAAATAATAACAATATGCAATTCCATAAATATGATGGTGTAGTCTTGACTCATCTAACTCATTATTTCGTTGGAACAAATCATATATCTAAATATCTTTCTTCTGTAAAAAATAGCTTCCTTCTTGCTGAAAATGATATATCACATAACATGTATTTTATGAATTTTTTTCCAGACGTAAAAAGCGTATATCAACTTCCATTTACTTTATCTCCCAGATTTAAAGATACTCAAACATTTTCGGATAGAAGTGACAAGTGCATGGCAGTTGGAACCATTTCACAAGCTATTACCCATCCCCTAAACGACTATTTCGGTAAGGGGCAAAATCTGCATCCTATGAGAAAAACTTTATATGATAATAGAAAAATATCTAAATATCAAAAACAGATCGAGTTTTTACTATATTTATACGACGATATCAACAATTTAAAAACCGCCAAAAAAAACGATTCCTTTGTAACTAAAATCTGCAAGAAATATTTACCTTATTTTATTTTGGAGAAATTTTATCCAAATTTTTTAAATAAATATTTTTCATTTAATATTGTGGAAAAATACAATTCATATAAAATGTTCATTAGTCCAGAAGAAATTGTCGGTCTGCCTTCTGTAAATGTTTTTGAAGGGATGGCGTGTGGTTGTGCCTATATTGGTCTTGAAGATGATATGTATAAACGAATAGGTATGATTAATGGGCTGAATTATATTTCATATGATGGCAGTTTTTCAATGTTGATAGAAAAGATTAAATATTATCAAAGACATCAAAATGAATTAGAGCGCATCGCAATAAATGGCCGCAATTATGTATTGGAACAGTTTAGCGAGAAGAATATTTCTGACATCTTTTGGACTGATATGGATAAATTATTAAAATCTTTTAATAAGGGGGGGGCAAATTTCACATCATCTTTTGTTAAAAGAGCAATTAGAAATGACTAAATAGTTTTTACTTCCCATGAAAAAAAGAGATCACCATTTATTATATGAAAATTCATACAAGGATAAAGATCATTTTAGTTTTGGCGAAAACTGGCAAGAATACCTGAATAAAGTATCACCAAAAAAAATCATACAAGCTGAAAATTCAATGTTGGATCTCATATCTAAGTCACAGCTTAAAAACAAGTCATTTATTGACATTGGATGTGGAAGCGGTTTGTTTTCATTTGCAGCTTACCGTTTTGGGGTTGCAAAGCTGCTAAGTGTTGATATCGATAAATATTCTATCAAGTGTGTAAATCGTCTTAAACAACAGGAGGATAATCCCATTAATTGGCTTGTAAAACATGGTTCTATATTGAATCAAAAATTCGTCAATTCGTTGGGAAAATTCGACATTGTCTATTCATGGGGTGTTCTTCATCACACCGGAGATATGTATCAAGCCTTTAACAATATTATTAAAATATGTAAAAAAAATAGTTATTTGATATTAGCTATATATAACAAAAACCGGGGATTGAGTGCATTGTTTTCAGGTTCATCAGATTTATGGCTTAAGATAAAAAAAACATATAATTCTTCTGGTTGGTTTGGTAAAAAAATTATTGAGTATCTTTACTATATATGGTTTGTTTTTGGATACATTCTGACCTTGAGGAATCCATTTTTATACATCAAAAACTACAACAATAGAGGAATGTTTTTTACGACAGATATCAAAGATTGGCTTGGCGGTTATCCGTACGAATACGCCTCTGTTGACGAATTAATTAACTATTTTAGCAACAAAGGATTTTTTGTTAAGAAAATTATTAGTTCAGATAATTTAGGTTGCCATCAGATACTATTTTTTAAAAAATGATTCTAATAAATTTATCCTTATGAAGGAAGAAATGACTTCAAAATCATATTGGAATCGGTTATATAAAAGAGAAAGAAGGCTTCCAATTACTGAAAATTTACATAGCTTACCGTTTTTACGATTAAATAATATATTTATTGATAAATTATCAAAATCGAAAAAAATTGAATTTTTTGAAATTGGTTGTGCACCAGGAAGTTGGATGCATTATTTTCATACAGTATTTGGATATCAAGTATACGGGCTTGACTATACCAATAATGCAATAGAAATCTCAAAAAGGAATCTGGACTATCTAAATATTAAATCGACTTTAATCAAATCAAATATTCTCAAGTATAAAAATGATATACAGTACGATGTCGTTTTTTCAGCAGGTTTCATAGAGCACTTTAGAGGAAAAATGTTAGATGATATTATAAAAATTCACGTAAATTTAACAAAGCCCAGAGGATTAATAATTATTATTGTACCCAATTTAAACGGAATTAATAAATATATTCAAACAATACTTGATCGAAGAGTTTTAAATATTCACAACGATGAAGTAATGAACCTTAAATATTTTGAAAACATTTCAAAAGAATATAAACTAAAAATTATATTTAACGATTATGTTGGTGGAATTAACTTTGGGCTGTTTTCTGGAAATATATGGTTATTAAGAATTGGATATTTATTTCAAATTATTATAGATTGGTTATCTCGTCTCTTAAATATTTCATTTAGAGATTGTAAATGGTGGTCTCCGTATATAGTTACAATACTTAAGAAATGACAAGTATTTGCTTCGTAAATTTATTTTCGTTTTCATATTTTTCGAATGATTCGACGGTTTCAATTGGTGGGACGGAATCGCAACTTGGTCAAATTTCTGAAATATTAAGTACTAACAAAAACTTTAAGATTAAATTTATAGTTGGTGATTTTGGCACTGTAAATCAAAAGAAGAAGAATATCGAAATAATAAAATCTATTTCATTGAAAAAGAATATTTTTAATATTCTTGCCGTTCCTTTTGTATTGTGGAAATCTCTTGTAAAGGCAGATTCAGATATATTCATTTCATCTTCAGCAGGGTTTGAAATAGGACTAATTGCATTATTCTGCAAAATATATGGAAAGCGTTTTATATTCCGTTCCGCCAGTAGCGTTGACTGTACGAATGAAAAAATTAGGTTAATGGGATATTTTTTTGGACAGGTCTATAGATACGGATTAATAAATGCGGATATCGTAATTGTTCAAAACAAACAGCAAAAAAGTGACCTAAAAAAATTTCACAATAAAAATTCTATTGTAATAAGGAATGGTATTAATATTGAAAATTCAATCAAGGCAAAGGGTGAATATATATTGTGGGTTGGATCAGCAAGAGAAGTAAAACAACCAAATTTATTTTTACAATTATGTAGATTACTACCTGATAATAAGTTTGTTATGATAATGCCAAAATCATCAAATCGTATACTTTGGAACACAATCTATAATGAATCTAAATATATTAACAATCTTAAATTTGTTGAAAGTGTTCCGTTCGATAAAATACAAACGTATTTTAATAAAGCTAAACTATTAGTTGGAACATCTAAATTTGAAGGATTCCCAAACGTATATCTTCAGGCATGTGTTGGAAAAACTCCTGTTGTATCACTTAATGTTAACCCCGATAATTTCATTTCTACATATAACCTTGGATATTTTTCAAATAATGATTTTGGATTATTTATTAAGCAGGTTGATCGTCTTCTTAGAAATTCAGGAGAATATAAAACCAAATCATCAAACGCTTATAAATACGTTTGTGCAAATCATGATATAAGGCAAATCTCCAAACAATGGTCGAGTCTCATCCTTTCTCAAACTCACAGAATACGTTGATTCCTAATGGAAATATAGATTGTATAGGTTTTACAACCTTTTCAAGTATTTTCCAAAGCCAAATTAGCTTGTCTTGAACTGATTCTGGTACTAGTAGAAATATTCCTCTACTCGTTGTTTTTTTAAGAATAAATCCATTTTGACGTGCGATTGTTTTCACTTCTGACAATGTATGATATTTTTTTATTGGTATACCAAGTATTTTATAAATTATATTAATACCAAAATTATATGGATGAAATAGATTAGGAAATTGGATAAATAACTTCGTCTTATTTTTACTAACACGACCTATTTCATCAAATATTTTATGCAAGTCAACATATTCTAACAATCCTATGATCCAAACTATTGAACAAGATTTATTTGCAATACTACTAGAAAGCGCGTTTTCACAAAGGATGTTTACTTTATTGCTAATATGTTTAATTTTATTCGTTCCTCCATCAATCATTTTCTTGTTAATTTCTACTGCAAATATTTCTTTTGCCATTCCCATATATTGTGTATATTCAAATGTTCCAGAACCTAAATCGCATATAATATCATTCGGTGAGATATTCTTTCTAAGTGTATTGATTAATATTGGATCCCAAATTGACTTAATATATTTTTCAATTGGTTTTATAGACCTCCTGTCGTAAATACTCGCGTTGGTATATCGAAATGTATTATCTATGTAATTCATAAATTCTTGACATAATATGGATTATTTTCCAATATATATAATATAGATAATTAAATATTGAATATCGAATTAACAAGTCAATATCTGAATTTCCTATCATGTTGTTAACGATAAAACGTTCAATTGTGGACAAAGTCATATCATTCTCTGAGTTTGGATGTATACAAATCGTCCAGACTCCAAATAATTTTTTAGCAGGCTTCCATAATTGTTGTGGTACCCAAATTAATCCATTTCTTATATACGGATAAAGGGCTATTCCATCGGTAATATATTTGAATTTGAGATCTACTAATACCTTACACGTGGTTTCATCAAAACTGTGAGATGGTGCCATCCACCATTTTATTTTTATTCCTAATTTTTTTTCTAATATTTTTTTACCTGATGAAATTTTCTTATATTGCTCAGAATATTTTATTTTTGAAAATTCACTATGATTAGTAATACCTAACATGCCAGGTTCCTTATTAATATATTGGTGTTGATAACCGTGTTGGGCAATTACCCACCCCTTTGTTACAAGCAATTTCATTCTTTTCCAATATTCAATATTTGGATTATTAACATGTAATTTGGTATCTTTATTGTCTGGGATTATTCCTACAATAGGTTTTATATTATATTTATCAAATATCTCTTCAAGCCGATCAAAGTTTTTCCAATTCATTGTCGGACAGATGTCATCAACTCTAAAAATATATGTCGGTTTCATTTCCCTTGTAAATAATTTTCAAAATCCTTGGATACTATTGAGAGATCAAAATTTGATTTAATAATTTTCTTTTGTTTTATAATCATATTTGATAAACTTACTCCTGAAAGATACTGGAATAATTTTTGGTAAATAGATTCACTCGATTCCGATTCTACTAAATCGTTAGCTCCCAAAATCGAAATATTTTCAGGAATCTTGGTTGAAATAACAGGTAAACCTACTGCCATCGCTTCTAAGATAGCATTACTCATTCCTTCAAATAATGTTGGAAGAACAAATATATCTGATATTTTTAGAAGCAAAGGAACATCATTTCTATTTCCTAAAAAGAGAATATAATTTTTTGAATGATAACTATATATTTGATTCAAGAGATTTTCCTTTTCTACACCATCCCCAACTAGTAATAGTTTAATATTCTTGTTCGTTTTATATAACAACTCAAAGGCTTCTAGTAGATATTTGTGCCCTTTATTAACATGTAGGTTTGCCACACAAATTATGACAGTATCAGATAGTTTGATACCCATATTCTTCCTAAGTGTAAGATCTTTTGGAATACTATTGTAATAATCTATATCAATACCGTTTGGAATCACAGTAATATTATTTTTTTTGACTCCTATCTGATTAACATAATAATCTTTGACTGCTTCTGAGTTTGCAAGATATTCATAAACCAATCCTTTGGTAAGCTTTTCAAATAACCTGGCTTGCCAATAATTTTTATGATTGTATGTTGTTCGTAAAAATGGGACAACCTTTATTTTAGAAATTGACTGGAGATACAATCTTCCAATCAAATCTGCATGAAACAAATAAGTAATAATTAAATTTGGTTTTAATTGTTTTATCTTAATTTTTAATCGACGATATGAGAATAAATCAACCAGACTCTTCTGATTGATATTTACAACTCGGACTCCTTTTCCCTCAAATTTATCAGCAAGATTTCCTCTTTTGTTTAGAGTGATTATTACATGATCGAATTTCTTCATGAGTGGCAACGTCCGTAGAAGCATGTTTTCACACCCCCCACTATCTAACGATTGAATTAAATGAACTATTACTTTTTTAGACATATGTTCCAATACAAGTAATCCCTGCTTCCGGATGTTCAAATGATTTTATGCTTTTGAGCTTTGCTTCTTTGAACCAATTTTCAATCTCTTCCGAATAATAATAATTGCTCTTTGGAGTTGCCAGTACATCAAATGCATCATTTAACTTCATATTGAAAGAAAAATTTTCGTAGTAGAAAAAGGGCATTTTTTTCCACTTAAACAATTTACAAAGTAAATTCCACAAGTGAACAATAGAAGCCGGTATGTAACACAGCTTGTACAAAATTGGTTTGGGAATGTGTCGACTAATTGCCCTTAAAGGTTCATACAAATATATTGCCCTATTGTTGTGACGACGGCTATATACCCAAATAAGCATTTTCCCATTTTTCTTAAGCGCTTTGATTAGTTTTAAGAAACCTAGTTTTGGTTTTGGTATGTGATGAAGTACTCCGATACTGTAAGCAATATCTATTACTCTGTTTAGAGGAAGGGCATATATATCGGCCTGTATTATGGCGACATTTCCATAGGTTTTCGTCATCTCATAAGCAACTTCGACACTATCTCCAAGATCGACCCCAAATGCCACCTTGGCGCCTCCTAGTGCCGCCCACTTGGTAAATCTTCCAGAACCACAACCAATATCTACAGTTATTTTTCCGTTAAAATCATTCTCTTTTATAAATGGTGTTAGAAAATGAAAAAAATTATTTTTCTCGAATGAGTTTTCTTGATAAATATTCTTCCATTCGTACGCAAAACTGTCTGCGGTTTTTTGTTGATGTATTTCAAATGGTGATTTATTTTTTGTTTCCCTGATATTTTGTTTCCATTCAGTAATTATTTTTGGATTAAGTTTGTTTTTGTATTTATTTAAAAATGAAGTTTTTCGTTGGAGTAGTTCAATTTTTGATTGAGCTGTTAACATCCTGGGAACACCGTCAATGACAGGGTACCAGCAACTTTTACCAAGTAATATTCCATCAACAATTTCGTCTTTGACTTGTTTTAATATTGTTAGCTTTAGAACACTATTGTCGATTGGGTCGGATAAAAATTTGAAATGTGATAGTTTCATGAAAAATATTCTCTAAACCATAATTCTAGGGTCAATAGTGCCCAAAGTTTGTGACCATAGTTTTCTTTTCCATTGGTGTGATTATCTATCATTTCTCTGATGTAGTTTTGATCGAACAAAGTGGACGTTTTCGACTTCTTGGAAAGTAATATGTTCCTAATATAATTGTTTAAATCATTTTTAAACCATTTTTGAATAGGTACCGAAAAACCTCTTTTTGGTCTGTCCATGACCTCATCTGGGATTAATCCTCTAAAGGATTCTTTTAGAATGTGTTTTAATTGATTTATACCTTTAATTTTTAGCTTGTTTGGAATTTGTGCCGTTAATTCAAGAAATTCATGGTCAAGGAATGGTGATCTTCCTTCTAACGAGACTGACATGGTGGCAATATCTACTTTAGACAGAAGGCATTCTGGCAAGTAGCTCGAAAAATCTCCATACATTGTGTTGTCAAGTTTGTCGACAAATTTTGATTGATTGAAAAATCTTGACATATATTTATAGGTATTTAGGTTAGGTTTGTTTTTATATAAATGAGATTTGTTTTTTTCAGTAAAATAAGCTGAAAATCCCACGAACCGTTCTCGATAATCCCAATTCAACATGCAAAATAATCTTGCAAGTCTCTCGGTAAAAACAGTAGGTATTATTTCGAAGATCATTCGAGATATTGGTTTGAAAAATAGAGTATTTAGGACACCAAATTTTTCAAGGAAAAGAGCAATTTTCTGGATAGAGTAGCGTTCATATCCACCGAAGTTTTCGTCTCCCCCGTCTCCATTAAGAGCAACGGTAACCCCTTTTCTTGTCAACTTCGACAAATAATATGTTGGTAGAGCACTGCTGTCAGCATAGGGCTCTTCATATTGTTTGACTAATAAAGGCAGTATTCTAATAGCGTCAGGTTTTACTGAAAAGATTGTGTGATCTGTATGAAATTCTTTCGAAATCATTTCTGCATATTTTGATTCATCAAATTCTTCTTCATCAAAACTGATTGTGTATGTCTTGACAGGCGCATTACTTATACTACTCATCATAGCGACAATTGCACTTGAGTCAGTTCCTCCTGAAAGAAATGCCCCGACAGGGACATCAGAAGCTAGCATCCTAATTTTTACTGATTCCCTGAGTTTACTGATTATCCTCTTTTTCCACTCTGTCTCACTAAGATTTAGTTTATTTTTGTAGTTAAGTTTCCAGTATCTTCTTTTGATTAATTTTCTTGTTTTTATATCTATAAAAAGGTAATGAGCGGGTTCTAGCTTCTTTATTCCAACAAAACCAGTTAGAGGAGAAGGAACATATTGAAGAGTAAGATAATGATAAATCGCTTCAAAATCTGGTTCCTTTTTGTATTCTTTTTGAGTAAGGATAGCTTTCAGTTCAGAGGCAAAAATAAACACATTGTCGTCTGTGTAGTATTTAAATGGTTTCTTTCCTACCCTATCTCTAGCACAAAATATTGTTTTTTCTTTCTCGTCATAGATTGCAAAAGAAAACATCCCCCTTAAATGATCGAGGCATTTGAAACCATACTTGTCATATAGTGCCATGATTACTTCAGTGTCTGAATGAGAGGAAAAATTGTATCCAAACTTTTCTAGTTTGGATTTTTCATCTAGGTAATTGTAAATTTCGCCATTGAATACAATCCAGTATCTATTTAGATAATTCATCGGCTGATGACCCAATGGTGAGAGATCAATTATGGAAAGTCTTCTGTGACCTAGGCCTACTGTTTTGTCTGGGGAAATGTATACACCATCATCATCCGGCCCCCTGTGTTTAATTGACTCGGTCATTTTCTCTACCTGAGAAACAGTGACTTCTTTGTCTTTTGCAAAATAGAGTTTTCCAGCAATTCCACACATAGACTATCTTAACCTCCAAATCTTCACTCCACCATAATCATATACAAGTGGATATATATCAAACTTATCTAATTTAGCTCCATAATAATTTACTTCTCGCCACCATTCTCGGGTGGAGTATAGCCCTTCTAATTTGACCGATGAATACATTACATATAAAGGGGAGTGAGAAAAAGTTACTACTGGGTAACAAATAGTTTTAAATTTTTTAATTTTTTCTCTTGTTTCATTTACAAATACAGCGAGATTGTTTGTATTTCCATTCAAAATATCAAAATTCAATAACAGATTTTTTGTTTTATTGATTTCTGTTGAAATGATATCCGATTCACAAATATTTACCTCACTCTGTTCAATTAGTTTTTCTGACAAAAAGAATTCTTTGTTTGGGGATAACATATTTCTTTCTCCAAAAAATCTAACTATTTGATTGTTTGCTTGTTGACTTAGAAATATAGATTCTTTTGGAGTATTGTTTTTTATCCACACGGCTGCTTTCATTTCCTCTGATGATGTCAGGGATTTTTTTCCCATGGCTACGACGAAACTACCATACATTGAAACAATAATTAGAAAAACAATAAACGCTTTTATTAAATATGAGTGTTTAATATTTTTTAGGAAACTGGCGGTAAAAAGCAAGACAATAATATCGAAAAATATCCAAGACCTTTCCGGCAATATGCCAATGTTCATTCTGGGAAGAATTTCTGTTAAAGCAAAATACAATATTCCAGTAAATAATAACCATATATGAATTTTTGATAATTTACGATGTATAAAAATTGAAAAAATATGCAATATTATCCAACCAAAGATAATTGGTGATAAATAGTAACCATAATACATTGCGATTGATTTCCAACCAATCCAAGCTACGGACATATTATCTGCAGAAAGATCAGTACTCAAAAACCACCATTTCCAACTAAAATTGTGTATCAAATTGTTGATGACATTATTTGCAAGGCCAAACGCATAACTAATAGTAAATAAATGATCGTATGCAATCCATCCCAACAAAAATGTAACAAAACAAATCAAAGTAATTATTATCTTGTCTTTTTTGCCTCCGTTAATCCATAATTTAATTATGATTTTTGCTGCGGAACAAAAGGCAACAAGTACTAAAACTGCAAATAATTCGTGATACATTAGACCCACTATGGAAATCCAAAAAACCACTATTAAATAACGAAAATCTTTTTTCTCGGAAAAATATACTTTTAGGTAATAAAAAAATATTGGAATAAAAACCATAAGCACGCTTTGAGCTCTAGGAATATCAATTTCCATATTGATTACGGGTACAGCGAGGGTGCTTACAAGTATTAAACCTCTTAGGAATTTATCTTTATTGTCTTTAGTAAAAAGATAAACAGAAAATAGTAAACTAGATTGAGCAACGATCAATACGATTGGAAATAAAATGTAGGGGTCGACAGAAGAAACTAGTGAGAAAATTGTCATGGAGGCACTGAATAGTGGTCTGTAGCTTGAGACTATAAAACCACTAACTAAATTA
Source organism: Microgenomates group bacterium (assembly GCA_049303575.1). Classification (GTDB taxonomy): domain Bacteria; phylum Patescibacteriota; class Microgenomatia; order UBA1400; family MFAQ01; genus UBA2277. The sequence goes on along the minus strand of JBAQNH010000002.1, from coordinate 443,103 downwards.
TCTCTTACACTGGATATGTTGCCATAACTATCCCATTCCGGAATTGTGAAATATATTGAGTAAAAAATAAGATGTAGAGCAAGATAGGCAAGGAGCCAAAAGAATATTGCTTTGATCTTTTGTTTGCCAAATTCAAGTAATTTCTTTTTTGAAATTAGCCCAGTACCCAACCAAATAGTTATTAAAATTCCGATTGCTGAATAATAATTTATTTCTAGTTTAAGTAGATTAAGAATATAAAAGATGGGGGTAATGATGGTGAAGAAAGATACCAACCAAGATAGCCATCTTCCGGGCAAGCCATCTTCTCTTTTCCAAAATAAGCGACCAATCATGTCGGTTGCGCCGATTAGAAGAAATATACCGAGTATTCCTTTTAGTATTTCAATCATTTATTTTAGTAAGGCAATATATTTGTCTATTGAATTGTCCCAGTTAAATTTGTTTTGTATTTCAATTTTTGCTTGGTGCCCCATCTTGATTCTTAGGTCTTGGTTTTTTGATAAATATTCTATCTTTTCAGCCAATATGGATGGATTTCTAGCGGGTATCAGAATTCCTGAGTTGTCACCAATAATTTCTTTAGTGCCACCAACATTGGTTGCGATTATTGGCTTTTCACAAATTGCCGCCTCGATAACGCTAGTTGGTAAGCCTTCTGTGTAGCTCGGATTAACCAGAATGTCACTTGCCTTTAGTGTTCCAATTAATTCCCTTTTATTATTTTGACCAAAGAATATTACCTTATCTGATATTTTTAGTTCTTTTGTCTGAGTCTCCAAATTATTTATTTGGGGACCAATGCCAATTATAAATAGTATCCAGTTTTTTATTCTTAATTTTGACACTGCATTTACTAAATCACCGACACCTTTTCCATCAATTAATCTACCAGTAAATATGATTTTCAAAATACCTTTGTATTTATTAACAATATCTTTGCTGGGTGGTATATGTTCAATTTCATCTACTTCAATACCGCGATAAATAACTTGATAGTTTCTTTTCCTATATATCTTTTTACAAAAGACGGCAGAAGCTTTGGAGTTAGCAACCACGACGCTAGCTTTTTTTAGGATTTGTCTTCCAAGAGTGTAATCAAAAAGTTTGGCAATTAATGAATGAAGACTGTTTGATAGTTGAACAAAATCAGATCCGTGTTCTATATGCATCCATTTGATTTTTCTTTTTCTGGCGTAAGAGAGTGCCATTATGGAGGTGAAAAAAAACCTTGTTCTTGAAATGATAATGTCAAATTCTTTCTGATATATATCATTTACTAATTTTTTGTATTTTTTTTGCCAAAATTTGGGTAAAAACCAGTTAGGGATGATCTCAAAAGCCGGAAATCTGACTATATTGACGTTTTTATATCTAAGTTCTTGTTCTGGAGCACTTGAAGGTAATCTGGGTGTGAAGACTGTGATTTCACAACCTCTCTCCGAAAGGTGTTTGTTGAACTCATCTGCGTGGCTTTCTAGACCCCCTACATGAGGTGGGTAGTATGGGCAAAATACCAGTATTTTGCCTTTGAATTTCATTTTATCTTCTTTTTGGAAACTTCCTTAACCGCCATTTTTCTAACTAGAATTTCAACTTCTTTTAAGAGTCTATTTGTTCTCACATGATTCTGAAACATGACATAAGAGATGATGGCTAAGGCGACAAAGGTAACTAGGTCAAATAGTCTGACAAAAAACAATTCTCTTACAAAAGGTTCCATGTATTTGGGGAAAAAAGTAATAAAAAGTAACCCTCCCCAGATTATTACCCAAACCATTGCACCTTTTAGCCCTATCTCATTTTTTTTCCAATATAAAAAGACGTTGTAGAGCATTAAAAAACAAAATAAAAATACTAAAAGCTGAACACCGATGATGGACATATATATATTTTAACTTATTATTTGTCGTTTGCTTTCCTAAAGACCTTATTTGTCTTATCCATGGCTTTCATGAGCTTTGGTTCGTAACCTTCCTTTTCGACGTCAAAAATAATCGCCTTTGTGTCTTTGGGAAAACATTTACCCCCATAGCCACGACTTTCGGGGAACACTAGGGTGTGGTTTCGGTTAATTCTGGGATCTGCCAGCCAGCACTCTCTTAACTCATTGTAATCAACTCCAAACGTTTTGGCAATTTCGAACCACTCGTTACAGAAGGTCACCTTCATCGCAAAAAAGCTATTCTCCATATATTTTGTGAGAACCGCGGTCATTAGATCGACTTGGAAAAAGACAGTATCGACACCCATTCTTCTTTTAAAAATATCTATGCAGAAAGAAGTATCACGTTTTTCTCCACCAAAGACCTGCCAGGTGTGAGCCTCCATGTTTAATGGATCAGGATATTTCCATGCAGGAGTGAAATATTTTGATTCTCCCATATATTCCGGGCTAAAGACAAATCTCTTAAATTTTTTTCCTAACTCAGCCATCTCACTTGGAGGCATGGTGGATTTAACCAATATAACCCCCTTGAAATTGATTTCTTTTGAAAGCCAACTGAGTGTGTCTCTTACTAGGCTTGTGTCTGCTTTTCCTGTGGATGTTTCGTTCGTGGGAACACTAATTACAGCCAGATCCAAACCTTTGAAACCTTTCTTATTTGTAAAATCGTATTCTTGTCCACCAATATTTGTAGCAAAGCTTTTCCCGTCTTCATTTATAAATGGGTCAAAAATTGCAGTAACTTCATTTTTGAACAACCGATGGATACCTTTTCCAACGACTCCGTAGCCAATGATTCCAATTTTGTACATGGTTTCAATTATAGTACCATCCAGGAATCTGAAACAATATCTTTATAGCATCAAAAATGGACACGCCCTTGTATTTATCAATGTATATTGTGTCAATTTCAACTTCCGAAAAGTTTAATCCGTTTTTTCCAACCCTAGTAGCAATCTCGGTCTCAACTCCATATCTCGTAGATCTCCATTTTATTTGTTTATAAATGGATTTGTTGAACCCTAGGAAACCACATAAAAATTCTTTTCTTTTTATGTTAAAAAAAAGTTTTAGTATACTTTTGGCGATGATGTTTCCCCACCTTCTTACAAAGGGCATATCTCCGTTAAGCTTCCTAAATCCGAAGACAATATCATTTTTTTTCAGTTCTTTTTCAAATTTTTTTAAATGTTTTGGATTGTGTTGACCGTCTGCGTCGATAAAAATGACGGTGTCGCCTTTCATTTTCCATGCCATTAGCACCCCAGTCCTCATAGCCGCACCCTTTCCAAGATTTATTACATGTGACAAAAGTGTAATTCTTTCATTGTCTTTAAAGTTTCTGTTCAATATTTTCCAGGTATCGTCATTTGAACCATCATCAACGACGATTAAATCATTTTTTGTGTTTTTTAGTACCTTATTGATCGTGTCTACAGCACGAAAATTTTCGTTATAAACAGGAATAATAACAAGTGTTTTCACTACTGTAGTTTATCATGGAGGCTAGACTAGTTTCTCCCAGGGGTATTCCAGATGACCGAAATGACCGTAACAAGCTGTACTTTGATAGATTGGCTGCAGAAGATTGAGTGCCTTGATGATTCCACCAACAGAAAGATCCAATAAACCCCAGGCGTAGTTTTCAATTATCTTCTGATCTTTTTGGGCTGTGCCAAAAGTTTCTATGGCTTTACCGACGGGATATTTGGTGCCAATTGCATAAGCAAGTTGAACTTCACAACGGTTGGCTAAACCCTGTGCCACAATGTTTTTGGCTAGGAAACGGGCTGCATAAGCAGCTGATCTGTCTACTTTACTTGGATCTTTTCCTGAAAAACATCCACCACCAATCCTGCCCATGCCGCCGTAGGTATCAACAACAATTTTTCTACCAGTGACACCGGTGTCCGAGGCAGGTCCACCAATCTCCCAAACTCCAGTACCGTTGAAGATGATATCTTTTTCTAAAACTTTAGGCAGATGATATTTTTCCAGTAAAGGAAAAATGGCTTGGTTTAATAATTCCCTTTTTACTTCTTCTTTGTCAATTTTTGGTTCATGGGGTTTGGCAAGGACAATTTTTTTGATGGAAACAGGTCGGCCATTTTCATAATGAACAGTGACCTGTGATTTTCCATCTGGACGTAGGTAAGGTAGATCTTTTATGGCCAGATTGTCCATTATTTTGACTAGTTCGTGAGCAAGAGTGATAGGTAGGGGCATAAACTCGGGAGTTTCGTTGGTGGCATAGCCAAACATCATACCTTGATCTCCTGCTCCACCATCGTCAACACCCACCGCAATGTCTTTGGACTGTTCGTGGATGTAGACTTCGATATCGGTTTTGGGGCCAAAATGATAGATGTCTTTGGTAAAACCAAGATCATTAACTACTTTACGAGCAATGGATTTGTAATCAAGAGATTCGGAACAAGTAATCTCTCCGGCAAGAACCAACTTATTTGTCGTAACCAGTGTCTCACAGGCCACTCGAGAATGAGGGTCGACCTTTAGAGCGGCATCTAATACGGCATCAGAGATCTGATCACAGATCTTGTCGGGGTGGCCGGCACAAACCGACTCGGAAGAAAAGAGGGGGTATTTCATTTTGTTTTTCCTCTAATTAATAACAGAGGCTTGTCATTTTGGCACCGCGACCTTTTGGAGGCTCGGTTGCCGACCTTTTTAGTGGTTCTCTTGACAGCTATAAATATTCTACATCATCCGATAAAGTAGCCGCGGGTGAAAAAGGCAACAGAAAGAATAGAGAGAATGATACAGAGAACGTAGTAGGCATAACGGACGAAGGGATGTAGACGATCTAGAAACTTGGCTAAAAATATAAACACGGGGAAGAGAACTAAAGCGTAGCGAGGGACACTCATAAAGGTGCCTGATAGACTGGGTAAAACAAATGAAAGGAGAATAAAAAACCAGTAAGAGAAACGAATTCTTCTGATAGATAATATTAAGACACCTAAAATCAGACTAGCTGATAGAAACTCCAAAACGACGGTGAAATAAACAGATGATGCGGGGTCAGTGAGGAAAAGCATCCTAAAGTAGCGATAAAAGACTTGATGAACGAGAATTAGTTTGTCTGTGCTGCGACCAGTAAAGACAGACTGAATATGAGCAAAAAAGAGAGGATCACCGACTTTTTCCAATTGGAAACGCATATAGGAGAGAAGTCCAAGTGGAGGAAGAGCAAGCCAGATGGCGCTGGGATTAAGTGATCTTTTGAGACTTTTACCGTAAGTAAGCCAGAATTCATAGGCGATAGCTGGCCAGAGAAAAATTCCGGTAATTCTTGTCGCTGAAGCAATCATGGCAGCCAGACAAGCTAGCAGAAAATATTTCTTACGGACAAAATAGAAACTGAGAACAGCAAGGAGAAGAAATAGAGACTCGCTGTAGACAGAACCAAAGAAAACTGAAGTTGGAAAAAGAAGAACCAAAAAGATGGTGGACTTGGCGATGCGAGGCTTTTCGTCAAGTAAAACTAGACGGTAAAGGAAGAAAAGGGCGGCTATAAAAAATAGATGGGAAAGAAAGAGACCAGAAATAATGTAGGAACCAAAGATATTTAGTGTCCCGATGAGCCAAGGATATACCGGAAAAAAGGCATAAGACATATCAGTTTTCCCCGGGTAATCATAACGATACTCGGCTATTGAAAGAAAATGCAGGCCGTCAAAATTGGACCACATAGTAAGCAGGTCCCCTGTCGATGCCGTAGGAGTGAGATTGGTGAAACGTGGACGTGCCGGAAGAATAAACATGGCGGCGACAGCAACAGCAAATATCAGGAGGCGCCAAACGACAACTTTTTTTATAATTGATATTAGCGACATGTTACTTGCTTGTAGACTTCGAAAGTGGCTTTGGCGGTCTTGGGCCAAGAGAAGGTGGCGGCTTTAGTTTTTGCGAGCTCAATCTGCTTTTGTTTTGCTTTTGGTGAGAGAGCAAGGGCTTTTTTGATAGCTTTTTCCATTGAGGTAAGTTTTCGGGGATTAAAGGTGATGGCTTCCTCATGATAGATCTCGGGAAGACTACTGGAGTTGGAACTTGCGACCAAACAACCGGCAGTCATAGCTTCTAAGAGGGGTAATCCAAAACCTTCATAGAGGCTTGGTTGGACGTACAGGGTAGCCAAACGATAGAGAGCGTTTAGATCATCATTACTAACGAAGCCGGGGAGAATAAGATGCTTGTAGACCTTCAAACGAATCATATCGATAAGCTCAGGATGCACCGGTTCTCTGACTTCTTGGAGCATGCCTTTGCCGACAACAACCAAGGGAATGTCCAGACGATCGGTGACCTCAGCAAGGGAGGGAAGATTTTTATTTGGATTTGGACCACCTGCGACAGTAAGAATGAATTTATCGGGAAGATTAAGTCGTTTCTTGACTTCTAGGAGCTTTTCTTCCGAGATTTCCTTGCCATAGACTGGGTCGATAGCAAGAGGAGTGACGAAGATTTTTTCTTTGGGAACAAAGAGATATTTTTCGATGTCTGTTTTGGAGTTTTCCGAGTCGGTGATAATGGCCGAGACAGACTGAAGGGAGAGCCATTGACGAAAGAAGTTTATTGTTCCTTTAATTCCCTTGGGATATCTGTCTGACATGACCAAGGGGGTGACGTCGTGGATAGTAACTATGGTTGGTTTTAATTTTTTGTAGGGAAGAGTGGGGTAAAAAAGATCAAAGAAGGGATAGTGAATAAGATCGGGGTTGGCGTCGGTAAGAGTAACATCGGAAAGTTTCTCTAGTCCTTTGGCGAGGTTTTCAGCATAGAAGCCGACACCTCTCCCTTGAGAGTGAGTGCCGCTGTCCAGGAAAACTTTTATTTTATTTTCCATAGGTTTCGTTTTTGTACAGTTCCCAGAGCTTCATGTAGGAAAAGGCATGGTGAAGTCCGGAGTAGAGAGAAAAAACAAATCCGGGGAAACCATCCAAAAAACCACGGCGACGGATATAGAGATCGAGGAAGGTACCAAGTGGTTTAAAGAATAAGAAATTGATTGTTCTAAAGAAATTTACTTTAAGACCGGCTTCTTTATAAAATCTAGCTTGCAGACTGGAGTAGCGATTTTCTCTTAATAAATATCTGCTGAAGTCCGGAGTGGCGTAGTGGTCGAGATCGGTTTTGAGCCAACCAACAACTCCATCCACTTTCATCTGCTCATGGACGTCTTTGGCAGGAAGAATGGCTTTGCCTTTTTGGAATAGACGGATGACGGGATCGGGATACTGACCAGTATTTTTTAAGTATCTTGTCAGGAAAAAATTCTTGCGAGGAAGCCAGTAGGCAAAGGCAGGTTTATCGAGTTTGTTTGGCTCGGGAAAAATCTTCACAATTTTATTGATGGATTTTCTTACCGGACTGATCCAACTGTCGTAGCCGAAGTACTCCCCTTCCAGAATGCCGATGATTTCCTTTTTCATTTCGGGAGTAATTCTTTCGTCGGCATCCAACTGAAGAATCCAGGCGGACTTGGCTTTGTTTATTGCTTTGTTTTTGGTGATATGAAAGATTTGCTCGTGAGGTTCTGAGTAAACTTTGGCTCCTAACTTTTCGGCGATCTCTTTTGTTTTGTCGGTACTTTGTTCATCGACAATGATCATTTCATCGACCCAGTCTTTGACCGAGTCCAAGCAAGCCTTGATGTTTGCCTCCTCGTTGAAGGTTGCCAGAACGACGGAGATTGTTTGACGTTTGTTTTTCATTTGGTAGAGATAAACTTGAACATGGTTTCCCCTGAAGGAGATTTTACCGTGTTTATTACCTTGGTGTCATCTATTTTTTCTTCGGAAGAGATAAGGAGGGTGTTGGGGAGGTTTTTGTCTTCATCATATTTAATGGATCTAAACTCGTATTTACCAAACTTCCTACCGGTGGCAAAACCATATTGATCGGGTGTGGACATAACCAGCTCTGTTTGAAGAACGGCCGGGTCGTAGAAAGTAAAGAAGGCGGTCAGAATATATGGTTGGTCATAACGATCGGTAATGATGATGTGATCATACTGGTCGTAGTTTGCTTTAGTGTATTTTGCAATTTGATCAAAGCCATACTGCCAAGCATAGGAGAGCTCTTTGGGATAGTGAACATAGTACATATGTAGATAACGGGCAAAGCTATATAGTTGAACCGTAACCAGAACCAGAAGAATTAAAGAGAAATATTTTTTTAAATTATTTTTTATGAAACGGAAAAAGGTAAGAACACCAATAGCCGAGATTAGAGTCAAGGGAATAACCATGTTTTGAGATCTGAGAGCGTGAGGAGACTGATAGGTAAGGGCGGCGGCAATTGGAGCAATTAAAAACCAGGCGAGGGTTATCTTTTTGCCGTCAGAGTCAAACTTTAACAAGGAAAGAATTCCCAGAAACAAGAAGGGTAACAGGTAGAGGTAGGTCTGCCCCATTTCGGGAACGCGGCTTCTGGCAATAGTGTCACCATCAATAAAAAGAAAATCGGGAGAGTAGTGACTAAGATAGTTTTGAACGAATCTTAGGCCGTAAGTAAAGTATCGATTATGAAAAACATCAACTAAGGGATTGGTGGAGTTGTGTTCAATTCGGTAGTTGGTCGCCTGCCAGATAGGACCAGCATCAGCAAAAATGGAGACTCCGGAGAAACGTGACTGACCGGATTTAGAGAGTAGTTGAAAAACAATAGGGAGAGCCAAGATGACAGAAAAGACCAGGGCGGTAAGAGTAAGTTTGAGATTTTTCTTTTCAAAGAAAATCTTTACTTTATTAAAATAAACGATAGCAAAAGTTGCTATAAGAAGTGGGGTGATAATACGGGCAGAGTGATAGGTGTAAAGAGAAAGGACGGCACTAAGGCCAAAGACAAAGAGGAACTTGGTATTTTCCAAACTTTTGTGGAGATAGAGAAGAGTGAGAAGGATAAAGAAAGTGGCGGCATTTACTTCCCAACCGCCGCGGGAAAAATGGAGATGCCAGGGAGAGATGGCTAGGAAAAAAGCGGAAAGAGCGGGAAGATACTGATATTCTTTTTCCGAGAAAAGTCTTTTGGCAAGCAGGTAGAGAAGGTAGACTGAGGCGATACCCAGAAGGGCTGAGGGTAATCTAACCGCCCAGATATTTAATCCTAGGATTTTAATAAAAGGAAGAACCAGGTAAAAATACACGGGAGGTTTGTAGTCATCAAAGGAGCGAAAAACTAAAGGCCAAGTCACGCCATGCTCATCTTTCTCCGTCTCCAGTAGAGACCAAGCGTTGTAACCAATAGCGGCTTCATCGGAGTTTAAACCTGCCGGGAATTTGTCCAGCAAAACCAATCTCAGAATGGTAGCGAGGAGGAGAATGATGATAATTAATTTATTTTTCACTGGTTTTGGTTTTAATCAATCTAAAGGCGAATTCTCCATCTGGGTAAAAAACATCTTCATGTGTTTCGATTTCGGGAGCGTCAAATTTATAGTCTTCAGGAACATTGCCTACAGTACCAAGAAAAACAGTGTTTGATTGAGAGGCAAATTCACCGACACTAAATTGGTGGAATTCCACTCGATCCAATTTACTGACCTTACCGACATCAAAACCACCACTTTCGAAGTTGTGGATTTTTTGATAGGAGGATGGATCAAAACGGGTGTAGAAAAGATAAAAGATGTAGGGTTGACCAAAGACATCGGTCATAACGACTTTGCTTTCCGGAAAACGGCTAGCGAATTTTATTGCTTCGCGGTAGCCATATTGGAATTCGCGAGCATAGGTATAGTTGGCGTGAATAAACAGTAAGTCGACAAAATAGACAAAAATTAATATGGTTAATCCGAGAAGCGGATAAAAAATATATTTAAGTTTGGTGAAGGTATAAGAGTAGCCCAGGCCAAGGAGTATAGCCAAAGGAATGGTCATAAACAAACTCCTCACGGTGGAGTAATCCGAAATGGTAAGTGAGCCAGGTAAGGGAGAAAGAAACAAAAGACCTAAAACAAAAGCGATAACTTTGGTATTTTTAATTTTTATCAAGAAAATAAAACCTAGACCTAACCAAATAAAATCAAATGGCTGGAGAGCACCAAGTCCCGGGAAGTGTCCCCTTTCAACAACAGTAGTGCCCTCATAAAAAAGAACTTTAGGAGAAAGGTGTTTGAGATAGCGGCCGGCAATTAGTCTTGTGGTTAACTGAGACTGACCATGAAAAAGGGAAAGAGAAAGATTGTTATTATCGTCGATTTTTTTTGTTTGTTCTGTAATTTCAGGACGATAACCAAAGATACTGAGTCGTTTGAGACGATTACCCATTTCACCCGTCGTTGATCCAATAAACAAATAGAGAACAATGGCTACAGCCAAACTTACCAAGCCGAAGTTTAACGGTTTACGAAGATGAGTTTTTAGATGGGTAATAAAACTTTTCCAGAAAACGAGAATGGTCAAACCAATGATCAAGGGCGTGAGTATCTTGGCGGCTTGATAGGTGACAAAGGTGAGCAGACCAAAAATAAGAGACCATTTTAAGAAACGTCCAGTATGTACAAATTTGACTAGAAAATAAACTGAAAAAAGAAGGAGCGTAGAAAAGACGTTGGTTTCCCAAGCGCCCCGAGAAAAATGGATATGAAGTGGCATAATGGCAAGACCAAGAGCAGCAAATGAGGCAATAAGACGAGCTTTTCTTTCTTCCCAAAAAATTTCTCTGGTTAACAAGAAAACTCCAAAAATGGCGAGGATGCCAAAAAGAGCACCGGGGAGTCTGACCGCAAACTCGGTAAGACCAAAAATAGCAACAAAGGGAACAGCAAGATAAACATAGAGACCTGGCTTAAAATCGCCGAAGCTTTTGAAAATTATGGGTAGGACTGTGCCGTATTCATCCTTACCAGTTTTCAAAATTGAAAAGGCATTGTAACCTAGAGCTGCTTCGTCCCAGGTAAGGGCATTGGGAATAACACCTAGCTGATAGAGTCTTAAGAAAGAGCCAATAAGGAGAGCCAGAATTAATATCCAGTATTTTTTCATGGCATCTGGGCAATGATAAAGGCGGTAGAACCGTCGAGGAAATTAATGGTTTTTAAAACATTGGCATTTACCGGAACATGTCCCGAGGTAGTAATCAGAAGACTGTCTTTGGTGGGTACTACTTCGCCACTTTCCAAGGTTAAGGACTCTATTTTGGTAATGGGAATATCAAACTCGTTGACAAAATAATAGTTATCGATTTTGTCCGTCCAGTACCACTCGGACTGGTAAAAACGTTTGGAGCGAGAAGTATCCTGAAGAATGGTTGGTTTTAATTTGTTATAAAAGGCGTAAAAAATATGGGGTTCACCGTAGCGTTTGGTAACGAAGAACTTATGGTAATCTTTTTGATTGTTTAGATATTGGTACAACTCTTGATAACCATACTGCCAGGACTCGGAGTAGGTTTTGGGATAGAGGACGAAGTAGTTATTTAGATAGAGAGAAAAATTAAGAAGAATGGAGAGAGCAATAATTAGCGAAACAATGGTCTTTAAGCTATCTGAAAGTTTTTCCATAAGTAAAATGGCTCCTAAACCGGCAAATAAAACAATAGCCGGAATCATGGGATTAGGGCGGAGGGCTTGGGGTGGATCGACAGTGAGAGAGGCAGCTAGAGGGGCAAGGAGGAGCCAGGCAAAAATGAACTGTAGCGACTTTTCTCCTGGACGGCGAATGAAGTAGAGTAGTCCGAGGAGGAAAAGGATGAGAACCGGAAGACCAACAATATTTACTCCGGGAATAGCAAATTGGGATTGAGCTCCCCAACTTTGATTAAAGAAGGTGGGTGAGAAATAGTTGAAGTAGTTACCGATGACAGTTTCAACAAAGTATAAGGGGCGGTTAAAAACCAACTTGGCAATAAGGGGAGGGAGTTGGCTTTCGACTCTCTTTTGACCAAGAGTGTAAGCCGTTGATTCGGTAATAATATTGAGCTTGCTGTAACGAGCAGTACCGGAACCAGAAAATAATTGATAGGCAACAACAAGAGCGAATAAACCAATAAGGATACAGGAAAAAATAACCGATTTATTAAGTTTTATTTTTTTCCAGTAAACCAAAACAAAAGCGAGTAATAGAGTGGGAACAAAAACCCGGGCAGTGTTGTAGGTGTGTAGGGAAAGACCGAATAAAAATGCTGCTGGAATGAAATTTTTGGAATTTTCCAAACCCTTGAGAAGAAAATAGACCGCAAAAATGATAAAGGTAAGAGCGAGGTTGGCTTCTAAGGCTGGACGAGAGATGAAAAAATGCCAGGGCATGAAAGCAAGAATAAATGACGAGATCAATGAAAGTGGGAGAACAACTTTTTTTAATTTTATTTCTTTATCGGGGAAAAGGGCACGGGTTAGGAGAAAAATTCCTGGAATGGCGAGGGTGCCGGCAAGGGCTCCGATAAAACGAATGGCAAATGTACTAAGACCAAAAATGGCAACTGGAATGGTGGTGAGGTAAATGTAAACGGGAAGTTTGAAGTCACCAAAGGCTCGGAATATAAGGGGGAAACTAATACCCCATTCATCTTTGCCGGTGGTCAAAATTGAGTAAGCGTTGTAACCATGACTGATTTCGTCCCAGTTGGGAGAAATCGGAGCTTGATCTAAAAATGCGAAGCGTAGAATACCTCCAATGAGGGTTAGGAGAAGTAGGACGATGAAGGATTTATTTTTGAACATAGTGAAGTAAATAAAAGGCAGGTTTATAGTCAGGATAGTTTACCCGATCGACAATATTTGGTTTGAGTATCTCAGTCATTTTTACTGCTGGAATAACTACCAGATTACCAGGAACAAGATCGACCGAGGCATCAAAAGATCTAAAGGTAAAATTTTTGAGAGTATAGCTATCAATCATGTCCAGGAAAAGTAGATTTCTTTCTTGAATAATTGGCCACCATTTTTCGGAGTAAGTTTGATATTCTGCCGGATTCATTTTAGAGTAAAAAGCAAAGAATACTTGAGACTGGCTTCCCCTATCGATGACGACTTTGTTGTAGTCTTTTTGATACTGGTTTACTTTGGCAACCAATTCACGATAGCCATATGACATAGCATCGGGATATTTAATTTTCCAGACAATAAAATAGTCGTTTAAATAAAACGCAAAGGAAATTAGAACGATGAAACCAATAATGATTTTACCGAGAGCTCTGTTTAAGAACCTGAAGTTTTGCAGCAACTCGACAAAACCAAAGGCTGATACTAACTCAAACAGAGTCATGAGTGAACCAGCTCTGTTCGGACGATAACCTTCTTTCGTGATAGCGGCGGGAATTATTCCAAGTAGCAACCAGAGAAGAAAAATAAGCGAGGTTTTGTCTTTTCTTTTGATAAGGAAGTAAATGCCATAAAAAAGTAGGGGAATCATCCAGAAGTAGAGTAATCCTCTGCCCGGAATAATGGCGTAGGTAGTTTCCCAACCGCTTTCGGCAAACCAAAAAGCAGGTGAAAGATAACTAAGGTAGTTTTGATAAAAGTGAGTGATGGTAAAAGTGAGCTTGTTGGTAAAGAGCCTACTTATTTGAGGGTTAATTTTGTTGAGAGGAGAAAGATACTGAATGGTGCCAATCTCGTTTATATTTTCTTTGGAGAAGTTGGTGATGATTAGATCTTTGCCACGAACATTGCCGGGACCAAAGAAGGAGTCGAGATACAGAGGTGCTCCGAAGAGGGCCAGAAGGCCGAGGAAGAGACATAAATACTTGATTGCAATCTTTTGGAAGCTATCTCTGTAGACAAGGAGTAAACCGAGAATAAATAGGGGAACAAATATCTTAGCGGCAAGATAACTGTAAAGATCCAGGCCAAACAAAATAGCCGACAAAATAAAAAGTCTAGGCTTGGTGAGACCGAGAATAAAAAAGAGTAGGCCACCGGTGAGGAAGAAAGAAGAGTAGTTGGCTTCGAGAGCCATACGGGAAAACTGAAGGTGCCACGGAGAAATGGCTAAAAAAAGAGAGGCAAAGAGAGCCACTTTGGGCTGCTTTGGGAAAAGAGCCTTGGCAAGAAAATATAAAAGTAAAATGGCCAGGCTACCAAAAATAGCCGAAGGTAGTCTGACCGCAAACTCGTTTAGACCAAAGACGGCAACTGAAGGAATCATGAGATATGTCTGAAGAGGGGCGCGGTAATCGGCGAAAGCACGGAAACTGGTTAACGGCCAGGGAATTCCCCATTCATCTTTACCAGTTTGAAGTAAAGAGTAGGCAGCGTATCCCTGACTGGCTTCGTCTGGTGTGAAACCTGAGGGAGTAGAGCCGAGAACAACAATTCTTAAGAAAAGACCGGTGATGAAAATAAGCCCCAGAAGGATTAAGGATTTTTTCATAAATTAATTATAGTTTGTTTGCATCGAGAATATAAAGAACAGGAAGGCCGGTTGGGAATTTGACAGTCTCAAGCAGGGAATGGTTTGGTTCTTTGGTCTCGAGATACTCGTTGTGGGTTAGAACATAAACTCCATTCTTTATTAAAAACGGATTCGCTAATTCTTTATCGATGATTGAGGCGAAGTAAACATTTGTTCCCGTGAGTTTCTCTCCTTCGATATTTAGTTTTTGATCAACTTTTTCGAGGAAAGTTTTGGTTTGATACATCTCCTGGAACTTGGCTGGTGGAAAGTTTGCATAGTAAAGATAATAGATAAGTGGTGGTTCGTAGTTTCTGGTAATAATGACCGGTCGTCCAGAATACTTGTTGGTTTCGAGAATCACTTGCTTTAGACCATAGTTCCAGTCTCTTTGGGAATCGTACTGGTAGTGATACCAGTAGTCATGAAAATAGAGAGCGGATTCTACAAGTAGCAGAACAGTTAATAGAATAGTCAATAATTTAGAAGATTTTAGTAGGTGGTGAAAACCAGTAGAAATCAACAAGACAAGAGGAAGAATCATCATGAAGTTTCTTGAGGCGTGATTAAAACCATCTCTAGTGAGCGCGGCGGGGGTGGTAGCGGAAATCCAAAGAACAGCAAGAAGTGCCAGAAATCTTTTATGTTTTCTTGAGATGAGAAAATAAAGACCGAGAAGTAGAGGGACAATCAGAGATTTTTCCAACATCCCCCAACCAGTGACGGCATGGCGTTGATTTTCGTCTCCCTGGAGAAAGAGAAAACCTCCGGAAATGGGGTTGATGAGATTTTTGGTGAGGGTGTTTACAATAAAAACAATTTTGTTATGGACTATTTTGGTGTTTAAGTCCGGGACTGAACCGATCGGTGGGTTTGAGCCAAGATCAACCTGACGAATGACATCTATCTCCGTTGAGGCAGTAGGATCCGTAAAAATAGAAATTTCGCTAAAACGTTTACTGGCTCCTCCATTGAGGAAAAGTACACCGAGAGGAATAAAAAGGATTAGCAGATAGACTCGGTTCTTTTTGGTTTTGAAAAATTCATAGCCTCCGGGAAGTAAAAAAAGGATTAAGGGGTAAAAAATAACGGAGAGTTTGGCGGTACTGTAGACCATAGGCACCAAAGATAAAACGATTAAACTCAGGACTAGTAATCTTTGGTTTTTGTTTTGAAGAAATCGAGTGTATAAAAATAGTCCAAAAACAACGAAGAAAAATAGCATCGAGAGTTCAAAACCGATACGGGAGTAGGTGTAGTGCCACGGAAGAAGGGACAAAGAGAGGGAAGCCCAGATCCCCGGTTCCAAAAGACTATTTTCTTTTTTTATTTTGAACAACGTAAACAGATTATTCGTTAAAAAATAGATCAGGATAAGAGAAAGAAGGGAAAAAATAGCCGGAGTGAGACGGATGGCCAGATCGAGAGACACTCCGGGAATAAGTGAGACTAAGGTAGTGGCATAGATGGGAAGGGAAGTACGAACATCCGAGAAAGAGTGAAACTGAAGGGGAAGAATATACCCTTGGTAGTCTTTACCTGTCGCAAGTAGCGACTTAACTTGATAGCCGATATCAACCTCGTCAGAGTATAAACTGGGAGGATTCAAATCGAGACGGTACAAACGGAAAAACGCGGACAAAAAAACAATCGCAACTAGAAGTAATAGAGACTTATTTTTGAACATTTACCCTTTTTAACGTTTGACGATGGTAAATAATGGCTGACCCAGTAAATCTCGGGTGAAGCCTACGGTTTTCAATCCAAAAGGAGCTGTGACTGACCAGTCCCAATCCCCGGGAATTTCTTTGAGTTGAGCGGCAAGATAGATGTCTCCCGGTTGAAGAAGTTTTTGAAGATCATCGAGATTACCTACTTGGCCAAAAAAGTAGTTTTCTCCAAAACGGAACCCTTTGAATATGCCAATATCGTATGCCTCTGGCTGATCACCTTGAAAATCTTTTTGGAATTTACTCGGAGGGTACTGGGTATAAAAAGCGAATTTTAATAGCGATGGTTCGTAGGAATTGTTGATATAGACATTTTTGGCGCCAACTTCTGCCGCCTTCAATTGGGTAAAGATACTCTCGTAACCATACTGCCAAAATCTGGCGGAGTCGAATTTGTAATGAATGGAGTATTGATGGAAGTAGTTGGCAAAAGCCAGAATCAAGAGAGAACCAATGATGAGAATAAAAATCTTTTTGAATTTAATTTTGGAAACAAATTCCCAGAAACCCATGGCAGTAATTAGTACTAGGGGTGGAACCATAAGGAAGAGACGGGTAGCATGATCTCCCCCACCCTGGGTGAGACTGGATGGAATAGGGGCGAGAAGCAACCAAAGAAGAATTAGTTTGTTTTGCTTTTCCGAGATGTTTTTAAGAAGAGCAAAAAGACCGAGTAAAAAGAAGGGGAGGAAAATCCAAAGAAGCTCTCCTTGTTCACTTATAGAGTGACGGAAAAATGGATCGCCTTTGAGGAAAAGGAACTGGGGAGAAAGTGCAGAGACATAGTTTGAACCAATGGCGGTAGCGTAAGCAAAATATTTATTATGGAAGACTGTTTCAAATGGTGAGGCTTTTATCCAGGGATCGGTTCTTTTGATGATGAGTTGGTCAATAATTTTTTGATCATTAAAGACGCTGATAATACCAAAGCGTCCACTAGCCTGACCAAATAAAACGTTGTAGGCCATGGGAAGAATTAAGATTACGGGAAGAATTAATTTAGCCCAGTTCTTTTTGAGATTTAATTTGGGACGGTAAATAAGGAGAAGCCCCAGAACAAATAACGGGGTAAAGATGTTGGCGGTTGAGTAGGTGTAGAAAGTAAGAACGAAGGGAATGAGACTAGCAAAGTATTTTTCTTTAGTAAAAAGATAAGTGCCCCAGAGAAGCAAGAAAATTAAAGGGACCACTTCGAAAGAAGCCCTGGAGTAGTGAATGTGCCAAGGAGTGAGAGCCAAAACGAGAGCGGAAAGCAAGGCCAACGTAGTGTTTTTGGAAAGGTGTTTGACCAGTAAATATAAAGGATAAACGGAGGCAACGCCAAGAAGAGCTACTGGAAGACGGACAGCAAAAGCGGTGGGTCCAAGAATTCCGACAAAGGGAGCAGTTATATACATCAATAGGGGTGCACGCCACTCAGAGAGGCTGTGAATATATGTCGGCAAAAGATTGCCCATATAATCCCGCCCCGTGGTAATCAAAGACCAGGCGTGGTAACCGACATCGATTTCGTCGCCAAAAAGAGAGATTGGAAGTGTGCTTAGATTAAATAGACGGAAAAACGCCGCGATTGATAAGATACCGACAAGAATTAGGTTGATCATATAAATGGTAGTCTCAGACTCCAGTATAGGTTATACATATGATAAGCGGAGAGGACGAAGAAATCTAATAAGTATCGAGAGAATAATCCGGGAGTAAGGAGACAGAAAAGGATGGCCGGAGCCAAATGGCGTTCGTGGACACGAGTCTGGATAAAAAATACCAAAAGGGACCAGATAAAGAGGTGGTTGAGGAAACGAGACATGGAAAAGTTTTTGAGTTCTTTGATGATTAGATAAAAAAGGGAGGAGAAAAGAATAAAGATCGATAATGATCTTACCGAAATCCCCTTGATGGTAATGGCGTCTTCGGTACCTGGGGGAAAAAGAAAGTGCCAGATATTCCAAGCGGCGTCGGAAACCAGAGTAGAAGAACCAGAAAGTGTTTGGAAGTATATGCTGATGGCTGAACTGGGTCCAATCCTAAAAAGAAGGAAGGAGGCAAAAAAGGCTCCGAGTGAAAGAACAAGACCTCTAAAAATTTCATCCTTCGTCAGCTGCTTTAACCAAAGAATTAAATATAGCGGACCAAACCAAAGGGTGGTTTGTTTTGTGAGTACACCAAGGGCAAAAACCAGAATTGAAAAATAACGCAGGGGTGAGTACAGGGCAATATATAAGGACCATACCAGAAATAGATTGGTGAGGGGTTCTATCTGTCCCCAAACTGAAGAAATATAGATAACGGCAGGATTAAATAGATAAAGACTGGCGAGGAGTAAGGGTCTCTTTGATTTTTGCTTGGTAAGAAACTTGTAGATTATCGTAAAAGTAAAGATGTCGGCAATGATCCCAGGGAGTTTCAGAAAAGCGAAACGCGTATTTTCGTGGATAATGAGCGGAACAATAAATGAAGGAAAGAAACTGAAAGTTCTATTAAGTAATAAGAGGAAACTACTAACGGCCTGGTGAAGAAGATTGGCGGCTGCGAAGAAAATGATGGCTAAGGGTGGATAATTTGGGTCGTTGTAACCTGCGAAGTGACGAGAATAAAAATCAACTGGATTTTCCAAAAAACCATTTCCCCAGACAAAGTGATTTTTGATATCTCCGGAATATTGGAAATAGGCTAAGACCAATCTAATTACCAGACCTAAAATGAGGATAATCCAAAAAAGACGTTTAGTCTGGGTCTTTTCGGTCATAAAGTAGTGATATTAGTGAAGCAATTAAACCGGCGCGAGCAAAAATCACCAAGCTTGAGTTTTGAATTGGATTAACGGTGGTTGGGGTGAAGGTGTCTTTAAGAAAGAGAAACATACCAATACTTTGAGAAGGGTCAAAGGAAAGCCAGATCACCGTCCAAAAGAGAATAAGCATGAGCCAAAGATAGTGTTTACCCGAGGTAATTGAGTAATAGAGAAGCCAGGGCACAAACCAAAGGAACCATTGAGGATGAAAGTGATTAAAAGCCAGAGTCGAAAGAATGGTCAAACCGATGGAGTGGATAAGACTAAGTTTGCCGGAGTAGAGATAAATGGCAATCAGAATATAGACAATGTAAAGCCAGGGAATGACTGTTCCCCCGGAAATGGCAATACCAGCGAAGGTTGACTTTTCGGCTAGAGAGGCCAGAAGTGCATACATCTTAAAAGCGGGAGAGCCTAGGTAAGGCAGAATAAAAGCGAGCCAAACAGCGACTCCCGGCAAAACAGCCAGAAGTGCTTTTTTAAAGCCTTTCTCTTTGAAGACTTTGATAGCAATTAGAGGAAGAAGGGCTAGACCAAAGGGTTTGATAAGGGCAGAAAGAGCGACAAAAACCGAACCCCAACCAAATGAGCCTTTTTTAAGAGCAATGAGAGCAAGAAGAAGGAAGAAGGTTAGAATTGTGTCCACCTGGCCAATACCAGCGGCAACATGAATGGTGACCGGAGCAAAAAGCCAGATAAGCTGGGCCAAACGACCGTCTTCTTTGCTCTTGAAAAGTTTGGGCAGATAGATGAGGGTAAGAAAACCAAAAAAGAGGAAGGGAAGTTTGAAAACAAGGAGAGGAAGGTAGGCAAAATAGCCTTTGAAAAGAGCGTTGTCGTCCAACGTAATAATATCCACGGCTTTAGTCATAGCTCCTAGGAAAGGAAGATGGAAAGCGGATGGAATCAGATAGGCAAGAGGTGGATAAATGAAGATATCATCGTTGTAGATTTTTTTAACCAGATCTCCTTGGGGAAGTTTGGCAACGTGGTCATAAAAAGTGAGGACTTCTCCCCTACCAATAAATTTGGAAGCCAAAACAAAAGCGCGTAGATCCGGATGATAAGTAGTAATGGAGATAAAAAGTTGGAGAAGAATACCGAGGATTACTAAGGGTAAAAAGAACTTGGTGATTATTTTTTTGACCATGATACTTTTTTAATTATTTTTTGCCACTTTTGACCTGACCATAAAACAAAGTTTAGAGCATTTGAGCCAAACTTGCCGTGATAAATCTGGGCAGACTTGGCGAGAGGACTGGAAAGATGTGAACTAAAATTACCGCTGGCTCCGTGAAGGTGCATAACTACAGCTTTGGGATAGTAGTAAACCGGAAGATTAAATTTTCGAAGCCGACGACAAAACTCAATGTCTTCGTAGTATAGAAAGTAGCTTTCATCCAGACCACCAACTTGATTGATAGTGGCTCTGGGAACCAAAAAAGCAGCCATGACGGCAACGTCGACTTTGGTGATTTTGTTGCCGGGGTAGTATTTGTTAAAGCAGTTTTTGCAGCCGAGAAAATAGTATTTAAAAGCATTCCAAATGGTGGGGAACTTATAGATAGATGGCTGCGTTTTACCATCGCGGTAAAGTAGTTTGGGGGCGACGGCACCAAGAACGGGGTGTGATTCGGCAAAATCATAGAGAAGTTTTATGGACGAGCCTTTGATTCCAGTGTCGGGATTGATGATGAGAACATATTTACCCTTAGATTCTTTTAAACCACGGTTGATGGCTTTGGAAAAACCGACATTTTCGGTATTGATGAGTACTTTGGGCTTGAGAGGGTGTTTTTTGGCTATCTCGGCACAGCGATCCGAAGGGTAGTTGTCGACAACAATGATTTCTTTTTTAAGCCCGTCTTTGGATCTTTGAATTGAGTTCAAAAAAGGACCGATGGTTTTTTCGGAACGGAAACCGACGGTAACGATTGAGAGATCAACGTTCATAGGGTTTGTTGATTAAACTTAGAACCTGAGAGTCGGAAAGAATCCCCTTGGTTTTTTTACCTTTGGCTAAATATTCTTTGAGAGCGATAAAAATAATCCTGAGATATCCAAGATGTTTAATTGAGTGAGAAACTAAGAAGCCAAGATGAGAGAGGATAAATTTTTTCTCGGAAAAGTTTTGCCAGATAAAAAGGAGTTCGTTCCTTTGTTTTATGGTACTAACGAAATGAGGATCAAGTTTGCTAAAACTGGACTCGTGCTGGTGAAGAACTTTGGCATCTGGTATCCAGAGAATCTTTAAACCAGATTTCCAAGCACGCCAGCCGAGATCGATGTCTTCCCAGTACCCGGGTGAGTAAATTTCGTTGAATCCATGAAGCTTGTTTAAAAGATCTCTTCTTACAATGGCACTGCCACCAGACAACCAGCCGGCATAGTAAGCCTTGGATTTGTCTTCTCCCCTATTGAACTGAAATTTACCTCTGTGCCAACCAACTTTTGGCCACGACGAATCTCTTTCGTTGAAGGAGACTCCTAAAATGTCCTTGTCGGAAAAGTATTTGAGAGATTCTTCTAGATATCCCTTAAGTGGAATGACGTCGTTATTTAGAAAAACGATGAGGTCTGCCTGGGAGTAACCGATGCCGATGTTCATTGATTTACTGAAACCCTGATTCTTATCGTGATGGAGACAGATTACTTGGGGAAACTTTTCCTTTAAATATTCAGGCGTACCATCGTCACTTCCGTCGTCAACGACGATAATTCCAGCATCTCCCGAAAGTTTAATTATTTCCGGAAGATTTTTCCCCAGCAAGTTCTTGGCGTTGTAGCTGGAAATGATAATATCAATCGTTTTTCCAATCATCTTTCTAAGTATATCAATCCCGATGCTAGAATGGTGGTTAGAGTGAAAAATAAAATAATCAAATTTTTGCCAATTTTATTGCTTATAGGTATTGTCTTGGCATTTTACTGGAAGGTGTTTAGAGGATATATCCCCTTTCCAGGAGACTTGTTAGTGGGTGCGTATTATCCATGGCTTGAGAGTAAATGGGGATATGTAGTTGGAGTTCCAGTGAAAAACACGCTTATCTCAGATATATTTTCGCAGTTTTTTATGTGGAAAGATGAAATAGTTCGAAGTTTTTTAAACTTTAAGTGGCCGTTATGGAACCCATATTCATATTCAGGATATCCTCTGTTGGCTAACTTTAATTCAGGGCCATTGAATCCTTTTAATCTTATTGAGGTTATCTTGGGTAGAGTAAATGGATGGACGTGGCTAGTAATATCTCAGCCTCTTGGCTCTATATTATCAATGTATTGGTATTTAAAGACAGTAAAGAAAGAGACCTTGCCGGCGCTGATTGGTTCCGTGGTGTATGCGTTGGGTGGTTTTGCAATATTGTGGTCTCAGTTTGTAAACGCAGATTTTACAATGATTTGGATTCCTATAGTGTTAATAGTCATAGAAAAAACTATTGAGAAAAACAATAAAAAATATTTGTTGTGGCTTTCACCTTTATTCTTTTTTATGGTTACCGCTGGACACCTTCAGGCATTGATATATGTAGCAATATTAACTGTTTGTTATTTTGTATACAGAGCGGGTATAAAAAATCGAAAATTTAATATCTTCTTTGCTCTATCGTTGATTCTGTCTGTTTGCTTTAGTGCTATCCAACTACTTCCAACGATTGAACTAATGAATCATAGTATCCGTTTTGACGATGGATCGATTGCCGGTATCAATTACGGTTTGTTGCCGTCAGAAAATTTAATTACAATGATCGCTCCCGATTATTTTGGGAATCCGTCAACCGGAAATTTCTGGGGTTACTTTAATTACCACGAAACAGTGACCTACGCGGGAGTAATCGGTCTAGTCGGATTAATTTTTGGGCTGGTATTTTTCAAAAAATTGAAGGTTGGTAAGTTTTTTTTGGTGGCAAGTGTGGTGGCACTTATCTTTCAGTTCAGCACACCTTTGGGAGAAGCAGTATATCGCTTTAAGGTACCTTTTTTGTGGACAAGCGTGGCTGGAAGGGTCGGTATGATCTATCTACTGGGAGTAAGTGTTTTGGTTGCAGAGATGATAGAAAATATGAATTCGCTGAATTGGTTGCAAAAAGTTAGACTTTTTGTTCCCTCGACTCTCGCGATAGTAATTGCTCTAGGGATTAGTATTTTTTCAATTCGTCTTTTTTCTCAACCAGATGTTGTTTCACAGCTGTTGCCAAATATTAAAAATTTGAACATTGGAATAAGAAACTTGGCCATACCGCTACTATTGTCGGGAGGATTATTTGGTGTATTCATTTTGTCCAAAAAAATAAAATTTTGGAAGTGGTTCGTACTTATGATTGTAATTGCCGATCTTTTTAGATTTGGATGGAAATATACTCCCATAGTCCCCAAGCTTTATGCCTATCCGGAAACGGAAGTAACTAAATTCCTTAAAAAGGATACTAGCGTCTTCCGAGTTGATAGAGAAAAAGCCGAGATCTTACCTCCAAATACTTGGATGGCTTACAAGTTGATGAGCCCTTCCGGATATGATCCAATGGCGATTTCAAGCTATGTGAAGGCTTATAGCTACGACTTGAACAAGGAAATGGTTCCTGGAGTATCTAGATATTCCGAACTGACCGTGTACGATGCTGAATCACTAGGAAAATATAATGTGAAGTATTTACTGGCCATCACAAGAGACGAAAAGGCCGATGGACCTGGAAACAATATTAATTACAAAATTAACGAAAAAGAATGGACAAGAGTATTTAAAACAGAGTCGGTGGCAGTACTACTAAACACGAAGTATAAGGAGAGGGCAAGAATAATTAATACTGATGGAACCGATGCCGAGGGAAGTGCAACCATAACCAGCTATGAGAGTAATAAGGTGGTGATTAAGTTTAGTAATGTCGATGGTGAAAAATTACTACTGACCGATACTTATTATCCTGGGTGGGTAGCAACAATCAACGGAAAACCTACAAAAATTGGAAACGAGGTATCTCCTTTTAGAACAGTCGATGTTCGAGAAATAAAAGATGGAGAAATTACTTTTGAATACAAGCCGGAAAGTTTCAAATGGGGAATAATAATAAGTGGGGCAAGTTTCCTTATTTGGCTATTGTGGTTGGCTGTCCTACGCAAGAAACGAGTTTAACCACTTTAAGACTGTCAATAATTTGAGTTTCTTTGGTAGAACAAAGTTTGCTGAAGTTTCCCATCCACTTTTGGAAAAAGTCGGAGTGTTCGCTATCTCCCTGGATAATGAGGAAGACTGGAGTGCCATCTAAGGTTTCCTTTTTCTTTGTCCAAGCAAGATCTCCTTTTATGATGTACTCCGGCTGATTAGGAAGGTAGGCAATATTTTCCGGTTGGTAGCCGTATGTCTTGGTACCGTACCACCAGAAGGCATGTTGGAAGGGATAGTCGTAGATGGCCGGTAAGTAGCTGTAGACTCTGAATCCTTTTCCTTCCGCTTGTTGATAAACCCAGTCAACGGCTTTGATTTCGTTCATTAAATTACTGGGGTTGTCGGATGGTTTATTAAAGTTTTTACCGAGATATTCAAGGTGGGCTTTGAGGGTATTGGAAAAAGTAAAAAGGATAAAGATAAAGACCAGTATTTTCCCAATAATATTTTTGGAGAAAATTCTTTCGAAAATACTGCAAAAGAAAACGGCTGCTGGAATGGTGAGACCTAAAACATACCAGGTTTTGATTCCCATGGGAAAAACTAAGTAAAAGATTATGGAAACAATAAAGAATGAAAGAGAAAGAAGTGTTAGGTCATTGGGAATGTTTTTTCGATACTTGGAGAGTAGATAATAAATTCCCAGAACGAGAAGGATGGGGTAAATAAGGGATAATGTTTCGAAGGGTATGTGATTGGTGTCTCTTAAGGTATTAATGAAGCGGAGTTCTCTTTCGGGTAGGCGCTCGCTGAAGGATAACTTTTCTCCCAGAATGGCAGCCTTGCCCGTAAACTCAGACAGAAGTGTCTTGGTCATTAAAAAATTGTGGCGCACTTCAAAGAGGGCTTGAGGAAGGATAGTTACCACAAAACCCACGAGAGAGGCAAAAATATTTTTGAAGGAAAAACGTTTCAATAATAATAAAAGCAGAGCAAAGGGAAAAAAGATAATACCAAAAGCTGCTTCAATTTGTAGAGATAGACCACTTACCAAACCGACCAGAAAAGATTTTTTCAGTGATCGATTCTCAAACGAGTAAACAAGAGCGGTAATAAATAAAATGGTGAAGATGGGCATGGCATTGGCATTCCAAAAGTAACGGGCGGTGTAAAAGCCTGTCGGCAGGAGAGATAAAATAATACCAACTAAGTTTGCTTGAATAACGGATTTCTTCTTAAGGACGAACCATAAGATAAGCACGGCAAACTGATACCAAAGTATTTGCCAGATAACGATAGCCATCGGACTGCCACCAAAGATTAGAAAAGGAATTAGGAGAAAGTAATAGTAGAAGGGTCCGAGAAGAACCCCATTGATGCTGGTGGTCGGTCCGACAAGCCGTGGTGTATGAGTAACGACCATCTGACGAAGATCAACCAGATCACGACCTTGGTCGTAGGTTAAAGGAAAGTTATTTCCCCAGACTGAAAGAATTTTTATGACTAAACTTAAAATCAGAGCAAAGAAAAAAATAAGGGTTAGCGGGTGAATCTTTTTAAGAATCGATACCATGTCAGATTAAGGTAAGAATTTTTTTGTTAAATTCTTTAGTGGAGAATTTTTCTGACCTTTCCTTGGCATTTTCTTTTGTCTTTTCGTAAAGAGAGGAATTCTTGATTAGTTTTTGGGTAGTATCGGCGATTTCTTTAGCGTTGGCACAAAGGAAACCAGTGCCTTCGGAGAGAATTTCCACTTGACCACCCTTGCCGATAACAATGGGAACACAGCCGGCAGCCATGCTCTCGACAGTTGCAATGCCAAAGTGTTCGACTTTTTCGGGATCCTTTTTTTCATCTATCTCGAACCCTGCAGCGTGCCAGAAGAATTTAGCCTTAGCGTATAGACTCTTTAATTTATCAAAGTCAGGATTAACGACAAACTTAATGGGAAGAGATTTAGCCTGTTCTTTAAGCTTTTCGAGGGTGTCCGATTCCAGATGACTACTGCCGACTAAAAATAGTTGATAGTCCGGAGAGGACTCATGGAGAATTTTAAAGGAATCAATTAGAACATCCTGACGTTTGGAATGGCTCGGAGAATCAAAACGGGCAACAGATAAAATAATATTTTCTTTATTTCCCGGAAGGAAACTTGCTGTGTCTACAGGAGGATAGAGAACAAAACTTTTATTTTTAGGGAAATGAGTTTCGTGAACAGCAGCGGTGAAACTGGAGTTGTAAACAAACTTGTGGACAAAAAGAGTTTTAATCTTGTTTATGAATGGGTTTCCGCCAATAGTTTTGAAGGGAACTTGGAAATGAATTAAATTGTTTTTGGAAAACAAAAAGGGGAGACTGCCATCACTAACCCAAAAAATAAGGCCGTAGCGGATGGTAAAAAGAAATTTACGAAATAGGGGAGTATTGCCGGTACATGTTTCGTAAGCTTCCTTATTAATTTTAATATTCGAAAGGTCAAGGCCAAAACGCTGCTCCGCTTTGTTTAAGGTTTCTCTATCTCCCCAAGCAACCTCAACACGGAAACCGGAGTCTGACAGTGACTGAGCAAAAGTGAGAGCATAACGTTCCCCTCCTCCGAGGGTGTCAAGATACGGATCAAAAATTAAGGCTTTTTTCATTTATTTTCTTTCTGCCATTCTTCTAATAGATCTTCATCAACTTTTTTGTAAGTATCGGAAAGTGAAGGTTTTCTTTGAGCTTCCCATAACCTTTCGTAAGTCATGAATTTACTGAACATTTGGTAGATGATTTCTATCCAGCCTTCGGTGCCATCTTTCCAGAGTCCTTGTTTTACAGCTCGATACCAAAACTCGGTAAACATAATTCTGACGAAACGCCAGCCTTTCATTTGCGGATGACCGGCATCGAGAAGCATTTTGGCTTCAAATTTGGACCAGTTTAGAGTGTTGGGGACTTTTTCATCGATATTCTTGTGAGAAAGGTGAACCATTTGATGATGAAGATTACCCACCTTCCCCGTAATTTTTGGCTGTTCGTGTAGTTTGCCTTCCCAACGTTTGAGGGCGGTTTTTTTCATCAGACGAAGAACGCGAGGATCTCCCCAGTGACGAAGATGCTTGCCTAAGAAAATTTCGTAGCGGCTGATAGTGTAGGCTTGGTGTTGAGGGGCTTCAAGGGTGGAAAGGATTTCTCTGGCCAGCTTGACAGGGATTCGCTCATCGGAGTCGAGATACAACAACCATTCTCCCTTGGCTTCTTTGGCACCATCGTTACGCCATTTGGCAAAACTGTCTCCGGTTGCATGAACAATTTTGGCACCGAATTTTCGACAAATTTCAACCGTGTCGTCGGTTGAGCCAGTATCAACAACAATGATCTCCGAAGCGAATTGAGAGGTCTTGAGAGCCGGAATTATTTCATCGGCGACGTTTTTGGCCAGAATGATGACTGAGATTTTTTTCATGGTTTTTTTATCCAGGAACCGCCGCCTAATTTTCTCATATAAAAGTCACGAATGGCTAGCTTTTGGGCCTTGGTCCCAACAAAGAGTTTTTTAACTGCTTCTTTAAACAGGGCGATTTTAGTACGAGTGCGGGCATAGTCCATACCAAAGACTAGTCTGTTCCTGGTTAAGAAATAATCGTTTAAGGGTGAACCGATACCCGAGCTTTGAGCTACTTTGTGCCAGAGGTTTATGTTGGAATCAAAGATGAGTTTATAGCCAGCTTTTTTAATTCTTAATCCCAGATCCGAGTCTTCGAAGTAGAGGTAGTAACGCTCGTCAAAGAGACCAACTTTTTTCAGTACTTCCGCCTTGGTAATAAATAAACAACCGGTGATGAAGTCAGTTTCTCTCTGGCCGTTGTACTGACCCATATCTACTTCATTGACACCAATATGTTTGGCGTAGACATTGTCCCAGTCGTATTCCCCACCCGCGTACCAGATGACTTTTCCCAGTTCATCTTTTTTATATTTTTTTTCAAACTCAAAGCCTTTGGCAAAATAAATTAAACCACCAACCACTCCGGTTGTCGGTTCACTAATTGGAGAGGCGAGAATTTTGAGAATAAGGTCTTCGGGAACTAAAGTATCGTTGTTTATCAACACAATAATATCCATTTCGTCTTCGAGGGCTTTTTTAAAACCAAGGTTGTTGCCTGAGGCAAAACCAACGTTTCCCGGACTTTCAACATAGACTGCCTGAGAATGTTTTTGAAGTTTTTCTTTGAGTTCTTCTGACCGGTCGTTGTCGACGACATAAACCGTAGAGGTAACGGCCAAAGGAAGGGCATTTTTCTCCAGTTGTCTTACAACTTCCAAGGTATCTTTAATACTATGAAAGCTGACCGTAATAAAACCTATTTTCATTTTGAAAACTTTCGTTTGACTTTAAGCAAAAATCTTTTGACTTTTTGGGGTTGGGACTGGATGAGGACGGTGAGGTACCAGTAACGAAGTTCCTTGAATTTTTCGAGGAAAAGATTTTGCCAGATGGGAGTAAATAAAGCGGCTTTTTTAGGTTCGTGACCTTCGTGTTGCCAGATTTTTAAATAGATGAGCATGACAGAAAACATTTGCAAAAAGGCGAGAACTAAACCGTGAAGACCATCTTTGTAACCATCACCGGCAAAGAAACGGCTAATGAACTCCCCTATTGGTTTGGTGATAAGGTCTTTAGCGTCGAACTTATATCCAGAATCAATTAACTCCTTGGCTTGTTGGGTGGAGTAGCGAAGAGCTCTCTCAAAGTACTCATCAATAGTGTTGTAGTGATGGTGTTCGATGGCAAGAGATTCATCGGCATCAAGATTAATGCCAATACCGGTAGTTACCGGAATGGAGTGAATTTCATTTTGCCATTCGACGGTGTCTTTTTTGAAAAAGCGAATGTTGTAATCCGGCCACCAGCGAGAGTGTTGGGCCCATTGACCGAAAATAAGATTTTTTCTTGGAATTCTTACAAAATCGACATCATCTTCTTGAGTAATCTCTATTAGTTTTCTGGCAAGAGATTTAGGGATGCGTTCATCGGCGTCGACAATGAGAACCCAGTTGCCGACGGCTTTGCTGATGGCGAAGTTTCTGGCTGGCTCAACGTAGCCAACCATTTTGTGGTCAAAGACTTTGTCGGTAAAATTTTTGGCAATTTTCTTAGTGTTATCCGTCGACTCCATATCAACCACAATAATTTCATCGGCGAAATGAAGGGTCTTGAGACAGTCTTCGATATTTTTTTCTTCGTTTCGGGTGTTGATTACAGCAGAGATATTTATTTTGGACATATTAGTTGGTTTGGTAGATTCTGATGCCTCCCGAGTCAAAAATCAAAGTTAGTGAGAGATCAACAGGACTAATCTTGATTGACTGGAAAGGTGTCTCGTAAATATATCTTATGTTATTCTCCCGCAAAAAGCTTCTGGCCCATGTTCGATCAAGCGTATTATAAAAGCGTTGAACTTGTCTACTACGCTCTTTATAGTCGAAACCGGTGATGTCCAGGTTGATGGTGTCGGAGATGAATTCCGGCTGTCCAGAGAAAGCAGAGACATAGGCGGTTGAGACGTAGTCATAAAGAGGTTTGGGAGTAACGTTCCAACCGGATTTGAGATACATCGGAGTAAGAACAATTCCTTTGGGTTGTTTCCTTAGTGTCTCGAGGCCGGCAATTTCACTAAAGCTAGTGGTTGAAGCCGAAAAACGGCCAAAATAATCTTTAAGAGTGCCGATGCTGGTGGCGGTGCCGATAAAGAGAAGGAGGAGACCAATAATAATTTTTAGGACATTTGAACTCACTTTATTAAACATTTGCACAATTACCGGACCGGAAATAAGACCAAGGAAGAAAATGGAGTAATAAGTAAATTGAATAGTGTTCCAAGGATTTACTTTTTGGACAATAAAGAGAGGAAGTAGTAAGCCAATGATAATTATCCAGTCGACTAACTTTTCAGAAAGGTCTTTGGTTTGGTAACCCTTTAGTCCCAAGAGACCGAGGATTCTGACATTAAGGTTACCGATAAAGAAGATGGTGGTGGCAAAAATATTTACGGCGAGGAGTTTGGGGATGTTCCCCGTTGCTTCGTAAGCTTGCCAGGCTTCAACAAACTTTGGCCAGTAAAAACGATCGAAGGATGCAAAAAGACTGCGGCTAAACCAAAGTGGATCAAATTGAAAAGGTGAGCCAGAGAAAGAGGTAAAAGGAAGGGTAAAAAGAGTACCGAGGAGAACAACTCCAGACAAGACCTTTATTTTCTTGCAGAAGAAAAGCGCGCCTACGAGGAGAACAAAAGCATAAACTTTTGTTTGGGAAAGAATGGCTCCAAAGAAAATTAATTTAAGGAAGGTACCGAGTTTAATTTTTTCTCCACTTTCAATATTAAGCAAAAAGAGAAGTAAAAAGACAAGAGAAAGGGCAAAGGGTGGATTGAGAAAAAGAGAGGCGGATTGATTGACCCAGAAAGCGGACTCGCCGGAGAAAACGTCCTGACCGGTAAGGAGTTTGGGGATGAAACCAAGAGAGCCGCCCAGAAAAACCAAAACGAAAGAAACAGTTTTTCCCCAAGGAGAGTAGTGCCACTTGGTCATGAGTTTGTTTAACAGGAAGACAAGAGCAAGACCTAAAATTATGGGAGCAACTCGAAAATAGAAAGTGGTAGCGGGCATTTGAAAAAGACGAACAATAATGCCGGAGAGATAATCGAAAACGAAGTGATAATTAGTCAACTTAACGCCGGAGTACTGAGGGTGATCAAGATTAAAGGGGTTTTGAGCAAACTTTTCGATAAGGGAGAGATGAAAAACAGCGTCGTGGCCATTGGGTCCCCAGAAACCGAGACCGAAGGAATAAACCAAACCACTTTTGATGACGGTAAGGCCGAGGATGGCGACACAGAATAGACCAACGATTACCGGAAGAGATATTTTTGGTGGTTTGTTACGACGAATCTTTTTGAAGAGGACAAAGATAATAATTGCAAGGACAATCCAGAAAAACCAGGAGTAGTTATAGGTGTCTTGGAAAGGAGTGTAGGGGGCAGTTTTCCAAGTAACGTCGTTTTTGTTTTGGATAACCTTTAGGCCTTGATACTCAACTTGAGGAACAGAAAGATTGGTAAAAGTGATGGTGTCGGGATAGAAAGTAATTTTTTGATTATCTTTTTCCAAGGAAATCTGCCAGAGATCCCATTGCCTCGCGTAAACTGTAATGAATTGAGTCAAATCAAAATCAAGATTTAATTCAGATCCGGGGAACTTGACCGAGTCGATGGCCGAGGGAATATCGAGATACAGATCAGTCTGGTGATTGGGGGTAACCAGGTAGTCTTCATAGATTCCCCTGTTGTAAATACGAAGATCAATTACCTTGGTTTGGCCATTTTGTGACTTGAGACCAATACGATAGTAGGGACTTTGGTACCAAAAGACTTCACCTGATTGTTTGTCGGTCAGATCTTTGGTGCGATAAAAATAAGCCGGACTGCTTTCAGGATAGCGGGCTTTGAATAGATCACCAAAATTTCCTAGATCGATAAAGTTTAGACCATAAAGATCTTTGTTTTTGACGAGAGAATTGTAAGAGTTAATTATTTCCTGACGATAATCGGCAATGGGGTAGTCATTTTCCAGACCAACGTTGAGGTAGGTTAGTTCATTAAAGGTGTGTTGGCTATAAAGAGCGATTAGTTTGTTGAAATAGGCGGTATTTTGACCCATACCAAGATAGTCATTTACCTGAACAGAGTAAGCAGAAGAGTAACCTGTGCCATAAAAATTAAATAGGTCTCGTTGAGCCCAACGAACCATAGTCAGATTTACCCGATTATTTAGACTAGACGCGGGTACAAGTGAGTTGTTTTTATCCGGAAAGTAAGGACTGCCCAGATACCCTCCCCAAAGACGATAATGGTCGGTGGAGTACTGCTCGTCGCAGTTTATGGCAGTTAGGACAGAGTATTTTTTCTGAAGATATTCAAGAGAGAAGCTATCCAAATGCCAAGCACCAACAGATTTGGGATAAAAACCATAGCGGATAAAGAAAGAGTTCATGTAAGTGTCTATCAACTTCATTCGATCCGTTTGTGAGTAGCCGGAAAGAAAAATTCGATTGGCACTAAAAATAGTGACACCGTTGGGATAGCCGATACCCGCAGCGTTGGTAAGGGAAGGAGTTATCTCCAAGAAAGCACCAAGGAACTGGGTTTTGTTGGTGTTAATGAGATTTTTAAAGAAAGCGGAGATGGTGGCATCTTCGATCGCGTCAAAACGAAGTAGCCAAGTAACCGGAAGTCCTGAACGAGAAGCTTCCTGAAGTTGAAACCGGGGAAGGTCGAGTGGATGTTGTTCGGTAAGTGTCCAACCGTCATAGCCTCTAACCGGATTGGAAACGGTAACAAAAGTCTGAGGTACCCAGGCAAAAGCTCCCTTAACTAAAATGAAGAAGAGGAAAAGAGGTAGTAAGTAGAGCAGTCTTTTAAACATGTTTTATTTTAAAGTAGTTTAGGGTATTGGTAAAAAAGGAGATGCCTTCGACGAGAATAACGGTGCTGAAATAAATAGCGGCAGAGAAAACACCGATAGCGACGAGATTAAAAACCGAGGTGCCGTAGCGGACAAAAACTAAAAGAAATAAACTCATGGACAAGGTAGCAAAAAGAGGTGTTTTGAGAATGTTTAACAAACTAAAGTGAACATACTTTCGTGCCATAAAGATAGTAACGATTGAAGAAGTGGCGATAATAGCAACGGCATACGAGACACCCATGAAGCCGAATTTGAGTGCCAAGAAAGGCATAGTGATCCAGGTAAGACCTGTCCACATCAACATTAGTTTGAAGGTAGATCGAATATGGCCAGTAGCATTCAAAAGATTAGTAAGACTGGTGGAAATACTGGCCCAAGCTGAGTTGTAAAGATAGATATAGAGAGGAATAAGAGCCGGTAACCATTTGGTGTACTGGGGAATAATGTTTATCAAAGGAAGGGCAAAGAAACCCATACCAACGAGAATGGGAAAAGCGGCAAGACACATATATTTGAGACTAACTTCAACTGCTCGAGCGAGTTTTTCTTTGTCGTGTTGGAGACGGGCAAAGGTGGGGAAAGAAACTTTGGTGAGATTATCCATCACAATACGGAGAGGAAGACCTGCCCATCTGCTTGCCCAACCGATGTAACCTAGGCCGGTAGTACCAATAATTTTGGTGAGAATGATAGTCATACCGTCATCTTTTAGAACTGCCAAGAAAGTGTTGGCTTGGTATGGTAGGCCAAAACGAAGAAGTGAACTGAGTGAGTCACGGTAAATGCCAAGCATCGGCTTCCAGGGATAGACAATATACATAGTGACTAAACCGACAATTCCTCGAGCAAGAACAGCAAAGGTAAAGGCGGTGACTCCAAAACCTTTCCAGGCGAAGAAAACAGCAACGAAGTTGAAGGCGAGGGTTTCGAGAATCTGAGGAAGAATTAATTTATTAAATTTAATCTCTCTCTCAAGCATGATTGAGGGAATGGTTTTGAGAGAACTCAAAAAGAGGGAGATGCCCATGGCATAGAGAAGATACATCCCCAACTGATCGATGTTGTATTGAGAACGAATAAGAGGTCTGGCCAAAAATAAAATCAAAAGGAGAAGAACAACGAGTATCTGTTGAACGGTAAAAGTAGTGGCAAGATCTTTCCTGGTAACTGTTTCTTTTTTCTGAATGAGCGCGGCGGCTAGACCGACATCGGAGAAATAGGCCAGGAAATTGACAACGGAAGAAACAAGATAAAAGATGCCGTAAATATTGGGGTCGAGAAAAATGGTGAGTGCCAGTGTCGAGATAAACGAGATTATCTGAACAATGAAGGTACGGGAAATAAGAGCCAGTACTCCGGACACCGAGCGGCTTTTGACTTCTTGATACTCAAGAACTTGAGGTTCGTCAGGTGCGGCGTCGAGCATATTGAGCTAATTTTATTAATATTAAAATCGAAGCCAGAGTTGTCAGATCAGAGAGAAGACGAACCGGAGTGTAACCAATTTTGGCCGAGACGGTGTGGTTTCCTTCCATAAGATCGACGATGACTCGGCCAAGTTCGTCATGGGTAGTGTTGACTTTTTTACCGTCAACTTTGGTGACAAGACCTTCGAAAGTAAATAACGGGAGAATAACTTTGGCGTTGGGAGTCGAGACAACGGCATTGAACTTCATCCAGTTGGTACCGGAAGTGAAGCTTAAGATTCCTCCTTGACCTACGGAGTAAACCGGAATGGTAAAGGCAGGTGCACCGGGAGGAAACTCGGCACTTCTAGGTAAATAGTCGAAGATACCACCGGTGACTTGGAGCTCCCATTGACGACCAGCCATTTTTTCTTCGATGGTAACTCTGACCGGTCTTTCGATTTGGAAAAAATAAATGTTCCAGTTAATAAGCCCAAGAGTGACAACAACAAAGAGTATTTTTTTCAGAAGTGGAGAAAACTTTATCGTAGCGAGGTAACCGGCAACAAAAGAAAAGTAAAAGACAATTAAAGCAACAAGACGCCAGGGGAACTGGGCATATTGGAGTATGGGTAAATTATTCCAAATTGTAATTGATCTGCCGTGGGCTAAGAAGGCATAAACAAAACCAAACGCTACCATCATTAAAACCATGAGGGAAAGAGATTTATGTTTTTTGATTTTGAAAAGAGCGATGGCGGAAACAAGGAGGGCAACAACCCATTGGAACTGACCGATGGAAAAAGACATATTATCTTCCGGACCCCAGGTGGAGCCGCCGTAACCCCAGAAACGAGAAAGGAACATTTGATTAATATCGGCGTAGTGAGCCATGAAGTTGAAGTAGCCAGACATCATTGATTCGACATGAACAAATTTCTGTTCCAGAACAACAGGGATGAAGAAAAAAGCGGATAGGCCAACTCCTAACAGACCGGAAAGAATGAGGTGTTTAATACTTTTGAAATTTTTGCTTTGAATAAGCCAAAAAAGAGCCCAGATAATTGCTGTCGGAGCAAAGATCATCGTCATAACGTTGTGTGAGGTGAGTTGACCCATGAGGGCAAGGGCAAAGAAAATAAAATTTTTCCAAGAGAATTCTTTGGTAATTAGTTTGTAGATATAGAGCAAGACAAAGGGAAACCAGACCATACCCCAAGCCTCATTTTGGGC
The DNA here is from genome assembly GCA_049303575.1 of Microgenomates group bacterium. Lineage (GTDB taxonomy): Bacteria > Patescibacteriota > Microgenomatia > UBA1400 > MFAQ01 > UBA2277. The sequence continues at coordinate 408,033 of JBAQNH010000002.1, read as the reverse complement.
ACCGCGGACATAGATATCAACCGAGTGATACGGAGCATAAACATAAAAGAGTGCCGAAAGAATACCTCCCCATTTGCCGAAAAACTCTTTGGCAAGATAATACATACCAAGACCGGAAAAAATAAAGGCGAGAATAAACATAATTTTTACCGGCCAGAAGAAACCTAAACCCAACATAACCATAAGCTCCATGGGGTAGTAAGGCATGGGAGGGTAGAACTGCATCAGCGGATAGCCATAACCAAAACCGCCGTCAGGTACCCAACGACAAGGAATTTGACCATCCTGGAAGCATTTATTGAGTTCAAAGAGACGAAAAACTTGGAGGTCATCGTGCATGGAAAAGTAACCCGGTTGAAGTAAACTGCCAACTGAAGGAAGAAGAAGAACGATGAGTAAAATTTCAATACGGAAACGTTTAACCAATTTCCATAGAGAAGTAAACAAGTTGACTAATAGACGTAGCATTGAGTTCATTATAAAGAGTTAAGCTGATAGCGATAGAACTGAAGTGCTTCTTGGGTGCCGTCTAGGCGAGCCGGTTTGGGAAATTCTTTGATGAGCTTTAGAGTGTCGAGCGAACCGGCATTGAGATGATTACGAGATTTATTAATTACCAAGAAGCGGGCATTGTCTGGGGAAGTTTTGATCAAGCCCTCCGGAACAGCACCAACATAAGGGTTTGAGCCAACAACGGTAATGTTGGGGTGCCCATTGGTGTAGATCTGAAGACCATCAGGAAGAGTACCAAAGAAGCCTTCGGTGAAAACGACGACCTTCTCCCCTTTTGATTCTAAATCAATGAGATAGTTGGCTACTTCTTTTTGACCCCAGCCGGCAGTCCATTCCTCGAGATAGCCAGTGTGCATATCGTAGGAAAGAAAAGCTTTGGTGGGGGCAAAAACACAAAGAAGAGAAAAAATAAGGGGAACAAGTAGGAGAATAAATGTCGAAAGTTTAATAAGAATCCCCTTCCTTGTTACGAGCCAGTGAAAACCAAAACCAATAACCGGAATTAGGGGAAGTACGGCGAATAAAGCATAGCGACTGGTATAGACTTTGGCGATAGCGGCTTGGGCGACAAGAGGAAGTAGTGAAACAAAAATTAAGAAGAGAGATAAAGATCTGGTTTTTTTAGGAAGAAGACCAAAGATGAGAACCAGGAGAAGGGCGGGAGAAAAGAGTAGCCAAAGCCAGTTTGCGGTTGTTTTGAGATTGCCGATTAAGGGACTAAGGGGGTGACCGAGGACTTCCCTCCAAGTAAACAAGTAATCTTGATTACGAGCACCAATCATTTCAAAGGCAGGTCCGAGACGAAGAATGCCGTACATGGCTTGGGAAATAATGAAAACGGCAAGGAGACCAAGTGATAAATTGCCTAGAGTTTTGATTTTGCTACCTTTGGGTCTAAAAAAGAAAAGTAAGGATACGGCGAGCCAAAGATAGAACATAATGGCAGGAGACTTGGTGAGGAGTCCTCCGCCAATAGCAAAACCAAGAAGCATGGCATGATCGAGTTTATTTGTTTTGGCAAAAAGAATCGAGAGAGCCAGAGACCAGATACCAAACATACCAAGCATTGAGTCGGCTAGCGCCATACGATCGAAGAAAACGGAGTATGGCAGGATAGCAAAAACCAGCATTGAAAAAGAAACAACTAGTAAGTCACCAAAAATTAAGTAAGCGAGGAAACCGACACCAAGAAGAGTGCCGAGACCAGTAGCCACCGAAACAAGACGGCCGGCGAGGAGAGGATCGTCGGAGATTTTGAAAAAGGGAATAGTAGACCACATAAAAAGAGGTTGTTTGCCATCCGTTTGGGGTATAAAACGAAGATTAGGTTCGTTTTTCATTACCTGAGACCAACGAACATAAATGGCTTCATCCACAAACACGGGAATATTATTGAGCTTCGATAGTCTTAAAAAAAAGAATAAGCCGAAGGCCAGTAAGGTAAAAACAATGATCCAGATTTTATTATTTTTGATCATATTTTCCTTGGAGATCGTTTTTCTTGACTTGGAGAATCTGCTTTAACATGTCGGTTGATTCTTTGATGAATCTTTTGTCTTTGTTGGTGGCCACATCTTCGTCTTTCCAAGCGACATCAACCTCTTTGAGTTTGTGATTGTATTTTTCGGCTAAGAACAAAAGCTCGACATCAAAAGCGGAAACCGTCCAACCTGTAGATTGTTTTTGGTCCCTGAGTACCGAGAGTAAGGGAAATAATTTTTTGGCAACATTGGTTTTGAAAGCTTTGAAGCCGCACTGAGTGTCGACAACATGACGGAGCAGAAAAATACCTCTCACGACGCGAAAACCCCAGGAAGTGAGCTGGCGATACCAGGGGAAATTTTCTCTGGCTTTGCCGCGGGAGCCAAAAACAACATCAAAACCCTCATCAAACCAAGGAAGAAGTTTTTCAACTTCTTTGAGAGGAGTTGACTGATCCATGTCGGTGAAAAGAACAATCTCACCTTTGGCGGCTTTGATACCAGCATAGACAGCTTTAGCTTTGCCGCCATGAGGATTGGGTAGGACTCTGAAACCTTGGTGAGAGCGGGCAAACTTTTCGGCCATTTCTTTGCTGCCGTCGGTGGAGCCATCATCACTAATGAGGACTTCATAGTCATAACGGACTCCCTTAAGGTAGTTATAGACTTCTTCCAAAACTCCCCGATCAAGATTTTCTTTTTCGTTGAAGTTGGGTATAACAATAGAGAGCTTGATGTTTGACATAATTATTTAAATATACGTGCCTGATAGTATTTTAGCTCATCTATGGACTCGAGAATGTCGTCATGAGCACGATGTGCCTCAACTTTTACGAAGGGTTTGACTTCAGGATACCAGCGAAGAGCGAGTTCTTTGATCGTGGAGACATCAATAATACGATAATGAACAAAGGCAGCGAGTTTGGGCATATGAACTCTGATGAATTCACGGTCGATGTGAACAGAGTTGCCAGCTAAAAGAGCCGTGTTGGCAGGAGAGTATTTCTTAAGAAAGCTGAGCGTTTGTTCTTCGGCCTCGGCTAAAGATATTTTTGAGTCGTGAATGGCGTTTAAGAGCCCTGACTGAGCAAAGTGTTCTTGATTCCAGGCAATCATCTTGTTTGTTATTTCTGAGGGTTGATGAATTACCAAATCCGGTCCTTCTGCCAGTACGTCCAGATTAGCATCGGTGACGATGGTGGCAATCTCGACAACTTTATCTTTGTAGGGATTAAGTCCAGTCATCTCGAGGTCAATCCAAATTAATTTGCCGTTAGTGGTACTCATTTGGTGTGTTCGAGTCGATAGATTTTTAGATAATCAATTTGCCACATGGAGACAACGTGTGATGGTCCAAAAACAGCAATTTGCCAGTCCGGATTTCCCTCCGGTTGACACTTGTCACCATCCTCGCAGATAACAAAGAGCTGATCGACAATTTTGACTTCGCCACGAACTAAGTTAGCCTTTTTGTTTTCGAGGAAGTAACGGTAAGACTCGTCGTAGTTTTGTTTGGCAATCAGACCAAAATTGAAAGGCTCCCCTTTGGACTCTTTGATGATTAAGTCAACGGCTTCCTCGGTGCGTTGAAGCTGACGGTTGGGGTTGCCAAAAGTGGGATTGTATTTAATATTGAGAAAAATAAGAGCGGCGAGAAAAATGGCGGCGAGAATTTTAAGAATTATTCCTTTTCTGGTGGAAATAAAACCAAGAATGGCTCCCAGGAGAAGATAAATAGCCGGATAAATAAAACCTAAATAATGGATGTAGACGTGCTGTTTGTAAACCCCAAGACCAAGAAGAGCGAGAAGTAGCCAAGCAAAAAGAAGTTTGAGAGCAGTTCGCCACTTTGATTTGATAAAAACGAGAAGGGAAAGAAGAAAGATGGCGGCGGAAATAAGAGGAATATAAATTTCCTGACGAGCAAGAACCAAGTCGGTGACGGTAGTGTAAATCACCGGAAGGAAACGATCGGATCTTGCAGGATTAAGGTTGACGGTTGTTTGACGATCGGTAAAAAAGACTTTGAAAGCGTTGTAGTTCATACCGGAATGTTTAAGGTCAAACAAAACGAGGGGCGACATAAGAAGTAGGAAAAGAAGTACCGCAATCAGAGTTTTTTTGAGGAACTGAGACTTTAGTTCTTTGTCTTTTTTAACTTGGAGTAATGAAAGCAACCAGAAGAGGCCAAGGATGGGAGCAAGAAGCAGACCGAGATAGTGCATTTGCATTGCAAAAGCATAAAAAATACCAACCAAAGGTAACCAAAAATATTTTTTGTGCTGCCAGACTTGGTAGATACCCCAGATACAAAGAAGCGAAAAAAGTGGCATGGGGTTGGGGTTCCAAGACGAGCGGGAGTAAATGATGGCAACCGGGGAAACGGCAAAAAGAAGAGCGGCAATGAGCCCAGCGACTTTCCCAAACCAGTTTCGACCAACATACCAAGTAAGCCAGACAGTAAAGACACCTAGGAGGGCAACCATCACGGCAGGCCCAACAGGATTGAGACCGGAAAGGAAGAGGGCGGGAGCCATCAAGTAGTAGTAGAGAGGGCCAAGATACATGTTGCCAATGCTGGTTTGCGGGCCAATAAAAACAAGATTACCTTTGGTGATGAGGTCGCGGACAATACGAACGTCGCGGCCTTCGTCGCCCAGGAAAGTCATAAATTCACTGATTCTAAAGAGGCGAAGAAAGAGAGCAATAAAAAGAATTCCAAGCAGCAAAGCAAATTCAAATTTATTTTTTTTGATCCAGTTGATCATTTGATTTTTCTCCAGAGTTTAAAGAGGTCGATGAAACTTTGGACGATGACATTTAATTTTGCACCAGTGGCTTCACCGAACTTACGTGGATAGTGCTGAACACCGATCTCGACAATCTTGAAACCGGCTCTTTTGGCTTTAATTAAAAACTCAGAACTAATGAAGGCTCCCCTTTCGCTTTCAAGTTTGGGGATGGTGTCGACAATTTTTTTGGAAATGAGTTTGAAACCACAATCAATGTCACGGACATTAAGACCAAAAAGAAGGAAGACAATTAACTGCCAGATTTTGGAATTTAAAATTCTAGTGAAAGGAACTTTTCGTTTTAGATAGTAACCGATGACCATATCGGCATTGGTTTTTTCTTGAGTTTCGATGAAACGACCGATTTCTTTAAAGTCGAACTGACCATCGGAGTCGATGAAGGAAATCCAAGGATATTTGCAACCATAAAGACCACTTTTGAAAGCACCGCCGTAACCTCTATTTGGGTTGTGATGAATAACGGAAATTTTTTTGTTTTCCTTGGCAAGTTGGTCGGCAATTTCACTAGTCCTGTCTTTGGAGCCGTCATCGACGATGACAATCTCCCATTCGGAAACATTTTTCTTTAGGTTTTCGATAACGTTTTTGACTGTTCGCTCGAGGTTGGCTTCCTCGTTGTAAGCCGGTAAAAATACAGACAGTTTTTCTATTTGTCTCGACATACTCACAAGTATATACTAAGAGATAGATGAAACGAGCATATTTAGCTATCGCAGTAGTTCTTTTTTCCTTATTAGTTTGGTTGCCTTTTGTTCTGAAAGTTCAGCTTCCCGGTTGGGGTATGAATTTTTCCGAAGGGACTAAGATTCTTTGGCAAAATTTTGATGGGCCAAACTACTTGATCATAGAAAAAACTTGGTATAACACCGAGGCAATCAGAACTCGGTTTTCTAATCCCCTGCCAGTTGAGTATTACCCGGCACATTTTCCCCTGTACCCGGCGATCATTTCCGTGTTTGACACAGTACTCAAAGGACCGACAGCCATGCTTCTTGCGACACTCCTCGGGAGTGTGTTGTGTTTTTTGATGCTTTTTAAATATCTTAAGGAGTTTGGATTGAGCAAAAATCCGTTATGGTTATGTTTGGTATTTTTGGTGTTACCGGCGCGATGGGTGGCCTTGCGCAGTATTGGCTCACCGGAACCGTGGTTTTTGTTTTTCATTATTGCCAGTATTTTTTACTTCCGTAAAGAAAAATTTTGGCTTGCGGGACTATTTGGGTTTTTGGCACAATTAACTAAAAGTCCGGCGGTGATTTTACTTGGGGCTTATGGATTGTATGCCCTGGTGGAATCGGTAAAGTTAAAGAGAATTCAGTTTAAGTATCTGCCGTTGCTCATTCAAGCACTGGCCGTCTTGGCTTTGTTCTGGTTTTACGGAGTTCGAACGGGGGATTTTTGGGCATACTTTAACAGCGGAGATAATATTCATCTTTTTTGGCCACCGTTTTCTATCTTTGCTCCCAAGGGGCAGGTTTGGGTGGGAAATTTTTGGCTGGAAGATGTGATCTGGACTTGGTTGATTTTCGGTATTGGCGTAGCCAAGATGTGGAAAAAGAAAATGAAAATAGAGACATACTTTGCCGGATTGTTTTTCCTGTCGACCTTGTCGGTCGCCCACCGAGACATCAGCCGATATATCTTACCTATTGCACCATTTGTGTTGATTGGCTGGGACAAACTGATTCAAAAAAAGAAGTTTAAGATCGTCTTGGCAATTCTTTTGATACCAATACTGCTATTCAGCTGGAATTTTTTACTTAATAACATGTCGCCTATTTCCGATTGGGCACCATACTTATAATCAAAAACAATAGTAATGATTTGGCTATTACTTGTATTGATAACAATTCCAGGGATTCGTGATTTGTTTATTAATGGTTTTTTTTGGAGTCATGACAGTCAACTTCATTTAGTTAGATTGATGCATTTTTATAGCGAACTTATAAATGGCCAGTTTCCGGTACGTTTTGGGACAAATATGGCATATGGGTATGGATATCCCACTTTTAATTATTTTTATCCCTTAGTTTACTATTTGGGATCGATATTGAAAGTAATCGGATTATCTTTTGGTGATAGCTATCGAGTGTTAAATATAATTTGTGTGTTTTCCTCGATTTGGGGTATGTATGCTTTCTTAAAGGGACATTTTTCAAAAACTGCGAGTTTCTTAGGGTCCTTGCTCTTTATGTACACACCATATCGTTTTTTGGCTATGTATGTGAATGGATCTATTGGCATTGTACTGGCTCTTTCAATTATTCCTTGGGTGTTTTGGGCGATTGATAATTTAGGAAAGAAAAAAACATATATTGGTGTTGTTATATTGGCGATCGTTTCTTCTCTTTTACCTTTGGCACATAATGTTAGCTTACTAATATTTTCTTTACCAATACTTTGTTATGCAATATTAGTTTTATCTAAATATAGAAGTAAAAAATTATTTTGGCTTTTTACTTTGAGTGGGGTACTGGCAATTATGATAAGTGCATTTTTCTGGTATCCGGCAATATCTGAAATGAAGATGGTTGGATTGGGAAAAAATGTCGTTGTAAATTATCTAGACCATTTTCCATCTTGGAAACAAATGCTTTATTCACCGTGGAAATATGAATACTCAAATCCTGGTACAGACAATGACGGAATGTCAATGCAGGTTGGATTTGCAAATATATTTGTAATTTTAATATCAACAATTTTACTGGTGATAGTTCTTATTAAAAGAAAGATTAAGTATTCAAACAAAAGACTTTTAATATATTTGGTATTTTTTTCCTATTTGGGAATATTTTTGATGAGTCCAAGCAGTGTTTTTGTGTGGAGAATAATCCCTGTTCTATCCCAAATTCAATTTCCTTGGAGGATATTGATGTTGACAATGTTAACCAGTAGCGTCCTTGCCGCCATGGTGTTTGACGCTTTAAAAGGAAGAAAATGGAAAATTTTATTATTGGTTATGATTGTCGGTCTTTTGGTAATAAACAACCGAAACTATTTAAGAACGTGGCAAAAAATTCGATATGATGATCAATATTTTTATGAACAACATTTATTTTATGGATCAACCGATATTGGCTGGGAAGCAAAACCTGTTTGGGTAAGAATTAATCCTTACTTTAAACCAAATATTGTTCATAAAGCTACCAATTTCGAAATCAAAGAAATAATTGAAGGTGTAAGTCCAAGAGTAAAATTGCAAGGAAAAAGCGCCGAAAACTCACAGATAATATTTAATCTTTTTTATTGGCCAGGCTGGTCAGTAAAAAATAATGATAGAAACATCAATCTTGAAAAAGATGAGGAGACTGGGTTTTTAAAAACTAATCTGCCTCAGGGAGAAAATATCGTTGAAGTAAGTATCGTACAAACAAAAACTGAAAATGTAGGAAACGTAATTAGTTTAATCGGGATACTAGGACTATTTATTGTTCTTATATTTGGAATTCGAAAATCTATTTCTTTTTCTTCCAGATGACGTGATTGTAGATGAACCAGTTTAGGGGAATCGTAAAGAAGAGTACGGCTAACACTAGGAAGAGGAAGCGATACTGGTCACCAAAAATCTGAGTCCCGGCACCGATGACGAGACTGGGGATGATAATACCGGAGACAACCGAACTAAGATTGAACGTAAGGAACTTTTGAATAAGGATTTTGCCCCAGATTAGTTTTTCGTTTTTAAAGGTCCAGAGATTGTTTAAAACGAAGTTACTTATTATAGAAATCTCAGCAGCTAGCGCGTTGGCAATGAAGTTTCTTACGCCAACGGTGTTGATTATATTTTGAAGGGCTTTGGAAAAAATATCGAGACCAAACTTGTTGATACCAAAACCAAAAAGACCGATGCAGCCAAATTTAATAAATTTCTGGGTGGTGGGGTCGTTCCAACGAAGGAGGAAAACGGAGCGGAAAATGTCGATGGCGGTTTGAGACTCGATCTTGGATTCACCTTTGGTGCGGAGACCGAACTGAAGTGGAATCTCTTTAACTTTTGCCCCAAGCTGAACCATTTTGTACAAAAACTCAAGTTTGTAACCAAAATTTCTGGAGTACAGGTGGTCCATGTCCATAGCATCGACAAAGCCTTTGACTCTGGAGGCCTTTAGGCCAGTTGTAGGGTCGGTAATTTTGAAGAACATTTTTCCGGGAAAGAAAAGGCCAAAACGAGCAACTAGACCACCGACTTCGCTGAAGAAAATGCGTTTGAAACCCCAGCCTTTAGGATTACTACCTCCTTTAATTTTGCGGGAACCGAGAACATAGTCGTATCCGGCGGTAATTTCATTTAATAAAAGGGGGATATCTTTGGGGGGATGCTGGAAGTCAGCATCAAACTCGATAATGACGTCTGCTCCAAGAGTGGTCATAGCATGACGGAAACCCTTGACGTAGGCCCCACCAATACCGGCCTTGGTAGGATTTAAGTAAAGCTCAAGATTTTTATACTGCTTTTGTTTTTTTTGGACAATTTTGTAGGTACCGTCGGGGGAGGTGTCGTCGACAACCAGAAGTTTGCATTGCCAGTCTTTAATTTTAGGAAAAATTTTGCCGCAGAGAGCGTCAATCATTTCACCGATTGATTCGGCTTCATTGTAGGTGGGGATAACGACGACAGCTAAAGGAAGTTTGTTCATAATTACTTAGTTTTTTTGTCTTCTTGGCAACAGTCTCCGGAACAGTTTCCACAACATTCGTCTTCAGTACTTTCTTCGGTGACGATCTCTTCTGACTTACCAGTTTCGTCGTACCAGTAGAGTTTGTCTTCGTTTTCCTTGAGGGTTTTGAGATGGGAACTATCACAAAAAGGTTGATTTTTGCTTAGTCCGCACATGCAGATAAACTTGTCCCCTACTTGATGGGGTCCGTGTGCTGTTTTTTTGACGAGTCTTGGCATATAGACGATATTATATATCCTCCAGTACGATTATTAGCTTGAAGAAGATTAGAAGAAGACTAACTGTATAATTGGGGTTGATGAAAATAGATATTTTGACGATTTTTCCGGAAATGTTTGAGAAGGTTTTTGGGACCTCGATTATTGGCAGAGCAACAGGGACAGGAATTGTGGATATTAAAGTTCATAATTTGCGTGACTGGAGCGATGACAACTACAAGAGCGTGGATGACAAACCATTCGGTGGTGGAGCAGGGATGGTGATGAGAGTTGATGTCGTTGATCGCGCCCTGGCAGATTTAAAAAAACCGGGTTCCAAAGTAATTTTGTTAGACACCAAAGGTAAAATGTACAACCAAAAAGCAGCGGAGACCCTAAAGACTGAGGAACATTTGATTTTAATTGCCCCCCACTTTGAAGGAATTGATCATCGTGTCCACGACAATTTGGTCGATGAGGTTTACTCTATTGGTCCTTACGTTTTGTCGGGTGGAGAACTACCAGTGATGGTGATCGTGGACTCCATTGTTCGCTTACTTCCCGGAGCTTTAGGAAATCCAAAATCTCTTGATGAAGAGTCTTACTCGGAGACATTTGAGACAGAATACCCACAGTACACTAGACCGGCAGAATACAAGGGCTGGAAGGTGCCGGAGATATTACTTTCGGGTGATCACAAAAAAATTGCCGAGTGGAGGAAAGGTAACTAACTAAGGAGCGTGGTCTTTGTGTCTTTCTTCAATTAAGTCTGCGATTTCTTCAGCAAATTTTTTGGAGTATTCCCTATTTTGTTCCATCTCCATCTCCTTGAGGGCTTCTTTGACCTCTTTACTTGGAGAACCATCCGGAGCAAAAAGTGGAGGTTGAGTTTCGGTCTGAGGATTTATTATTTCTGCCATATTATTTATTTTGGTATGCCTATGGGCATCAAACTAATAATAGTGTCGGTGCTGAGAACAGTGATTAGTTCTCTTAACTTAAGTTCGTCAAAGTTGGTGTTGACGTTGGTTCCCAGTTTGAGACTCTCTGCTTGAAGAGCAATATTTTGGGCGGTGTAGCCTGCTTCAAGAAAAACTTCTTTGTCATGGCGAATGCCTCCATAGGCTTCGGCCATTTTATTCATGTCACCAGTGATGACTAGGACGGCGGGAACTTTGTTGAAGGAACTCTGATTAAGAAGATCAAAGAGAGCCTCCCCTATCTCTACCTTTTTAATCGGCTTGAGCTGATGAACCATGGTTCTGTCTCCGGGAATATATTGGTATTCCCCAGGGTCGAGACCGTCGACTTTGTTGGCGATGAGAAAAACAGTAAGAGGATAGGTGGATTTGGCCGAAGGGGCGGTTCGATCACCCCAGTCGACGTTGACACCCTGGGCTGCCCAAAGAAGCTGGGAAATTTGTTTGAGGGTAAGGGCTCCATCGGTAAAATCGAGTCTGGTTTTCCTGTTTTTGAGGACCAACTCAATGGAGTTGCTACTGCGGTAATCGGGTGGAGAAAGAGCAAGACTGTCTGACGGAAGTTCAAGTTGAACTGCACCTGTTTCCGTTTGAGACTGAGTTTTGTTCTCTCCCCGACTTAAGACAAGGCCAGTAATGGAGAGAATAACGACAGCCAGAGCGGTGAGTAAAGGAGTTGACCATTTTATGGCAAACTCTTTTACGTCACTGATTGTCAGCTTGGGTATCGCGATTACTACTGGTTTTTTTTCTTTCACAGGGCAGTGATTGTTTTAGAGGAAGCTACTCACCTGAGCGTTCTTCCTAATTTCTGAGTACCATTCTTGGGATTTGGTGTAAATCTCTTGCTGGTATAGAATTTCTTTGATTTCAACCGCGACATCTTCAAGTTTTTTACCGGTGTAGTTAGCTTTGTTTTCGGTAAAATATTGAGAGATTGCAGCGTCGGTGATCTCGATTTTGCCTTGGGCTTCAATGATTTTCTTGAGACCAATACTCTGTTCAATTGATTGGAGTGCTTTCTCTTCGGTCATACCAAACTGAACAATAGCGGCTTTGAATTGTTCTTCTCCTCCGTACTGGAGTTTAATCTTGGCTAGTTCGGCTTGAACTTCCTCTTGGGTAACGACAATTTTGTTTTTCTTGAGATTTTCAGCCAAAAGTTTTTCGGAGACGATTTCTTCGAAAGTTTGAGAGGCATATTTTTCGGCCATTTTGGCGTTTAGCTCCCAACGAGAAATGGGGGTCTTGTTAACGGTGCCGGCAATGAACAAGCCTCTATTTTTCTGGACTAACAAGAAAACAACTACTCCGATGGCGATGATAAGGAGAATTTTGACGAGAAGAATAACATTAAAATTTCTTTTCACCGAAACTGCTTTAGGAGTTGGGGCGACGCGCATTTTTTTAATTACTTTGACAGCCTTCTTGGTTTTGAGACTAGTTTTTGGCATAGTTTTGGTTATTTTTTTAATTGTTTTTTTAGATGTATCTTTGGCCATGATTTTTATGTTATCACATAAGTAATATTAGTTAACGGTTTCTTCGAGGTTGAGGTTGTCGTCAAAGGTGGGGATTAAGGGATCGGGGAGTTCAGTGTTTAGATTTTGAATCTCCTCCTTGAGTCCGGAGAAGTCTGACTTTAAATCGATGATCTCCGGTGGGGTAACACTTTCGATGTCCGGAGGGGTGAACACAGGGACAGGTGTTTTTTCGGAGAGATTTTTACCGACGACAAGAGCAATGAGGAGAATAATAACAATTAAGATGGATATCAGATACCATTTGGTTTTTTTAAACCAGGTGGAGAGAGGAACAAAAATTTCTCCAGATTTAACTTTTCCTATTACTTCGAGAGCTTGGGGGTTGGTGATTTCGAGTTTAGGAATGGGCATAGTTTAGGTCAATGTCTATTAGACTATCGATCCATTTCAGCTGGAGCGTTTGAATTTTTTTAAGAGTCTCAATTTTGCCAGTGAAGTAGTATTCGTTGTCGATATTACTAATTTCTTCTTCGGTGTAGAGTTTGTCGGTGAAAGTGTCGATGGAGTCATTAATTTTGTTTCCCAAGAGTTGAAGATCATCGATTCGAGTTTGAATCGGAGTCGAAAGAGGCGTGGCTAACTTAGGGAGAATGACATCCAGGGCATTTTTGGACTGGGCCTGAATACGGACTAACTGGGAAATTTTGCAAGCGACTATCCCCGTGCGGAAACTACGATTATGAGGAACAACATTGATTAAATAGTCTTCGGTAAATGAAGCCAGGTTAGCTGGGGTGACGATAGCTTTAGATTTTTCGGCCTCGGAAAAGAAGAAGGCTTTGGCCGACCTCAACGAGTCGAGAAGGGGTTTTATGGGAGCGTAGTTGGTTTGTTTTTCCTGACAAAGATCAAGGAGATAGGCAGCGAAATTAGCTTTGGACAGATCTCTTGAAGAGAGGGTTTGTTTGGCAGCAAGAACTGCTTTTTGCTGGTTGTCGAGAGTAGGATTGGCGAGAAAGTCCTTTTTTAGAATCGAGTACTCGATGTAGTTTTGACGATAGCGACTATATTGAAACTCATAGTCTGATTTGGCATCGGCAAAGACGGTCGTGGTGGCCGTACTAAAAAAGAGGAGGGTAAGCGTAGCTAAGAAGAGCTTTACAAAAAGCTTCATTACTTTAAGGATAACCCCTGACCGATAAGTTTTTCAACCACGGTCTGCCAAGCCGAGAAATGGAGATCTAGCTTTTCTTCGGTTTTAACTGTTTTTAAACCACCATAGACAGGATAACGATTTTTATTTGTTTGAGTGGCTAAGAAATCAAGAATGGAGGCCGATTTTATTGTTGAAGCGTCTCCACCTAACTGATCGACAGTGAAGGAAATTAATTCAAAGGGTGTGGTGGTGTCGGAGCAACAGTGAAAGATACCAGTACTGTCGGTATCAATAATTTTTTGGAGAGTTTCGGCGATTTCATCGATGAAGGAGATACAGATTTGCTGGTCGCTGAACAACGGATACATCGTGCCGTCGGTAAATTTTTTGAGAGAGGCGTGTAGATAATCAAGCTTTTGTTCGTAATGGGCTCTAACAGGATAGATGATGCGTAGGACTGTGCCACCATGATTGAGAACTGCTTTTTCAGCACGATTTTTGGTCCAGCCATACCAAGTGAGATTGTCTTTGACGTCGGGTGTTTTGTCGTTCTCGGAGTAAGGTCCAGGGTGATTGACACTGCCAGGAAAAACCATGTCGGTGGAAATTTGAATAATTTTATTGGAGGGAAAAGCTTTAAGAAGATTATTAACCCCTTCGACGTTTACTTTCCAAGCTGCTCCGGACTCATCCCCCATCTGTCCTTCGGCGGCGTTGACATCGGTAAAGGCGGCGAAGTTTACAATCCATTCCGGGTTGTTTTCGTCGATGACTTTTTTGACAAGCTTTTCGTCGGTAAGATCAAAATCGGGATACTCAGGGGTAATAAAGAGATAGTTTTTAGCTAACTCAATGAAACGTGAACCAACTAAACCTGAGGCGCCGGTGACAAGAACTTTTATTTTGCTCATGTTACATCAGCTCCGTCTTAACAAAATTAATTGATTGGAATCTCATTTTTTTACTTTTTATAAATTGATTCAGATTTTTCTTTAAGTGGTTTCCACCAGTCTTCGTTATCTTTGTACCAGCTGACAGTTTTCTCCAGCCAAGAGTCAAAGTCGTATTGAGGAGACCAGCCTAGGTCTTTGTTTATTTTTGTCCAGTCGACGGCATAACGGCGGTCGTGACCCGGTCGATCGGTAACAAATTCAATAGAGTCGGCTTCGTTTTTGCCCAGAAGTTTAATTACTTTTTGAGCAACTTCCAAATTATTGACGTCTTCGGTCATACCACCGACACAGTAGGTACTGCCTGGAACTGCTTTAAGGAAAACCAGTTCAATGGCACGACAGTGATCGATTACATGAAGCCAGTCACGGACATATTTGCCGTCACCGTAGACTTTAACTTTTTGCCCCATAAGGAGATTGGTGATCATGCGGGGCATAAATTTTTCAGGATCTTGGTAGGGGCCGAAGTTGTTGCTGCAGTTGGTTATTGTTACCGGAATATTAAAAGTATCAAAATATGCTCTGACGATGTGATCCGAGCTCGCTTTGGAGGCGGCGTAGGGACTGTGAGGATTGTAGGGGGTGGTCTCATTAAACTTGTCTTCTGTTCCTAGGGGTAATGCTCCAAAAACTTCATCGGTGGAAACATGATGGAATTTTTTGATGCCGAATTTTTTGGCTGCTTCGAGAAGATTTTGGGTACCGATGATGTTGGTTCTGGTAAAAATGAGAGGGTCAAGAATGGAACGGTCGACGTGAGTTTCGGCGGCAAAATGAATAATGGCATCAACCTTGGAGGCGACTGCGTCGACGGCTTTGGCATCAGTGATGTCTCCTTTAATGAAAGAATAGCGGGGATTGTCTTTAATTGACTGAAGAGACTCGAGATGTCCGGCGTAGGTTAAATGATCAAAATTAATGATCTCATCTTCAGGATGTTTTTCTAACCAGTAATGAATAAAGTTGGAACCGATAAATCCTGCACCACCAGTGACAAGTATTTTCATATTTTAGCGTAGAGTTTTTTCTGACATGTGATTTCCGGCTTCTAATAGACTTTCAAAGGTACCGGCGTCTTGCCAGTAACCATCAAAAACGCAGGCTTTAAGTTTATTGTTGTCCAGATAGGTGTTATTTACACTGGGGTTACCACTGATTTCCAGTTCTCCCCTAGCAGATGGTTTAAGATTTTTGGCGATTTCGATGACGTGGTAGTCATAAGTGTAGAGTCCGACCGAGACATACATTGACTTGGGTTTTGCCGGTTTTTCTTCGATAGAGATTACCTTGTTGTTTTCGTCCAGCTCGACGACACCAAGTCTTTTGACATCTTCAAGATTATCGAGTTTTTTAAGATAGATTTGGCCACCACCTTTGAATGACCGAATCTCTTCAGAAAAGTCGTGGTCAAATATATTGTCTCCAAGAACCATAGTGACATCATCTTTATCAAGGAATTCTTCGGCAAGGATGAAAGCTTCGGCCAGACCACGAGGTTCTTTTTGGATGACGTAACTAAAATGGCATCCGAACTGTTCTCCCGTTCCGAGTAAGTTAAGAAAAAGACCGGAGTTTTCAGGAGAGATAATAATGAGGATATCTTTAATACCAGCCTTGACTAGGGTTTCAATGGGATAGTAGATCATGGGCTTATCGTAAACAGGAAGAAGCTGTTTACTAATTACCCAGGTTAATGGTCTGAGTCTTGTTGCACGTCCACCGGCTAAAACAATTCCTTTCATATTTTGCTATTATACAGCTAGAAAAAGTTTGTTAATTTAATAATCCTATAACTATTAGGCTCCCGAGGAGGCCAAAAAGAACGTATTCAAGTATGATTTGTGCCTGGAGATTCTTCTCCTTTAGGTGGTGAAGGATACCCCATACTATATATAGTATAGATAAACCGATAACGATAACCTGCTGGAAGAGCTTGTTGCCGTTGAAGTAAAGAGTAAGAACAATGGCAATTGAAACCAGAACGGTAAGAAGGAGATAGTCCAGTAGGCTGCGGATTGGTTTTTTCATAGAACGATTCCTTGACGAATAATAAGGAGAATTATGGCGAGGCCGACAAAGTAGGTTAAATGAGCCCAAGTTTTACCTGAGATACGAATGATGTTGTAACGGAGAACGAAGATCCAGTCGAGACTAAGGGCAAATAAAATAAGAATGACAAAGGCTAGTGACCAGGCGCGCGAGAGGTCCATGGGTGAAAGACCGGAGCTGGGGATAAGCTTGTCCGGAACTTCCTTGGCAAAAACAGTATTGGTCACCGTGGTTGAAGCAATTTTGGCAACAGTGTTTTGAGTTGAACCAAATAGTTGGACAACAATGGTAGTCTCGACACCGTTGATATAGCCATCAACGACGGCGACACCAATGTCCTTGTACCGATTATCAAGAAGGTTCTGACGATGGGTTGGAGAGGCCATCCAGGCGGTCACAACATCCTTTGGATTGCTGAAGTCACGGGCAAGATTTTCACCGGCGTGTTTATATTCGTAACCCGACTGGGTAACGAAGTACCAGGGTTCGGTGCCGGTCGGAGAAACGTGTGCCCAGTAATTATTTTCAAACATGTCGGTAGCTTTGGCGAGGGCTGCTTGATCTAGTTCAGAGTTTTCTTTAAGAAGGGTAACGCCAGCACTGAGACGTTCCGTGTTGGTTAGCTCGATGACTTTGTCCGGATCAATTTGTGAGGCAAAACCAAGAACGCCAGGTTTGAGGCCGACAGTGATGTCGACAATGGAGCGGCCCATGATGAAAAGTCCAATGAGGATAACAATTGAACGAGGCCGGAGAATTTTGGCTTTGTGATTGTTGTGAGGATGGGGTGCGAAAAGAGTAATAAACGGATGTGCCATAACTTATTTCATTATGGCACAAGGTCTAGTTGGCGACAACGATGAAACGTTTTAGATTGGTTCCTGGCGGGTAGCAGGTCATGAGAGTAAGTTGGGGTTTTTCGGAGTTGGCGTTTAGATATTTTATATCACCAGGATCAACAACTTTTTTTTCCGAAACGTGGTAATCGAAACGATTGTTATCGTAATAGAGGGTGATGGTATCCCCTAACTCCAACTTCGGAAGGAGATAAAAAACGGAGTTGTATCGAACTGCTTCATAAAAGTTTTCCGAAGAGTGAGAAAAGATAAAGATATTTCCATCTTCTCCGGGAAGAGCTGTGCCTTCGGCGTGAGCGACACCTTTGGTTAAAGCATTCTGGTAGATTTTGGCGTCGTAGGGGTTGACGTTTTTTATTATCTTGGCATTAATACCAAGTTTGGAAATAACGATACCAAATTCCTGGCTAAGGGGAGTAACTTCCTCAATTTTTTGTCCTTTCGCTTTGTTGAGTTGATACTCAACTTCATTTTTGACTAAAGGAAAGTAAGTTGTGGCCACGACAACAATCGAGAAAATAACTAAGAGGACTCCAATAACTGGTTTCATCAAGAACTATTATGCTCGTTTTTTGGACTTGAGGAAGAAGAAGGTCGCGATGAGTATCAGAGGAATTGAAAGCCATCTTATATTGTCCCATCTAGATTTCTGCGCACCCAAAACTTCGGGGGTGCCGGATTCGGTTGAGGTAGCTTCGCTCGAGGGAGTAATGGCTGTTTCGGCAACTTCGGTTGGTGTTTCCTCGGTTACCTGAGAACCTCCTTGAGCAAGTAGGGCTTGCTGGGTGGTAGTTCCGGTTGTCGTAGTTGAACCTTCGATTATTACCTTGGTAAAACTATCGCCGGTAATGCCGGAAACATTGTCGGAGTTATCTACCGCTCTGATAGCAAAGTAGTATTCTTTGCCGCAAGTGGGGACGCTATTGGTGAAAGAGCCTTCGGTGTTGGGTCCAATGTTTTGGGTCGTCACAAGATGGCCGGAGTCAATGGAGATGGAAGGTGAGTCTGACCTATACAACTCGACCTTGGAGGTTTTGCCATCATTGGCAGTTTTGAACTTAATCTTATAATCGCAGTCGTTTAACCTTTCTTTGGAGTAAGAGATTGGGGTACTGGGACCGGAGTTATTGTAATCAACGAAAACAGTTGTACTTGTAAGAATTGGTTCGGAAGGAACTTCGGCAGTGACATAAAACGAATAAGTGCCGTTTGAATTCAAAATACTGCTGGTAACGTTGCAGTAATCAGTGTTGCCACCTTCGATTAGAATTTTGTCTCCATCAAACTGGGAGTATCCCCCATCAGAAGGTCCTTTTTTAAAACACTTGACGGTAATATTCCGACCACTCGTTTGAGTATCGAGAGCAACAAAAGTTAGTTTGAAATTATCCTGATTGGTAGGTGTCTTTGGTTGACCAATACGAACTGAAAAAGTGGCCGCCAAAACGGATACTGGGATAAGAAAGATTGCGAGTATTATGAAGAAAAATAGTTTTAGTTTCATTTACTTTTTGTTACCTGACTTTATTAATCTGATTCCATAGACAAGACAGACGAAGGCTAACATTAACCAGGCAGGTGAAGCCCCAGTTGCGGGTAAAGAGGTCGTGGCTCCAAGCACTTCGCCCTTTTTAATTTCTTCTTTTTCGACGGAGTAAGAGTCGTCACTAGTTTGTTTTTTGATGACATTCACTTCGGTGCCGACAAAGTTGGTGTCTACATACCCATCTGTTTGAGCTAGTGCCCAAACTTCTTCTTCAGTCATTGAGGTTCCGACTGCCCAAGCGGCATCGGGATAGACACCAGGTTGTTGATCTCCGGAAATATCGGCGGTGTAGAGAAGTTCAACCTCTTGGCCAGCTTTAACAAGATAATCAATGATCCAAGTACCAGGTGATTGATAATCTGGTTCATCAATGTCGACAATCAATCCATTAATCTTGACTTGGTATGAACCGGGTCGATATATAAAACCCTTGGGCAAAAGATCTTCGACTGTGATGCCGTCGATGTCTGAACCTAGGACCTTAAGCAAGATCCTGTAGGTAACTGCACTTCCCGGAGTTTTATCGCCTCCCGCAAAGTTGGATTTGCTGATTTGAAGTTCGGGCTTAGTATATTCATTGGTGAAGGTACAGGTAACTTCTTCACCGGCACCGAGAGTTATCTCATTGGGAGTGTCTTCATTACTACAAACTGCACTAGTAAGCTCCCAACCATCTCCTTCATTAGATGATTCCCTTACTGAGTATGTGCCGGGGGTTAAATAGCCACTATCGTTTTGTTCACCATTAGACAGGTAGAAGTTACCCTCAGAGTACGAAGAGGAAAATCTAAATTCAGTTTGGTCTTCATCTAAATTTGTTTCTTTTTTAATGATGATTTTGCCTTTTTTAGTATTTGTAAAAGTACAAATAATTTCTTCTCCAGAATTCGGAGTAATCCTTGATACAGAGTCGCCATTGTCGCAAACTGCGCTTGTTAAATCCCATCCTGCAGGAACATTCTCAAAAATAGAATATGTATTGTCAGGGTCTAGATTGGTAAATGATTGGCTAGCAACACCCGCAACAGTTGATAAATCAATGTCTGCTGGTAAACCAACACCTGTCGCATCAAAATCAAAACTTCCGTTTCCACCCACGGTGTTTTTGAGTAGTGTAATTGTGGATAATTTATTATTAGTGAAAGTACAGGTCACTGTTTCGCCTGCAGCCACATCAATACTATCTATAGTTTCTCCATTGCCACAAACTGCGCTGTCTTGTTTCCACCCTGTAATTTCATTCTCCGAGACTGAATAGGTTCCTGGAAGTACTTCAGCGTTATAGTTTGGAAGTCCAGTGGTGGTGGTGTCAGTTAAGTTAAATGTTGTAAGATTTCCATTCCCAAAATTATTGTTAAACGTAAATACTTGTGAACCATCAGGAATTGCATTTTTCTCAATGATAATATGAGCCCTTTTGGTATTGGTAAAGGTACATTTGACAGTTTCTCCTGATTCAATATTAAAAGTTGCAACTCCGGTATTAATATTTCCAGAACTGTTTTGGTCACTACAGGAAATTGATGTCAAATCCCAACCATCGGGAAGTACTTCTGTCGAACTATACCTTCCAGGCAAACGATTTATAACGGATATTGTTTCTCCATCCGCGATGGTACCTGCAATGTCACCCGTAAAGGTAAAGTTTTGTAAATCTCCATCCGGAAGAGTTTGTTTTTCAACAATAATTGTGCCGTATCTAGTGTTTACAAAATTATTCGATCCGTCATTTTCGCCTGGATTTAGCGAAACATTTAATGAATCGGTAGATACATTTGTCCATCCTGAGGGCATTTGTTCGATCAGGGTGTATTCACCACGAATAAGATCGGTAAATGAGAAATAACCGTTTACCAGTGTTTGGGTTTGCCCAACTTTTGCTTGTCCTTGCCAAAGTTCGATTATCCAATTTTGAATAGGTGTCCAGTCCCCAGATTGTCCATCCCCGTTGGCATCTTCATATTTATATCCAAAAATACTTCCTCTTTGAGAATTGGTGATTGTACATTCACCCATTCCACCTGCGGGAACCGATACATTTGTACAAGTATTTTCTGTTTCACTCCATCCTGCTTTGGGAGACTCAGTAACAGAGTATGTTCCAGTTGTAACCGTGAAGTCTACGTATGATCCACCTGTTACATTTTGGGTTGCGTTTCCGGTTATAGTTCCGGATCCAGTTGCCGTAACACTGAAAATTTCTGCTTCATTGGGTACAGTGATCTTATTGACTCTCAGTGTTCCATTTTGTTGCGTATTGGTGAAGGTACAAGTGAGATTTTCACCTTCTACGACAGATAAGGTAGCTGTTCTTGTTTCTAAATTAATGGATCCATTGTTGTCATTACAAACCAATCCTGTAAGTAACCATCCGCCTTGGGGATTTTCTGTTATTGTTTTTGTGTCTCCGTTATTGCTAGCAAAATTGGTAATGGAAAACACCTTGGAGTTGGAAAGGGCTGTATCTGAATCATCATCAAGAGAAAAGATTGGGAGTTCAGTCCCCGATGTTGTGAATGAAAAATCCTGTGCACTATTGGGAACCGCATCTTTAACAATAGTAATTGTAGCTGGATAAATGACTGCTTCTGATGCCAAAGATCGATCTTGATTTCCTCCTGATCCATCTAGTCCTCTTAGTCTCATATGATATGGCGAACCTGAAATAGAGATTGCAGAATTATTTTGGCCCCAATTAGCTCTTGTTGCGATATGACCACCCCACGCTAAAACCGGATTGTTTTGAGAAGCTGTAAAGGTAATAGTTATTTGAGTTTCACTATCGCCTGAATACGAATTTATCAAGTTGTATGAAGATACGCCGGTTATTGTTCCTCCAAAGAGTGAAAAATTACCAGGAATTTGTGATCCTGTCCAGTTTGGATCGGCGGGAATATTTGAGTCTGCGGGAATTGTAAAAGTTGTTGCAGGTCCGGTACAACCAGTGACTCCGGAACAGGGATCTGTGGTTTCAGTTCGATCATAACTAGTTAGGTAGTCCAACGCATGCTTTCCACCTTTGGTGGTATCCCAACCGATTGTTACTGTGTGGGATGAGAGAGAAAGATTATTAAACTTCATTCTATAGGCAACAGAGTCGCCTTCAAAATAGTCCGCTTGATTACCATTTAAATTGCCGTTTTGCCAACCAACAGGAGCTTCGTTGCCCCACTGGTCAAGATCAGCGGAGGAATTACCGGTAGTTTTTAATGTATAAATACGTTTATTTCCATAATCTTGATATATATACTGTTTTGGATTAGTATCTTGAACAGAAACAGTTTTAGTGGTGTCATCGAGCCAAATGTGGATGGCTTCGTTGTGAGAACTAATGCCGTTAATAATTAACTTTGCCTCTGTTGTTACGCCGGATCCCTGATCAACGTTGATACCACCCCAACCATTACCAGCTGTTGTGATGTTGTTGACGGTCACGATTGAACCGTTGACTACAATTCCAGCTCTATCATTATTTAAGACACTAACACTGTCGAGCAGGACATTATTTACCATGTAAATATTGATGCCGTGCAAACTAGTGCCGAGGGTGCCATCGACAGTTAGATTGTTTAGTGTCACATTTGAACTTAAAATGGCAAGGGTAGCGTTGTTGGAGTTGCTAGTTTTTTCGAAGGTTGGGCTTAAGGTAAACCCATTGCCATTAATAATTACGGCACGTCCAATTATTATGCTAGAGGTAATTCCCGAAATATTGGCCGTGATATTGATTGTCGTAACACTTGTATTTGCCAAGGCAGCAGTTAATTCAGTTAAATTGCTGACATTTGCTATCGGGTCGGTGTCAGTAAAAGAGTAGGAAGTGACAATTGTTCCTGAAGCATCGAGGGCGTCGATAGTATAGTTAGGACGGTAGTTGTTGTCTAAAACGAAAGAGTGAAAAATACTTCCATTTTTATCGGAAGTAACTTCTGGATTATAGTTGAAAACAGGATTGTCTTGTGAAGAAATATGGAGCGTGTAGGTTGTATTTGGAAGAAAGTTGGTACCAGTAATATGGACCGTGTCTGTTGGGAAGTAATCTGGTTTGTCGGTTGTGAGAGTTGGTTTAATTTCGGGAGTGATGGCTTGTTCAAGTTGAGAAACAATCGTTATTGGTTCAGGAATGGTTTCTACTGCGGAGGTTTCTGTTTGAGAGGGAGTGGATTCTGAAGAAGAAGCGGTCTCTTCCGCAGGAGGAGAGTTGTTTAGAATTTCTGTTGGAGCTGGGGTGGTTGTAGGTTCGACGGTTGGATCGGCTATTAGCTCAACTATCGGCTCTGTAGTTGGTTGTGCGGTTGGGGTAGCGGTGATTGCTGGATCAATATCTGGGGTAGGTTCAGTAGTCGGTGTAGTGGTAGGTTCTAGTATTGGAGTTGGGGTAGTAGTTGGTTCGACCGTGGGTGTGACCGTTGGTTCTAGTATTGGAGTTGGGGTAGTAGTTGGTTCGACCGTTGCAGAAGAAGTGCTATCTTCGGCATAAACGGGCAAAGCAAGAGTTAGGGGGAGAAAAGTTTGAAGTACGAGACTAAAAGAGGAAATAAACGAAATTATTTTCCGTACATTTCGAGACTTCATTGATTTATTTTGTTCAGGCAGTAGACCGATCTAATTTTTTAGATCGGTTTCACTATTAGCTCCTTATAACCAAAGTGACCAAATAGAGGTTATAAATCAATGCCTTCTAGGACGTATTGTAACGTCGGCCTCATAATTGTCAAGTTTCTTTCTTTTGAGTAATTGACGGAGGTGAAGAATAGATTGGCTCGACAGACGTCATTGAGCCGTTAACTTTAATATCTAGGGCAAATCCTAAGGCGTTGGCAATGGCGACGCCAACACGAGTACCGGTAAAAGATCCGGGTCCGGGATTGACTTCAATTTCATCGATGTCTTCAGGACGGATGTTTTGCTCTTCCAAACAATGAACAAGAAAACCTAAGACGTCCTGATCTCTAGGACTTTCCACATTTCTCGTATATTCTTTGTCATTAATTCTTATGACGGCTTTGGTGTTGTCGGTGGAGTCGATGTAGATTCTCATTTGTGTTCGTGGATTTTAATTTCTCTTTCATTTTCACCATTGGCTTTGAAAAAAATGTCGTAACGAATTTGGGGGAGATTTTCCTTAAACTTTTCCGGCCATTCGATAACAAGAAGGTTTTCGGGGTCGGACCAGATTTCTTCCACAGCAAAAGCTTTGATGTCTTCGATGGAGTTAAGACGATACAGATCGAGATGATAAATGGTTTTAATAACGGGATGATTTTCAACCGGATACTGACGCATGATGAGAAAGGTAGGTGAAACAAGTCGTTCTATGCCAAAAGCCTGACCAATTCCTTGGGTAAAAGTGGTTTTGCCAGCAGCAAGTTCTCCATAGAGACAGATGGTGGTGCCCCTTTCAAGTTTTTCGGCAAACTTTTTGGCTATTTCTCGAGTTTCTTCGTAGGAAGTGGAGATAAAAGTAGTTTCCATAGGTCAAATTTTACTATTAATAGGGCGGAAATGAGCATGCCACTAAAATCGATGCCCACGTCTTGAAGCCTGCCGGTACGACCGGGGACAAAAAGCTGGTGGATTTCATCGGTAAAAGCGTAAATTAGAGAAAAGACAATTGCCAGGAAAGGATTTTTTTCCCTTATCGCTCTGTACCAGAGTAAAAAGAGAATGGTGTATTCCAGAAAATGAGCGGATTTTTTAACAAAAAAATCAAAAATATAAACTTTGTTTGAGGGAAGGTCAGGAATTGAAGATATCCAAAAAATGAGGATCATCCAAAGAACTACCGGAGTGTATTTAAGAAATTTACGAGCCATCTTTTGTATTTTAATCTTTTCGATGGCGAAAATATAGTAAGGCGCTGGAGGAAACGGCAAGGAATAGACCAATGAAAAATGGAGTTTTATAGTTTTTGGGTTTATTAATTATATTTTCCGGAGTGGGGGTAATTTCAATATTTACAACCATATCGGCACTTAACGAGGCGGAGTCGGTAGACTCACCTAAAATGGTGGAGGGTGTCGAAAGTAAGTTTGACGGAGTAGTTTTGATTGCAATGACTGGAGTTTTGGTAGGGGTGGTAGTTTTTAATTTTGTTGTGGGAGTAGGTGTTGGGGTAGGTGTTTTAGTGGGTGTTCTAACCGGTGTGGGTGTGGAAGTGTTGGTGGGAGTGTTTGTTGGTGTGGTAGTTGATGTAGGAGTATTGGTGGGTGTTTCCGTAATGATAGTCGTAGGATCCGACGTGGGCGTAGGGTCGGCAATATTCATCGTAAGAGAGTTTGAGTCACCGGCGGAAGAAGTTGAGCCACCAGTATATCGATTAAGTTTAACCAAATATTCGCCAGGACCTTTGTAGTCTTCGTCATCGGGATCGGTATTGAAGATGATTTTGGTTGTTTGGTCATTTTCCAGTTTGATGAAGTTCTCAACAATGTACTCTTTGGCGGGAGAAGAAATATATTTGAACCACTCCCCTTTTGGACTCCACGTTTGGCCAAAATAGTGAGGTGAACCAGGAGCAGTGATAACAACCTGAACATAACAGCTTGAAGAGCTGGAGATTCCAGAAAGAGTGGCGTCCAGAGAAAAATTACTTTCTCCTTTTTCGAGATTAGAAATATTTAGGGTGATGGCGGAATGAGCCGATTTTGGGAACAGAAAAAATACTAGGCAGGTTGTAAGCAGTAGTGAAAAATATTTCACTATTAACCAGTATATCAATCAAAACAGGATTTTGTTACTGAACGTGAAGATAGAAACTGACAACGCTATCGGCATGTTCTATGTAGACGATGTTTATATTACTTGTGCCGCAAGTTTGAGACGATTTATACAAAGTACCATCGGCGGGTGCATAGATAATGTCGCTTGAGGTGGAAACCATGTCGTAACCGGTGTGAACACCACCGGAGTATTTATATCGCCAAGAGTAAGGTGTGTTGCCATAAAATTGGGTGAGGCGAATAGTATCGTTTAACGGCCATGACCAACTTCCGTTTCCGATTGTGACGTTTCCCCCACCGTTTTGTTCATCTTTGACTGATTTACTGGATAAATACCCACCCGGATCAGTCCACGTTCCATTTTTTCTGATTTCAAAGTGGAGATGTTTACCGGTGGAACAACTGGGGTATCCCGAGTTTCCCGTAAGGGCAATTGGTTCGCCTTTTTTAATTGGTCCGACTTTTACACTCGAAATTAATGCTTTTTCAATGGCGGCTTTTTCGGCCAGTGCCTGACTTAGAAGCTGTTGATATTTTGCCTCATCGCTTTGAGTGGCAGAGAGTATTTTTTGTTTTTCTTTTTGCTGAATGTCAAGAGCTTTTCTCTGAGAAACCAAGGTCGCTTTTAGTTTTTCGACTTCTTGTTGTTTTTCGACTTTGGCATTTTTTCTTTGATCGTAATCAACTCTCGATCTCTCCAGTTCGGCAAGAATTAACTGGTCCTTGGATTTCACGGTGTTGAGATACTTAACTTTGTTAAAGTAATCTCCTATGGAGTTTGATGAAAAAATCAAATCGACGGGAGTGGCTCTCATCTGTTTGTAACTTTCCCTAACTCTAGCCGTGTAAATTACTTCCAACTGATCCATGGAGTCGTTGACTGTTTCGAGAACTCCATCCAAAACAGTAATTTCTCTCTCTAGAGTGTTTATTTGAACCTGAGTTTGATTTATTCGGGCTTGGGCAAGATTTATTTTTGCGTTTAAAACCGAAATTGCTTGACTGAGGGTTGTTTCTTCGTTTCTCAGTTCGTTAATTTTCTGAGTACAAGCTTCTACAGAATCAGCCGAGCCGTCGCAATCAATGGCGTTTGTTGGCTTGATCCATAAAAAGAGAAGCAGGGTGGCAAAAACCAACAGAAGTTTTTTCATTTGGAACGGTTAACAAACCTGGTGGCGGCGAAGAGACTGGAAATAAAAGAGATGGTAAGACCAAAAACAATTAGGGCGCCAAAGAGAATGGCAAAAGTAAGAGGTGAAATAGGGAAAGAGATGATTGAGCCGATTCTCGGAGCCAAGAAAGGAGTGGAGTAAAGAATCGTCACAAAACAACCAAGCCAGCCAATGAAAGCACCGCCTAAACCATAAATAACGGATTCCTGAAGATAGGGTTTGATGATGTAGAAATTTTTGGCACCCATAAGTTTAAAGGTGCTAATTTCAAATCTTCTGGAGGAGATCTTCATGGAAATGATGGTCATGATTGTAAGAATGGCAACGAGAGTGAGAGCAATGACTAAAACTAGGCCGCCGATACGGATAGCGTTAGTCCACTTGGTGAGTTCGGAAATGACGTCTTGAGGATAGTCAATTTCCTTTTTACCTTGAGGAGTAACACTTATTATGTCGCTTTTTTCCAAAGTGGCAGCGATGTTTTTGAAGGATTCAGGGTTTTGAGCGGTAATTTCAATACTGGCGGGAAGAATGTCAGCGGTGACAATTCCCCAGTCGGTAACGGTGCCGAGAAGCACCGGGTCGTTGCCGACACTTTTTTTGTAGAGCTCTAAAGCGTCGTCTTTACTAATATAAATGGCGTTTTTGACTCCCTCGGTGGAGTTTAGAGAACTAAGAAGTCCACCAACTTGTTCGGTGGTGTGACCGTCTTTGAGATAGGCGATGATTTGAGGTTTGGTTTCAAAGTTGTTGAGAATTTCCTGAGAAGCAAAAGTGACTAAAGCAAAGACGCCGACGATAAACATGGTTAAGCTAACAATGAAAATGGCAGACAGGGCTTGGTAGGGTGAACGGCGAATGTTTTTTAGAGCGGTGTTCATACTATTTCTTAGCCTCCTTTTTTTCTTCTTTATCTTCTTTTTCTTCGGATTTTTCTTCCGAACGTTTCTCTATCTTTACTATCTTACCCTTTTCGAGATGGATGTGGCTGCCAATGTTTAAGTTAATTAAAGTAACGTCGTGAGTGGCAATAATAACGGTGGTGCCGTCGGAGTTGATTTTTTGCAATAATTTAAAAATCTCTAGAGAAGTTTCTTTGTCCAGATTGCCCGTGGGTTCGTCGGCAAAAAGGATGGGGGGCTCGGCGGCGATGGCTCTGGCTATCGAAGCTCTCTGGAGTTCACCTCCGGAAAGCTGACCGGGGAAAAGTTTTTCTTTCCCCGAAAGGCCAACCATATCTAGGGTGTGTTTGACTTTTTCAGATATTTTTTTGGGGTCGTACCCAGCAATCTCGAGAGCAACGGTGATGTTTTCACCAACAGTTTTGTCGGGAATGACGCGAAAGTCTTGGAAAGCAAAGCCGATTTTCCTTCGTAAAACGGGAATGCTCTTGGGTTTTATTTTGTTTAAATCCGTGCCTTCGACAATAATTTTCCCCTTATCGGGAACTAAGTCATGAATCAACAAGCGACCGAGGGTGGTTTTGCCGGCACCGGACTTACCGGTAATGATGACAAATTCACCGGGTGAGATGGAAAAATCGATGTCATCCAGAACCACGTCCCCATTGGGAAACGACTTAGAGACGTGAATAAAATCAATCACGGGCAATAATTATTTTGGTAATGGAGCATTTAAAGCTTCAACTTTGGCGCGACCAACATCCATTAGCCAGCCAACTTTTTGGCCTTTGAATGTTTCACCCCAGATAGTGACTTGGTGGCCAACAAGTGCGTCGAGGTCTATTGTGGAACTTGTTAGATAGACAGTTTGAGAAATACCACCTGCACGAACAAGTTTGTGGGTACCTTCACCATTGAAACCACCTTTGTCAATGACGCCCGTAGCTGGATCTTTGAAGATTTTTTCATCTGCTGAGCCAAAGATGTCACCAACTTTGACACCGGATTGAGGGATATCTGCCTGGATACCGGAAAGTTCGGCGGAGACAATCGTACCGGAATTTTTGGCTTTGAGCCAGGCGCCGGAGTAAAAACCACCGATGGCAACGAGAATAAAAACAATAATGACAGGAAGGAAAGATTTATTTTTCATTTTGGGTTGTGTTTCAGTAGTAAATGAGGCTGGTGGAGCAGACTCTGTCTTGATAACAGGGGCTTCTCCTTGGCCTTTATCGAGATCAATCATTTTTATATCCATGGTTTAGTTTATCAAATTTGGCGGGAGGGAGCGAAGAACTTTAATTCCGCCTCGATAAAATCATCTAAATTGCCGTCAAGAACGGCATCGGGATTGGTAGATTCGTATTCGGTACGAAGATCTTTGACCAGTTTGTATGGATGAAGAACATAAGAGCGAATTTGGTGTCCCCAGCTAGCAGTGGTTTTTTCGCCACGGATTTGATTGATTTCATCCTGACGCTTGGCTTCCTGAAGATCCCAAAGTTTGGAACGAAGAAGGTCCATGGCAATTTTTCTGTTTTGAACTTGGTAGCGTTGGGTTTGACACTCAACGACGATGCCTGTCGGAAGATGTTTGATGCGCACGGCGGTACTAACTTTGTTAACATTTTGACCACCTGCTCCCCCGGAACGACTGGCTTCAAACTCGATATCTTCGTCACGAATTACGATATCGGTGTCTTCGGGAAGAATGGGAGTGACTTCGACTCCAGCAAAAGAGGTCTGACGAAGTTTATCGGCATTAAAAGGTGATTGACGAACCAAGCGATGAGTCCCCTTTTCATTTTTGAGAAAACCAAAAGCAAAGCGAGCATGAATCATGTAGGTGGCGGTTTTGATACCGGCTTCATCTCCTTGAGAGTACTCTATGGTTTCGTAACTCCAACCTCGCTTTTCAAAAAATCTGGTGTACATGCGACAGAGCATACCGGCCCAGTCCATAGCTTCGGTACCCCCTTGGCCCGCTTTGATGGTGAGGATGGCTTCCGAAGAGTCGTACTTGCCGGAAAGATAGGTAACCAACTCAACTTTTTCGAGATGTTTTTCCAGAGTCTCTTTAAGAATTGTAATATCGCTATCCATAGAGTCGTCGTTACTTTTGGTAGCCAGATCTAGGAGTTCTTCGAGATTTTTTAACTCTGTGGTTAATCCTTCGATGGAGTCGATCAAGTCCCTAATCTGTGCCAGGTTGGACATAACTTTTTTGGCGTTGTCTTCGTCTTGCCAGAGGGATGGTTCCCCAGACTCAAACTCGAGTTTTTGTTTTTCTTCTTTGAGTTGGTCGAGGTTTATCTTTGTTCGGAGGCTGTCGATTCTGCGTTTTAGATCAGTTAGATTTAGCTGAGTTTCGGATATCATTCTTGTATTTTACAGCTTAAAATGACGATATACTGAAGGTATATAATCTTTGGGTTGGTTTGTTCGTTGGTAAAAATATATAAAACATGAAATTTATAAAAATAGTAAAGAGGTTTTGGCTACTTTTCTTAGTCGGTTTTTTGATTGGTGGTCTTGTGACGTGGAACATAACGCAGAGTAAGGCAAAAGAAAATGAGGCAAAAACATTTGTAGTAGTGAAACAGGATTTGGTAGAAGAACTGAGTCTTTCGGGTGAAATAGACGCTGAGGAAAGAGTGGAACTTCGGTTCCAAGCATCCGGTCTTTTGACTTGGGTGGGGGTTAAAGAGGGAGATTATGTAAAGAAATATCAATCATTGGCCTCTTTGGATAAACGAGAACTGCAAAATAGCATGAGTAAGTTACTCAATACTTATTCAAAAACACGATGGGATTTTGAACAAGCACAGGCTGACAACAAAGACTGGCAGACCGACGGAATGACCGACGAAGCAAGGGCAACCGTAAAGAGGACTTTGGACAAATATCAGTTTGATTTGAACAACTCCGTTCTTTCGGTGGAGTCGCAGTCCTTGGCTCTTAGATATGCAACTTTGTGGACACCAATTGAAGGTGTGGTGACCAACATTGATGCACCGGTAGCCGGACAAAATATTACTCCCGCAACGGCAACCTTTGAAGTGGTAAATCCGAAGACAATCATTTTCTCGGCAACCGCAGACCAAACTGAAGTGGTGTCGTTTGAACAAGGGATGCAGGGTGTCGTTAGTTTAGATTCTTTTTCCGACATGGAAATTCCCGCGGAAATAAAAAGCATAAGTTATACCCCGAAGAAGGGCGAGTCCGGAACCGTGTATGAAATAAAAATGAATATAAAGATGGGAGAAAATAACCAAAATGTGCGGTTAGGAATGACCGGAGACGTTGGTTTTATAACAAGAGAATTTAAAAATGTATTAGTGGTACCGGAAGGATTTCTAAAAAAGAGTGACGGAAAATATTATGTGACTCTAGTAACTAATGGAGTTAAGACCCAGAAAGAAGTTGTAACAGGCGATTCGGTTGAGGGAATGGTGATAATTACAGAAGGACTAAATGAAAAAGACACCATCTATAATCAGTCTAAATAACGTCTCCAAGGAGTACGTAATGGGCGATGAATCGATATTTTCTGCACTTTCGGAAGTAAATTTGGAGATTCACAAAGGTGAGTATTCGGCAATTGTAGGACCTTCAGGATCAGGCAAATCGACCTTAATGCATATCATTGGGTTATTGGATAAACCTTCAAGAGGAAAGGTAATTATCAACGGGAATGATACCGCCAGACTTGATGATGATCAAACATCAAAAGTACGTAACCAGTTCGTAGGATTTGTTTTTCAACAATTTAATTTATTGAATAAGTTAACGATAAAGGAGAACGTATTGCTTCCGGTGACATACTCCAGAGACAAACTTGATTTTGATCCGGAAAAAAGAGCTTTAAGTTTGCTGGATAAATTTGGAATATTGTCAAAAAAGGATTCGTATCCAAATAAAATTTCTGGTGGTCAGCAGCAACGCGTGGCCATTGCAAGAGCTCTAATTATGAATCCACAATTAATTCTTGCGGATGAACCAACAGGAAATCTTGACACAAAAACAGGTAACGAGATTCTAAAACTTTTCGAAGATCTTAATAAAGAAGGAATAACCGTGTTACTTGTCACTCACGAACCGGATATCGCTGCCAGAACAAATAGACAAATAAAAGTCTTGGACGGAAAAATAGTGGAGGATAAAAAATGAAACGACTATCTGGAATATATCAACTTCTAAAATCGGCCATTGCTGATTTTAGGAGAGATAAAATCAGAACCGCATTAACGTCTTTGGGGATCATGATTGGTGTGTTGTCAGTGGTGCTTTTGATTGCTCTGGGTCTGGGATTAAAAAACTATATCGAAAAACAGTTTGAGGGTCTGGGAGCGAATTTGATCATGATAATGCCAGGTTCCGGAATATCCGGTGGTTTGGGTGCTGGGTTGGTTGGAGGGGTGGAATTTGATGAAAAAGACGTACGTGATTTACAAAAAATTCCCGGATTAAAATATGTTGTCCCTATGTATTTTAGATCAGTTACCATCAGCTCGGCAGATAAAGAGGTAACCGGATACATTACTGGTGTAAATGAAGAAATGTTTTTACTGCAAAATACAAAAATCAATGTGGGAGAACTTTGGGGAAAAACTGAGGTAGGAAAAAAGTCAAAAGTAGCAGTTCTGGGATACACCAAAGCAGAAGAATTATTTACAAATGTAAATGACGCGATAGGAAAGACTATTAGAATTGGGAGTTTACGTTTAAAAGTAGTAGGTGTGGCAAATAAAACTGGTGATAGAGAACAAGACGGATCAGCCTTAGTTCCCTACACCACAACTTTTGGCTCATTGAATCCCAAAAAAACCTTCTGGTCAATATATCTTGGAGTGCCTTCTGACGATTTAGTGATGACAGTTTCGGAAGAGGCTGAGAAAATCTTGTTGAAGAGATATGACAAAGATGAATTTTCCGTTTCACAACAGTCAGAGATTTTGTCGACAGTAGATCAGATTTTTGGAATTATTAATATTGTGTTAGTTGCAATTGGATCGATCTCTCTTCTGGTTGGAGGTATCGGAATTATGAACATTATGTATGCAACGGTGACGGAAAGAACCAGAGAAGTGGGTATTCGTAGAGCAATTGGAGCTACAAAAAGAGACATCATGTTACAGTTTTTGACCGAGTCAACAATGTTGTCGATTTTTGGAGGAGTGATGGGATTACTCTTGGCTGCTGGAATTGTGCTTTTGGTCCAGATATGGTTCCCGGTGGCTTTGAATTTAGTAGCAGTGCTGGTGGCTATAGGTGTATCAAGCGCAATCGGAATTTTCTTTGGAGTGTCCCCGGCGAAAAAAGCAGCCAACCTCTCCCCAATCGATGCTATTCGGTACGAGTAGCTGTGGTATATTCTCGATATGAGAGAAATTTTAAACATCACCAATCCGGAATTTTCGGAACAGACGATTGAAAGTGTGAGACTGATACAAAAAGAGATTGAGAAAATTGTTTCGGAGGATATTAAAAACTTTACCTATCAAGCCTTTGGGGAAGTAGATTCAAAATTTTGGACTAGTCCGGCCAGTTCTTCCGGAAAGTATCACCCACCGGAAGATAACGGAGAAGGCGGCTTGGTACGCCATGTAATCAAGGGAGTTGCCGTGGTTGAACAGTATGCTCGAAGAGCCAGATTTTCCTCAAGAGAGTTGGATATGGCTATTAGTGCTTTTTTGCTGCATGACACTTGTAAAGATGGTGTGATATGGATGACCGGAAAGACAGATTACACTCACGGACTGATCGCGGCCAGGTGGTTGGAAAAATTTAACCTACCGGATGCAACCGCAAAAG
The DNA here is from genome assembly GCA_049303575.1 of Microgenomates group bacterium. Lineage (GTDB taxonomy): Bacteria > Patescibacteriota > Microgenomatia > UBA1400 > MFAQ01 > UBA2277. The sequence goes on along the minus strand of JBAQNH010000002.1, from coordinate 374,715 downwards.
AAGAAATATTAAATGCGGTGCGCTTTCATATGGCTCCATGGTGTTACGCCGTAAGCCCATACGAAGACAGACCGTATTCTAAAGAGGAAATGAATAAAAATCTTGAAGAAATGGCGAGAGCAATGTATCCAACTAAAATTGAGTCTGCCGTTCGAGACGCAGATTACTGGTCTTCAAGAGAGAGTATGTCTTTTTTCCCCGGAACTGCCGTAGAAATTCGTCATGACGCTCCGGAAGAAAAGGTTTAATTAATTAAACCTTTGGTCAGAGTAATGTTTCTTTCGTCACATCCGGCCCTGTTTTCTCCAGGAACTTCCAAAATTAAGGGGAGAGAGTTAAAGGAGGGATGGTTGATTAAATTTCTTAAACCTTCAAGGCCGATTTCCCCTTCGTCAATATTGGCATGCATGTCGCGATGAGAGTCTAGGGCTGTCGCGGAGTCGTTAAGATGAAGACAAGCTAGTTTATTGACGAGATCTAATTGAATTAGTTTCTGGGAGAATTTTTCGACCGATTCTATTTTTCTGATATCGACCCCGGACTCAAAAAGATGGGCAGAGTCGAGACACATTTTGAGACGCTTGTCGCTGATAGTTTTTATTAAGTAGCTAATTTCTTCCGGTGAGCCAATTTTGCCATTTTGACCAGCGTCATTTTCCAGAATTAAATCGCAGTTTTCAGTACTGGCAAGAATCCTTTGGATGACGGCGACAAGCTGATCTTTGACCGCGTCAAAACCGGCACCCAGGTGAGAACCAATATGTACAATGACCCCGGCGGATTTTATGCGGGCACCATTTTGCATATCGATAACCAGGGAGTTGATTGATTTTTCCAGAATGTCCTTGTTTGTGGACGCTAGGTTAACAAGATAGAGGGCGTGGATAACCGTTGGAGTCAAGTCATACTTTTTTGTTTCTTCGAGAAAATTTTTTATTTGGTCATCTGGAAATGGTTTGCGGAACCAAAGCCGAGGTGAACCAGCAAAAATCTGCAGACAGTTACCGCCAATTTCAATCGTTTTGGAAACGGCATTAAGTAAACTACCGGCCATGGAAACATGACCGCCAATTCGTCTCATTTTTCTTCGATAACTATGGACTGGATAGTGATGTCTTCTAGAGGTTTGTCTGAGCCGTTTACGGGTGTAGTGGCAATAGCATCGACGGTTTTGAGACTCTCTACATCTGAAGGATCAATGCGACCGAAGATGGTGTAGCTTGGAGGAAGAGGATAGTCTTTGTGCATAATAAAGAACTGGGAGCCGTTGGTGTTTGGTCCGGAGTTAGCCATGGCAATGGTGCCTCTGCTGTATTCTTCGGTGACGGGTTCGTCGGCAAATTTATAACCGGGACCACCTATGCCGGAACCAAGAGGATCACCACCCTGGATCATGAAGCCTTCGATGACGCGGTGAAAAATAACGCCGTCGTAGAAGGGTTTATCAGAAACTTTTTTGCCAGTGACGGGGTTAATTCTGGTGCCTTTAGCAAGTTCAACAAAATTTCTGACAGTGTTGGGAGCTATCTTGGGAAAAAGAGCCACTTTCATAGTGCCCTTGTTGGTTTTGATAACGGCGGTAATGTTTTCGGCGAGAGGAGCTTGAGTTGGGGTAGTGTTGTCCATATTGGTTGGGTTGATTTTGATATCGGTTAATTGGTAATTGGGATTACTGGATGTTTTTGTAAGACTGCAGGCTGAAAGTAGTATCGCCGAGGTGATAACTAAAAGAAGTTTTTTCATAAGACTAGATTATAGAGAAAAATCTGTTTTTCCGGAAGAGAGTTTTGCGATGATTTCTTCAACTTCTCTTTTTCTGATGGATAAATTGTGTTCGGTGGCAATTCGAAGAGATTCATTGGCTAACTTTTTGGCTTCATCAAGATTACCTTCTTTGGCCATAATTTTAGCAAGACCATTGAGAGCGCCGGTTTCCCAAACACGAATTGGATAGGTGGAGAGATCTCCGGTACGAATATCTACAAGAGCTTCCTTAATTAAAATGATGCCTTCTTCTTTGTCGCCAAGTACATATTTAACGGTGCCGATATGTGCTTTGAGTCTCCCCTTCTCCGGAATAGCGGCGGTGGAAACAGAAAGTGATTTTTCAAATACAGGTAGAGATTCGGCAAAGTTTTTGTCCATTAATAAAGCATCGGCATAAGAGCTGTAGGCAATCGATAGAACACGACCATCAAGGTCTTGGTTTTTTTCGGCAATAGCAAAACTCTCTTTGGCAAAAGCAATGGTCAGATGACGATATATGGGAAGATTATTTTGACGAGCCTGAATTTTATAAATAAGACTCTGTCCGGAGAGACAATGAATGAGACCCTCAAGGTCGTTTGTTTTTAACAACTCAATCAAACATTCGGTATAAAGCTTAGCGGATTCTCCATAGTTTTCTGATTCGCGTAGGTTGTTTGCTGACTCTAATCTTTGTTCTATTTGGGTGTTCATGAGTTCATGATAACATGAGTATATGCAGATGCCAGTTATCGTCGGGATTGTGGTCGCAGTGATATTTTTAGTCTCTTTTTCGGAGTGGTTTTACCACCTAGTGGTGGGTTGGGAAGACTTTGTTTTGGATGATGTTTATTTTCGATACAGAATTGTAGGAGTGTCTTTGCTGTCTATCTTGGTAATGAGTGGTACTTTTTACGGAATGGCTTTGATAAACGAGTGCCCTAATGAAACAAGAGAAGGTTTGTTCGCTAAATTGAACTGTGAAGAATACTCAAAAATAGTGGTGGGTACGGAGAAGATTTTGATGAAGGTTGAAAAACCGCTCGAGTAGTTATTTTTTGCCGGTGAGAAGTTTTTCCAAGTAAACTACAAAGTTGTAAATAATTTTTTCGAGAAAAGATTTTTTAGTTTTGGGAGTAACCCGATGACCGTTTATCTGATTCCACCAAGCAGAGGTGATAATCCAGTCACTTCCCTGACGTTTGATGGCAGCAACAATTTTATATCCGTTGATAACTTTGATGTGCTTTTTTGAGTCTGTAGTAGAACTTGGCTGGACCTCATCCGGGAAACGAACAGTAATATCTACCCAGTTGGGGTTAAGACCTCTTTGTTTGATTCTCTCGTGGAGGTGTTTTGTCCAGATTACTTGACCCACATTACTTGATTAGCTTGACCAAATCGGGATCTTCAGCTAAAGGACTTGATTGAGTGACGGGCGGAGTGGTTGGTGGGGTTGCCTCAACCGGGGACGACTCAACTGGAGTTGGGGTAGGATTGTATGGAGGAATGGCGAAAGGTGTCTCGGGGATTGTTTCTTCCGGAGTTGGCATGAGAGAAGGAGATGGTGTGGCTAGAGGAGTCGGTTCGGGAGTAGGTGTTGGAGTAATGTCAGCTAGATGAGAGAGAGCATCGGGTGTATTTGTTGGTGCGGCGATGGGGGGAGTTTGAAGAGGGGCTTGGGGAGGGGTAATATCCATCGTTTTTGGTTCGGCGAGAGGAACGTTGTCGATGTGGGTGGAGATAGGGGCACTGGGAAAAGTATCTGTTGAGCCGGGAGTAATATCGATAACATTGGAATTTTGAACTGGAGGAGTTGGAGTTGTGATCGGTGTATTACTGGGAGGAGTGGTTTGGGGAGAGTCGTCTTGGGCAGCAATCATGTTGGGATCGATATTGAGATCTATTGTGGAATTGGAAGAGTTATCCATATTTGTTGTGTTTGTTTGTTTATTTTTAATACTGAACTCGGGGATATAAGTACTGTTACCTAAGTTTATAACAGTTTCTATAAATAATGCCACTTCTGCCGGATCTAAGGCGTCAGTAAGATCTCTCTTAACCCCACTTTTTTCAAAAAGATTGGTTTTAAGAAGGCCGGGATAGACTCCGGTAACTTTGATGTTCTCATCGGCCAGGTCTTCTTGGAGACACTTGGTAAAACCAGTAAGGGCCCACTTTGAAGCGTGATAAACGGAACGGTCTTTTTTGGCACAGAGACCGTCTTGAGAAACGATGTTGATTATTTGGCCGGATTTTTTTGACCTCATTACGGGGAGAACCGCTCTGGTGAGAAAAATTGTGCCGGTAGTGTTGACATCAATTAATTCTTTGATTTTGCTTGGTTCGTTGTCTTCCAATTTTCCTTCCATCCAGATACCGGCATTATTTATCAAAACATCAATGGTCTGGTGCTTTTCAACAACTTGGGTTACGGCAGACTTGAGTGATTCATAGTCGGTCAGTTCGGCTTCGACAAAATCACAGTTGAGTTCTCTAGCGGTTGCTTCTAGTTTTTCTTTGTTGTGAGAAAGAATAACAACTTGATTGTTTGGGGCGAGTTTTTTGGCGATGGCTTTTCCAAGTCCGTCGCTTCCGCCAGAAATGAGGATGACTTTGGGCATTAATTTATTCTACCTTATGAGAATTTAAGATTGTAGCTTGGGGTAGTGACAGTCTTTGAATTTTACTGGTCTACCATCCGGTTTTAGTTTCCCACACCAGCAAGGATCATTGCGACCGATTTTATTTTCTTTTTTGGTGGCAATTTGTTTTTCTCCTGAAGTGGACTTTTCGACACCTTTGATGGGTTGAGCCATCTCCGTGGGCATCTGAACTTGAACTCGGAAGATACGATGAGAGGTGGTGGAGTCAATACGTGTCAGAAGACTTTCAAACATGGCAAAAGATTCTTGTTTGTACTCAACAAGGGGGTCTTTTTGAGCATAACCGCGGAGACCAATACCGTCACGAAGATTGTCGATGGCGTCGAGGTGATTCATCCAGAGTTCATCGTAGGATTGGAGAAGAACAAAGCGCTCAACCTGACCGAGAGTGTCATCACCAAAACGTTCCTTTTGAGCTTTGCGTGCTTCCTTAATGACGTTTCCTAGAATTTCTTTGACTTCCTCTGTTTCTTTGCCGATGAGACTGCTTTCGATGAGGTCGGCAGAGTGAGGATCTATGGGAAGAATGAGCTGGAACTCTTTGAGAATCATGTCGGCTTCGGTTTTGTTGATACCCGAGGCAGCATAGATATTGGCAAGGTAGTCTATTTCTCTTTCGAGGCCTTGATCAATTTGTTTGGAGGTAACTTTGGTTCCCCCGTCGAGAAGATTAAGACGGCGTTTGTAAAAAATTTGACGCTGCTTGTTCATGACATCGTCGTATTCAACGAGATGTTTTCTTTGGTCAAAATAGAAGGACTCGACTTTTGTCTGGGCGGTTTCGATGGCTCTGGTAACCATACCTGCTTCAAGAGGTTGGTCTTCGGGAACTTTGAGAAAATCCATCAAACGGCTTACCTGCTCACCACCAAAGATACGCATAATGTCGTCTTCAAGAGAGATGTAGAAACGGCTGGAACCGGGGTCTCCCTGGCGACCAGAACGACCTCTTAGCTGATTATCAATACGGCGTGATTCGTGTCGTACGGCACCGATGATGTGGAGACCGCCAACTTCCCTGACTTTGTCAGCTTCTTTCTGCCATTCTTTTTCATCACGACCACGTTTGTCTCCGCCGAGAACGATGTCGACACCACGACCAGCAATATTGGTAGCGACCGTAACGGCGCCGAGACGTCCGGCTTCGGAGATAATCTGGGCTTCGTTTTCATGATTTTTAGCGTTTAGAACCTGATGAGGAATACGTTTTTTCTTGAGGTATTGGGTGACAATATCGTTTTGTTCGATGGACTTGGTACCAATGAGAATAGGTTGACCCTTGGCGTGAAGTTCGATGACTTCGGCAACCAAAGCTCCAAGTTTGGCGCGTTGGGTTTTGTAAACAGTGTCGGGGTGGTCTTCTCTAACACAGGGTTTGTTCGTCGGGATAATGATGACGTCGAGATTATAGATTTTTTTGAACTCTTCGGCTTCGGTAGATGCGGTTCCCGTCATGCCGGCCAGCTTTTCGTAAAGACGGAAATAGTTTTGAAGAGAAATAGTAGCGAGGGTGCGGCTTTCCTGTTGAACATTGACACCTTCTTTGGCTTCGATAGCTTGGTGTAGTCCATCGGAGTAACGGCGGCCATACATCAAACGACCAGTGTGATCGTCGACAATTATTATTTCGTCGTCTTTTATGACATAGTCTTTGTCTTTTTGAAAAAGAGTATGAGCTTTGAGGGCCTGCTCCAGGTGATGAAGACTTTGATAGTCTTGCTGGTATAGGTTTTCTACATTAAGAATTTTTTCGAGTTTCCTTAAGCCGTGATCAGTGAGATTGGCAGTTCTTTGTTTTTCGTCAACTTCGTAGTCGGTATCGGCGGAGAGAGTTTTGATAAGGGAGGCAAAACGGAAATATTGATCGGTAGCTTCGGCGTCCGGAGCAGAGATAATTAACGGAGTACGGGCTTCATCGATGAGAATGGAGTCGACCTCATCGACAATGGCAAAGTGGTGAGGACGCTGAACTAATTGTTCCAAGGAGCGGGCCATGTTGTCTCTTAGATAATCAAAACCAAATTCGTTGTTGGTGCCGTAGGTGATGTCGCAGGCATAGGCTTCGCGTCTTGTTATTGGGCGGAGTTTTTGGAGACGACTGTCGGCGTGGGTACTGTCGGAAAATTCCGGATCATAGGTTGAAGCCGGGAGATCTCCCTGACCGGAAAAAATACAGCCGACGGTAAGACCAAGAAAGTTGTAAACCGGACCCATCCAACCAGCGTCACGACGAGCGAGATAATCATTGACGGTAACGAGATGAGCGCCTTTGCCGGTAAGAGCATTTAAGACCATGGCGGGAACGGCGGAGAGAGTTTTTCCTTCACCAGTTTTTTGTTCGGCAATTTTTCCTTGGTGAAAAACAATGGCGGCCATCAACTGAACATCAAAAAGACGTTGGCCTAAAGTTCTTATGCCCGCTTCACGAGTGAGAGCAAATACTTTAGGAAGAACTTCTTCGATGTTTTTGTCGTGTTGGAGTTCTTCTTTGATCTGGGCAATCTCGGCAGGGAATTCATCATCTTTCATCTTATGAATCTCCGTCTCGAGAACGTTGATATTTTCAACTATCTTTTTGAGTTTTTCGATTTCAACTTTATTAGGGTTAAGGATTGGGTCAAGAAATGAGAACATACGATTTGATTATACTGGTTAGACGAGAGAAATGACTACGTTTGAGCCGGTATGGGCTTTGATAAAAAAGAAATGGGAAGATAGGAGTCGGAAAAAATTGGCAGTGATGATTTTGTCGTTGTGCCACCAAAGTCGGTTTATTAAAACAAAACGAGAGTGGGCTTTTAATTTTTTAAAAAAGAGAACATCTTCAAGTTTTTTGGGGATGATTTTACCGATAAAACAGTCAACTAAAACCAAATCAAATTGATCTTGGGCTTTAAGATTATTGACGTAGTTGAGAGCGTCGGCGATGATGATTTTCAAGTTTTTTACTTTGCCGAGTCGGAAATATTTTTTTCCCAACTCAATCATAAAAGGATCAATCTCAACGGCGGTGATTTTGGCTTTGGGGAAGTAACGATTGACAAGATGAGCATTGCTACCACCGGCCAAGCCAAGAAGAAGAACATTTTGAGGTACAAAAGTTTTGGGAAGAAGAGCAGTAATACCCTTTTTCCAAACGCGAGTCATGACATCCCCGGATTCGATGAGACCATCGACAGCTAAAGTGTCTGAGTTGAGATATCGAAGAACGGAAATGTTTTTATTGTATTTTGAATCAGGGAAAGTGTATTTTTGGGGAAAGAAAAGACTTAAAAAACTCATATCAGTTATTGGCTTCCAAAGCCTTTAACTCGGCTTGGATTTTTCTGGCTAGGTCGCCCCACTCTTTGTAATGAATGTTCAGTTGATTCTTGTTTATTTTGATTGGTTCCAAACCGAGGGCCAAGAAACCGGCATCGAGAAGGTCGGCGGCGGCAAGATCACGTTCAAGATATGAGTCGGCACCGGAAACGATAGCGGCCATAGAGTAACCTTCACGTTTGGCGGTCACTATGGTGGAGTAACCGGCGTCTTCGGTATAGGCAATTTTTAAACCGGTAATACCGGGGTAGACTCCTAACAAACCGTTCCAGTTGGGGAGGTAATAGAAGCCATGGTCGGCTGTTTTTTGAATATCCTCATTATTTGATTGAGCTGCCTCCATGATTTCCGGGTAATTTTTTTGTACATTATTTACTAGCTTGGCGATGTCTAATAAAGTTGAGTACTGATTTTGTTCATCTAGTCCGTCGGGGTTACTGAAATGAGAGTTTTTGAGGCCAAGGAGCTGAGCTTTGGCGTTCATATAATAGACAAATTCTACGGGACTAATACCGACGGCTTTAGCGGCACCATCGGCGAGAGTTTGGGCAGCGTCGTTTCCGCTGGTGGCTATTGCCCCCCGGAGAAGATCAGAGACGGAAATTTTTTCACCTTCTTTGAGACCTAAAATTGTGGGTACTTTATCGATCGATTGCTTAGTAGCCGTGATCATGTATTCCTTGGGAACGAGATCGAGAGCAATCTGGGAGGAAAGAAGTTTCGTAAAAGAAGCCGGTGAAAGACGAATGTCGGCGCCTTTGGCGTAGTAAACCTTGTTTGAATCGCTGTTATAAACAAGATAACGGGGAATATTTTCCAAACTGGAAATGGTTTTGACTTTGGAAATATCGAGAACGGGAGGTGGAGAAACTCTTTGAGAAATTTTCTCGGTTTGATCCGGTCCCTGAAAAAACGGAGAGATGAGATCGGACTTTAGAATTTTTGGTAAGGCAAAAATTATGCCGGGAATAGCCGCCAGAAAAAGAAGAACGAAAAAAGTTTTTTTAGCCACGCTTAATCTCAGATTTTCCAACAAATGGAACTAAGACTTCGGGAATTTTAATAGAGCCATCTGCCTGTTGATAGTTTTCGAGAATGGCAACCAGCCAACGAGGAGAGTTTGAAGCTGTGTTGTTTAACATGTGGACATATTTTATTTCGTTGCCTGCATCGCGGTAACGAATATTGGCTCTTCGAGATTGGAAGTCGAGCATGATGGAGTCGGAGGCAAGTTCGCCATAGTCACCTCTTCCCGGCATCCAAGCTTCGAGGTCATATTTTTTGGCCTGAGGTTCGCCCATGTCACCGGTACACATCTTTAAGACTCGGTACGGAAGTTTTAGTTCTTGAGCAATTTCTTCGGTGAGAGCCATCATCTCTTCGTGAATTTTTCTGGACTCTTCGACATCATTTTTACAGATGACAACTTGTTCTGTTTTGACAAATTCATGAACACGGTAAACTCCTTTGGTGTCTTTGCCATAACTGCCAGCCTCTTTGCGGTAGCAAGGAGAAAAACCAATCATGCGGATGGGAAGATCTTTTTCGTTGAAGATTTCGTCCTGGTACATAGAGACAAGAGGAACTTCGGCAGTACCGGCAAGATAGGTTTCATCTTCTCCTTCAACGGATTCAAATTTGTAGGTTTCTTTTTGACCCCAAGGGAAGTGACCGGTATTTACAAAGGAGCGCTTTTTCAAGATAACGGGAGGGGTGACGGGGGTGTAGCCTTTGGAGATGAATTTCTGGAGAGTGTACAGCATCAGGGCAAATTGAAGCATAACGGCTTCATTTTTAAGATAGTAACCTCTGAATCCGGCAACCTTGGAACCGCGTTCGATATCGATGAGGTCGAGAGATTCACCGAGTTCGATATGGGTTTTGGGGGTGAAATTTAATTTAGGAACTTCGCCCCAAGTGCGGATAACTTCATTACCGGTACTGTCTTTGCCGACGGGGACTTCATCCAGGGGAACACCGGGAATTTGGAGCATAAGGGAGGCATATTCTTCTTCTACCTCACGAAGCTGTGGTTCTAGTGTCTGGAGTTTTTCTTTGAGCTGTCCCGATTTGGTCATGAGTTCGGGAGTTCTTTCGGATTTCAATTCGTCGTTTAGTTTATTTCTTTCGGCTCTGATTACCTCTATCTGACCGATGAGGTCACGACGTTTGGTGTCGGAGGCAAGAACTTTGTCGACAATGTCGGGATTAAAATTTTTATTTGTTATCCCCTGTTTTACTTTGTCTGGGTTTTCGCGAATGTAGGCTATATCAAGCATGGTTTGATTATATCCTTTTTATAATCCAAGACTATCGGAAACTTTTTGCATCGAGGTAAGGCAGATTTCAACAAGAGTATCCAGTTTGATATTTAAGCCTTCTTCTTTTTCACAAAGAATAACTTCGTCCCGTCTGGTACCGGCGGCAAAGCGAGGTTCTTTGAGAAATCTTTTAATAACAGAACTTGGCTTGACGTCGGCGATTTTACGACTGGGATACACATAAGAGGTGGCCATGATGAGACCGGTGAGAGAGTCGGCACAGAAAAGAGACCATTGGGCTTTAGAGGTAGGTTTAACGCCGGTTTTTTCCGGAGCATGGGCTTTGACGATATCCAAAATTGTGTCGGATACTTCCAGATTGTATTTTTTAAGAGCTTCTCTGGTTTTGTTGGGATGGTCTTCTTTGAAGGGCTCCGAGTAGTCGATATCGTGGATCAGACCAGCGAGAAGCCAGTCTTCTTTAGAAGGTTCGTCTTGGGCGAGAATATTTTGGGAAGAAAAATAGTCATAAAGTCCGCCCATACAGGCCTGGAGTGCAAGTGAGTGGACAAATATTTTTTCGTCTAGTTGAGATTTAACCGCAGAAAGATATTCTTCATTCATATCAGTATTTTATGACGAAAAGGGAGAGATTACTTAACCTCTTTAATGGCGTAGGAGATAGTTCCCGAAGGAGCTTCTACCTCAACGGAGTCACCAACTTTTTTACCCAAGAGGGCTTTACCTAGAGGAGACTCATGGGAAATTTTCTTGGCGGCTGGATCGGCTTCCCATTCACCGACGATGGTGAATTCGTGGACGGAGCCGTTGACTTCAATATGAACAACACTACCTAAGCCAACAGAGTCGAGTCCGGCTTTTTGGACGTCAACAACAGTTACCCTGGTAAGGATATCCTTGAGTTCTTCGACACGACCCTCCATGGCGGAAAGAGCCTCTTTGGCAGAATGATACTCGGCGTTCTCAGAGAGATCACCAAAATCACGGGCCTTAGAGAGGCGTTCGATGGCCTCAGGAAGACTGGTCTTTTCGAGTTGTTCGAGTTCATCGACAAGCTGGCGATAGCCGAGGGGTGTCATCTGGACTCTTTGGTTTTGTTGGTTCATATTATTTTTAATTACAGATTATAAATATAAGGCCTGTTACTGATATGTCAAGCTAGTAAAACAGGGTTTGACCAAAAAAACAATAGTTGCGGAACTTTTGATGGAAATACCGACAAACGTACTATTCTGGCCTAACGGGTTGCATTTTACACTTTTGAACCTATCAAGTCAAATTGGCGCACTAATTTGGTACAATATACAGGTTCAGACATGGTCCCGTCGTCTAGTGGTCTAGGACATTTGGTTCTCATCCAAAAGATCGCGGGTTCGACTCCCGCCGGGATCACACTCAGAGAGTTTTCGCTCTCGTCAGGGTACATCGCCCGTGCGCCCGCCCTCGCACGGAGCGATGCGAAGGGCTTTTTCATCTCCCATGTAAGTTGTTTATCTTTCAAAAAGAAGTTCGAGCCGATGTTTTTGGCGAAGATCCGCAGATCTTCGCTAGCAGTATTCGGTCGCGCGATTTTTTGCGCTCGTATAGCGCAAAAGACGAATTCTGTCATGGGTTCGAGCCAACTGCTTCCCTTTGCTTTTGTTTTGGCTATCTTGTCTTCTAGATTTTGTTTCTCGGTAAAGAGCTGGTTCTTTTTGCCTTTGTATGTTTGAGAGTTGATTGTGCCATCAAGATAGCTATCAAGTAAGAGGTTGAGTTTGCCATCAATGGTTTGTATATCTAGTTTGTATCTTTCAAAAAATGAATCTGCAGATTGCCGCCCCGTGACTTTGTCTTTTTCCAACCACTTGAGCCAGTCGTTCCCCCAGCGTTTGGGGAGTGTGGCGAGGGAGATGAATCCTCGGAGTTGATCTTTGAGTTTTTCTTCTGGTAAATATGGTTGTGAACAAGGTCTAAGCTTTTTGGTACAGCGGTAATACACGAATTTTTGGTGAGTGCCGTTTTTGTAATGCTTGGTGTGAGTTTCGGCCGTAATAGTCGCGCCACACTCCCCACAACGCATGAGACCGGAAAAAGCATAATCACGAAACTTGAAATTGGAGTTGCCTTTTTCTTCTAGTCTTCTCTTTACCTTATTAAAGAGTTGGCGAGTGATGAATTGGTCGTGTTTGCCTTCGAAAAATTCCCCGTTATATGACATGATGCCGATGTAAAACTGATTGGTGAGCATTTTATGGACTTGACTGATACCAACTGGTTTGCCACTTCTTTTATGAATACCGCCTTTGGCAAGAAGAAGTGAAACATCGGAGAAGGAAACTTTTTCTTTTGCAAAGATTTCGAAGGCTTTTTTCACGACTTTGCTTTTTTCCGGATCGATTTCAATACCCCGAGTAATTTTATTATTCAAGTAGCCATAAGGGGCTTGGGAAGGCCAGACGCCATTCCTAATCTTTTGGCGAAGACCACGCTTAACATTCTCCGAGAGATTATCGACATAGTATTTGGATTGACCGAAAGCGAGGTTGAGCATGAACTTTCCTTGCGGAGTGTTATCAAACCAAAAGGAAGGAAACTTGAGGTCAAGGAGCTTCCCTGTGTCGAGAAGATAGATGAGGTAACCGCCATCAATGCTGTTTCTGGCCAACCTATCGGGGTGCCAGGAAAGAATGGCGTCGGCCTCGTCACTTTCGATTTTCTTTAGCACCTCCTTGAAGATTGGTCTGCCTGGAGTCTTGGCTGTTTTTGATTCGGAGAAAGTGGCGACTATCTCAAGCCTTTCCCTTATGGCGAACTCGGTAAGCTCAGCAATCTGAGCTTCAATGGACAAGACCTGTTTGTCTTTTTCATCGGTACTCTTTCGACAATACAAAATGTATTTCACCTTACATTCATTTAACCATATATTTCCCGAAAGAGTACAGCCAAGACAAACTGGAATTGTCCCCCGTTTTGCGTTTTCTTTTCTTTTTTCTTTTTGATAGTAATACAACTTAAAAGCCCTTCACATCGCTCCGTGCGAGGGCGGGCGCACGGGCGATGTACCCTGACGAGAGCGAAAACTCTCTGAGTGTGAGGTGTTATAACGAAGTTCGGACCTATTTCCAACAGAATTGCTAACTTAATTGGCTCACCGCTCGGCCTGTCGGCCTCGCGGTTCGCCAACAACTGCCGAAACATCGGCTCGAACGGCACTACCGCAGTAGTGCAAAAAGAAAAGAAAACGCAAAATTAATTATTATGGGTTAATTAATTATGGATACAAAGTCGATTATTTTAGTTTTCAGTTGATCAAGACCATGATCATCACCAACATCGACATGCGAAGTTGTCCAATTGCAAAATAAGTATATTTCTTTAATTTTTTCTAAATCTATAACATTAATGTTTTGGTTGTTTTTTACTCCGTCTACAATATCTTCAAATTTTGTTTCATTTATATGAAGCAGCTCGTTCTTAATGAACTTTTCAACCTCATATCTTAAATACTGGCCGTACTCAACTATTTTTAATTCTATATCTAAAGGAGACCAACTTCTCAAATCACTTTCAAAATTTCTAAGCAACGGCATAAAGTCTGTTTGATGACTTTTACATAAAAAGCTTCCGCCTAACTCCTTTCTGTTCCTAATGACATTAAATTCCTTGCACCCAATTTTTTGTTGTCCGAATCGTTTTCTTAAAAATTTGAAAAAGGTTCTGTGGTGGGTAAAAACAAATATTTGTGAAAAGTTATTTTGTTCTTCTGAAATTAAATCAACAAGATAGCTCAAATTGCTACTATCCAAGCTCGTGATTGGGTCATCAAAAATAAGTATTTTTTGATCTTTTTCTTTTTGTATATCAAGAAAAGCAAAGAAAAAGCAAAGGGACAAAACCTGAATCTCCCCTTCAGAAAGCCCCTCATTAAAATCCCGTTCGTTGCCCTCAAAATCCAAAACTTTGAAAGCAAAAGGAAATTCGGTTTTGTTACCTGTTGGGTCTGTTTTCAATTTAAGCTTAAAACTGAAATTGAAATTCTTGAAATAATCTTGAATTTTGGACAATAGATTTGAAAAGGCTTTTGTTGAGCAATGTTCCTCATAATTTTTCAATGCCGTTTCGTATTCTATTTTTAACGTAGCTAAAACATCTTGCATCACTTTCAGTTCCTTTTCTTTCTGCACTTTCTTTTGTTGCTCTTTTATCTTGTTCCCATTGATAAAAACCAACACTTTTTCAACTTCAGCAATTCTTTTACTGCTTGTGGCAATTCGTGCTTGAAGCTTTTCGTCAGTATTGTCAGATTTGAATTTAACAATTAGATTGTTCCTTTGTTCTACGAAATCACCAATTGCCTTGAAAAACGCTTCAATTACCTTAAATTCAGTTTTTACTTTTGTATAAAGATCTTTGATGTTCTCTTTGTCTGGCTTTGTAAGTTTTGATATTTTATCGCTCAAATCTTTTATCTCTTTCACAGCTGGCTTTTTGTATATTTCTTCGTCTTCAACAGAGTAGATATATGGTATCTTATAGTTTTGATCCAATTTTTTAAGTTCTAGAAAAATATTATTCAAATCAAAATCGGAGACTGATTTCGTAATTTGTGAAATTTCACCAAGTAGGGTTTGTTTATCTTTTTCAAATTGTTGTGCCTGTGTTTTATATGTCGTGTCATAAATTTGCTTGAACAAATCAACAATTTTCTTAATCCCCGCTTCTTCGTTTTCGGATTGACAAAAAGGGCATCGGTTTTGATGTGTTTTTCTGATTTCAAAACCAGTTTCAAAAAATATTTTGTGCGTTTTGACTTTATCAATCAAATCTTGTTCGGCCTTTATTGATGCCCGCTCCTTTAGATCAAAATCAAAAATTTTCTGATAGGTTTCAATATCTGAAAGAGAGATTTCAACTTCTTCTGTCGGCAAACTTTTTATTCCGCTCTGAATGCTCGTGACTTTCTTCTGTAGGCCTTGATCAATTTCAAAATTTTTTCCTGCTTCCCTTTTCTCTTTTTCCAAGTCTTGTTTTACTTTTTTGATTTCATCTTCGGTATTATCCTTATAGTTTTGATAATATAGTTTTTCATCATCAGTCAAAATATTGAACAAGTAATCCTTATTTGCTGAATTGAAATCTTTAATCTTCTGGTCTTGTTCCTCTTTCGCTTTTTTCGCAACGTCTCGTACACCGCGCAAATTTATAGCGTTGCTATCAAACTCAATAATCATTTTGCCTGATTCCTGTTCTTGTCCGTTTTGTGTTGTATCTCGCCTACTCCCCATATGAACATTTTTGTCAACAAATTCATGATCAAAAAACAAAATAGAACCTTTTGGGATTTTATTATCCCAGTCGTTGTTTACTGGATATTTTTTTTCACCGTCATCAAAGACTAAACACGCTTCGATTGGTTTGTATTTACCAAAATCTTTATTTTCCGAAACATTTTTTAACAGATTGGCTATTGAGCTTTTGCCACTTCCGTTTTCGCCATAAATAATATTTACTTCATCATGAAATGTTTCATTATTTAAAAAAGGTTGCCAAGAAAAATCTTGGAATGATTTGTAAACTTTGATTTTTTTGATTTTCTTCAGTTTCACATTTCATGATTATAAATTTGTAAGCATATGATTGCGTCTTTTTTCACTCTTTTGTTTTTCAGTTTATTTCTCTTCGTTGACGTCAACAAACTTATATATTATTCCGTTGTAACGACATCCTGTGACGAAATTGGGTTTCGGTATAGTGAGACAATAGGCTGTCCCGTCTTTAAATACAGATTTCCCTAAAAAATTAATGCTTTTTGCAAAAATGACGTCCCCTTCATGTTTTGTAATTACGATAAATATACTTGGTCGAGTATAAAACGACACACTGCATGTCTGTGATCCATAATTGAGGATACATTCACCTTTATTTTTTTCAAATATATAGCTTCTTTTAATGAAATGCATTCTAAAAATAGGAGCGTCGATTAATTGCCATAATATTAAAAGCAATAAGGCAATTATTATCCATTGACCCAAAGTTATCTTTTTAATAGCCGCACTATTTTTTTTGCATTTATTAAAAATCCAGCTTTTAACTTCAGTTAGTTTCATGTTTTTTATAGTTCGATTATTCATTACCAATAAATATGCTAATTATTATTCAGGATATTGATACATGTCGTTCTGAGATATTTCCGAACATATTAGTTCAAGAGCGTTAGTCTTATTGCTCGATTCGGATAATTTGTATATTTTTCTTTCCATTCCCGCATTAATGGGATTGAATACTATTAAGCGATTATCGACGTTATAGCCATCTAGATGATAGCCTTCATGTATAGGTGAATATTCTATTATGTTCCCCGTTTCTACATCAGTAATTGACATTCCAAAACAATCAGTTCCGCATCCCCACAATGATAAATTATAGTGCCCGGCAAAGTTTGCGCCTTCTTTGTACGAATTGGTGATTGTAGTCTTAAATAATTTTGCTTCTGGCAAAGAATTGAAATTGATCTGTTTTATATCTCCTGAATATTTTGGTATTCCACTTTCTGTTGCATACTTGGCAATAACATCAGAACAAGCCGTCTTTTCATCTACAGACGTTTTTGCAAGATTAGAAGTTGTATTGGAGATAAGAACTTTTTTTGATTGTCTGTTGAATAAAACACAGAATGCGGTAATTACTATTAGTGAGACTAATAAATATTTCATTGACTTAGTCATATAAGTATTATTATGATTTAAAGAAAAAAATGTAATTTGTATAACCCCACTCGTGGGGAATAACTATTTAACAACCATGAAGAACTCAGTCCAATATGGAGTTGAAAACCCCGAAGCAAGAATATCACTTCTTTCTTTCATGACTTCTGCTGTGATTTTATCTATTTCTTCTTGAGAGATTTTCAATTTCCCTGTAAAGAGCTGTTCATCATAATCTAAAACTTTCTTTTCTACTCGGTAGAGATCGTTAAAATATTGTCTTGGCCAAGAGCGAAAAACATCATTTTTAATTGATTCGGAAGCTTGCTTGTATAAAGCTACGTATTTTCTTTCTCCTTCCAAATACTTATTATCATCGGGTTCATTTGTCCAAGCCAACCCTTCAGTAGAATTAGCCCGGTCAATAAAATTAAAGGCTTGGGTAAGAGGTTTATATGCCTCGACTGCATAATTTCTTCCCGCTAAGTATGTGACCAATAACCCAGCGATAACGATTCCTTTTATCAATAACGGCTTTGTTTTCAACCAAACACCTAAGGTGAGACCAAAAATGAGTAATGGAAGAATATATTGAAGATCAACCAGTGTATCCATACTTCCTTGAGATACACGGCTGTAGACAAAAATATAAGTGACTGAATATATGGTTAAAGCGTATAAAGATGATATAAAAATCCCCAATAGTATTATGATGATTCGAGAAAATTTATTTGAGAAGATTAGGATTGAAATCCATGTCAAAAAAGATATTCCACCAACCAAAGCTGATGCACCCATAATTACGATGGTTGCTGTTCTACTAAAACCAGCTTCCCATCCCAAAAATCTAAATCCTATTAACCCAACGATGAAGAGAATTAAAGAATATAACCACACATTTCGAAATATCTTTCTCAAACTTCTCTTGGGTGATTTTTCAGTTTCCATTAATCAAATTATAGTCTATTGATAAAACATTTTGATTTTTTGATTTTATACAAAAGCAAAGCAATGTTCTGGGATTATTATCACTAGGTTGTATCATAAGATATGAATAATCAGCTTCTTTGGATTGTCTTCAGTTTTATCTTCTTGATGTTGACAATATTTCATTTTTATCAAGCTACTAGAAAAATCCCTAAACTAAAAAATAAGGGGGAAATAAAAACTATTAACGGAGTAAAAATGGGGATGAGTGAATTTGTTGAAGATTTTGGAATTTATATAGATGACAGTAATAAATTGAATCGAACAATAAACGTTGTTCAAGCTTTTGGTTATTTTGCTGCTTTTTGTACTTCTGTATACTCTTATCTTTTAAGTAATCAATTAGTATAGAATTCGAATGAAATGGTCTGAAAATAAATTTGAGATATTGAAGCTATACAGCGAGGGCATTCCCATGTATGAAATAAGGAAACAATATCCATTAAGATATAGTCATAAAATTATGAATTGGTTAAAAGAAAAAACCCTGGTAATGAAGCTGAAAAGGAATGAAGGGTTAAGTACTAAAGCATCAGTAAAGACAAGAGAGAATAGAATTAGGAGTAGTAAATTATCAATTTATGAAAACGAAATTAGAAATTTATACCAAGATGGATATTCTTGTAGTGAGATTAAAGATAAGCTTGATCTAATAGTCACGGTACGAAGTATCCAGAGGTACGTTGGTCTGTTAGGTATACTAAGAACAGTTCAAGTAGCCCATAGATTAGCTCTATCAAGAGGAAGAATTGACCTAAGCCATTTAAAAAAAGCAATTAAAGCGGGAGAATTTAGAAAATCGATTGGACCAGCAACTAGGTATATGGTGCTCAAAAGAGATAACTTTAAGTGTGTAGATTGTGGTTTAGGATCAAAAGACGGTAAACTATTATCAATGGATCACATTGTCAGACCAGAAGATGGTGGGGGTAATTCAGTAGACAATTTAGCAACTCGGTGTCAAGAATGTAATTTAGGTAAATATTTGGTTGAGGATAAGAGTAAACAAGTGCAAGAAAAAATAAGGTAGTGTTGGAGATTATTATGAATTAGAGAGAATACAATTTTTAATCCTTCAATATATTAAGTATTCTAAATATTTTCAATATCCAGCTCAAGAACCCGTTTTTTGATGTTGTTATTCCTGAAACTGTGGCGGTATTAAATGTTGATCCTGAACTACTTGCGATTTCTTCTGTTGGGGTAGGAGTAATAATTTTCTTGATTATTTTTTTAATGGGTGATGGACTTGGAGTGGTTGCTGGAGGAGTGTTCTGAATTACAGGTGCAACCGTTGGTGTTTGATTCGTACTTGGGGTAATCTTGTTTTTGTCGTCCCAATATCTAAAACACCTTATCTCCCAATCATTTTTTCTTAGTAGATATTTTTGATAACAAGACTCATAAAAATTATCATCAGACCCTCTATACGAGGTATATCTACATGACGAGCTGTCATCAAATGAAGAAATTGGCTCAACAACACAAGTTTCTTCCGCCAAGATTTTTGGGGCATAAGCAAAAAGTATGATGGATATCATCAAACACATAAGGAGACTTATCAACAAATTATTCTTCATATTTGGTCTTATTTTACCCTAACGGGATTGTTAAGGATATAATGCCCAAGAATCTAACCAGTTAATAGAGATTAAAAAGTGTGTTTTTATTATCACGAGTACCCAAATAACGTCTTATTGTGCCTGCGAAGCAGGCACTTTGGCCGACAGGCCAAATGCTATCTCAATCCTAAAATATCAGATAGTAAAATTCTCTCCTAACTAGCTGATATTTATATGGCGAGATTGGTAAACGAGCCATAATTGAGAGAGCTTCGTCACAATCGCTCAAGGCGATCTTGTGACGAACATAAAGATGTGACAACGAAGTTGGCACTTTGCCGAAGGCAAATCATCCCGCCCGCAGGCGGGATACAGAATTCGTATCGCGCGACCGTAATACTGCCGACAGGCAGTTGGCGAACCGCGAGGCCGTTAGGCCGAGCGGTGAGCCATTAAGTTAGTAATTCTGTCGGAAATAGGTCCGAACTTCGTTATAACACCTCACAATTACTAGTGATACAATGTGTTTATTATGAGTGAAAATGAACCAGTAAAGGAGAAGAGAGAGTTTGAAGTTATCAAAGTCGTATTCAACAATACATACGATTTGAATCTTGCCGGACATGATCCATCTATGTTTGTTGATGAAGCATATTCTTTGGTTTACCCAAATGGATTAGAGATTGGACTTGGCAGGATGAACGAACAAGGAAACTGGGGACATTGGAGTTATGATTTCAAGACTGACAAAAAAACTTGGGTTGAGGTTGATATTCCAGAAAATCCAAGAGTTAAAGTTATTGATGTAGACGGACAGTTTACTGAAATGGGGCTATTGCTTGATAAGTGGTTAGAAACTCATGAGAATACTGATAGTGAGGAGTGTAGAGAGTTTGTTAGTGCAGGATTATTGGATTTCTTAACCAGAACTAATCAGGTTTAATAAGTGTTGTGTTTTATCGATAGTTCCATAACCTATTGGTAGTAAGATTGGGCTGGAGTTTGAGGGTGACTAGTCGTGCGGTAGATCGATTTGAGTTCTTCCCAAATGTGGTTCCATTCCAGCAACCCTGGGGGGTCACAAAATATGTGAGGTGTTATAACGAAGTTCGGACCTATTTCCAACAGAATTACTAACTTAATGGCTCACCGCTCGGTCTAATGGCCTAGCGGTTCGCCAACTGCCTGCTCCGCCAAAGGCGGATAAACTCCACATCGGCTCGAATGCACTACCGCAGTCGTACGAAAATGAAAAGAAAACGCAAAACTTAATGTATCTTATATTATTATCTTAAGTGGATTTAGGGAACTCGTCAGACGTATCTTCACCTAGTATTTTTTTGAGCTAAAAACAGTTTGTACAGTTCCTTTACAAAGAGTAAATCCATCTGTTTTCCTTCTATAACATACTTTTCGATTAGAGAAAAATCGGTTATTTTTGTTCCTAGCTCGTAGATTGAAAGCTCGTGAGGAGGTCGAGGTTGATTACTAGCTTCTGGAGCCGTAGAAACGATGTTTTCATTTTTTTCTGTATATAAACCTTTCCAACCATCATGTGTGCTTCTATACGGACCGCCATCTTTCCACTTTTCTGCGTCATCTGCTTCTATAACCGCATTGAAAATTTCTTGAAACCTATCATTATCTAACCGATAGTCAATTATTTGTTGACTTGTGGATGTTCCATCATTAGAAGTTTCTTCCTTTAAAATTTTATCTGCGTATTGTTCCAGATAGATGGCTGTAAGTTCAGCTTCTGGTTCAAGATAGTTGGCTTGACCCGACATAAGTTCTTTCCTTAATTCAATAATCTCCGGATTATTGTTTGACTCATTCAACACGTCTTTAAATACACTGTTTTCACTTTGAAAATCCTGATGAATCATTTCATGTATTATTTTTGCTGTTTGTCTTCTTTCTTCTTCCTCAATTTGTTCTGGACCATCACTAGATAATCGAGTGACCTTACCAAGCCAGTAAATAACGTCTGTATCATTTTTTGCTAATAGATTGTTGTCAACTAAGTTAGAAACAGGTTCACCTTTCGAGCTGTCTCTTCTTGCCAAGTAATGAAGGTCGACGTTGATTTTTTCCGGAGTATTTTTTCCAAATAGATGAGCCATAATGCCTAATGATTTAGATATCTGTGTGCGGTGTTTTTCTTCATATGACGCCAATCTGCCTTCCCAATCATTTAGCACTGGTTCTGCCTCCCTCCAAACCATTTTCTCTCTTCTCTCGTTTTCCGCTTCCGCTACATATTTTTCGATACCCAGTTTCTTCATCTCCTCACCCGCAAACTTTAAAAAATCTCCATCTATATCGTTTCCATTATCGATATACTCTTTCAATTTTGGCCTGAGAATCTCACCCAGTCGTTTTCTGGTTGATATTGTAAAACTTTCCTCTGACGGTGGTTTATCCCCCTCCAGTTTCTGGAATAATTCGCTTCCACTATCTATTTCCATTTGAAATGCGTATGTAATTCCTTCATCAAGAAGCGACAACGCGTGGCCTGCTTCATCGAGAATAATTTTTTGATCAAGAGGTTGAGCACTTTCAAAATCCCTTGCTAGTTGTGAATTTGGTCTACTGTCAATAATCATATGTTCTGATTCGTGTATCGTCGTTGAAGAAGCTAGTGCCAATGAAAATTCCTTATACGTTGTACCCGCTTTTGTCAGTACATCCAAAAATGGTTTTGCTCTCTCATCATTTTGAACAATGTCTATTTCGTTTTGAGTTGGTAAATTCACTGAAAGAACTCCATCTACCACCTCTCCATTTCCGGCAGAACCATAAACGACATTGATTTTAAATCCTTCCGAAACCTTTTGTTTTGTGTATTTTCCTACTAAATTTTCAAACTGTGTCAGCTTTTCTTCAACTTTATCATTTTCAAGTTTTGTTTTGAATTCTGCCGTTTGTATTACATCGGCTTTTTCTCCACGACCGTCTTTCACCTCAATTTTCGAAGTTTGTTTCTCCACCGCTTCCGCTTTTGGAGTATTATTATCTGTTGTTTCTATCTCAAAACCTCCCACTGCATCATCCATACCTCATTTATACGCTCTTATTTCGATGCATATTATGATCTTCTTCTCTTCTTTTTCTTCTCTCCTCAGCAAACATATTAAGTAAGTCTTTCCTGTAGCCATAGTGTTCCCCATTCGATAGAACAACATCTTCTACGCCACCCTTAATTACATTATTCTTTAGGTCAACATCCCAATATCTTCTTGTATCTCCTGCCCCATTGTATATTCGCATCGCTTCGTCATATTGTGCGATTATAAATTCATCCCACTCGCGCCTATCTACTTTTTCGTCATGGGATGTATCTTTTGCAAAAATATCTCCAAGCACTTCGTACAATCTACCGCAATTTACACTATCACCTTCTTTTTTTGTCAGTATTTTCATTGATTCTTGCAAATATTTCACCGTAAAGGCTAGGGGGTCTTCGACTTCATGACCAAAAACACTCACTCCTTTGTCTTCAATAATTGAAGGAGCTTTATCAATACGTCCAATAGCCTCAGCTAATGATATTTCTTTATACTCTCCAAGCTTAAACAACTTGTCTAGACTTTTTTTGGCACCAATACTAAGTTCTTCCCATCTTGTCCTTGTCTTCTCGACAGACGTAGTAGATTTTTTATCATTTAGTTCAATACCCTCAGTGGATTCTTCCATATGCATTTATATTAACATTAATAGTTCTTAATTTAAACCTGTGTTCATTGTGCCTGAGAAGCAGGCATTTTTGCCGTCAGGACAATGATATCTCAACCATTAAATGTTAGATAGTAAAATACTCTCCTAACTAGTTGATATTTATATGGCGAGATTGTGAAACGAGCCATATATTGAGAGAGCTTCGCCACAATCGCTGAATGCGAAGTTGGCACTTTGCCGAAGGCAAATCATCCCGCCCGCAGGCGGGATACAAAATTCGTCTCGCGCGACCGTAATACTGCCGGCAAGCAGTTGGCAAACCGCGAGGCAATTCTACTGAGTGGTGAGCCACTGTATAATTTAACTTTGTGATTGACTTGTCCAGCATCCTAAACGAGAAAATTGAATCTGTAGAAAACAGCATTAAACATGTTGCCTTTGAACGTGATAATAGTGCCACTCCAATGGAGTCTCAACATGACCAGACAAGGCAAGTTGCCAACCAGCTCTATAACAGCTTGCTGGAGGAGAAAAGGAGTATTCAGCAATTAAAGAGAAGAATTGGAGAGTTTCAGACCATCTATGACCTTCTTAATCTCAGTAATGGCACAAGATATAGATTTTTTATTGTCCCAGATGGCTTAGGAGGAATAACGATTGATGGAATTACCCTGATAAGCGAAGACACCCCACTTTCAAAAATTATTATAGGAAAAGAAGTAGGCTTCGAGTATGAATTAAATGGGCACAAATTTAAGATTGAGAAAGTTCAAAATAATACTTAAGCACCTCCTATCAGTATCCTTTTTTGAAGAATCTAAAATTTGATTTAGTAGAAAAAGAAAGTTATACTGAAATTCCAGGAGATGAAAAAAACATACCTGGTTTTTTGTTTGCGAGATATTAGAAACAAGTATTTTTGGCCCTTATGAAAGAGGGTCTTTTTTATAGCTTAGCAAAAGAGGTCGAAGCCTCGGAAAAACAGTTTTCTTTTTCGAGATCTTGCTTGTCCGTTAGAAATTCTGAGGCATATTCCCATTGGATTGGAACTTATACAAGTCTGTCTGTTTTGGAAATAAATTTGGATGGAGAAAAGAGAAAAAATATCTCGATAGTGTCATCTCCAGAAGCGGAGGCGGTAAGTGGAGCAGGGTGTTTTATTCCCGATGTTGAAAACAGGAAACTTAAGTTTGTCCTCCCGAGATTTCATCTGGGAGTTCCGGCACAGATAGATATGGAGATTGCCGTGTACCAGCTAGCTCAGACAAAAATAATTAAGGAGGCGATTTTGGAGGCAAACTCGGAAAATAGCGGCATTATTTATTTCGCTCGAGAAGGTCATCTGACCCAAATGCAAAAGGCAATCTATCTGACCACAAGAGAAAACTTACCAACGACGATGGTGGGCATTAGTCACAAGCCGGCAGAAAATGAATACAATAGAACAGCGTATTTTGCGTCGGAGCCTAATTTAGAAGGATTTGGCCAAACCTTACAAACTTTGTTTTTGTGTGATCCGGTGGCTTCCGGAATGCAACATGTGGCGATGATTGAAAAATTGGAAGAAATGGGACGGTTACCAAATAAAGTGGTGATTATCGCACCAATGGCAACGAGATTCGGACTCGAAGTAATTGAAAAATTATGTAAAGAAAAAGGAGTGGAGTTTGTGGCAGGAGTGGCAGGAGTGCTTTTAGATACGCAACCACCTCTGCGATATTATTCTCCCTATCCCCGGAACCAAAACCAGGCAGCTGATTTCGAGCTACACGCCCTGATGAGTGGTATGTTTGGGGAAAACCTAGGAAAAGCCTGCATCCGATGTAACTGGACAGGAACTTTTTGGGGAGGACCAGAAATGCCGATGGAGGAGTCGGATCTTGAGTTGGCTGGAGTAGGGCTTTCCAACAAAGCACTCTTGGATATTTGTGACAAGCTCACCGAAAAAGAAGCTATAAAGATGGGAATTGTGGAAAAACTGCTGCCCTGCTCCACAAAACTGTTAATCCGAGGTTGAGCAGGAAATAGGATAAAATATAGAGGTGAAAAGAAATCCACAATTTATTACCCTTGAAGGTAGAAATATGGTGCATGATGCACTGAATTCGGACAAGAAAATTGCCTCCGTGCTTTTGGCGGTTCAGACGCTGAGTGAACCTCGAATCAGAGAGATTGAAAACCTGGCTAGAAAAAACAATGTGCCGGTGCAAAAAGTAACAAATGAGGAACTCTTAAAAATGTGTGATTCCCGAAATCCTCAAGGGGTGGTGGCTTTGATGGAGATTCCCGAGATTCCAACACTGGAACAAATTTTAAAAGCAAAACGAGATGTTTTTCTTTTGTTGGTAAATCACATCGACTATGAACAAAATCTGGGGGCAATCCTCCGAACTGCTTGGGCAGCTGGGGTGGATGCCGTGATTGCTTCGCCAAATGGAGTACACGAAGTGACGCCGGTAGTCGCCAAAGTATCTATGGGAGGAGCGGCCTATGTGCCACTTATCGGAATGAGCATGTTTCAGGCAGCCAAATTACTACACGAGTATGCAGTCCCCATGGTGGGAGTGGAGGTAGATATGGGCAAGCCATATACCGAAACAAATCTTAGGGGACCGGTAGCTTTTGTGATGGGAGGAGAGGCGGTGGGACTTTCGGAACCGTTGCAAAAAGAGTGTGATATTTTTGTGAATATCCCGATGAATAGAGAAGTGGCTTCGTTGAACGTAAGTGTGGCAACAGCGCTGGTACTATTTGAGAAATTAAGACAAGAAAAACTGGCTTAGTTGTAATTTTTCGTGCTAATATTTAGTTATGGAAGTAGTATATAAATTGGCGGGAAGTAATGAGGAAATAAAAAATTGGGTGGAGAGTCATGAGGGAACACCAGCAATAATTGATGACCCGGAGATAACTACCGATAGTATTGGATTGAGAATAAACTGGAAGGGAAGAAAAGATGAGGGAATGCTGAGCGGAAAAAGAGAAGTAACTAAAAATATTTCTTGGGAAGAGTTCTTTTCGATAATGGAGAAAAAAGAGCTGGCTTTTATGTACTCAAACTCGGAAGACATAAATTTGACGTGGGCATACAAGTTTGTAAATAAATACACAACGGAAGAGTAGTTATTTTCTTTCTTTTAAGGAGCGGTGAATTTCCGGGTCAAAGCCGAGAGTTTTCCTGAGAAATAAATCGCATTCACTAAAAAGTTCTACCTTGGAGCCGGTGTTCCAAAGGATAGTATCGGCCATTTGTAAACACTTATCGACTTGCTGGCCAAGACTATTTTCGCCGATTCCGGAGTCCCGATCGTCGTGTTTTTGGAAATCGGCGACGGTAGTGCCATCTTCTCCCCTATCTTTTGCTCTTTGAAGATACCACTCTAGTCGTTTTTCCTTAGGAGCGTCAATGCCAATAATTTTGGCACCAAAATTATCTCTTAAAAAAATCATTTCATCAGGATTACGGACACCGTCGATGACGATATTACCTTCGATGCCAACCAGCAAGAGGGCGGTTCTTTCGGCAAGAACGGAACCACCATAAGTTTCCCGGAGTTCGTTACCGACATCTTGAAGAAGGGTTCTGGTTATTTCCTGCCCCCTGGAACGGATTTCGTCTCTAATTCTGTCCGAGAGAACTTGGTGGTGAAAACCGAGGTCTTTTAGGTGGCTGGCTATCGTGCCCTTTCCCGAACAAAGTGAGCCCGTAAGACCAATGATGATTTTCTCCATTACCAAAGTGTACTACAATATTTTTATGGCTACGAAATACTTAGAAATTTTCAACGAGATGGTTCAGAAACACGAAAAAGAGTTTGATGCTTTTCAGGAGTTACACGATAAATACGAGAAGGATCCAAAAAAATGGCAAGGTGAATTCAATCGCGAGGGGGCAAAAATCATGGATATAGTACGCGAGTATGAAAATAGACTTTGTGGACATATGGAGAACACCAACAATGCCACTTACTCGGCTAATCTAGCGGAAAAATTCCGAAATGAAATTAAAAGATACCTGCCCAAGTTGGACATGATCGGGGTAGTGATTGTTTACGGGTAGTTTTACTGAATACCGCAGTCGGATTTGATTTTCTCGATGAGAATAGTGCAAAATTGATCGGAAGCTGCTTTTTTGATCTGATTAATTTGCTCCGTGGCCAGCTCGGCAGCCCGACTACTAACCTCGTCGGTTATTTGTCTTAGGGGCGAGTCGGTGGAGTAGTCGGTATAGGTACCCATCACTTGAGGTGTAGGAATTTTTATCTTGTCTGGAAGAATATTATTGGCTGTTTGAACTGCCGGAATAACTACCGAGTTTTGGAATGAGGGATTTTTGACATAGTAATCAACTGGCTTGGAAATTTGAGGAAACATTTTATACAATCCAAACAAAGCGAGAACGATAAGGACGATTCGTACAAATATATTATTCATTATTTTTACAGATATTTTGGATATTTTTTAAAATGAGCGTTTTTTTACCTTGATCCAGTATATCGTTGACCTCGTTATTTAGTATGGCAGTTTTTAATTTTACACAAGTGACTATGCCTCGATCCAGCAGGGCTTTAATATCAGTTCTAGGAATATTGTAAAGTAGGGTTATTGGATGAAGTCCGGAGGCAACAATTCTGTCCTGAAGACCTTGTCCCTCGGGACGAGTCCAGGTGGTGACCATGAGGCCGACGCACTTGCAGTAGTCAACGACTTCAGAAGTTACTTTAGTATTGGTTATCAACCAAGAGAAATTATTTTGGTCAGGATTTGATTGTTTCTGAAGATTGTTGACATCAAGAAAGCGGGCATAGGTATAAAGGGCAACCTGAATGTCGGTTTTATAACCCGCAGTATTGTGATATTTACACTCAACAAAGTATTTGTTTGTCTCTTTTTGGGCGATGACGTCTATCTCGTGAGTGACACACTTGCCCTGGGTAATCACACCAACTTCGGTTTTATAATTTTCGGTTTTGAGAATTTCTGAGACCAAAATTTCAAAAGGATAACCTGAAGGTCCCATGTCCATAACGGCTCTTTTTAAACCATAGTTGAAGTAGTTCTCAATGGGAGCATTTTCTTTGAGGTAGGAGGAAACATGACCATAAATAGCACTAGTGGTTATTTCCGGTTTTAGATGATGCTTGAGATAGTCGACAGTTTGAGAGGCGGTGTCGAGAGATAGTCCAGAGGTTGCAAGTGACCTAACAACTTTTTCTTCACTAAAAGGCTCCTTGGTTCCCGAGGCCTTGATAATTGTTATGGGGCTTAGGCTTTGCATCTAACTTAATAATAGCATTAGCCTTAATTATTGATACAATTGGAGTGTGTCTAATTTGCTACAAATAGTATTTTATTGTCTTATCGGTGGAATGGCTTCGCTTATTGGAGCCATTTTAATAATCTATTTTAAAAGTAAGGCTGGAATTCTTTCCAACAAACTGACAAGTTTTGCGGCGGGAGTCTTGATTACCGTGGCAGTTCTTGATTTACTTCCTGAAGCTTTTGGGGCGGTGACCGATTACAAAATGGCTGCTTGGTCAGTTCTCGGAGGAATACTGCTCGTGTTTTTGATGGAGAAATCCGGATTGTGGTTTCATCATCACGATGGCACTCATGGTACCAAGCCACCAATTAGCGGAATTTTTTGGGGAGATGCTTTGCATAATTTTATTGATGGTTTTGCTATTGGAGCGGCGTTTCTTTTGAGTAAAGAGGCTGGAATTCTCACTGCGGTGGCCGTTGGTTTGCATGAGCTTCCAAAAGAAATGGCGGATTTTACAATTTATTTACGATCTGGATATTCGAATATAAAAACTCTACTTTTAAACTTAACTTCAAGTTTAGTTGCGGTTCTCGGAGGAGTGACTGTTTATCTCAGCCGTGGAATTGTGACGAACTACGAAGGATATTTATTGGCAGTAACCGCTGGTATGTTTCTTTTTATCGCTCTCGCAGATTTAATTCCGGAAATGCATGAGAGTATGGAGGAAGCGGATCAAAAAAATAAAATGATTTGGTTATTGGTTTTTGCTGCAGGATTGGGTGTCGGAATATTAAGTACTCTCGGTATAGGATAAAATTAGACTATGAAAATGAGTAAGATGGGCGTTCGCCCAGAAAAAATAGCTCCCAAAGACGCGGAGGCAATCAATCATAAACTATTGGTACAGGGTGGTTTTATTCACCAAGAGATGGCGGGAGTTTATACCTTTTTACCTTTGGGTTTACGAGTTTTGAATAAAATAGAGAATATTGTTAGAAAACACATTGATGAGATTGGTTCGGAACTATTGATGCCGGCCTTGTCTCCCAAGGAGTACTGGAAAACTACAGGGAGACTGGAGACTATTGATGTTCTTTTTAAAGCCAGTGCGGCCAATGAAGTATCTTTGGCCAAGAGTGATGCAGAGTATGTTTTGTGCCCTACCCATGAAGATGTGGTGACGCCCTTGGTAAAAACATATAACCCAAGTTATAAAGATCTGCCGGTAGCGGTTTATCAAATTCAAACAAAGTTTCGAAACGAACCAAGAGCAAAGTCCGGATTGCTTCGGTGCCGAGAGTTTCGAATGAAGGATCTGTATAGTTTCCATGCTAATGAGGCCGATTGGAAAAAGTTTTACGAGGAGTCTAAGAAGATATATATGAATATCTATGAAGAAATTGGAATTGGAAAAGACACCGTGATTGCCCTCGCTTCCGGAGGCGACTTTACCAGTGAATTTTCTCATGAGTTTCAGACCAGATGCGAGAGCGGAGAAGACACTATTTATTTAAACAAAAATACTGGAGTTGCCTACAACAAGGAAGTAAAACCGGAAGGAGCTGATAATAATTCCGATTTTGAAATATTCAATGCTTCGGAAGTGGGAAATATTTTCCCCTTGGGAGTTAAGTTTACAAAAGCTTTTGGCTATGAGTACACCGACAAAGATGGTAGTAAAAAACCGATCATAATGAGTAGTTATGGAATTGGAATCAGTAGATTGATGGGAGTGTTGGTAGAAAAATTCCACGATGATAAAGGAATTATCTGGCCTTTGAGTGTCGCTCCATTTTTGGTACACATCGTGGACTTACAACAACCAGAGGAGACAAAGAAAATTTATAAGAAATTAAAAGACGCGGGTATTGATGCCCTCTGGGATGACAGAGAGATGAGCCCTGGAGAAAAATTTGCCGATGCGGATTTGATAGGCTGCCCTATTCGAGTTTTAGTTTCAGCTAGAAGTTTGCAAAATGGTGGTGTGGAAGTGAAACATCGAAATGAAACAGAAAACAAAATCATTGCGATAGACAAACTGACAGATTACATAAAAAATGTTTGAGATCTGGGGAATAACCTTTTATCTATATGGTTTCCTTATCGGTTTGGGAGTATGGATGGCAATGGAAATTGCCGTAGCCAACCGAGGTAAGGTAAAAAAAGAAGTGTTGGAAAAAGTAATGACGTGGGCGATTATCGGTGGGGTTATCGGAGCGAGAATTTATCATGTAGCAGATTTTTGGGGTAGATATTACTCAGCAAACTTAAACAAAATTTTATATTTTTGGGAAGGAGGCTTGGGAATTTGGGGTGCTCTCGTTGGAGGCGTTTTGGGAGTACTACTTTTCTGTTATTTTAATAAATTAAATTTTCTTAAATTTATTGACATTTTGATTATAGGAATGCCGCTAGCCCAGGTTATCGGAAGAATTGGAAATTATATAAACGGAGAGATCGTGGGGAAAAACGGAGAGCCTCTTTTTGCTTACGAAGGGGCTTTAAATCTGATTTTATTTGGATTACTTTGGAAGATATCGCGAAAACAGAAAAAAACAGGTTTTGTTTTTGGGGTGTACTTGGTAGGTTACGGAGTAATCCGGGCAGTCCTCGAAAATTTAAGACCAACCGAGTCAATTTGGAAATTATTAGGAGTACCAATGGCAGTTATCTTTAGCTTTGCCGCTGTCCTGGTCGGTGGATATCTTATTTTCCGGAGAAAACAATCTTAACGACGTCGTCCATACTCTTCACGAAGTTGAATTTTAGATCGTGGCGAACTTTTTCGGGAAGATCGGCAATATTTTTTTCGTTGTCTTTGGGAAGAATAACATGATTGATACCGGCTCTATGAGCGGCAATAACTTTTTCCCGTACTCCGCCGATTTCTAAAGCACGACCACGAAGAGTGACTTCGCCGGTCATAGCAAGATTTTTAGGAACGGGTTTGCCGGTGAAAGCAGAAATAATGGCGGTAGTAATGGCTAGACCTGCGCTTGGTCCATCTTTGGGAACAGCACCTTCCGGTACATGAATGTGGATATCCGTCTTGGAAATTTTTTCGTCTTTGATACCGAGTTCTTTGCTGTGAGAGCGGACATAAGAATAGGCGGCTTTGGCAGATTCTTTCATGACATCGCCAAGCTGACCAGTGAGAGTAATCTTTCCTTGACCGGGCATAGTAGCTACTTCGATAAAAAGGATATCTCCACCAACTTTTGTATAGGCAAGTCCAGTGACCAAACCAACTTGATCATTGTCTTCCGCGAGAGTGTGACTATAAATAATCGGTCCTAGGAATTTGTTGATTTTTTCTTTAGAAATGACGATGGGAAGTTCTTTACCGCTGGCTTTAGCTTTGGCGATTTTGCGCATAATGGAAGCGATTTGACG
The DNA here is from genome assembly GCA_049303575.1 of Microgenomates group bacterium. Taxonomy (GTDB): domain Bacteria; phylum Patescibacteriota; class Microgenomatia; order UBA1400; family MFAQ01; genus UBA2277. The sequence continues at coordinate 343,131 of JBAQNH010000002.1, read as the reverse complement.
TTCAAGATTTCTGACACCGGCTTCACGAGTGTAGTGACGAACGAGGAACTTGAGCATAGGAGAGGAAAGAACAATATCTTTTTGGTTGATGGCGTTGGCTTCGGATTGCTTCTTAACCAGATATTTTTTGGCAATAAAGTATTTTTCTTCTTCGGTATAACCGGAAAACTCAATCACTTCAAGACGGTCCCGAAGGGCGGCAGGAATAGTGTCCAAGACGTTCGCAGTGGTGATAAAAAGAACTTGAGATAGATCAAAAGGAATATCAAGATAGTAATCTTGGAAAGCAAAATTTTGTTCCGGATCAAGGGCTTCGAGAAGAGCCGAGCTGGGATCACCGCGGAAATCAGCACCGATTTTGTCGATTTCATCCAGCATAAAAACCGGATTACTAACACCGCTATCTTTTATTGATTGAATTATTCTACCGGGCATAGCTCCAACATAGGTACGTCTGTGTCCTCGAATTTCGGCTTCGTCTTTTAGGCCACCTAGGGACATTTTGACAAATTTACGACCGATGGCTTTGGCAATGGAGCGGCCAACAGAAGTTTTTCCAACACCCGGAGGTCCAACAAAACAGAGAATTGTGGGGGGGTTGACGGCACGATTTTTGGTAGCTTTTACCTGATCATTTTTTAGCTTTAAAACAGCAATATATTCCAAGATTCTTTCTTTGACTTTCTCCAAACCATAGTGGTCTTGGTCCAAAATTTTTTCCGCCTTGGAGAGTGAGTAACTGCTCTTGGTGTACTCTCCCCAGGGAAGCTCCAAAACAGTTTCAATCCAGGTTCTTAAATATGATGTTTCGGGGTTGTGAATCGATAATTTTTTGAGGCGTTCGAGCTCTTTGTTTACTTTGGCATAAATTTCTTTGGGAAGATTGGCCTTTTTTAGTTTATTTTTGAGCTCTACAATTTCTTCTTCTTCGCCGCCCTCTCCAAGCTCTTTTTGAATGGCACGCATTCTTTCACGAAGAACTGCTTCTTTCATACTGTCGTCAAAACGTTTTTGAGTTTTGTTTTCAATCTTCTTTTCCAACTCGAGAATCTTTATTTCTTCGGTGAGATGATTGGTGATGAAGGAAAGTCTTTTTTCCAAAGAGTTGTTTTCAAGAAGTTTTTGTTTCTCTTCGTTTTTTACCTCCAGAACGGATGAAATTTGGAAGGAAACCAGTAAGGGATCCGAACTGCCGATAATCTTAGTCAAGACTCCCGGTTCGATATTGGCTTTTCCCAGTTCTGAAGCTCGCTTGATAAGAGCGATGGCACGATTGGAGAGTGCGGAGATTTCGGCCGTGATGGAAGTGTCTTCGGGATACTCGGAAACAAGAGCCCAGACTAAGCCGTCTTTTTCTTCAATACTTTCTACTTTGACGCGGAATAAGCCTTTGACAATCGCGTGAAGCTCCTCATTTACAGGAAGGGTTTTGACAATACGACAAACAGTTCCGACGAGGTAGTAATCACTTAAACTAGTGGCGGCGGCTTTGGCATCTTTTTGGGAAACAAAACAAACTTCCTCGTTATTACCAAAAGCATGATTAATGCCAGCGATTGAGGCCGGCTTTCCAAAAGTTAGGACGGCTTCCGTTTCGGGAAAGATAACTCCTTCTTTTAGTCCTATAAAGGGTATTAATGTTTGATGAATAGGCATAGTTTTAAGATTTTAGCAGATAACGATGTAAATTGCTAATTTATTATTGGTTGAAGATTCTCAAGCCAACGAGGATGGTTGCAACGATTGCCATGAAGGCAACCAACAAGAAAAGAGTAAGGGAAAATCGTTTATTTGTTGACATTTTCAGGTATTGAAATAACTTCTATAGTTTTTTCCTCAGTCCAAAGATGATTATCCCCTACCTTGGCGTAAGCGCGAGCAAAAACTTTCCCCAATTTATTAAACTTGATGGCCAGATCAAAGGTATCAGGGAGCATATATTTTCCTGAAAAATAGTCATCTTGGTGGTATGGGTAGCCGACGGCTTCGGGAGAGTCGCCTTGAGTAAGAGCACTAGGAGAGGCGATGTAGCCCCAGTAAATAGTAGTGCGCGGAGTGAAAAGATCCGGAGAACTTTCAATATTCCACACAAAAGAACCAGAGTTGCCAATCGTTACTTTTTCGGGGTAGGACTCAAGAAAAATTCCGAGAGGTGAAGGGCGAGTTTCGGAAATTTTTTTCTGAGCAATAAGATAGTTGTAACCAACCAGACCACAAAAGATGATGCCTCCAATTATGATTGCAGTAATGGTTTTTTTGGTCATAACTTTTCCGAGTCTAAAATAATGGTTACCGGACCATTGAGATCCACCTGAATTTTCATATGTTCGCCAAAGTAACCTTTGGTAACTCGAACACCAGCTTCTGTAAGTTTATCAGCAAATTGTTCGTAAAGACTAGCAGCCAGCTCTTTACCGGCGGCGTCGGTGAAGTCGGGACGATTGTTACCCTTGAGACTCCCAAGTAAGGTGAATTGGGAGATGAGGAGAATCTCGCCCTTAACAGTATTGATGTCTAGATTCATTTTTTGATCGTCATCAGGAAAAATCCGAAGTTTGAGTAGTTTTTCGGATACTTTTATTACTTCGGAAACGGAGTCTGTTTTAGATACACCAAGAAAAACAATTAAACCCTTTTTGATATTTCTTTTAGTATTTGAGTCACCTTCAAGAGCAACACTACCGGAGTTTACTATTTGAACAATCGCAATCATATGATGATTATAGAGTCTCCGGAATTATTCGACAGGAGTAATGAGAAAATCATGAATGAAGACAAGAACCCCCTGGTATTTGATTATTTCTTTTCCCAAAGTAAGAGGAATTTTTACCTCGTTCTCAAGAATTGTATAAGAGTATTGCCAATCACCTTCTGCTTCCGGATGATAATCTGTAAACAACCTGGTGTGCTCACCACCCTCAATAATATTTTTCTTTAGAACGGCCATGATATCGTCTACCGAAATTCCCAAGTCTATTAAAGATTCTTTGTTAATTGTGCCGCCAGCATAAATACGAGTGAAAGCGATTCCATCGGCCGTAACAATTTCTTGGCCACCACCTGTTCTGTCGGCCATCCACTCATCGTGATAAGTCCCGATATTATCTTCATAGTGACTGGATTTTATTTTGAATCCACCTCTTTCAATATTTTGTATTTCAGTACCTCCTGCGAAACCTTCATTTAATCCTCGGGTAAGTAAGCGATCCGTTTTTTCTGACATATTTATTTATAATATTTTTTATTTTTTAATTGGTCGGGCAATAAGTTTTCTTTCGAGTACATTTCATAATCCTTGCCGTAACCTAGTTTTTTCATCAATTTAGTTGGGGAGTTGCGAAGATTGAGAGGAATGGGAAGGTTCCCAAATTGTTTGACGTCGGATAATGCGGACATATAGGCGTCATAGGCTCGACGATCTTTGGGGGCCTTGGACAGATAGACAGTACCGGCAGCCAGATTTTCCTGACATTCGGGATAGCCTATTTGCTGGCAAGCTTGAAAAACGGCATTGGCAACTACTAGAGCCGTGGGCGAAGCAACATCTTCTGAGGCAAAAATGACCATGCGACGAGCGATAAAAAGAGGGTCTTCTCCAGAGTCGACCAGGCGGGCGAGATAATAAAGAGCGGCATCGGGGTTACTGGCGCGCATGGACTTGATAAAGGCGGAAATGGTGTTGTAGTGTTCTTCGCCTTGCTTATCAAAACGAAGGAATCTTGACTGGAGAGCTGTTTTGAATTTCTCAACGGTTAATTCTCCGTAAAGTGAGGCTGTCGATTCAATAAGTCCAATTGCTTGACGGGCATCGCCATTGGCGAAGTTGGCAAGCCACTCTTTTGATTCTTTATCAATTTTGAGTTTAAGAACTTTGACGGCTCGGACAATAATTTTTTCGATTTCTTCAGGAGAAAGTTCTTTGAGGACAAAAACTCGGAGACGGGAAAGAAGTGGAGCAATAATTTCGAAACTGGGATTTTCCGTGGTGGCTCCAATAAGGGTAAGTTTTCCCCTTTCCACAAAAGGAAGGAGATAGTCTTGTTGAGCCTTATTGAAACGGTGAATTTCATCTAAAAAGAGAACGACGGGTTTGGTGGTTTCTTCTGTGTTTTTTATTATTGAACGAATGTCATCTTTGCCGGTGGAAACGGCAGAGAGCTCGTAAAAATCAGCGTCAATGGCATCGGAGTAGATTCTGGCGATGGTAGTTTTGCCAGTACCAGGAGGACCCCAGAGAACAAAGGAAAAAATGTGTTTACTTTTTATGGCTTGACTAAGTGGTTTACCCTCTCCCACCAAGTGTTCTTGGCCAATATATTCGGTAATTTTTTTGGGGCGGATTTTGGAAGCTAGTGGTTCGATGAGATTGGACATATTCGGTATTTATTTGGGTATACCCTAGTGTAAAAGGGAAAAATAATTATGTCAACAGGGAGTGTGCGAAAATAGAGGTATGGAAAAAAGAGAAACATCATGGAATAGCGTAACGAAGTGGTATGGTGAAATTGTGGGCGAGAAGGGACATTTCTTTCATCAAGCTGTAGTTATCCCTGGGGTAATGAGGTTACTTGATATTGGCGGAAAAGACAGAGTCCTGGATGTGGCTTGTGGACAAGGAGTGCTCGCGAGAAGACTCCCTAGCGAGGTGTCGTATACCGGAGTGGACTTGGCTCACGGGCTTATAGCCGATGCCAAGAGAATGGATATAAACAAAAAACATAAATACGTAGTGGCGGATGTGACCAAGAGTATTCCGATGGCAGAAAAATATAATAAGGCGGCGATAATTTTGGCACTTCAAAACATTAAAGAACCAGACAAGACAATTAAACTAACTGGAGAAAAAATGGATAAAGGCGGAAAACTTATTATTGTTCTTAATCATCCGTGTTTCCGAATCCCTCGCCAAAGTAGTTGGGAAACTGATGTAAAAAATAAATTACAGTATCGAAGAATCAACCGCTATATGTCTCCTCTGGAAATTCCCATTAATATGCACCCTGGGGATAGAAACTCACCCGTGACCTGGTCGTTTCATCTACCCATTGAAGAGTATTCCCGAATGTTGTTGGAAAATGGGTTTCTAATTGAGAAAATCGAAGAGTGGACTTCGGACAAAAAAAGTGAGGGGAAAATGGCTAAAGCAGAAAATAGAGCCAGGGATGAGTTCCCAATGTTTATGGCGATATTGGCAGTAAAGAAGTGATAATATTTAATTATTAACAATATATAAACTGTATATGAAATGTGATCGTTGGGCACCTAATTCTGAAGCCCTCTATGGTCTAGGAATAATTGGATCAATTTTTTATTTTTTAAAAGACGCTGTTGGTTTTGTCCCGGTAATAGAAGGAGTCTTGAAGTCTTTCTTCTGGCCAGCGTTCGTAGTGTTTAAGGTTCTGGAAATGCTAAAGGTTTAATCCGGGGCAAACTTCTTGGATTTTGTAATGTTTTACGTCTAATGGTATATTAGTTTGTGGGTAACAAAAAAGGAATTATGCCTTGGAATAGAGGTAAAACACGATTTACAGACTTAAGAGTAAAAAAAATTTCTGATACATTTAAAAGAAAGAGAATTGATAATTTTTTTGAGTGGCGTGCTAACGCTAGATTGACTGAAAAAATCCCAAATTCGAGTAAGAAATTAGAAAAATCAAAGGAGTTGGCCGTTCTAATTGGTTTGATTTTGGGTGACGGAAATATTTATAAATTTCCGAGAACAGAGTGTTTAAGGATAACACTTGGAACTGATAAGCCTCCGTTGGCTTTGTATGCAGTATTACTGATAGAAAAAATATTCGTAAAAACTCCATCGTTAATTAAACGATCTAACTCAAACTGTTATAACGTCACAATTTATCAGAATAATCTAAGTCGTAGACTGGAAATACCAACTGGAGCAAGAGGAAAATTGAACATTAAGTTACCTCTTTGGGTTTGGAATAAAAAATCATATTTGGTCTCTATATTGAAAGGTTTGTTCGAAGCAGAAGCTTCCTATTGTGTCCATAATAATACTTATACCTATAACTTTGAATTTAGTAATCGGAATTGTAGTTTGTTAGACGAGGTCGAAAAAGGGTTAATAATATTGGGTTTTCATCCAGAAAGGAGAAGGTATTCGGTTAGACTTAGAAAAAAGAAAGAAGCAACTGAATTTTACGATTTAATTAGGTTCCGAACTTACCCTTGATATATAATAGGGGACGATATTGCCGAGTCGTCTAATTGGTTGGACGTCGCCCTCTGGAGGCGAATATTCTAGGTTCGAATCCTAGCTCGGCAACAGATAAGGATTTCCCGTACAGGGTACGGGCACTCGCCCGCGTGCCAGGGATATTCTATCTTGGAATGAAAGCGGCAACTGCTGAAAAAATTTCCTCTGGATGTGTGTCTCCAATATTGTGATTTCCTCCCTTGATTATGAAACAGTTTAATTTATTCTTTTCAACAATTTCATAAATGTAATCTGCGGGGGTTGAAGTGTCGGAATCTCCGTAGATTAGTAGAATCTCTTTGGGATTTACCTTTTCTAGTTGCGATCTTATATCTCTCCTGGCTATTTTGTCGTAACTTGCCCTCATAAAAGTAGTTCCCTCTCGATGATATTTGTTGAAAATATATTGATATATAGATTTTAGTAAAGTAAAGTATTTTTTAGGGACTACATGTTTACCCATTTTCCCCATTTGTGATTTTATCGTTTCTTTTCTTTTCAGGGCTGGCGAAATAAGTATGACTTTAGTATCGGATTTATATCTTGATTTGTAGTCTAGTGCTACAGCTCCTCCGAAAGAATAGCCAACGATAGCTACCGGCTTAATGCCTTTACTCTTAATCCAAATGTCTAAATAGTCTGAAAAATCTTCTAAATCAAAAGCTTGCTTTTGAGGTTCTTTAATACAGCAAAACCCTGGCAAATTAAAAAAACGAATAGAATATTCTTTCTCAAGTATGTTAATCAGTCCTTGCCTTTGACTCCAAGCAATACCCTCGTTTATTTCCTTACAGTCTAAATTGGAATTATAGCTTCTAGTTGCCCAGCCGTGAATCATCACGATTTCCTTTTTCATTCATATTTATTTTATCATTGTGCCTGCGGACAATTAATATTACGTGCGTGCTAAACTGAGTGATGAAGCGTAAGATTATGGCTATCATTGCTAGAGAAATGGGTGGAAAAATACATTTTTTGGCGCTTCGAAACAATCCAATCGACCCTATTCATGGTGGAGATTTTTATTATGTAGTGACTGGAAGTGTTGAAGCTGAAGATAAAAATGAGGAAGATGCTGTAAAGAGAGAGGTTGATGAGGAAACCGGAATTAAAAATATTTTAACGATTAAAAAATTATCGTTGAGAAAAGAATATAAAGACGCTTTTGGGGATATATGCAAAGAAAATATTTACGGTGTTGTCACAGATCAGGAAGTTGAACATTTAAATATAGAAAATATTGAGTATAAATGGTTATCAAATGGGGAATTTGTGCAAACTATTCGTTGGTATGGCCCAAAGGAAGAACTTGAGTCGCTGTTAAGCGAGATTGACCCCATGTTCCCAAATCAACAGTTCGCTTAATATTTTAACGAGGGGCAACAGAAAGGGATTCTCCACCCGCACAAGATCCCATCCTCACTCACTGGTTGAGTGCGGGAGAGTCAGGAGATCAGTCGTCCGCCTTAAAAGGTAATTGGCTATTTATACACCGCAATCATCTGTCTGATGACCATATCTTCCCATTTCTCAATGTGATCTGAAGTGAAATCAAACCATACTCTAATAAAATCTTCTTTGAGAAGTTTTCTGAGTCTGCCCACTTCTGGATCTTGGAGATATATGTTCTCCTTGTCTAAGCCAACGACAACAGAGTAATGTCCGTCTGCTAAATCGTCTTCGTCGTAATCAGCTCTTCCTCTAGTAAGCCAGTTTACGATTACTGGAGCCTTTTTATCCAAAGCGGATTGAATATCTTCAAATGAGGCAAAATTTTTAATTTCTACTTTTAGTCCTTCACCTTCTAGTGTCCTTTTGATATCTTCGTCGCCAATACCTAGGTCATCATCTTTGTTGGAGAGAATGGCAACCTCAGCCTCTGACTTTTCAATACCATAGAAATCAAGAACCATCTTGATGACAGCTGGACCACAGAAACTACCATGTAGTGTTTCTTGAAAGGGTTTTATGGGGAGTAAATTAGTATCCATGCATATATTGTACTGTGTCAGGAGGTTTTTAAATTCTTCGGCTCTATTTGTAGGAAAAAATTCCAAACTTTACCACACCAAACAGGTTATCTCTTTAATAAATTCAACAATAAATAATTTATTTTTGGTCTGGGGTAAATTCGGCTTCAATGTGCCAAGTTTTATCTCCTTTTTGCCAATCTCGTCTAAGCACTAATACTTGACCGACTGATTTGAAATAATTTTCAGCCTCCTCAAATTCCATATTAAGAAAAGATCTAAGTATTGTGGAGTTTATTGAATTGTGTCCGACAATGACTATGGATTTGTAAAGATCAAACATTGGATAAATAAAGGACATTGTTCTGGCTGTTCCCATGTTTGTTGACTCTCTTCCTTTTCCATCGTCTCCGGCAAAATACTCACTGAGGTTAATGTTTGCAAATTGAGGTTTTTTATTTTCGTTTATCATTTCTGCTGTTTTTATTGTTCGAATAAACAAGCTAGAAAAAACAGCATCGTACTCAAATTTGTTTACAAACTTACTGACTTGAGCTGCCTGCTTTAATCCCAATTCTGATAGAGGAGAGTCATTTCTCCTCGTACCACTATCTCCAGATGCCAATAAATTCGTTTGACAGTGTCTAACTAAAATTATTTGTTCCATTATTTTATTTTATGTCTTTTCCTTTCGTTATAGTGTACGCGTCACATACATATGGGAATGAGAGGGTCTTGTTTAATGTTAATTGTTAATTCTTCCAAAAAGGCATGTGGTGTCTGTAGTTTAAGCGATCGGTGAGGTCTTTGGTAGTTGTACCAGTGAAGATACTTGTCCAAGTTCTCCTTAAACCCATCCAGGTCATGTGTATACAGTTCATCGCTTCGGTTAAGAAACTCCTCTTGTATGGTGCGGTTGAATCTTTCTACTACGCCGTTAATCTTGGGTGACCTAGGGTAGGTAAAAGCATGGGATATGTTCTGTTCAGTTAGGTACTGGTCAAACTCTCCCAAGAACTCATGACCGTTGTCGGTCTGGACTTGTCTGGGAACTTGCTTACTAGTGTCTAGAAACTCCTTGAAGATGTCCAGGGTTCTCTTTGCCGTAAGAGACTTAGTCAGTCTACAAAAGGCATACCTGGAGACGATGTCAATGATGGTTGTAAAGTAGTATCTGTTGTTTAGAACATTTAAGGTAATGGAGTCCATTTCTAAGTATCCAGGAACTAGTTCATTAGGAGCATACTTCACCCTCAAAACAGCCCTTTTCTTTGAGTACTTCTTTCGTTTTCCCTTTTCGGTGAAACCTCTTCTTTTGATGATCTTGCCAATAGTGGTGCAGCCGAGAGAGGAGATGCCAAGTTCCTTGGCATACTCATCCAGAAAGCACTCAATCTTTTCCTTACCCAGATTGCCGTAAGTTAACCTCATTTGTTTAATGAACTCTGTGAGTCTCCAGTCAGTCTTCATCTCTCTCACTTTCTTTGGTTTTGTTGAGTGTGGAACGAGAGAGTTAAGCCTTTTTTGTGAACCCTCGTAATCTCTTCTCCAGGTATACAGAGTTGTCTTGCCTACTCCGTAGGCATCAACTGTAGAGCGCCAACCAAACTGGTAGTAGTGAAGTAAGCATTTGTGTCTAAATCTAGCTGGATCTGAGAGATCAAATCCAAGACTGTTAGAGATTAGTTTCATCAGGGCAATATACTCTCCACGAGAGTATTTCCTGTTGGTGTACTTTAAATGGTGGAAATCTGACGGCATATTGTATCGGCCGTCATTCCCATATGTATCGCGACTTAAACAATAGCAACTTGAGATTTTAGCTCAGACTACATACCCAATTGTCGATATAAAGTATTTTCATGTTTGCTGATTTTTTTACTATATAATTTGTCATATCAAGATCAAGATATGAATTATCCAAAGTCATCATACAATTTCAATGGAGTGGAGGTCACTATGACTTGGATTCGTGATGATAATCTTGAAAAATATACTCCAGTTAAGCAGGTGTACGGAATTGTTTTTAACAATAAGGGAGAAATTCTGGTCGCTAGGGAAGCGTCTGAAGGCAAGTGGCAACTTCCTGGTGGTAAACCCGAGAGCGGTGAGAATATTGAGGAGGCGGTAAGAAGGGAATTATTGGAGGAAGTCGATGTTAAAGCTGGAGAAATCTACCAACTCGGTGCCCAGAAAACAGAGATACCCGATAACCCAAATAAAAATGAGGGTGACTTGTTTTACCAACTGCGCTGTGTTGTGAAACTAGATGAACTGTTACCCCAAACACCAGACCCAGATCGAGGAAATATATGGGAAAGGATATTTGTCCCCGCAAATCAAATCACAAGCTACATCAAGTGGGGTGAAACTGGAGATGCGATGTTTAGCGATGCTATTCAACTCTGGGAATCAAAGCGCTCGTAGATATCCCAAGTTTTTACTAGAATATTTGATTTTGAATTTAGTGAAAAATATGAACAGAGAAAAATTATCTTACCGTCAAAGTACCTTAGCAATTGTTATTGACAAGGACAGTAAATTTTTGGTGGTTAATAAAGAAGCCTACGAGCCAGACAAGTGGTGGTCATTCCCTGGCGGTGGTGTTGATGAAGGTGAAACTTCTGAGCAAGCGGTAATGAGAGAACTTATTGAGGAATTAGAGTCGGACAAGTTTGAAATTATTGGTAAAAGTAAAAATGAATACCGGTATGAATGGCCAGATCATGTCGTTGAAAAAACCTTTAAAGAAAAGGGTGAATATTGGCGTGGTACAGAGCTAACTCAGTTTTGGGTTAAATATAATGGAGATGAAAGCGATGTAAGAGCTGGAGATGGAATTAGAACAGTGAAATGGGTAACTAGGGGAGAACTTAAGGACCACCTCCTTTTCCCTAATCAGTTAGAAAATGCCGAAAAAGTAATTCAAGAATTCTCAAAGTAACGAATTAACTTTAATGCCACGTCCAATGGTGCAGGACAAGTGTCATTGGTGAAGATAAATGTAGTTTACAGAAATCTAGAATTTTATCGAAAGCGATTGGGTGATAGGTACAGAGTGCTAAAATACAGTGATGGACACCAACTCTAACAACATCGCAGATATTATCTTGGATAGCATTAAGCAATCCAAGAAGATATTGCTACACTGCCATCCGTATCCTGATCCTGATAGCATTGGCTCTGTGTTATCGATGGAAGCAGCCCTATCAAAAATGGGGAAAACCGTCACATGTATTGCGGGCGATTCTCAGTACCCAGATTATTTAAATTCACTGCCAAACCGCGACAAGATACAAAAAAAATCTTACTTGGATATAGACCCGAATGAATATGATCTGTTCATAATTCTAGATAGTTCTTCTCCTTCTCAAATTTCACAAAAAGAAGGGTTCGTTTTCCCAGAAGGAATGAAGACAATTGTAATTGATCATCATAAAACAAATTCAAAATTTGGAAACATTAATTTGGTAGATTCCGAGAGTTCTTCTACGTCTGAGATTATCTATAAACTATTCAACACTTGGGGGATAGAAATTGAACAGAATATTGCTCTCTATTTGCTACTGGGAATCTTCGCAGATACTGGTGGTCTTAAATATCCAAATGCGACACCAGAAACAATCAAAATATTTTCTGAGCTTTCATTAATTTATCCCAACTATCACCCATTTGTTTTTGAATTTGAAAATAATAAAAAACCAGTTGAGCTGGAAATGATGGGTTTAGCCTTATCTAATCTTCGTAAATTTTATTCAGACCAAGTAGTTTTTTCTGTCGTTTCCAATAAGGAAATTAAAAATAGAAATATTTCTAAAGAAGATGCAATGGAAGGACTAATCGGCAACACTCTAAGATCTGTAGTTGGTTGGAACATAGTTGCAAGCTTAGTAGAAGCGGAACCAGATATAGTAACTGTAAGCTTGAGAACTCGTGACGAAAACTCCTACGATGTTAGTGTTATTGCTAAATCTATTGGTGAAAACGGAGGGGGTCATAGAGGTGCGGCCGGAACAACTATTTATAAACCACTTGAGGAAGCGATAACTGATTTATCGCGTACAATTTCTGAATCTTATCCCGACATCAAATAAGCCTTTAAGATCTGAGGAGCACTTGCGAATAACCGCTTTTATTTTTATCTCTAAATACAAGTAGTCCGTTTTGTTCGTAAATTTCAAGCGAATTGTTATCTTTACCACCTTTATTAACAAGCATTTTTCTCATTACAGTTGGATCGGTTTCTATCGTCAGGCCACCTAGAGAACATAACGCTTGTATTTTTGGATTCGCTGAGTCAACAGTGCACCAAACGTTGTAATTATTTTTAGCCAAATTGGTAAAAATGTTTATCCATCCATATCCCCGTTTGGCTGAAGCAACATAAACTCGTTCCCCATCCACCAAGCCACAAGCGACAATTTCTCCAGCTTTCCTTTCGAAAACGACAGAGTTAATCCTTTCTGGAAATTCCTTACTTGAATCATATTTTTTACCAAACGCAGACTTGATCAATTCAATTAATTCTGATTTATCACTTGGTGAAAGTTCATCAAGTGTTAGAGATAAATAATTTTCTCCTGAGACCAACAACTTTGATTTTTTCTCAGGCAAGTTGGCTAACAGTTTACAAACTTCCGTATGAATTCCAAAATATGAGAGAGCCTCCTCAGAATTTAAGTTTCCGCAAATTGATTCTAAGATATAAATCATTTCAGGATTTTCCTCAAAATATTGTATTACTCTCGGAATATTACTTTTAATTACCTTATCGGTTTCTTGCGGTATTACAACATCAGGTAATTTGGAAATTTGTTTAAGTGCGTTGACTACGATTAGAGGATCTTCGTTAGCATTTTCTATGTTACAGAAATAAAGTCTTTTTTCTTGAATGTCCTTTATGATTTCTGGGTTCACAATTTTTCGTGTATTTGCGTTGTAAATACAACAACTAAAGTTCACATCACCTGTGTCAATCATGGGAGATAATTCCATTGACTCTACCGCAGTTAAATGAATATCGATACCATTTATAACCGCCCCAGCAACTCCCGTAAAAGTACTTACATAATACTGACCCTCTGAGGTATGGTAGTCAGGACTTTTCTCAAAACCACGTTCTTCAAGAATCCTAATGATTTCCGAAACGGGCAATTTAATTTTAAAATCTAAATCGTTAATTTTTTTACCCCAGATAAGATCACGAACAGCACCACCAACAAGATAGGCATCGGTATTAAACATTTTCGAAACCTCTTCTATTTGTGGAAATCTTTGTATCTCCTTCTCTAGTTCATAAACATTTACTGCTTCCAGAACACCTTCAGGAAATTCTAGGAATCGATCAATTCCGTACTGCCTCAATGATTTCAAAACGTCGGCCCTTTTATTGGGTTCAAGGGTCACAATTTCCCACAAATCGTCGTCAAGGTTTTTAGCTTGTTTTAACAAATGGGCGTTTCTTATTGTGCTTGCCAGGGTTTCTTCTTCAATACTAAAATCAAGTTCGGTGGCAAATCTAAATACTCTCAGTATTCTTGATGGGTCACTGATAATTTTTTTGTCAGGATCAACGATCCTAATTTCTTTTTTGTTAAGCGACTCTATTCCACCAAAACAATCAAAAATATTACCACTCTCATCCATAAAAATAAGAGAGGTATTTATATCATTTTCTGAAAGTCTTTGGTAAATATCCTCAACTCCAGTGAAGTCATATATTGAAGATCCAATTTCGAGTCTTAAGGTGGATACGGCGTCCCAGCGTCCTACTACCAATCCTGGAAAATCTTTTTCTATTTGGTCAAGATTAAAATTACCAATGAAGTCAAAGTCGGTATCGGAGGTTGGCTGTCCAAGGAGCATATTTCGAACCGCGCCACCATAAAGGTAAACAGGAGCATGTTTTCCGGTAACCATTTTTGCAATTTCGAAGGCGGTTTTGGTGCTTTCAATCATGCGCTCCTTCGTGCTTGAGTCCACAGACACAGGCTCAATTCCAGGTCTTTTTATAAACTCAGTCATATCTAAAGAACATATAGGTTCCATAAATTTAACCAAAATTATAGCACAGCTATTCAAGCAATCAACCTATAGTTGATATTCATAAGACAGAATACAAAAGTACCCTAAATATATCTAAGGAAATGCACGATGTTTTACAACTTCTTCATGACCAGAAATTTCGCTGGTCTCACACCTCTGTCCCAAAACTTGGGAAAATTTCTATCCCCTTTTCTTAAACTAGCGCTATCGTAGTTTTCCAAAATAACGCCAAATTTATCTGCCAGTTCTTGTCGTTTATTATCCGATTTGGTACCCGACAATTCTTCTTCGTCATCGAGAAAGGCAATGCCTCCCGGTTTCAAAATACGCGCAACCTCCGCAAGAACCTTATTTACCTGCGATCCATGTTCGGAACTGAAACGCTTCATAAAGGGGAGTAGTTGACGGCAATAAACAATCTGGATGCTTGCATCAGCGAGAGGAATATGAGTAGCGTCTCCTTGAACTCTATCCGCTCCTTTCCCTTTTTCAATGTTTTGAGCAAAATCAATATTTAAGGCCTTCACAGAGTTTCCAAATTCTTTCTCGATATCTCTTACTGCTTGTGATTCTGTTCCGCCGGCCAAGTCCAGAACTCGAATTTGCTCGTTTGGATTTTCTTCCAGAAGTTTTTTTATCTCACGAGAGACTCCACCAGAGAAGTACCCGTCTACATCAGAAAAACTTCTATTTTTTATTACAAATTCTTCTTTTTTATTATCGCTTCCCAACATCGGGTTATCTTCCACTTCAAAAAATTCGTATCCATTGGGTGCGAGGACTCCGCTTGTTTCCATGTTTAAGTTATTATAACGGTATCACTTACAGGCAACGTGCTAGAATCGGTATATGGAAAAACAAAAAGGACAGGCACCGGAAAATGAAAGTCCAGAGACCCTGGATGATTTATTTATGGAGTTGTTTACTCCAGAATTTTTTGACGGTGTACCACCCGAACAAATTGCGGTGGTAATTTATAAGTTGAAACAGATAGAAGATACTTACGAAACCGTTCCTTCTGAATGGCTAGCCATGAAGAACGTATTACAGCAAAGAGGCTTTCTGAAGTGAGAGAAAATATTATTTGAAGATCTTGGGGTTTATTCTGATTATCTTGTCGTCTCCTTCCCTTATCTGACCTCTTCCGTCACGGTTACTTGTAGAAAGGTAGAGATATCCGTCCGGTCCTAAAACAACCGCTCTAATTCTTCCAAATTCTTGTTTGAAATAAGTAAGTAAATCAAGTTTGTTTCCATTCCTTATTTTTGCTTCATAGAGTGCTTCTCCCTTTAACCCCGAGAAAAATAGACTTCCACCAAAGTAAGCCATTCCGGAAGGTGCCCAAGTATCTTTTGAACCAGATTGAATTATTGGAGAAATTAAACCCTCTTTCGTTTGATCGCCCTTAATTGTTGGCCAACCATAGTTACCTCCTTTGATAATAAGATTGACCTCATCATTTCCTGTTTGAATTCCTGATGGTCCATGTTCTGTCTCCCAAAGAGTGCCATCTTTGTCCCAAGCAAGTCCTTGAGGATTTCTGTGTCCCAGAGAATAAACTGCGTTTCCAAAAGGATTGTCTTCGGGAATACTGCCATCGTCTTTGATTCTCAGTATTTTTCCATTTAGAGAGTTTTTGTCTTGGGCTAGGTTGGGGTTTTCCGCATCACCAGTGGTAATGTATAAATACCCATCCGGTCCAAAAACAATCCTTCCCCCATCGTGATTGGAGGAACCTTTTATCTTTTCCAAGATAACCTTTCTTTCACTTAAAGTGTCGTTTGAGAATTTATATCTTTCAACCCTGTTGGTTATTCCATTTGAGTCTTGGGTAGTCGAGTAAAGATAAACAAAATTGTTTACGGAAAAATTTGGATGAAGAGTAAGGCCCAGTAATCCCCCTTCGCCAATATGTTTCACCCCTTCAATTTCTTTAATTACTTTAGTTTCGGATCCTATTTTGAGAAGCTTTCCTGATCTTTCGGTTACAAGCAGATCACCATTTTGTAAAAAGACAATTTCCCAAGGGATGTCCAGCTTTTGGGCAACGACCTCAATATCTTGGGGGCTAGATTGTTCGATGGTTAACTTTGTTCCGTTGGTGGGGATAGCTTGTCTCGGAGCAAAAACAGATGATCGTAATTTTCCCCAAAAAAGAAAGAGGATAAAGGTGGTAACAAAAAGAAAAAGAAGAAAGATTACTAAATAATTTGATTTATTTTTCATAATTCAAATAGTAATAGAATTATCTTCAGTATAAACCAAAAGGAGTTGCTATAATCCCGTTATGGAATTTGAAGGCTATATTAGTAGAGAAAATAAAATACCTCAGAGTGCAATTGACGTGATTGAAGGAGAGGTGCTTAAAGCAACTTTACCCATTAGAAAAGAAGATCCCCTGACAGCCGAGTATATCGAAGAAGTTGAAAGGGATTACAAAGTTTCCCAGTATCTATTTCTGAAATGGATAAACAATACTTTTCACCAAGAAAAAATCCTTTATGCCGGTTCCGGTTTTGATGTTTTACCGAAATTTGTTTTTGGAGAAGAAAAAGTGTTTCATATTAGTCTGGAAGACTATAAAGAGGGAGATTGTAAATATTTTCCGGTTTTGGGGAGTGGATTAAAGGTCATTGCCGATAACAAAGCTTTACCTTTTGATAAAGATAATTTCGAAGTGGTGTTACTTTTTGGACTGCCTGTGGAGACGATTGAAGACCAGCTTTCGGAGATAGTAAGGGTTTTAAAAAATTCCGGCTTGATAGTTTGTGACAGAAATGTAATTAACGAAGGTGATCTCTCTGATTTATTTTTGGATTATGAAAAAATAGATGTTCCGGCATTATTTCAAAACAGAGGAATTTCCGAAACAGAGTTCTTTGTCTTTCGAAAATATGAAAACATTTAAAGAAAAAGTTTATGAGGTTACCAAAAAGATTCCGCAGGGAAAGGTAGCAACGTATGGACAGATTGCCCGATTGGTCGGAAATCCGAAGGCAAGTCGAGCGGTAGGATTATTGATGAAAACAAATCCCTTTGTACCAATTGTCCCCTGCCACAGGGTGGTGGCTTTTGATGGCTCTTTGACTGGTTACTCTGCTGGAGATGGAGTGCCGACAAAGATGAAAATGCTGATTGCTGAGGGAGTTATATTTAAAAACGGAAAAGTGAATCTTTCTGAGTCTTTGTGGAATGGAAAAAAGGTGTCCTAGAAAAGTCCTTTTTTCTTGAGAACGCCAATATCATCTTGAAGATTAGTGAGACGTTTTTCAATATCTTTTAGAGCATTGACAACGTCATCCTCTTCAGCATCGTCCTCAACGTAGTCGTTGGAGATACCTTTGAAATTTACCTCAAGACTATCAACGTCCTCTTGGATATCGCCGATGTCTTTTTCGACGCCAGCCAGACTCGTGGTAGTGCGGTTGACGGTCATTTGAATAAAAATGGCGAGATAGATGGCTTCGAGAGAAACAGCGGTGGTAAGAATGAGGAGAACTTTATCGGTGGGCATACCAAAAAGTATCAGAATAAAAATGCCGATAAAAAATGCGGTGTGGGCGATGATGGATTGAGGAGTACCAATCCAGAAGGTTAGTTTCTGTGAAGCTTGATCGAGAAAGGATGACTTTTTCTTTGACATTGATGTATTTTCCCACATTATGATGATGAAATGCTACCAAAATTCGCACATTTAAAGGAGATAGGCTGTCAACATTGGTAGTTTGGGAAAAACCTGGGGAATTAAAAGATGTCTTCAGGGGGAAGAAATTCTTCGCCATTTGACTCTTGAGGTTTGTACTCGGTTTTAAGCCAAAGAACATAGTCGCAGCCGGTGGCTTTTTTCTCTTCTCTGTCCCAGCCAGAGGTGGAACATTTTTTCATTTTTTTACCAGCGGCAGTAGTGTAAAGAACTAGAGGCTCGCCACATTTGGGACATTTTTCGTCGAGCTTTTCGGTGGTCCCATTAATCCATTCGACATAATCGCAACCAGTAGCCTGCTTGGCTTCTTTGTCCCAGCCACCAGCACTACATTTTTTCATTTTTTTACCGAAACGAGTAACTTGGAGGACGAGAGGTTGACCACATTTGGGACATTTTTCGTCCAGAGTTTGAGGTTCTACCTCAAGCCATTTAACGTAGTCACAACCATCGGTTTTGTGAGTTTCCGTATTCCAGACACCAGTCGAACAACGTTGAAGTTTACGACCGGTTGGGGTTTCGGTTATTGCTGATAAGGGGGCGCCACATTTGGGACATTTTTCTGATTCCATGGATATTAGGTTAACACATCTTGAGCAAGAAAATAAGGAGGATTAATTGCTGAGGTCTTTAAGTATCTGTTTGACAATTTTATTGGCGGCTTTGCGAATATCATCTTCGATGTCCGGACCGATATGTTCTTTGAGATAGGAGATAAGTTCGGGGTCATAGGGACGCTCATGTACTTGGTTAAGAAAAGTGTCGTGGTGCTTTGGATTTAGTTTTTCCAGTATGTGGGCAACTATCCCCTGGTAGAAAATGTCGTCAATTAACTGAAGCGCTTTGCCTTTTTGATTTTCCGGTTCCGGCTTTTTATTAATCAACTCAATTATCTCGGTCTTGATTACTAGGTGGTCGAAAAAAAGTGGTGACATATTTTTTTAATAATTAACGGGTCCTAAAGGAATTTTATTTTCGGGATCGTCGACAAATAACATAAGAATGAGACCTTTGCGTGGACCTTTATTGAGATCCAAGTATTCCATTGTTTCCGGAGAAGCACCAAACTGTTTACCGGTCCACTCTGCCGGACCAGCGTCGCCTATGACACAAACAACGGCATTACCATTGACGGGATTAACGACGAGCATTTTTCGGAATGCATACCAATCCTTGAGCTGGCGATAGTCCTTGTTCCAATTTTCAAGATATAAAGTTTGGACGACACAGTAGTACTTTTCTTGGAGATAGATTTTTGTGGAGAAATCACGAGAGTCTTTGGCAAAATAACCGAAAGCGCCCAAGCCTGGTGCCATACCGGCTTCTTGGATTTCGTCGTGTTCGGAAAGAGCATCCCCGGGATAGCGTTTGAGGTGTTGTTCAAAACCGGTGTAACCAATAGTGTGATTTAAAGATTGACCCTCCAATTCAACTTTGACGGGGATGTTGGTATTTTCAGAAATAAGTTTTTCGACTTTTAAAGCTTGATCTCCGGTAATTTTTGCCGGTTGGTGGGGAATGATTTCCTGAAGATTGCCGAGAACTTTTTGTTTACTGGAAAGAATTGATTTTACCGGTTCAGAAATCTCTGTTGGGAAAGAAGGTGTTTGGGGCATGGGCATAGCCAGAAGACTACCAACCAATCCAGCACCGGCGAGTATGCGGCTGGATTTCTGACGGAGATCATAAGCCAGCAAGGTAGATTTGGCAAAAAATTTCTTGGCGGCTGGATTTCTTAGAATTTTATTTCGAAAAGAGGCTGATCTCTTTTCGAGTTTGGCGATGGAATTTTGTAGATTGTTTTCCGGCATATTTTAGGCAAAAACGGAGTTTAACCTTTTGAGGGATTCTTCTTTCCCTAAGATTACAAAACAATCAAAGAGGGGTGGGGTGGTAGTACGTCCAGAAATGGCGACACGAAGAGACATAAAAGCTTCCCGAGGTGAGAAGCCGGAGTCTTTTTGGGCAGACATAAACTCTTCGTGGAGATTTTCGGAAGTAAATTCCTTGGTATTTTCGATTAGAGAAATAGCAATCGCGAACCATTTTTTTGTTTCCTCTTCGGTATGAGTTGATTGTTCGAGAACTAGCTGTTTGTCGACTTCTGGGGTAAAGAAAAAATATTCGGCTGAAGAAGCGAAGTCCTTGAGAGTAAACATTCTCTCTTTGGCAATATCAATAATGGAGATAACTTTGGCTTTTTCAGCTTGCCATTCTTGGGGTATAAAAGCCTTTAGTCTATTAAAGAGATCTTCCGAGTCAAGTTTTTTGATCCATTGACTATTGAGGTAGTTCAATTTTTGGATGTCGAAAATAGCGTTTTGTCTTTGAATTCTTTTTTCATCAAAAACTTCGGCCATTTGATCAAGAGTGAGTAACTCAGAGTTGTCTTTGTAGGAAAAACCTAAGTAAAAAAGAAAGTTGTTGATGGCTTCAGGAAGATAACCGTCGGCGGCGTACTCGAGGACTGATTTGGCACCATGGCGTTTGGATAGTTTGCTTTTGTCGGGACCGAGAAGCAAGGGAACATGAAGAAAAGCGGTTGGCTCCCAACCAAAGGATTCAAAAAGAAAAAGGTGAACAGGAGTAGACATCATCCACTCAACTCCTCGAATGACGTGGCTAATTTTCATCAAATAGTCATCGACAACAACGGCAAGATGATATGTGGGAATACCATTTGTCTTCATCAAGACTTTGTCGTCGCATTCGGTGTTGGGTAAGCTAAGCTTTCCCTGAACCAAGTCATGCCAGGTAGTGAAACCGGTTTCGGGAAGTTTGACCCTGATGACATGAGGGGCACCGGAGTCTAATTTGGCTTTTACTTCTTCCGGAGATAGATTGCGACAGTGACGATCATATTTGGCAAAAGGATTATTTTTGTGAAGTTCTTCGAGTCTTTCTTCGGAACAAAAACAGTAGTAAGCGGCTCCCATGTTTACAAGTTCTAAAGCGTATTTTTGATATATCTCAAGGCGCTCAGTTTGGACATAGGGTCCGTATGGACCACCAACAACTGGATCTTCATCTCTTTTTAAACCTAGGAAATCAAAAATCTGATAAATTTTGTCAACAGCACCAGGAACCAGACGCTTTTGGTCGGTGTCTTCGATACGTAAAATAAACTCGCCGCCATATTTTTTGGCGAGTAAATAATCAAAGAGGGCAGTTCTGGTATTGCCGATGTGGGGCACTCCTGTTGGGGAGGGAGCAATTCTGGTTCTTACGTGCGTATCAGCCATAGTGATAGTATACTTTATTTAGCTTATGGCAACACTAACACAAGCATCGATAACAGCAAGAAAGGTAATCAGGTCCGGATTAATCGGTTTTGTGGGAATTACCATTCTTTGGTATTTGGGAGGAGCTTTGATTAGGTATTATCAAACCCTAAACCCGACTCCCCTACCAAATCCAACAACAGATTTTGGCCAGCTGCCAAAAATAGATTTTCCCGAAAATGTTGAACGACCAAAATTGGTACTGGAGTTACCCACAGGAAATATTCCAGTCTTTGTAGACAGGATGAGAGTTTATGCCCAACCAATTAAAAGGAGCACCTTTACTGATGCCGAAAAGGCAATTGAGACTGCAGCTGCTTTAGGATTTTTATTTAAACCAGAACAAAAATCGGGGTCTAATTATGTTTGGACAAATCAAGACCAATTGGGATCTAGACTAGATATGAATATTATTAGTGGCCATTTTAATTTGACCAGACAGTGGCAAAACAATCCGGCTCTTGCATCAATGGCTAGCTTTACCTCCGACAAAGCGGTGATTATGGATACAGAAAATTATTTGAGCAGGGTTGGTCTTTTGAATTCGGATATTGTGGGTGTAGAAAAAGCGACTTACCTCAAGGATGACGGAGGAAAATTGGCGATTGCCCTGTCTTTGTCTGACGCCGATTTTGTTCAACTGGATTTGTTTAGAAAAAATATGGACGAGGTGGATCCTGCCAGTAAAACTAAAGAAGTGGTTGCCAGTTATCCATTTTATCGAGGTGATCCAAACAAGGGTTTAATCAGGGTCATTGTGTCCGGATCAAAAAACTTGAGTGATAAAATCATTTACCTGAGTTTTGGGTATAACAAAATTGATTACACAAAAAATGGAACTTACCCAATAAAAACAGGAGACGAAGCATGGGCCGAGTTAGAAAGTGGCGGCGGATTTGTTTATCGAGGCGATTCAAAAACAGCCGAGGTTAAAATCAGACGAGTATTCCTGGGATACTATGACGCGGAGGTCAGCACTGGATATGCCATGCCAGTCTACATTTTCTTGGGTGATCAGGGTTTTACGGCTTATGTTTCCGCAGTCAGTGAGTCGTGGATTAAGAAGTAGTTGGTTATTCCCAAGAGTAGTTTTCGAAAACCCAGTTAAACAGGGTTTGTGCTTCCCCAAAACGATCCTTACTGTTTAGTATGCTGATGAGAACCGAATGATTGTCTCTTTCGACAAGAATAACTAAACACTCTCCGGCTTCGGGAGTCCAACCTGTTTTTACGCCAAAAATTCCTGGCTGACCAAGAAGAACGTTGGTAGTTTCCAGAGGATAAATATTTCCCCTAAGACTCTTTAGGGTAATTTTTTGAGTGGAGACAATTGACGAGAATTGTGGACGAGCAAGAGCGGCTCTAGCTAAAACAGTAATATCAAAAGCGGAGATATAGTGATTTTGACTTTCAACTCCGGAAACGTTTACAAAATGAGTATTCTGTAAGTTCATCTCGGTAACCTTTGCGTTCATTCGTGAAATGAAGGCCTGATAACCACCAGGATAATTTTCAGCAAGAGTAACAGCAGCATCATTTCCCGACGGAACGAGAAGAGCATAAAACAGATCACTAGCGATGAGTTTGTCTCCTTTACGTAATTTAACCGTGTTACCATTGGCGCTTTGGCCATTTTTGACCAAAAGAATAGAGTCATCATTGTAATAATCCATGGCAACGAGAGCGGTCATAATCTTAGTAAGGGAGGCTGGTTTTAGTCTGGTGTGAGCATTTTTTTCGAGTAACACCTGACCGGTTTTGAGATCGGTAATATAAATTCCCGTGGCCGTGACTTGGGGAGCAGAAATATTTTTGGAAACCGGTGTTGGAGGTTCGCTAACAAAAGCAGCTTTGACATTTGGTTTTTGGCGTGAAATGGGAGAGCTAATTATCGGAACAAATATAAAGTAGACAGAAAGACACAGTAAGGCGGTGATATTTATGACCGAGCGAAGGTCAGGAAAGATGTTCTTGAGTAATGTTTTCATTGATGCCTCTTAATTTTATACTAGGATTGTTGGTCTTGGACAGCTTTTCTGATTTCTTCTTTGGCTTTGTGAGTCTTGACAAATCTAAGCCAGTTTTTATTTGGTTTTTTCATAATTTTTGACTTTTGAACTTCGATGATGTCACCGCTTTTTAGGGGTTGATCAAGCGAAGCAATACGACCATTAATTTTGACAGTTTGGATGTAATGGCCAAGGTCTGAGTGAACACCAAAGGCGTAGTCTACCGGAGTTGAGTTTTCCGGAAGGTCGTAGACATCACCATTAGGGGAAAAAACATAAATGTGCTGAGAAAGTGCATCCAGTTTGTAATCTTCGAGATTATCACCGGCAGCACTTACCTGATTTTGCCAACCAGCTAGTTGCTTGACCCAAGACATTTTTTCGGAAATTTTGAAGGCGGTGCCAGCAGTTAATTTTTCGTCCGAGGCGCCATGGCTTTTGGCATCCGAGTAAGCAAAGTGAGCGGCGGCACCCAACTCGGCGGTAAGATGCATTTCTTCCGAACGAATTTGGATCTCAACAATGTTACCCATGTTGTCAAAAATTTTAGTGTGGATCGACTGATAACCATTGGGTTTTGGCTGAGCGATGAAGTCGGATATTCCAGCATTGGGAACCGGCTTCCAGTATTGATGAATTACGCCAAGAGTAGAGTAGCAACTCGCCGTATCTCCCGTAATAACCCTCACCGCCATGAGATCGTAAATCTTGGTAATATCGCGATTGATTTCAGGACGAAGGAGTTTTTTATAGAGACTATATTTTCTTTTTGGTCGACCCTCGACTCGTGCAGTGATACCGTGTTTGACCAATTGCTGACGAAGTTTATTCATGATGCCGGAAACATTTTTTTCGGAGTATTTAAAGTGAGGTTTGGCAATTTCTTGAAGCCAAGCATATTCTTCAGGAAAGATGTAAGGAAAGGCTAAGTCTTCCAACTCTCCCTTAAGACGACCCATACCAAGTCTTTCGGCAAGAGGGGCATAGACTTCCATTGTTTCAATGGCTATCCGTTTTTGTTTGGAAAGAGGAACAGCATCAAGGGTGGAAATATTATGAAGTCGGTCAGCCAAACGAATAAGGACAACGCGAATATCTTGGGCCATAGCGACAAACATTCTTCTAAGGTTTTCTAGAAATTGTAAGTTTTGACTACCTCTAAGCTTTACTTTGCCGACACGATTAACCCCTTCGACCAGCTTAGCAATTTCTTCACCAAAATTTTTTTGCAACTCTTCGATCGTGATGTTTGCCGTCTCCGGTAGATCATGAAGAAGGGCGGCCTCAAGGCTGGCCTGATCAAGACCCCAACCGGCGAGAATATGAGCAGTAGCAAGAGGGTGGACAATGTAGTCCTCCCCTGTTTGGCGAACTTGGCCGGCGTGATTTTTCTCAGCAAAAAGATAGACTTCTCTGAGTCGTGTTTCGTCTATATCGGCTCTTTTGGTTTTGGCTAGGATTAACAAATCCTCAAAGCTTATTTCCATACGGGTATTTTACCTTGTTTGCCGTGATAAGATTTATGCGTGTATAGAAGGTTTTTATTACCGGACGAATTAATTTTACTTCCTCATGAACTGAAGCGGGTGATGAGTGAGTTTATTGCTGGAGGATTTGAGGTCTATTTGGTGGGTGGCGGTGTTCGAAATATTCTGATGGAAAAAATACCGGAGAACTGCGACCTGACCACAAACGCAACTCCCGAACAAAGTTTGAAAGTTTTGGAAAAATACGATCCGTTTTACAATAATGATTTTGGGACCGTGTCGTATGAGATTGAGGTTGATGGAAAAAAGGAACTTTATGAGGTGACAACGTACCGATCAGAAAAAGAATACTCTGATTTTCGCCGACCAGATAATGTGAGTTGGGGAAAAACTTTGGAAGAAGATGTAACTCGCCGAGATTTTACAGTGAATGCTTTGGTGATTGGTCAAAAGGACGGAAAATACGAGTTAATTGATCTGATTGAAGGATTGACGGATTTTGAAAAGGGATTAATTCGAGCAGTTGGAAACCCCGAAAAACGCTTTGGGGAAGATGCGTTGAGAATGATGAGAGCAATTCGATTTGCAGCCAGACTAGGGTTTGTAATTGAGGAAGAAACACTAAAAGCAATTGCCGTAAAAGCACCGCTTCTTGAAAAGATAAGTAAAGAAAGAGTTCGCGATGAACTCTTAAAAATTATCGGCTCGAACTATCCAGCTGATGGAGTGTCTCTTTTGATTTCGACTGGATTAATGGAACAGATAATGCCTGAGGTACTAGAAGGACGTGGGGTGATGCAGGGGGGACACCATACACTGACCGTCCTCGATCATATGATCGAGTGTTTACGGAGCAGTTCTTCACCGGATCCGATTGTACGCTTTGCCACTTTTATTCATGATGTAGGGAAACCCAGAAGCCAAAGATATAAATGCCGAAAGTGTGGAAAAATGTTTAGAGATTTGTCCGAAGAGATGACGATGTGTGCAAATTGTGGGTTTGAACAACCGACGAGAGGAATGATTACTTTTTATGGACACGAGGTAATCGGTGCCAGAATGGCAAAAGAAATATGTGAAAGATTGAGATTTACAAATAAACAAACGGAGAAAATCGTAACTCTGGTGAGAATGCACATGTTTGCGTATCAACCAGAGATGACGGATGCAGCTATTCGAAGAATTATCAGAAAAGTAGGTAAGGAAAATATCGCCGACATGGTGCTTTTGCGTATTGCCGATCGAAAAGGAAGTGGATCGAAAACTACCAGCTGGAGATTTATGGAGTTGCAGAAGCGAATTGGGGAACAACTTTTTGAACCGATGGAGATAAATGATATGGTAGTAAACGGGAAAGACGTAATGGAAGTATTGAAGGTGGAACCAGGACCAACTGTCGGAAAAGTACTAAAGAAATTATTTGAGGAAGTCTTGGAAGACACGAGCAAAAACAATAAAGAATATCTACTTTCACGAATTAAAGAGATCGCTAAAGAATAGTTTATTTGTTCTTGGCAAAAATCTTATTCCAGACAATAAGAAGTGGAGCGGCGGTAAAAGTAGATGAGTAAGTGCCGGTGACGGTTCCGATTAGAAGGGCGAGAGAGAAGTATCTGGTCGTCTCTCCACCAATGAGGAAAAGAGCAATCAACATAAAGATAATAGTGAGAGAGTTGTTTAATGATCTAACCATGGTTTCGGTAACAGCTTGATTGACTAGAGTAATGTAGTCAACGCTTTTATTTTTATGAGAAAGTTCGCGAATGCGATCAAAAACAACAATAGTGTCGTGGACGGAGAAAGAAAGAATGGTAAGAACCGCCGTAACAAAAAGAAGGTCAATCTCGACTCCAAAAAAGTGACCAAGGAGACTAAAACTCCCCAGAAGAACGATGGTGTCGTGAAACATGGCGATAAGGGCACAAACGCCGTATTTGAGCTGTTTGAAGGCGAAGCTTATATATAGAAGAAGCACAATGCTGGCGATGATTAGGGCACTAATTGTCTTTTTAATGGTTTCTTTTCCAAGAGCGGCACCAATACTTTCGAAATCGGTAATTTTGATTTCAGGATTATCTTTTTTTAGAGTATCAATGGCTTTTTGGGCGGTATCTTGAGAAATATTTTTTGTTTTTAGAGTGACGGAGTCTTTGGTGGAGTCCTCAAGGGATGGCGTGTATTCTTCAAAAGACTGAAGAATGATGTCGGGTGAGGATTTGGTGTTTTCAATTGTAAGGCGGGTACCACCAGTAAACTCGATAGATGGTTTGAATCCGTAGCGAACGAGAGAATAGATTCCCGGGACGATGATTAAAGAAGAAATCAAAAAGTAGATAGAGAGGTGCTTCATCCAGTTCATATTATTTTTGTTTTTTGATTTCTAAAGTTTTGCCTCTGTAAAAAAGGCGGAGAAGATTTCTCGTGACGACAATACCGGTAAAGAGGGAGATGAGAATTCCAAGTATAAGAGTCAGGGCAAAACCACGAACAGCTCCGGAGGTATTGAGAAAGTTCCAATTTAAGGGATTGAAAAGGATAAAGCCGGTGATGATGGTGGCCGTGTTGGCGTCTTTAATACTGTCCCAAGCGCGACCGAAAGCCAGTTCGAGGGCAACAGGCCAAGATCTCCCTGCTCTGATTTCTTCTTTGTAACGTTCAAAAACTAGAATGTTGGAGTCGACGGCCATACCGACGGAAAGCAGGAAGCCGGCAATTCCCGGGAGACTGAGGAAAACCGAGAAAAGTTTGTAAAGGGTGAGAGTAAATAAACCATAGAGAACCAAACCAATGGAAGCGATGAGACCCATCCAGCCGTAGTTACCAATCATAAAAATGACAACCATCGAAAGACCAATGGCTCCGGCAGTAATACTTTTCTGAATTGAGTCGGCACCTAAAGTAGCGGGGATGTTTTTTTGACTTAAGACGCTGACCGGAACAGGAAGAGCACCGGCGTTTAACTGAACCGCTAAAGCCTTGGCTTCTTCAATGGTATTACTTCCGGTTATTTGAGCTCTGCCATCCGGAATCTCAACCTGAACCGTGGGCATGGTAACAGGATAGCCGTCAAGAAGAATAGCTATTTGTTTACCAATGTTCTCTTTGGTGAGCTTAGCAAATTTGGCTTTACCCGAGTCTTTGAAGACAATATCAACTACGGGCTGACTATTTGAGGAATCGAAAGTTGCGGTTGCACGAGCAAGATCGGCACCAGTCAGATCCGTCAGGGCGAAATCTGAGATGGTGGCGGCGTCTGTTGATGTTTTACCTTCGGTATAGACAGGAAGAGCAAACTCCATCTTGGCTGTTTGACCAATAAGTTCGAGGGCTTGCTCCGGATTGGAAATTCCAGGAAGCTCAAGAATGAGACGGTAATCACTTCCCGAAATGGCGGTTTTAATGCCGGATTCGGAGACGCCAAAAAAGTCGATGCGTCGGCCGATGTTGGTTTTGAGTGATTCTAAAGCCGTAGTGCGGTCTTCCGGTTCGATTTCCTGCATATCGGCGGTGAGTGTAACTTGGAGACCTCCTTTAATATCGAGGCCTTGTTTGAGCTCTATTTCTTGGGAGAGATCCAGATTACCAATTTTGAGATTAAAGCGCGGAATGGAGAAATTAAAGATCTTGGATGGAAGAACTAGATATAAAGAAAGAAGACTGATGACGCAGATAAAGATAAAGACCTTTTGGGGTTTTGAAAGATTCATATGGATAATTTATAGACGTTTTTTGGTTCTGGTGTGAGGGGAAAGACCAAGACTTAATTGATGACTGTCGACAAAATCAATAGTAAGAGAGTTATTTAACTCTCTTTTGACATCAACCTGATCACCAGGTTTGAGGGAAAGATCCTTTACCAGATTTGAGGGAATGGTAATTCCCAGCGAGTTACCAACTTTGAGAATTTTTTGGATAGCCATTAGCCTAGGAGTTGGATTTCATCTCCGATGAGAGTAATACGGGGTTGAAGAAGAACTTTGATAATAAAGGGGTCTTGATGACTTTTTCGATAGTTGAATTCGTCTTCGGTCATGCAGGAGTAGTTTATCTCCGTGTTTAACAGTTTTTCGGCGGATTTAACCAGGATGGCAACTTGAGGCATGATGATCTTGCCAATAATCATGAGGTCGACTTCTTCCGGATCTCGTTTTAGACCACGGGCAAGTTTTTGGGAAATGAAAGAAAATTTAACGAAACCAAGTTTACTTTTGTTTTTGAGGACGAGTTTACCGAGGCCGGTGGATTTGGAAACTAAGTTTGAAAGTTCTGGGTAGATAGAAAAAGTTGTCTTAACGGAGTAGTAAAGGCGGTTACCGCGTTTTTCACTTTTAAGAAGGCCTGCTTTTTGAAGATGATCGAGCTCGCGCCTGACCGCATTAATTTCTTCTTTGGTGGTTCTGGTTAGTTCGCGAACATAAAACATGTTCTTCGAGTCCGAAAGAAAAATCTTTAGGAGCTTAACTCTTACTTTGGAGATGATTAAATCTGATAATTTGGCCATATATTTGGGGCAGGCCTAATATCCTTAATTGTATACGACTTTGTTGCCAATGGGTAATATTTCTACCCAGATATTACCGGAGACAAAAACGATCTCTTTGCCGGCTTTATCAGTAAAGATTGTGCGATCTTTCTGTTTTGGTTTTTTCCAAGTAACTTCTACCGCGACGCCATTTTGGAAGACGTAACCAGTTCCGGAACCAATGACATCATAGTAAAGATGTTTACCGTAGTCACCGAGTTCGGTTTCTTTGGCAAATTGGACGATGACATTTGAAGCAGATATCTGCTGTTTGCTATCGAGATCTGTGTGAGGATTACCGCCATTGAAACGAAGATAGGTTTTACTTATGGAATCGTACTTCCATTCTACGGAAAAATCGGAGTAGTTTTTCCAGAATTCAAATTTGACGTCGGTTGCCGGAGTTCCGGAAACGACTAGGTCCGGATTATTTTTCCATGCCGTGAATCCTGACAACCAAGGTTTGTCGTTGGGCATCTTGGCAGTATAGCCTCTTTTTTCGGCTTCCTTCCATGCATAAGATAAGTAACCAACATAAGTATGTTCGGTGGCGATTGTGGCGGCAGTACCAAGTCTGTCGTAGTCTCTTTTCATGACAGGGATGCCGATGTCTCCGATGGTGTCAAAATCGTTGCCACCTGGTTTTCTCCAACCAAGCTTGGCCAGTTCTTCTATGGCAAAGGCTTTAGGATTGGAAACACATTGTCCAGAAGCTTCGTCACGTCCACAGTTGGCTCCTCCAACATGCATGTAGATAGGGGTGTTGTATTCGGCAGCAAGATTTACAAAATAAATACGGGCAGATCTGACCGGGGCAACTCTCATAGTGTCAGATTGTGCACCGCAGTAAAAGACACCCATAAAACGGGTAATACCACCTTCGGCGACGGCTTCGTAAACAATATCGGCCGAAGATAAACCGGATTGAGGTCTGACCGAGGCATCGTTTTCAATCATCGCCAAAATGGGGCGGCGGGTTTCCCAGAGAGCCTTCTCGGATTTACTGTATAGTTTGCCGTTTAAAGGACAGGCTTCGGTTTTTGGTTCGTTGGCAAATTGGCCAAAACCGGTGGACTTAATACCAGCCTCTTCTTCTATTTTAGGAGAGATCAGTACTCCGCCTGAAGCAGGGACGATGGCATAGGCAACTCCTCCGGAGACTATGAAAGTGACGATAAGACCAATAATTGTTTTTAGGGAGAATAATTTTACTGAGGACATGAATTATTTTAAAGCTTGTTTGATAACTTCTTGTTCTTCGCTACTTAAAGTTTGTGCGCTAACTTTGCCACCGTGGACTTTTTTGGCATAAAGGCGCGTATTTTCGCGACTATGTAATGAGCTTATCATAATACCGTCTCCTAAGTCATCTAAGAGGGCGGCGGTGAAACTTTGATCACCACCGGTATCAGTGAAAGGGTTATAGCGTTTGAATCCTAGTTTTTGAAGATGTTTTTTATTTTCGTTAATTTCGTAGTTGAGCTTTTCAGTTAGGAGCTCAATGTCTTTGGCATTTCTTTCCGAAGTGGAAATTAGATGGTTGAGGGAAGAGATAAGATCTTTTTTGGAGACACCTCCCGTAAGATTTTTGTAATGAAGAAGCATTCTGATTAAAAGGACAGTAGTGATAACTAGCCACAAGGCAACTGCTCCGTAAATGTAAATTGTTGGTATCATAGACATATTAAGTTTACTATACTCGACCCATGTCTAAACAGAGAAAAACCAGAAAAGAAAAAGTCAGAAGTGAGATTCGTCAAAAAGAGCGTGAGTCATTTCAGGTTAAGGCCGAGTGGCTTCAAACAGGCACAAAAAGCACTAAAACGGTGGTTGTTCTGGGAGAGACAGGAAAAAGATTCTTGAGATTGGACTTGACAAAGACTTTTCTTCTATCTATGCTTGTCCTAGCCTTGGAGTTAGCTTTGTGGCAGTATTTATCAAGGCACTAACAAAAAGAAAGGGGGTGAACCAAGAAAATGCAGATCTATTGTGTAAAATGTAGAGCCAAAAGAGACGTTACCGAATTCGAAAGAGTTACTATGAAAAATGGTAAACCAGCCGTTAAGGCTGTTTGTCCAGTATGTGGCACCAAAATGTTCAAAATCGGCGCTAAGTAAAAGCCGTCTTAAAACCCAAGAGAGAGAAATCTACCTTGGGTTTTTTGTTGGAAAAAGAAGTTTATTTCTTTTTAAGATTTTTGTACCAACCTTCAAGGAGGGACTTAATCAGGTCTTTTGATCCAAGTCCAAGACTAATACCAATGCCCAAAGATAGAGCGGCGATAAAGCCGGTGAAGGTGGTCTCGATGAAAAAACGAGCGATACCAAGCTGAGAGATGGCGGCCAGAATAAAGAGGGTTAGGGTAGCGTAGCTAACTACCTTGCCAACCAGGCGGGAAAAAGCGGGATCCTGAGAACCAAGTGAGCCCTTGACCATCTTTTCCAAGAAACCGGCAATAAAAACACCAACAGCGAGAATAATAATGGCAGCAATAAGGGTAGGAATTCCCAGAATGATGTTGTTGAGGAACTCGCTGACGGAGGTCAGCCCAAGAACATTAATGCTGGCAATGAAGAAGAGAATGATGATTATCCAGCGAACAATCTCGCCGATAATAATCTCAATCTTTTGGGTCATCTGGGCATTTTTAAGGAACTCTTTGAAAGCGGAGTTTTTGATGATCCCGCCAAGCTTGGTGAGATTAACCAGTTTGACTGTTAGAGTTTTTAGCCAACCGGCGAGAATGAGACCCAGCAAAAACAGGACGATGGCTCCCAGGAGACTGGGAATAAAACTTACTATACCAACCAGCATTTGGTTGAAGGCGTAAGAGAGAGAGGTTTCAAAAGAGTAAAAAACACTTGTGTTCATATATCTATCTTATAGAGAATTTTCGTTTTAGTCAACAAAAAAGTCCCAACATAAGTTGGGACGGTTGGTTTCTTTGATTAAATCAATTGAATTGAATGCCGAGAGTCACCTTGATAGGAATGATGCTAGCGACATTTATCACCAACAAATCTTTGCGCTTTTTATCTTCATCAAACAATCTGATTAATTCTAATTCGAGTTCCTGTTGGTTTTCAAAAGCATAGATTTCGGTCGCATCGATTTCGTCGGTGTGTGCCGGATAACCATGACCGGGGTTTGTCCTGGACCTTTCATCTCCTTCGACAAAGTATTTGGTCGTTTTGAAGACAATCAAGAGAAAACGATGTTCTTTGGTCATATCTGAGGATTTTTTGAGCTTGATCACTTTGGACTCCTGTTCACTAACATGATTAATGTGCCTGCATATTATACGATATATAGCCAAATAAATGCAACATTATGGGTTTTACTATATAATAGTAGTACTCCCGGGTGCTGGTGAGGAACGCCCTGCCGCAAGGTAGGGAGGAAAGTCCGGACAGCTAAAAGATAGGGTGGCCAGGGAAACCTGGTTCTTCTCGAGGCGACTCGAGAGGCGCGATAGGGCCACAGAGACGAATAAAGGTGAAACGCTCTTGGTTACAAGAGATTTCCAAGAAGTAATTTTTGGAAAGTGGTAACCCGCCCCGCTGCAATCGACGAATTGGGATTAAGGTATCTTTTCCATCCCAGAAGTCTCGAGCATTAGATAGATGTTCCTCCTAGACAGAATCCGGCTTACTATGACCCGGGAGTCCCGAAAGGGTTAGTGAATCTCAGGAATGTTGGTAGTTTTGTTTACCCTAATGTGGGCGAGAATCACTCTGGCAGATAAGACAACAGGAAGTGAAAGAACGGCAAGTATTGGTCCGCCAAGTTTTAAACCAATCATGATGGCAAGAAGAGTAATAATCGGGTTTAGACCGGTGGCTTTTTGCATTACCTTGGGAACAATGAAGTTGTTTTCCAACTGCTGGACAATGATCGAGACAACCAGGGCACCAATTCCATGAGCGGGAGAGATCGAAAAACCAACAAGAACTGCGGGGACAGTCGCAATCGTGGGGCCAACATTGGGAACCAGCTCCAAAATACCGGCGATAACACCAAGAGCAATGGCGTAGGGAAGGCCAACAATCATGTAACCTAGATAACTTAAAATACCAACAATAAGCATTAAGAGAATTTCCCCTCGAATCCAACGTCCAATTTCGACTTCAAGCTTTTCGACGATTTGATAATACTGATTGCCTTTCTCGGACCACCAAAAGGTAAAGTAGTCTCTTAGTTTATGCATCTCCTGAATCATGTAATAACTGAGAACGATGACGGCAAAAACGGTGAGAAATCCGGAAAAGGTGTCTAGGGCAATCTTAAAAACTTGGTTGGGGACTTGAGAAATTTGAGTTGAAAAGGAATTGACATCAAATTTTATCGGGCTGACCTTTTCAATAAGAGTGGGAAGTTTCTGAAGGAATTGTTCCGTCTGATTGAATAAAGGTGTGGCTACGGAAACCGCTAGAGTGATAATTAAACCAAAAAAGGTAAGTAGGATGACTACTGCGGAGAGTCCCCTCTTGATCTTGAATTTTTCGAACCAATCAACAAGCGGACAAATAGCCAAAGTAATCAAAATTGCCGAAAAAATCAAGACAACAATATCCAGAAGCTGGACGATACTAAAAACAATAGCAAGAGAAAATAAAACCCAGATAATACTGGCGATGGAAAGGTCGAAGGTGATGCGTCTTTTTTTAAGCATTTTGTTGGTATATTTTTTTCAGCTGACTAACAAGCAAAGATCTGTCAGTACTTTTATCATACCAAACAATACCCGGTTGTTTTTTAAACCAAACAATTTGCCTACGGGAGTAGTCTGTTTCGGCATTCGCCCACACCTCAACCAACTGTTTTTCGGAGAGTTTTCCTTCCAGGAAAGCAATTATCTGGGGAACTCCCAGACTAGTGTAAATAGCCAGACTTCTATCAGGATATTTCTTTAGTAAAGCCCTGACTTCGGCAACAGCTCCCCCCTTAATTCTTTCCAGAACACGGTGGTGGATACTGGTTTTTAGGGTGTCTTTGTCCGGAAGAAGTCCGACCCAGTAAAAAGAGATATCTTTTGTGGAAATATTAATATCAGACGAGCTAGCCTTTGACCGTGATATTTCTAGATACCGAATTAGTCGCCGTGGATTCATAAAATCAGATCGGTTGAGCGATGACAGTTTTTGAGGATTTTCTTTTTGGAGTAATTCTTGGAGTTTTTCGACGGATAGTTTTTCCAACTCTTGACGAAGAAGAGGGTTGGGCGGAATAGAGATGTCGGAGAGATTTTGAGTGAGAGCTTTTAAATAGAGCCCGGTACCGCCAACAATAATTAAGGGGGTATTTGATACTCTTGATTCTTTAATTATTGCCTGTGAGTAACGAACAAAGTCGGCGAGGTTGGCTCTTTCATTTGGAGTAAATATGTCGTGACCAAAAACTTTTATTTCCGGGGGAAGATTTTTAGGAATGTCTTTGCCGGTAATTAGATCAAGGTCTTGGTATACCTGTCTTGAGTCAGCAGAGAGAATGTTGGCGTTTTTTAACTCTTTAGCTAATTGAAGAGCTAAACCTGTTTTGCCCGAGGCGGTCGGTCCGCAGATGACAATGATTTTTTGTTTATGGTTCCTCATGTTAGGGAATTAGCGGTCGGTCTGCCAAGTTGTCTTTGTTGGCTATTTGATCGAGAATTTCCCATCTTTCTTTTTTTACTTTGGCTGGAACATCGTCTGGGTAGAGTCTGAAGGAAGCAGTTCCTGGACGAGGAGAGTATCTGGCAACAAAAGCGACTTTGAAACCGACCTTCTTGACCAGATCCAAAGTATCCTGAAAATCCGCATCAGTTTCACCAGGAAAGCCAACAATAATGTCCGTACCAAAAACTGCCTCGGGGACTTTTGCCCTAATTCTTTCAACTAGAGATAGATACGACTCCCTCGTGTATCCCCGATTCATTAGTTTTAAAATTCGGTTGCTTCCAGATTGAACAGGAAGGTGAATAAAACGATCAATTTTGGGATTAGCAGCAATTTCAGCAATTAACTCGTCCCAAAAATCCCAAGGGTTGCTGGTGAAGAAAGTAATTTTTTCGACCCCGGAAATTTGACTAATTTTTTGGAGTAGCAAAACAAAGGGTGGTGTGGTCGTTGGTTTTTGATATTGAGATTGATTACTGGGAATTGAATTCGCCGAAAAATTTTCTTTATCCATATAAAGTTTGCGAAGATTTATTCCTGATTTTTCCAAACCATATGAGTTGACGTTTTGACCCAGGAGGTTGATTGTTTTGTAACCATCTTTAGCGAGACTCTCAACCTCTTTGAGGATGTCATCTAGAGGGCGTGATCTTTCTCTACCTCGAGAAAACGGAACAATGCAGTAAGTGCAAAATGAGTTGCAGCCGGTAGAAATGGGAACCCAGGCATTATCTTTGTCTTTTCTTATTGCTTTTTGATTGAAACCGACTTCGGCGATGGGAAGAATTTCGTCAACTTCCGGAAGAAGATCTTTAATTTCTCTTTCATTGAAGTGGAGCATGCAGCCGGTGAGAATTACTTTTGGTTTGGGCTTGCCAATTTCGCCAACATGTTTCGTCAAATTGAGAAGAAAGCCACGAACTCTGTCTTCGGCCGATTGACGAACAGAACAGGTATTGAGAACAATTTCATCCGCTTCTTTCCAATCCGAGGTCTCTTGATAACCTCTGGAGGAGTAATCACCAAGAATTCTTTCGGAGTCGGATTTGTTTGCCTGACAACCGAAAGTTTTGATGAAAACGGACGGCATTACCAAACCTTCTTTTTTAATGGCTTACCGACGTGGAAATTAATGACTTTGTGACCTTTAACAACTTGTCTTTTACCTTCATTACCGAAAGGAACAACTTGTTTGTCATCAACTTTTCCTACATAAAAAGTACCAAAACCGGAAATAACTACTTTTTCTCCTTTACCGAGCGCGACAATAGATTCTTCGAAAAATGTGTCTACAGTTTCTTTAACTGCCTTCTTGGTCAAGTGTACCTTTTTGGACACTATGCCGATGAGTGTTTGTTTGGTCATATTTTTTCACCCCCTTAAGGTGATTGGGCAGCAAAGTGTTAATTAATTTAGCTGATGTTACCACCAAAAGAGCGGTTTGTGCAAGTCTAACTTGCAATCTCGGCAGCTCTGGTCTCGCGAATGACGTTGACCTTGACGGTACCAGGGAAGGTCATGGTTGAGCGAATCTCGTCGCGAATGGCTTGAGCCAGAATCGACAACTGATCATCACCAGCTTTGCCAGGATTAACAATGACACGAATTTCACGACCGGCCGAGATAGCGTAAGCATCTTCTACTTCAGGATGTTTTTTAGCTATTTCTTCAAGTTGCTTAATTCTCTTGCCATACTCTTCGGTGTTTTCATGGCGAGCACCAGGGCGACTACCTGAGATGGCATCCGAGATATAAACAAGCATGGACTCGACGGAGCTAAACTCCTCGTCCTCGTGATGTTGGGCGACACAGTCTATAGCTGCCTGAGGAAGGTTATATTTTTTAAGATAATTGACACCTAACTCTACATGATTACCTTCTCCTTCGATAACCTTACCAATGTCATGGAGAAGACAGCCAAGTCGAATAGTGTCGATGTTGGCGCCTACTTCGTTTCCGAGTTTGATACCTATTCTGGTTTCCTCGAGGGTGTGACTAATCATGTTCTGGCCATAGGAAGTACGGAATTTAAAACGACCAAGTACGGCGATGACGTCACGGGGCATGTTGTAAACACCAACGGCGTGACAAAGTTTCTGACCTTCCTGGAACATTAGCTGTTCGACGTCACGACGGGCTCTGTCGAAGTACTCTTCAATGCGAGCGGGGTGAATACGACCGTCTTTAATTAAGCGAATTAGGGTTACACGAGCGATTTCGCGTCTTACTGGATCAAAACTACTGAGTTTTACCTCATCAGGGGCGTCATCCATAGAAACATCACAGCCAGACACTTTTTCAAAGATACGAATGTTTCGTCCGTCCTTACCAATGATGCGGCCTTTGGTTTCTTCGTCCGGGATTGGAACGGTAGAAATGGTGTACTCGGCAACATAGTCGGTAGCTCCGGCGCGCATAGAGTCAACAAGTATTTCTCTGGCGACATCTTCGGCCTCAATTTTGGCTTTTTCTTCGGTTTCTTTAATAATTCTGGCTATTTCTTGTGAAGAGCCCTTTTCTACTTGGGCCAGTAGCTCTTTCTTGGCTTGTTCTGTGGTTAGAGAGGCAATTTTCTCCAGTTTTTTGGCCATAGCAGTTTCTTCTTCAGCAATCTTGGCTTTCATTTCTTCGGCTTGCTTTTGCTGGGCTTCCAGAGTGAGTTTTTCTTTTCTAACCTCGTCCTCTAGAGTTTGCAGACCTTGCTGTTTTTGAGCTAAGGCCTTGACTCTAATTTCAATATCTTCAAGCTGAATTCGGGTATCTTTGAGAGCTTGATCTTTGAGCTTGAAAGCTTCGTCTTTGGCAGCGAGAATAATCTCTCTGGCCTGGTTTTGAGCTTGGGCTTGAGCTTGGGCAATAATGGCGGCGGTATCGACGGAAGGAGCGGAAACTTTGGTTTCCT
Organism: Microgenomates group bacterium; assembly: GCA_049303575.1. GTDB lineage: Bacteria > Patescibacteriota > Microgenomatia > UBA1400 > MFAQ01 > UBA2277. The sequence continues at coordinate 305,341 of JBAQNH010000002.1, read as the reverse complement.
CTTTTTTGACAGTGACTGTCTCCGGAGAGGTTATTTTTTTGGCAGGCGAAGAAGGAACGGCGGAAGCCTTAAAAAGATTGGTTTTGAAAATTGATAGTAATGACATCGGTTTATAAAAAATATTAAACCTAGTCTAAGAGAAACCCAGGGAAACCACGCAAACTCAGCCGCGGAGCGACTGAATTGTTTTTATATTGGTATTGCTTATATCGAACATTGCGTAATTTTAAGAGTGACTTCTTAGATTAGTAACCATATTTTAGTCTCCAATGTACTCTGAGTCAAATAGTTTATTTATGGCGGAGGAGCTAAACCCTCTTGAATATAGCTTGGAGGTAATCCGATATTTGTCTAGTTTGGGGTACTTGAGGGCATATTTTCTGATGGCGGCAACCTGTTTGTCGACGCTTGCTTCCTCTAAAGCGAGATCTATTACCTCCCTGTTTAGCTTCATTCTGCCTAGTTTGAGGCTAATTATCCTAGGGCCATAACACTTATCAAGCTGACGCCTGGCGAAAGCCTGAGCCAGGTAGGGATCGTCGAGATAACCGCTCTTTTTAAGATCTTTTAGAATGTCTGCAATTACCTTGATAGCGTTTTTAATATTGAGCTTTTTGGACCTTAAAACAAGCTTTTGACGAATTGTTTCCTCAAAATACGGTCTTCGACTGAGACAAAAGGCGGCGTATTTTACGAGGCTAGCTCTGATCTCACTTGGTGATAGTTGCTCCGGCATTGACTTTAGCAACGACTTCTTTCTTGATTTTTTCGATCATTTCCGGTTTTTCGGCCAGAATGGCTTTGGCAGCCTCTCTTCCCTGGGCAATGGTTTCGCCATTGTATTTCAGGAAAGCACCGGCCTTTTCGATAATTTCGTAAGCGATGGCAGTGTCTAAAAGATCCCCCAGCTTACTAATGCCACCAATATTGAGAATGTCGAATTCCGCTGATCTGAAAGGAGAGGCCACTTTATTTTTGACGATTTTGGCACGGTGACGAGAACCAACAATTTCTTCACCTTCTTGGATGTTGCCAATTTTACGCATGTCAATACGAATCGAAGCATAAAATTTGAGAGCTTTTCCTCCGGTGGTCACTTCCGGGTTACCAAACATGACACCGATTTTATCGCGAAGTTGATTGGTAAAAATGACGATACATTTGCTCTTGGAAATGGCGCCGGTAATCTTTCTTAGGGCTTGACTCATGAGTCTGGCTTGCATGCCCATAGAAGCATCCCCCATCTCGCCTTCAATTTCGGCTTTGGGGACAAGGGCGGCGACTGAGTCAATGACGACAACATCAACACCACCTGAACGAATGAGGGTTTCGGCTATTTCAAGAGCTTGTTCACCGTTGTCCGGCTGGGAAAGTAAGAGACTATCCAGGTCAACGCCAATAGACTTGGCTCTGGTTGGGTCGACAGCGTGTTCGGCGTCGATGAAGGCAGCGACTCCACCCGCTTTTTGGGCTTCGGATATGACGTGGAGGGCAAGTGTGGTTTTACCCGAGGCTTCTGGACCGTAGATTTCGATAATTCTGCCTTTAGGAAAGCCACCAACACCGAGAGCAAGATCAAGACTGATTGAACCGGAAGAAATGACGGGGATTTTTTCGTTGATTTTGTCTGACCCCATACGCATGATGGCGCCTTCACCATACTGCTTGGTGATTTGTTGCATAGCAATTTTGACAGCAGTTAAACGGTCGTCATTGTTACTTACTTGGACAACTTTGGCTTTCTCTTCTTTTGCTTTTTTGGGCATAAACTTTCGGGTTTTTTGCTAATCTACTAGTCATTATAGATAAGTTGACCGTTTTCGCAAGATGTCTAATTTATCTTGAAGATGATTATGTGGAAACAAATCACTTAAAAATAAACTAATTAAGTTTAAATTGTGTTCTTTGACTTTTTGAAGTTTTATTTTCATTAAACAATCATATGACTTCAATTGACCAACAAGTCCAAATAATTCAATCCAATATTCACCAACTTTAAAATCAGCTGTCATGCCGTTATTCCAAGGATATTTTTCTTTTATCAGGTGTGGAATCTTCCGTGCAAACATCCAATCATCAATAATTTTTTCAGATAAAGAGTCACATCCGTGTCCGTCGTTGGCGATATATTTCCGAGAAAATAATACCGGATTGGGTTCGAAACCCGCAGATTTGATCAGATTATTCCAGGAACCAAAGACGTGAAGAATTCTTTTGTATCCTTGAGAAAACTCTCGTTTAACAGGTAATCTGCCATATTCTTTCATGAAGGAACTGACCCTTTTTATACTTTCTTCTTTGAATTGTGAGTGTCCGCTTTGATAGAAGGCTTTTTTACATTGATATGAACAAAATATTTTATTTTCTAGACCAATGTGATTGGAACAGCCAAACTGCTTGCAAAGCGGAGATAGAATTACCCGAGTTTTTCTTAAAACCGATAGTTTTGTAGTTCTTTTTCTGTTGGTAAACGAAGCTGAACAGTGATGATTACAAAAATTATGTTTACTATTTATACTGCTCGGATTTCGATATATTTTTCCCTTACAGAAGGAACAAATTATTAAAATACGGGTCATATATTAATTAAACCAAAGTTTTACCGAAACTTCAAGCCTGTTTTGGCTTCTACATGATATAATTTTCACATTCGGGGTGTAGTATAACGGTAGTATTTGCGGCTGGGGGCCGCACGGCTGGAGTTCAACTCTCCACACCCCGACCATTTGGGACTAGACTGAGGATAAATAACTTGTAAGCTTCTTTACAACTTAAGTTTGACTTTTTAATAATTTTTGGATACATTGGATGTAGTATTAGTATAAAAAATTATGAAAAAAGGTAGAGTTTTTTCTTTTGGGTTGAGTTTGGTGCAGATTTTTATCCCTGCTTTATTTTTTTTCTTGGCGACACCGGTGTATGCAGCAACCTCACCAATACTAGTGGGTGCATCAAGCTATTCCGTTCTTGGAGGACAGGCGGTGACGAATACCGGTTCGACAACAACAACCGGAAATGTTGGAGTCAGCTCAGGAACGTCATTAACAGGCTTCCCTCCGGGAATAGCCGGTGGAAATAATGCAGTTTATCTGCACAACAATGATGCAAGCGCAATAGCGGCACAAGCAGACAATCTCACAGCTTTCGGTACATTAGACCAAACATGTGATCAAACATATGGGGCTCAAGATTTAACCTTGATTTCTCCACTTAGTCCAGGCGTTTATTGTTCAACAAGTAGTTTCTCACTTTCCGGAAATCTAACTCTTGCAGGGTCGGGGGTTTGGATTTTTAAAACAGTATCGACGCTGATCACCTCGTCCGGTTCGTCTGTTACCGGTGGTGACCCTTGCAATGTATGGTGGAGAGTTGGTAGCTCAGTAACCCTTGGCACAACCACTTCGTTTATAGGAAATATATTGGCTCTTAACGGCGTAAATGCTATGAATACAGGTGCGACTCTGAATGGTCGTCTCTTAGTCCAAGATGCAGGTACAGTGACACTGGACGGCAATACAATAAGTGGACCAACCTGTACCGCTTCAACCACAACGACATCTTCAGTTGGATCATCAATCGGTGACAATAGCGCTCCAAATCCATTTTGTCCAACTATAGATCTCGGAGTTATTGCACCAAACATAATTGATTCAAGAAGAGTGGATGCGGATAGTATTTATATTAGCTGGGGACCTTACTCTGGAACGAATGATTTTATTGTCCGTTATGGAACGACAAAGGATAATTTGATTTACAACGTGGATGTGACGGGATTTTCAACGACGATTAATGCCCTCCCGGCAAACCAACCAATCTGGGTGCAAGTGGCCGCCAGAAATGAGTGTCAGATTGGAACTTTTGAAGCCGCAGTTCTTGTGGGAGGACCAAGATTACCTAATGCGGGGACTGGTGGAGAGAGTAATAATAATTATTGGAGTGTTCTAGTGGGAACGCTTTTAGGTTTGGGCATTTACTTCATTTCCAGGGGAGAGCGAAAGAGAGTCTGATAGAAATGAGATTGTTGAAAGTAATAGTATGTTTATTCACTGGACAAGACTAAGAGAACGTGTTGTGTTAATGACATTTTCTTTTGTGTTGTTTTTAATATCTTCGATTGGACTATACAAAATTCAGGTTCATGATCGACAAACTTTACCAAACGAGAAAATCAAAGTTTTGGGGGTCGAAGAACAGAGTAAGAGACCGGGAATTCCGGTACGCCTAATAATACCAGCAATCAACGTCGATACCGCTATTCAGCAAGTTGGCGTTAATTCAGAAGGGGAAATGGAGGTTCCGAACAGTATTCTTGAAGCCGGATGGTTTAAAATTGGACCAATCCCCGGGGAGATCGGAAGTGCCGTTATTGCCGGACATTTAGATGGAAAGAATGATGAAGCAGGGGTGTTTGTCGATTTGTATAAATTAAAAGAAAATAGTTTGATATATGTTGAGGATGATAAGGGAGAGTCGTTTGTTTTTATTGTTCGAGAAAAACGTATTTTAAATCCTGATTATGCAAAAGAAGTATTTGATCTGAATGACGGTGTTCATTTAAATCTGGTTACTTGTGATGGGGTTTGGGATTTGAACAAAAAAAGTTATAGCAAACGTCTGGTGGTTTTTGCCGACAGCGTGTCAATGTAAACAAAGGATCTGTACTTCCGGTATCATATTTTGCCTCTAGTAATTTGAGTTTGTGGTGATATATTTTCTCTAAATGAATAAAGAGGTTAATTGTTACCCTCCGTGTGAAGCTCCTGTTCATAACGAGTCATGTGACGGTGTTGGAAACACGGTAGATCACTTTACTCCCCAATGTATTGGGAAGCTCTGGGGGTGGAGTTATGAGCAAATAAATGCGAAGGAAAATATTCAACATCTTTCCGAGCCATGTCACAAAGATAAAGATCGGACGACAGAGGCGAGACTTCTTTTAGTAAGAAAGCAGCTAAAGGGTGCTTATGTTAGCCTTGAGTATTATCTGACAGTGGAAGATCCAAATTTCATTCATAACGAAAAACTTCCGAAGAGAAAGAAGGAAAAACGTCGAAAGCAACGTAGGAACATGTTAAGACCCAGAGGAAAAAGGGGTTATTGAGCGATATTAATTTTTAGTTTCGGCTTTTTCGGGGAACATTGAAACGAGAGAGGCTCCAAGTCCCATGCAGAATGATACAAAAGCAATTATCCAACCAATAACCGGAATAATTGAAACAAGCCCGAGTAGGATTACTCCCATAAACATTTGAGAATAAAGAGAGGTGTTTGTTTTTTGAAGCACTTTTTCAAAAAAGAGTTTTCCGTATATGGCTGAAGGATAGAGTGAGGCGGTAATTAGAGCAATGATATAAACAAACATAACAACAAAGGCCAAAGGCATACCAATAACCGTAGCCAGAATAATAATGAAGACTAAGGGGGCAGTGATTAAGATCGCTAAACCAATAAGTCCGCTGACCAGGGGTTTATTGATGATTGCGGAAATTTTCTTTTTGGTGTCTTTTTTGTCGAAGAAAACAATAGCCAAACCAAGAAGACCAAAGGAGAGGATTCCAAATATGGTTTTGAGGATAATGGCTGTGTTGGCAATGCCGGCCATTTTTTTGTCTAATGCAGGTTTTGAGGGAGTAACAATATCGTGTCTTAGTATATTTCCTTTGACAGTTTTTTCACCAATTGAAGCCGTGGCTGTTTTTTCCATATAGTAGTCAAGGTTGCCGCCAATTTTTCCAGTTTCAATTATGGACAGCTTTGTTCCCGTAACGACGGCGTTTCTTAAAAGAGACCCTGTAATAGTGATTGAGTCACCGGCTCCGGCTAGGTCACGTCCCATGACACCACCCAGTTCGACATTCTGAACTCCAAAAAAAACATCACCTTTTATTTGCGACTTTGAATCAAGAACCAGTTGTTGTGAGGCAATTGAAAGATTCCTGGTAACTTGGCCAAAGATCTCGATTGTCTGGCCTGCAGCACGAACATTGCCATCAACAGTGCCGTTTATTTTAATATTTTGACCAAAACAAATAACATCACCTTTGATGTTCCCATTAATTACAACATTTTGACCAGCACACAAAAGGTCTCCGTTGATATTTGAATTAATGGTAAGCGAAGAACCGGAAATGACGGCTGTTTCATTGATTATTTTTTCTTTGGGTATTACAAGACTGTCACCGGTTTGAAAAAAAACTGCTCCGGCGGAGGAAGCAAAAATAGAAATGAATAAAAAGGCGGGAACCAACGAGGAAAAGAGTTGAATAATTTTTTTCATACTGATTAATCTATAAGGCGGAAGAGAAAGGTTGTCAAGCTGGGGTAGAATTACATAATGAAAATACTAGTAACAGGAGGGGCGGGATTTATTGGTTCACACCTTTGTAAAAGGCTTATTGATGAAGGTAATGAGGTTATCTGTGTAGATAATTTTTATACCGGAAGAAAAAAGAATATTGAGAAACTCTTGGAGTCGGAGAAGTTTTCAGTAATTGAACATGATATCGTAAATCCCTTGGAAATTACCGGATTAGATAGAATTTATAACTTAGCTTGTCCAGCTTCCCCTCCCGCATATCAAAAAGACCCTATCTTTACCTGGAAAACTTCTGTGATCGGGGTGATGAATATGCTGGATTTGGCTAGAAAAAATAACAATTGCCGACTACTGCAAACATCGACGTCAGAAGTCTACGGAGACCCACTAGAACACCCTCAAAAAGAGAGTTACTGGGGTAATGTAAACCCGGTTGGAATTCGATCTTGCTATGACGAAGGGAAAAGAGCGGCAGAGACATTGATTGTCGATTATTTTCGAAAATTTGAACTTCCCGTAAGAATAATCAGAATTTTTAACACCTATGGTCCAAACATGGATCCAAATGATGGAAGGGTGGTTTCAAACTTTATTGTGCAAGCACTTTCCAATCAGGACATCACGATCTATGGCGATGGTTCACAAACAAGAAGCTTCCAGTATGTAGATGATCTAATTAGCGGCATGTTGAAAATGATGGAAAATAATCTTGGATTTATCGGGCCGGTAAATATCGGAAATCCCGGGGAATTTACGATTAAAGAGTTGGCTGAGATTGTCCTTAAAATGATTCCCGAGTCAAAAAGCAAGATTGTTTTTGAAGATATTCCTAAAGATGACCCAAAGATCCGAAAACCGGATATTACTTTGGCAAAAGAAAAACTATCCTGGGAACCTTTGATTCCTTTGGAAAAAGGACTCGTTCAGACGATTGCTTATTTCAGATCCGAAGTAGGATAAAAATTGGGTTGGCCGTAGTCAAAAATTTTTATCGGGAAAACTTCTTTTTTTACCAGTTTGCCGTCTTGGTAAGTAACTCTTAAGATTTCACCGAGACGTGTTTCCTCCGACCACATTTGATCAAAAATAAGATTACCAAGGGAGTAGTAAATTGGTTTGCCAAGATAAATTTCTTCGGTTTGAACCCAGTGAGGATGATGTCCAACGACGATATCAGCACCGGAATCGATGGCGAGATGAGCAAGAAATACCTGTCTTGAGGTTGGATATCTTTGATACTCTGCCCCCCAGTGAAAAGTAGTTATGACGAGGTCGGCAGACTTAGAAGCGGTGGATATTTGTTTCTCGACCTCTTTTTCATCTACTTGGGGAAAATCGGAAAAGGATAGTATTGCTAGTTTGGTGTTCTTTACCGTATTAAACTCCGTCTTTTCGGAAACCACAGGAAGAATGCCATTTGTTTTTAAAATTGAAACCGTTTCATCTTTCCCCTCTCGCCCCTGATTGTTGATGTGATTGTTGACAAGTGTGGCAATATCCACACCGGCAGAGACGAGTCCAAAAACATTTTTAGGGTCGGCACAAAAAATCATTCCTGTATCTGTTGGACGACAACCGGTGATAAAGGGAGATTCCAGATTAATGATAGTTAAGTCTCCAGCAGATAAAAAGGAGGAAATATTTTTGAATGGCCAGGTGGGGTCGGTATATTTTTGAATTCGAGTATTGACGGAACGACCAAGCATAACATCACCGGTGAAAATAAGGGTAAGAGGAGATGAGTCTTTGGGAAAAATTAATTCCGGAAGTCGACCAGTTATCGGTAGTGGCTTGGAAGTAAATAAAAATATGCCGAGAAATAGCCCGATGGCAAAGAGTGCGATCCATTTGAATGGAGTGCCCATATTAGTCTAATATAATCTTTTTCCAAAAATCACTGTAGGCGTTGATGATTTTTTCGTGAGCTGTTTGTCTTTTAGCAAGAGGAATCGGGTTATCAAAAGGAACGGTGGTTTCCACAACTAATACTACCGGTGTCGGACGCTTGGTTACAATTTTTTGAGTATTGATATCGAAATATTTTTCCGAGACAAAAAATTCGTCGATTGAGCCGTCTTGAGTGTTGGGGACAATACCATCTTGAATCTTCTCACCAAATCTGGTGGTGCCGTTGTCGACAACAGGAAGCGAAGTATCTTTGAAGATTTGGTCGATACTTTTGGCGATATCAATGCCATTATTATCATTTCCTGAAAGATAGACATAACAAGAAGTTAGATTCCGGGAGTCGCCTGGGGGATAGATTTCGTCGACAACGTCTTCATGATGATCAAAAACCAGTTCCGGCTGATATTGAAGCATTGTTTTGGTTACCCAGTTAAGGATTTGTTTGGCGGTTTGGCTATTGGGTGAGTCTATTCTCGGATTTCCTTTTGAGTTTAGTAAGAGGTGTTCGGCATCTGTGACACTGTGACCTAAACGAAAATCCCGTTTTTCATTTTCATAACGCCAGTCCTTGGAGTAACCAAGGGGGTTAAGTAATGGAATAAAGACTGTAGGAACCCCCTCTTTGGCCAAGTTGTTGATGACTTCGATTCGAGTAAAAAAGGCGTTGGGACCGGCGGGTTCTTCACCGTGAATACCACCCAAGATCCATAATGATTTGACAGGATTATTGTCTTTTAAAGGAGTGGTGAGAGCGATGATAGGAAGACCCTCTTGAATTGCAACCACATCCATCTGCCAGCCAGATTTTTCAAGTTCGCGATATTTTTCCAGTAAATTAGAAAGAGAAATACGACCGTCTCCCAAATAAGTTTCCGGGATGACGAAGTTCATATGTTTGTTTAGCAAGGTTGCTTAACGTTTTGGAGATTGTTTCTTGGCACGTGCACGACCACCCTGACCGGATTTTCTGGTTTCTTTCATACGTGGATCTCTAGTAAGAAAACCGCCATCGCGCATGAGTTTTTTGAATTTTTCGGAGTCGGCTTTCATGAGAGCGCGGCCAATGCCATGCATAATGGCTTCGGCTTGACCCATGATGCCGCTGCCGGCGACTTTGATACTACCAGTGTATTGACCTGAAACGTCGGCCACAACAAAAGGAGAGAGAATCATTTTCTTTATGGTTTCACCTTTGAAGTAGACGGATAAGGGCTTGCCATTAATGACGAGCTCTTGTTTTCCTGGCCAGATACGAACTCGAGCAATGGCAGTTTTACGACGGCCAACAGCTGAGAAATATTCTTTAGGCATAGCCAAAACGCCTTTTTTGACAGGGACGGTTTTAACCGGCTTGACAGCGACTTTAGATTTTTTGGTTAGTTTTTGTGCCATATTTATTTTTCGGTTTTTTTGTTAAGACCCAACTCCTGAGAGTAAGGGTGTTTATCATCAGCGAAGATTTTGAGACGACGTTGTCTATCCTGTTGATGTTTGTTTTTGGGAAGCATACCTTTGACTGATTTTTCAATGACCTTGCGCGAGTCTTTAGTAAGTAACTCTTGAAGAGTAATATCTTTTAGACCACCAGGGAAACCAGAGTGAGAGTAGTAGATTTTGTCGGAGAGTTTTTTACCGGTAACTTTAATTTTGTCGGAGTTTATAGCAACAACGTAGTCGCCGTTGTCGAGATGAGCACCAGTAAGAGCTTTACCTTTACCCATGAGAAGCTTGGCTATTTCTGTGGAAACTCGTCCTAAAATTTGGCCATCAAGATCAATTAAGTGCCAGTTTCGTTTGAGGTCGGTTGGTTTTAAAGTAGTTGTTTTCATAGGATTTATTTGGCTTTTTTAGTCTCTTTAACGGGAGCGGCTTTGACTTTTTTCTCGACAACTTTTTTCTCGACAACAGGAGGCATGGCCATTAGAGAAAGTGTAGCGATAGAAGTGGCGTCACCTTTTTGGACAGAGACTTTTTGAATGGTAGTAAAACCACTTTTGCGTCCTCCCATGACTGGAATGATGGAGTCAACCAGTCTGTTAGCCGACTTAGGTGAACCGAGAGTAGCAGCAACATTGCGACGAGAAGCTAGGGTGCCTTCGGTGGCCTTGGCTGCAAGCTTGTCAAACAAACGTTTGATTATTTTAGCCTTGGATACGGTAGTAGTAAGCTTGCCATACTCAATGAGTGACTTTAACTGAACCCTAAATAAGGATTTACGCGAGTTTGAGTCGCGGTTGAGCTTTGGAAGTTTTGATTGATGACGTCGTCCCATATTTATTCAATAGTAATGCCCTTCTCGCCTGCTTTTTCGATAACCTGCATGGCAGATTTTTCGCCAAGGTTTTTGACTTTTTTAAGGTCAGCGAGGGTAAGAGCTTTAAGATCTGATAACTTGTTGATATCGGCTTTTTTCAAGGCATTGAGAACGCGGGTAGGAAGATCAAGATCGTCGACGAAACCGGCGGTTTCGATGACAGACTTGGATTTTACTTCCTGAATGTAGGCTTCGGCGGAGTTAACGTAGTCAAAGAATCCGGTAGTGATACGAGCGGCACTCTTAACGGCCTCTTCAGGAGAAGTGGTTCCGTTGGTGGTGACGACTAAACGAACTTTGTCGTAGTTACTGGATCGTCCGACACGAGCGGCTTCGATGGTGTAGTTGGCTTTGATGACAGGTGAGAAAGAAGAGTCTAGAGGAATAACACCTATTTCATCGGTAGCATTTTCCTCGGCAGAGATATAGCCCATTCCTTTGGCGACGGTAACAGTAGCCGAAAGCTTAGCTTTGGCGGAAGTTAGATGACAAAGAACAACATCAGGGTTAGCTAGAGTAACGTTGGCGGGAAGATCAAGGTCAGAAGCTTTAACAACGGAGGCACCTGAAGCTTTGAGTTTGATTTCAACTGGTTCATCCGAGTCAACAGTAAAGTTTAGGGTTTTGAGATTTAGAATCAACTCAAGAACGTCTTCCTTCATGCCGGCCAAGGTAGAGAACTGGTGAGTAACGCCATCAATTTTGACACGGGTAGCGGCACCACCTTCAAGGGAGGTTAATAAAACACGACGAAGCGCATTGCCAAGAGTGTGTCCAAAATTCTGAGGAAGTGGTTCGATAATGACTTCAGCGGAGTTAACAGCGATATTCTTGACGGAAACTTTGAAATTTGGTTCTAACATTTTCTTTGTTTTTTAATTACTAAATTAATTACCTTGAGTAGTACTCGATAATAAGATTTTCTTTAATGTCACTACCGATTTCTTCACGAGTAGGAAGACGATCGATTTTTCCTTCGGCATCTTTTTTGGATAGCCATTTGGCGGGGACGTTCTTTTCGGTCAAGTTAGGGGCGACGAAAATAAATTTGGTAGCTTTCTCGGTAAGAGAAACTGTTTGACCAGGTTTGGTGATGTAGGAAGCGATGTCGACTTTTTTACCATCAACAGAGATATTGCCGTGGGTGACTAGTTGGCGAGCTAAAGATCTGGAAGTAACAAATCCCAAGCGGAAGACAATGTTGTCTAGACGAGATTCAAGAAGTTGCATGAGAACCTCACCGGTGTTTTGAGATGATTTCATGGCAGTTTCGTAGTAGCCGTGGAATTGATTTTCAAGAATACCGTATGAACGCTTGGCTTTTTGCTTCTCGCGAAGCTGAATGCCATAACCAGAGATACGACCATGAGATCTCTTTTTTCCGTGCTGACCAGGAATCTGGGCACCAGTTTTTTCGATAGGACATTTAGGGGAGAAACAGCGTTCTCCTTTGAGATAGAGCTTGACGCCTTCGCGGCGACAGAGTCTGCATTTGGGGTCGATGTATTTAGCCATGTTGTGTTTTCTTGTTTATTTATTAGACTCTTCTAGTTTTCTTAGGGCGGCAACCATTGTGAGGAATAGGGGTAGTGTCGGCGAGTAAGTTGATTTCAACTCCAGAGGTTTTTAACACACGAAGGGCGGCGTCTTTCCCAGGACCAGGTCCTTTGAGAAAAACTTCAACGGCGGTAAGTCCTAGGGATTTGGCTTTTCTGGTACCTTCTTCAATAATGGTGGTCGCAGCGAAAGGAGTAGAGCGCTTAGCACCTTTGAATCCGCAGGTACCGGCAGCACTCCAACAAATAACATCACCGTTCATGTTGGTGAAGGAAACATAGGTAGTATTGAAAGTAGACTTGACGTACATCTTTCCCTGACCGCCTTTGAAGTGAACGGCTGAAGCTTTTTTCCCTTTAGTAGCTATTTTAGGTGAGGTCACCGGAGCGACTGTTTCGGGAGTAGTGATTTCTGGTTTTGTTTCTGGCATTTTGTTAGATTATTTTTTTACGGCTGGAGTTTCTGTTTGGGTAGCGGCTTCTTTGGAGATTGCACCGATGGTCTTTCTCTTTCCCTTACGAGTACGAGCGTTGGTACGGGTTCTTTGGCCACGAACGGGGAGCCCCATGGAGTGACGGGAGCCGCGGTAGGATTGAATTCTTTTTAAAGTTTCAATATTATCGCGATTAATTTTTCTGAGTTCACCTTCCGTGGGAAGAGTCTCGATGGCGGCTTGGATGGCTTTGAACTCGTCTGAGGTCAGGTTTTTGGTACGAATATTTGGTTCAACTTTAGCTATCTTAAGAATGTCTTTGGCGACTTTGTCACCAATTCCAAAGATATATGTTAGAGCGATGTCAATTCTTTTTTCGTTTGGGATGTCGATACCGGCTATTCTAGGCATGTTTTTATATGTTTAATTATCCCTGACGCTGTTTATGGCGTGGGGTGGTGCAAATAATGAACACCTTACCGTGGCGTTTAATAATTTTGCAGTTTTTGCATCTGGGTCTGACTGACGATTGAACGCGCATGCGTGTTTAGTTTTTAGTTAATAAATATTTTTGTATTATAAAGCAAACGGGGAGTCGAAAAGGATCAACCTTGCCTGTAAGTGATTCTGCCTTTGTCGGTGTCGTAGGGGCTCATTTCGAGCTTGACTTTGTCACCGGGCATCACGCGGATGCGATATAGTCGCATTTTACCTGCAAGATGAGCCAAGATTTCTCTGCCGTCTTCGAGAGTTACCCGAAATTGTGTATTGGGTAAAGCCTCGGAAACGACTCCGTTTACCTCAGTCATCTGGTTTTTAGCCATATTTAAGTTGTACGAGCGTTATTTTAACAGATAATAATAAAAAGCGCTAGTCAAGCGTGTCTTTTAGTTTTGTAAGCACGATAGGACCGTCTGAGGTAAGGTAGACAGTTTCTTCAAAATAGCCTGTAATCGAGTGGTCTTGGGTGGACAGTGTCCAGCCATCGGGATCTTCGACGAGATGCCAATCTCCCATCGTATACATAGCCTCGACGGCTATAGTTTGGTCGACGAAAAGGATATCCTTCTTGTTTTGCTTGTCTCCAAAGCAAGGAATATAGGGATCCATGTGCAGTTTACGGCCAATTCCGTGGCCTGTGAGGTCTCTAACTACGTTAAATCCGGCTCCTTCAATGATTTGCTGCATAGTCTGCCCGATATCAAAAACCGAGTTTCCTGGAAGGGCAATGGCGATGGAGGCTTGGAGAGCTTTTTGACCGATTTCCAGAAACTGGGAAATCTTTTCGTTAAGGGGAGGAATTTGTACGGTAACGGCGGTATCGAGATGATAACCATGATGAAAAAGGCCCATGTCGATTTTGACAACGTCTCCCGGTTTGAAAGGGATGGCGTTGGGAACGCCGTGAACCATACCTTCATTGATGTTGATGCAGGTGGCATGGCGATAGCCCGGCTCCATCTTGAATGAAGCTTTGTCTCCACCTTCTTTAATTAATTTGTCTGCCAAGGCTTCTATTTCGAGAGGGGTAACGCCGGCTTGAACGGAGTTTATTAGTTGGCCTTTGATCCAACCCAAACGGGCACCCCCTTCGGTCATGATTTCGAGTTTGGTCATTTGGCGAGTGGTTCTAGTTTGGTAACTAAGCTTTCGAAGATGGTTTGTATGTCCGGGGTACCGTCGATAACGAGGAGTTTTCCTTGCTCACGATAAGTTTCGACAACGGGAAGAGTGTTTTTTTCGTAAATATCGAGCCTGGCGTTGATAACTTCGGGGGTATCGTCGGAACGATGTTCGATCTCGGCTCTCTTGGATAATCGAGAAAGACTTATTTCGCGGGGAATGTCCAACAAAATTATCTTGTCGAGGTTAAGACCTTTTTCTTTCAATAGCCAGTCGAGATACTCAAGCTGTTTGATATCGCGAGGAGTGCCATCAAGAATGAAGCCGGACTTGGCGGAAAGGAGTGCTGGTTCGAGAACTTGAGTGACGGTTTCAAAAGGGATTAGTTCTCCACTTTCGAGAATTTTACTAATGATTTTGCCTTTTTCCGTGCCACTTTCGGCTTCGGCGCGAAGAAGTTCACCAGTAGAGATATGCTTGAGACCAAATTTTTCCGCCAGGAGTTTTGCTTGAGTGCCTTTTCCCGACCCTTGGGGACCTAAAATAATTAAATTCATACTAATCCAGGAATTTGTCGTAACTGTGCATATAGAGCTGGGAGTTGATGGTCTTCAAGATCTCGAGAACAACCGAGACGACGATAAGAACACTGGTACCACCAATAGCTAGTGAGGAAATACCGGTAAAACCGGACATAATTGAAGGAAGAACGGCGACAAGACCAAGGAAACTGGCTCCGACCAGAGTGATACGACCGAGGATAAAATTTAGATAATTAACGGTGTCAGGACCGGGTCTTATACCAGGAATGAATGATCCAGAGGAGCGAAGATCTTTGGCAATTTTTTCGGGATTGAAAACAACGGCGGTATAAAAGTAGGTAAAAGCGACCACCAAAACAAAGTAGAGGACATTATAAAGAACAGAGCTCGGAGATAACAAAATACTCAAGGTAGTAGCAAAGCTAGCAAGTGCCGGTTGATTAACGCGACCCAAAATTTGACTGAGCATCCCAGGAATGAGCATAAAGGACACGGCAAAGATAATTGGGATAACACCAGCCTGGTTTAAACGGAGGGGAAGATGGCTACTGGCGACGGCGCCGTAAGAGGCCCCCCCGCCACGACGAGCAGACTGAATGGGAATTTCACGAACAGCTTCACCTGTCCGCACGATGGCATAGATGGCGGCGATGACGAAGATAAGAAAGATAAGGTAGGTAAATATCCTTGTTTGGTCAATAGTGGAGATAGTCTGCATCAGACTTATGGGAATACGAGTAACGATGCCAACAAAAATGATAAGACTGATACCATTTCCCAGGCCGTAGTCGTTTAGTTGCTCTCCAAGCCAGATGAGAAGAGAGGTGCCGGCGGCGAGAGTAAAGACAACAGAAGCAAGCTGAAGTGGATCGGCCGTAGTAGTAAGACCTTGTTTTTGGAGAAGAAAAATTAGAGCGATGCCTTGAAGAAAACAGAGAGGAATGGTGAGGAGACGAGTGTATTGATTAATTTTTTGACGACCGTAGTCCCCTTCCTTTTGAAGTGCTTCAAGCTTGGGAATGACCATGCCGAGCATTTGGAAAATAATAGAGGCGTTGATGTAAGGGTTAAGACCAAGAGCCATAATAGAGAAGTTCCCGAGAGTACCGCCAGAAAAGACGTCGAGAAGAGATAAAAAGGCAGACGAGTTGAACATTTCTTTAAGAGCAGCCAGATTAATGCCCGGGGCGGGGACATGAGCAACGAGTCGGAAAATGGCAATAACGATGGCGGTGAAGACTAAACGACGACGAAGTTCGGGAATCTTCAGTAAGGCACGCAGGGGGGCTAATAAATTATTCATTGTTTTTATTTTAACAGTTGGCTTGAAACTTGGGTGAGTCAGAAGGTATTTTACACCAAAGAAAAACCACCCCGGGTGGGGTGGTTAGTTAGAACATCTTGGTTAGTCGTTGGTTATTACACCTGGGGTTTCGTGCCCCAGGACTTCGTAGGCAACTTGAGCGAGAACCTTGTTTGGAGGAATGGCTTCCCCTCCTTGGATCAAAACTGATTTGCCGCCCTTTTCAACAAAGAACGTGCCAGCAGGTGAGTCGTGGAAAGTAAGATCAAACCCTTCACCGGCCAGATGCAAATTCAGAAACTGCTGAATCGCATCGGCGATTGTTTGTTTTACCTTAAGATCTCGGTTTTCACTTCCGTGCCACTCTACTTCACCATGAACATTCGGACACTTACGCGCTGAACCATCCAGATTAAGAAGGGTGTAAGTTTCACTTGATAAGTGAATTTCTACCCCATCGACTTCACAACTGGCAGCTTCCGCGATTTTCGCATACATATCGGCGGTAGATGTTGCTGGACTGAAAATTTCACGCGGAGTATTGACTAGACCCATAAAGTGTTCAGGTAAGTTTCTAAGAAAAACGTAGGGCATATTAACCTCCAGGAATATAGAATTTTAAAGTATCTATACACTATCCTATAATTGTATATTTGTCAAGCTAATAGCATGAAAATGACGTCCTCCCCGGACAGACTCGGCATTTGCCTCGCATTGGTCCGGGGTTTCCTGGTGGTATTCTGTTCGAAGACTACTCTTCCCTCGGCAGGTCTTCTTGACCTTGTTTAACAATGTACTCTCGTATGGTTTCTTCGTTAAGCCCAATGGTTGAAGAGAAGTAACCCACACTCCATATACTGCCGTCGAGATACATCTCACGGATGAACTTGAATTTCTTCTTTAACCCCTTACTCAGATACCACTTCACCCTTTTTACCACGACGGCAGAAGAAAGGTTCGGTGGTATCTCAATCTGTAGGTGAACATGATCTTCATTAGTATTTACCTCAACCACATGGAGTGTAGGATACTTCTTCTCGACTTGCTGTAACAATCTCACAAACTCGGGCTTAACGTACTTTTTAAGAAACTTTCTTCTGTATCGAGTACCCCAAACAATATGGAACTCCTGTTGATATGTAACATGGTTTAGTTTCAGTCTTCTCACACTACCAACAGGATACCATCTTACGATGGTAACCTGTTTTTCCAATTCATCCCCGCACAGACCTCGCTTGTGCGGGGTTTCCTTGGCACTAAAAACCACCCCGTAGGGGGTGGTGATGTATTTAGGGAACTTCAAAAAGAAGTTTGGTTTTCTCAAACATTTCTTTATCGGTGAAGAAGAAGAAACCGTTGTCCAGTTCGAGCCAACCAACGTTGCGTTCGTCCCACTCATTCAGATTTTTGACTCTGTCCTTGAGGCCGCAGCCTTCTTTCAATCGAAGGGTGTGTTCATCTTCAAGCAATACCTTGATTGTGTCTTTCACACCCTCTTCATAACTAACCGGACAGATGTAATAAACTCCCATAATCTCCCCGGATGTGACCGTTTTGAGACTTGATTGCTGGGCAATAAAGTTTAAAGCCGCGGGAACGGCTCCCCATTCGAACTCCGATGATCCCATATAGTCAAAAGAAAAGATGTCTTTCAAGATATCCATACCTTCTTGACTAATACCACCGTCTTCTAATCCCCCTCCGAAGGACCAGGGGTTTACATGACCGATTGGTTTATTCAGTCTTTGAATTAAGTGCGGGCGAACAAATTGGCTTCTTAGTTCAAGTTTTTTCTGCATGTAAGGCTCCTTCTCTTGAATTATCGAATTTTAAGTTGCTTGGGGGATATTATATTACAAAAAACCACCCCGGGTGGGGTGGAGAGAGACTAGACTAGATTTTTAATTCCCTCAAGGATTTTCTTGGCAGAAGTTTTGTCGATGATAACCAAACTGTCTTTAGTCTTGTCTTTTACGACATTTGTTTCGAAGACACAAAGCCAGCCTAACTTCCACTCAAAGGTATAACTTTTGGAAAGTGTGGAGTAGTCAAATTCTTGACGATCTTCTTGATTTGCCTCTGGGTCGCCCAGCTTTGTAAGTGCATCGTAGAATTTTTTTTTGGAGTCACCGAGAAGAGTAAAGAGAAAGTTGCCGTCGGTCCCAAAAAAAGTGATATTGGGGAACCATCCATCGGCAATGTTTTCCTTTTCCCGAACAATAGCAAAGCCCTTATCCAAGACACATTTCACATATTTTCTGTCCATTTTTCCTCCTGGAATAGGTCATTTTAAGTTGCTTGACGGTATTATATCAAAAAGGCCCCAAGCAAGGGCCTTTTTAAATAGGGGTACAATTTTTAGGTTACTTAGAAAAAGTATACTTGCCACCAGCTTTTTCGATGGCTTTGATGGCTCCGGCAGAAGCGGGAACGTTTACCTCAAGAGCTTTTTCGAGCTTGCCCGTAGCAATGATCTTGAATCCACGCTTGGCTTCTTTGTCACTGACTTTGAGAGTCTTGACTAAAGAGGTGGCATCAACAACGGCTTTGTCTTCGAAGTAGCTAGTAAGAATGTCAAAGTTGACGGTGATTGGTTGAAGATTAATTACCTGGAAACGGTGTTTACCTTTAATGAAAGGGGTACGTCTGACAATTGGAAGCTGACCACCTTCAAACCATAAAGGGATAACTCCACGAGTTTTTTGACCTTTTTGTCCACGACCAACAGTGTGACCGCCAACTCCAGAACCATATCCACGACCAAGGCGTTTTTTTCCTGTTTTGACTGATTGAGGGAGATTAGATAAGTTCATAGGATTTAGGCTTTAACTTTAAGTTCTTTTAAGAGGGCGTACTTTTTGGCGAGAGACTCGACTTGTTTTAAAGCTTTGAAGGTAGCTCGGGCGTTCGTTGTTTTGTTGTTACTACCTAGAGCTTTACAGACGATGTCGGTGACACCAGCAGCTTCTACGACAGCACGAATGGAGGAACCAGCAATAATACCGGTACCTTTGGGTGCTGGGCGGAAGAGTACTTTGGAAGCACCAAACTTGGAAATGGTTTCGTAAGGAATGGTTCCATTTACCAAAGGAACTTGGACGAGGTCACGATTACTAAGACGAACGGCTTTTTTGATAGCATCGGCAACGTTTGGGGCTTTGGCGAGTCCTAGACCAACCTTGCCTTTTTTGTCTCCGGTAACGACTAAGGCGGAGAAAGAAACGTTACTACCACCTTGGGTCTTTTTACTAACGCGGCGGATTTGAAGAACTTGTTCGAAACCGTCTTGTTGAGGACGATCTCCTCCTCTGCCACGATTGTTGTTTGAGTTATTTGAAGGATTCATATGATTTTAGAATTTAATTCCTGACTCTCTAACTGCCTCGGCCAATGCCTTGACTCGACCATGAAAACGGTAAGCACCACGATCGAAAACGATACTGTCGATTTTGTTTTCTTTGGCTATTTTACCCAAAAGAGTTCCAACTTCGGTAGCTTGGGCCAACTTGGTTCCCTTGAAGGACTTGAGGGACTGAGAAGTAACGGCTGCTAGAACATGTCCGTCTTTTCTAATAATTTGGGCCCCGATGTTCTGGTTTGAACGAAGAACAGTGAGTCGGGGAAGGTTGGTTCCGGCTAAAAGCTTGGCACGTACGCGGTGCTGTCTTCTGGCCTTAGAGGTTAAGGTGTTTTGAATCATTTTTGTTAATAAATTAATTAAGCGGCTGTTTTGGTAGCGGTCTTACCTTGTTTCTTGATGACGACTTCATCGGAGTAGCGGATTCCTTTACCCTTGTAGGGTTCAGGTTTCTTGAGCTCTCTAATGTTTGCAGCGACTTGACCGACTAGTTGTTTGTCAATTCCGGAAATATGAATTTTGTCTTGACCTTCGACAACAATATTTACTCCAGGAACTTTTTTGAAGATGACGGGGTGACTAAAACCGAGAGATAGAGAAATACCTTCACCAGAGTTGGCAACACGGTAACCGGTACCTAAGAGTTGAAGATGTTTTTCAAAACCTTCGGTAACTCCAGTGACACAGTTTTGAGCCAAACGACGAGCGAGACCATGAAGTGCACGAACGGCAGGAATGTCGTTTTCGCGGGTGAAGTTTAGAACATTTTCTTTTTGTTCAACATTTATTTCCTTGGGAACTACAGACTCGAGTGTCCCTTTGGGACCGGTGAATCTAAGTAGACCGTCTAGTTTTTCAACTTTGACAGTTTCAGGAAGATATAGTGGTTTGCGTCCAATGCGGCTCATATTTTTTTACCAAATTTGACAGATAACTTCACCGCCGAGATGTTTTTCGTGGGCGGTTTTACCGGTCATAAGACCAGCTGATGTGGAGATAATAGTGGTGCCGGCGCCAGAGAGGGCTTGAGGAATTTCGTTGAAGCCGGAGTAGATACGAACACTTCCCTTACTGATGCGTTTGATGCCGGTAATGGCGGGAAGGTTCTTGTCGAAATAACGAAGGGTTATGATAATTTTCTTCGAAGGTTTGGTGTTTTCGACTGAGTAGTCGACGATGAAACCGTCGGCTTTAAGAAGCTTAGCTATTCCCTCGCTGATAATGGTGTGTTTAGCCACAACAGTATCTTTTTTTGCGAGATAGCCGTTTCTGATAATGGTGATGAAGTCTGCGATTGTATCCATATTATTTTGACATTTTGTAGACGCCCGGAAGTTCACCTTTGTGAGCTAACTCGCGGAAGCACAAGCGGCATAATCCGAAGATACGGATAACACCACGAGGTCTACCACAAAGCTGACAGCGACGATGATCTCTGGTCGAGTGACCTTTCAGTCTTTTTGATTTTTCGATTTTACTTGTTTTAGCCATGTTTAGCTTATTTTGCTTCTTTGGTAAAAGGCATGCCGAGAGCGGTGAGAAGCATTAAGGAGGAGGCGGCGTCTTTGGCACTCGTTGAAATAGTAATTTCCAAGCCTTGAATCCTGCCTATTTTATCATATTCGACCTCGGGGAACACAATCTGCTCGGAAAGACCGAGAGTGTAGTTACCACTTTTGTCGACCGTAGTCTTGGAAACACCTTGGAAGTCTTTAATACGGGGAAGTACGATGGAGGTCAACTTTTGGAAAAAGTCATACATGCGATTACCTCTTAGAGTAACCTTGACACCAACGACTTCACCTTCACGAAGATTGAAGGCAGCGATACTGTGCTTGGCCTTGGTTTCGACTGGAGTCTGACCGGTAATGGTGGCAATCCAGGCTTTTGTTTTGGTAAGAAGTTCTTTGTCGGTTTTGAAGTCACGGGAACTGGTGTTGAGAGTGATCTTCTCCAATTTTGGAGTAGCTTCAACAGAAGAGAGTCCGAGTTCTTTTTGCAGAGCCGGTCTTATGGTCTTTAAATAGTTTTCTTTAAGAGTTTGTGTCATTTTTTCTTGGTTTCACCGGTAATAACTTGACGACATAAGTGGCAGACTCTGACTTTGGGTGTCTGGCTGGCAT
This sequence comes from Microgenomates group bacterium, assembly GCA_049303575.1. Classification (GTDB taxonomy): domain Bacteria; phylum Patescibacteriota; class Microgenomatia; order UBA1400; family MFAQ01; genus UBA2277. The sequence continues at coordinate 283,864 of JBAQNH010000002.1, read as the reverse complement.
CAAAACCAACTCTGGTGGCTTTGCCACAACTAGGACAGACAAGAGCGACCGAGGCGGTAGAAATGGCTCTGGGAAGAGTCACGATTGAACCTGCTTCATTACCCTTGGGTTTGAGATGTTTTTTGTAAACATTAAGACCTTCGACTAAAACTTTTTGATCTTGAGGAAGAACTTTGAGGATCTTACCTGTGCGACCTTTGTCTTTGCCGGCGGTGATTTTTATGGTGTCGTTGATTTTAAATTTAAACATATACTTTTAGACGACTTCGGGTGCTAAGGAAGCAATTTTGGCGAATCCTCTGTCCTTGACTTCTCTGGCAATGGGGCCAAAGATACGGGTTCCGAGAGGTAGCTTACCGGCAATCGAGTCAATAATAACGACGGCATTGTCATCAAAACGAACGTAAGTACCATCCGAACGACCAGTTTCCTTGCGGCAACGGACGATGACGGCCTTAACAACTTGTTTGTCTTTAACGGTGCCGCTCGCGTCTGCACCTTCAACTGCGGCAGTGACGATGTCACCCACGAAACCAAATCTGCGATGAGAACCACCATGAACAAGGATGACCTTGACTAGTTTGGCACCGGAGTTATCGGCAACATTGAGAACTGATCTTAGTTGAATCATAGAACTTTAGTTATTTGCCAGTGTTTGTTTTTACTAATAGGTCGGGTTTCTTCGAGACGGACACTGTCGCCTTCTTTGGCTCCGATTTCATTGTGAGCGGTGTAGGATTTGTTGACCTTGATACGTTTGAGGTATTTGGGGTGAACTTGGAAATGAACCACGTCAACAACAGCAGTTTTGATCATCTTGGCGCTTTTGACGGTTCCGATTAAGTGTTTTTTCATATTATTTTGATCTTGATAGCAATTGAGCAATTTGAACTTTGGTTTTCTTGTGAGCGTTGGTGTTTTTTTCCTGACCGGCTTTAATTTTCAGTTTGATATCGGCCAATTTAATTTTTAGCTCGTCTAAGGTTTCCATGGGAGTTTCGATCTTGGTTTTAGGCATTGTCTTTTTCTATAAATTTGGTTTTAACGGAGATTTTGTGACCGGCAAGACGAATAGCCTCAGCGGCGACTTCTCGACTAACACCGGAAAGTTCCATAAGGATCTGACCAGGTTTGACGACGGCGACATAGGCTGAAACATCAGATTTTCCGGAACCCATACGGGCGCCTGGGGTTTTCCAACCAATTGGTTTGTGAGGGAAAACACGAAGGAAGAATTTACCAACACGTTTGGTGTGGTGAGTGATGGTGCGACGAGCAGACTCAATCTCGGCGGCAGTAAGCCAACCACAACCCTCGGCTTTAATACCGAAGTCACCGTAAGCTAAGAAGTTACTTCTGGTGGCGACTCCACCCATAGAACCTCTAAATTCTTTTCTGTATTTTCGTCTTGATGGTTGTAGCATAGTCTTTTAGGTTTTTAGATGATGATGTCTCCGGTATAAATCCAGACTTTAATACCAACGTAGCCAGAACGGGTTAGAGCTGGTTTTTCAACATAGTCGATATTGGCACGAAGAGTTTGAGTAGGGATACGGCCCTGTTTGAATTTTTCGGTACGGGCAATTTCAGCTCCATCAATACGGCCAGCAAAAACGATTTTGACACCCTTGGCACCGGCAGCCATAACTTTTTCGATGGCTTGGTTAGCGGCACGACGGAAAGGATAGCGGTGTTCAAGTTGATTGGCTAGTCTGTCGACAATGATACCGGCGGAGAGTTCGGGATTTTTGATCTCCATGGGGTGAAGATTGATCTTGATGGCGTTTTTGGCTTTGAGATCGATCTTGAGAAGTTTTTCAACGTCTTTTTTGAGTTGTTCTAGGGAAGATCCACCTCTACCAATGACCACACCGGGACGAGAAACATACATAAAGATATCAACGGTGTTGATACTACGTTTGATTTCGATGTTGGTGATGCCAGCAAGTTTCAATTTTTCTTCCAGGTAACGTCGAATACTGTTGTCTTCGAGAACAAACTTAGCGTAGTTTTTGAAGTTACTGTACCAAACGGACTTAGTTGGAAAGATGTATCCGGTTCTAAAAATGGTTGGATTGACTTTTTTACCCATGTTATTTAGTTTTTTTAGTGGTGGCTGCTTTTACTTTTTTGATTGCTTCTTTTTTGACCTCTTTGACCTCGACCTTAGGAGCGGCTTCAACTTTGGGGGTAATGACTTTGGGGGTAGCAACTCTAAGACTTAGGGTTAAATGGGAAGAAATTCTCTCGTAAGGTTTAGTACGACCACGGCCACCGATGTGGGCGCGTTTGATAGTGCGGCCTTTAGTAGCAAAAGCGGAGGCAATTATTAGGGAGTCTGGGGAAGCCTGTTTAAGCGAGACAGCATTACCAATAGCCTGTTTGATGAGTTTAGCTACAGGATCTGAAGCTCTTTTTTGGATGACGGCGAGCTGTTTTATGGCGAGAAGAGCCGGACGACCAACTAGAGCCTTAAGAATAAGATTGGTTTTACGAGGCGAAGACAACACGTGACTGGCACGTGCAGTAATGATGTTGGAGTTTTCTTTATTATTAAGAGTAGCCATAGTATTTTAGGTTTTGGTTAAGAGTCTCTTGACGATGCGTCCGTGACCACGGAAAGTTCTGGTTAGAGAAAACTCTCCCAAACGGTGACCAACCATGTCTTCGGTGATGAAAACGTCCTTGAAGACTTTACCGTTGTGGACTGAAAAAGTGTAGCCAACAAATTCCGGGGGGATCTGTGAGGATCTTGCCCAGGTTTTGATAGGCTCTTTTTTGCCCGAGTTTTTGAGTCGCTCTATTTTAATGATGAGCTTCTCATCAACGTATGGTCCTTTTACCGAACTTCTAGACATAATTAATGGTTGTAGCGATGTTTAATAATTGATTTATTACTGTATTTCTTTTTGTCTCTGGTTCTCTTACCCATGGTTCTCTTACCCCAGGGGGATTTAGGAGATTTCATACCAACTCCGGAACGACCTTCTCCACCACCGTGAGGGTGAGATCTTGGATCTTGAGCAACACCACGAACTGAGGGGCGACGACCCATGTGGCGGGCACGACCAGCGCTGCCAATGATTTCTTCTTTGTGGTGTTCGTTGGTGAGACTTCCAATGGTGGCCTTACAGTCACCTTTGAAAACGCGGATTTCACCTGAAGGAAGTTTGACGGAAACTAGCTCGCCTTCTTTGGATTGGACCGTAGCGGAGTTTCCGGCCGATCTTACCATTTGGGCGCCTTTTCCAGGAGTGATTTCCAGATTATGAATCTGGATACCAATCGGGATATTTTTTAAAGGTAAACAGTTACCGATTTTAATTTCAGCGGTTTCGGAAGAAACGATGACGTCTCCGATTTTAAGTCCTTGCGGGGCAAGAATATAATCTTTGACACCATTTCCATAGACTAAAAGAGCAATATCGGCGGTACGATTTGGGTCGTATTCGATAGAAGCCACTTTAGCAGTCAGCGCAACATTACGCTTCCAGTCAATATGACGGAGAAAACGTGTTTCGCGACCACCTTGATGGCGAACTGTTATTTTACCAGAAAAATTACGGCCTGACGATTTGGGATTTAATTTTCTTAGTTTTTTGGGTGCTTGGGTCTTCATAATCTTTATGATTTAACAGTATTAAAGAGTTCGATCTTTTGACCGGCTTTAATTTTAACAATGGCTTTTTTACTCACAGGAAGGGTAATGTGGCGACCTGTTTTTCTGGATTTCATTGGTCTGGAACCGTGTTTTACAGTATTAATACTGAGAACATTAACTTTGAAGAGATCTTCAACGGCTTTTTTGATCTGATATTTACTGGCACTTGGGGCAACGTTAAAAACGTATTTGTCGAGAGCCGAAAGAGCATAACTTTTCTCAGTGACAACCGGACTAATAATGGTGTTTTGGTGAATTAAAGGTGTAGACATGTTTATTTGGATTTAGTCAATAAAACAGATTTCAATCTTTCGACTAAGTGAGTGTAGGCACTGGGAGTGAGGACGATCTTAGGGCTTTGAACTACTTTATAGACATTTAGACGATTGGCGGAGAGAAGAACTACGTTGTCCAGATTTCCGATAGATTTAAGTGTTTTGGGGTCTTCGTTAAAATGAACAAGTCCGAGTTTCTCTGCACCTAGTAAACTGAGAGCAGATTTGGTCGAGGAGTCCTTGATAGCGGCCGTGTCTAGCAGGGAGAGGCGCTTTTCTCTGTTGTAGAGAGAAAGAGCTCCAAGAAGGGCTTTAATCTTCATTTTTTTATTGAGAGATTTAGGAGTGAGCTTCAAACCGCGAGGGCCGAAAACTACACCACCACCAACAAAGATGGGGGCGGATTTGGCGCCATGACGGGCATTACCAGTACCTTTTTGTTTGTAGACTTTCTTTTTGGTGAAATCAACTTCTCCACGTGTTTTGACTTTGGAAACTCCAATGTGGGAGTTTTCCTGATAAACATAGATTGCCTGGGCAAGAAGTGAGGGTGAGACTTCCTTGTCGAAAATCGAAAGATCCTTGGGCTCGGTGGTGAGAATTTTTTTAGTAGCCATAGTTTATAAAATAGTGATCTTGGTAACAGCGCCGCGGGAACCGGGAATAGAACCGGTAATTTGAAGAATACCTGTCTGCGCGTCAAATGAGTGAATTTTCAGGTTTTCGATAGTGACGTTGACGTTGCCCATGCGACCGGCCATGTGTTTGCCTTTGACAACTCTACCCGGAGTAGTGCCTCGACCAATAGAACCAGGTGCACGACCTCTGTCGGATTGACCGTGAGTACGAGGACCACCGTGCATACCCCAACGCTTCATAACACCGGAGGTACCTTTGCCTTTGGAAGTGGCAGTGACGTTGACCAGGGAACCAGGAACTAAAATTTCGGCCAAATTAATATCAGTTACTTCTTCGGAGACTTCTCTAATTAATTTAGGAGTTGTGCCGATGCCGGCTTTTTTAAGGAAACCAGCAAGAGGCTTGTTGGCTCTCTTTTTGTTTCCAATACCCAAGACTGTAGCTTGGTATCCGTCTTTATCAATAGTTTTTTGAGAAATAACCACGTGAGGATCTACCGTGAGGACGGTCAAGGGGATCCGCTTACCTTCGACGAAGGTCTGTGACATTTCTGTCTTGGTTGCGTATACTTGTTTGTTCATTTTTTTATTAATATAAAACGCCCCCGATTTTCGGGGAAACCGAAAAACGGAAAAGGGAGTTTTAGTTATTTAAAGATAGCGACATTTAGGTTACATCTTGATTTCAATTCCAACACCGGCAGGAAGGTCAAGGTGCTGAAGTGAATCAATAGTCTTGTTGGTAGGATTTACGATGTCGATGAGTCTCTTGTGAGTAAGGATGGCGAACTGTTCGCGAGCATCTTTATCGGTATGAGGTGAAGAGGTAACGACAATAACCTTCTTCTTGGTGGGCAGAGGGACGGGACCAACCACCTGAGCTCCGGAAACTAAAGCTGCTTGAATGATTTTCTTAGCAGCCTCATCGATAACACGATGATCGAAGGATTTTAGTTTGACGCGGATACGTGGTTGGTCTGTCATTTTCAAGAAGAATAAATGTGCAATTTGATGATTATCGTAGTTTAAGCGATAACCTTAGTGATAACTCCAGCGCCAACGGTAAGACCTCCTTCGCGGATAGCGAAGTTTTGGCCTTCAGACATGGCAATTGGTTGAATAAGTTCGACGTTCATTTTGGCGTTGTCACCAGGCATGATCATCTCGACACCTTCAGGAAGTTTAACCTCTCCGGTAACATCGGTGGTGCGGATAAAGAACTGGGGTTTGTAACCAGTGAACATAGGAGTGTGGCGACCACCCTCATCTTTGCCTAGGATATAAGCCTCGGCTTCGAACTTGGTGTGAGGAGTGATGGAACCAGGTTTGGCCAAAACTTGACCTCTTTGGACATCTTCTTTTTCGATACCTCTTAGAAGAAGACCGACGTTGTCACCTGATTGACCCTGTTCAAGCTGTTGGTGGAACATTTCGACTCCAGTAACAACAGATTTGGTGGTGTCTTTGATACCAACGATTTCGATTTCATCACCGATTTTGACGATACCAGTACTGATACGTCCGGTAACAACTGTTCCACGACCTTTGATTGAGAAAACGTCTTCAACAGGCATAAGGAAAGGTTTGTCGAGCTCGCGGACAGGAGTAGGAATCCAAGTGTCGACGGTGTCCATGAGTTTCATGATACCGGCTTGGGCTTCTTTATCGCCTTCGAGAGCTTTAAGAGCAGAAACACGAACGATTGGGGTGTCCTCTTCGAAGTGATATTTAACCAAGAGTTCTTTTATTTCCATCTCGACGAGCTCAAGGAGCTCAGGATCGGAAACGGCATCAATTTTGTTTAAAGCAACGACTAAACGAGGAACGTTTACTTGGTGGGCCAAAAGCAAGTGCTCTTTGGTTTGAGGCATAGGACCGTCGGTAGCAGCGACAACTAAAATAGCGCCATCCATCTGAGCGGCACCAGTGATCATGTTTTTGATATAGTCGCGGTGACCAGGACAGTCGATGTGAGCGTAGTGACGGGTTGCTGTTTCGTAAGGGACGTGGGAAATGTTAATGGTAACTCCACGCTCTCTCTCTTCGGGAGATTTATCAATCTGATCAAAAGGAAGAGCTTCCGCTAGTCCCTGAGCAGCTAGAGTGGTAGTAATGGCAGCGGTAAGAGTGGTCTTGCCGTGGTCAACGTGACCGATGGTGCCGATATTTACGTGAGGTTTGGTTCTTTGGTATGTAGCCATTTTTGTTAATTTTTTTTAATTATTTATAATTTGCGTTTTAAGCCTATTTATTTTAGCAGATTTTACCTTATTGTGCGGGATTTTTCAACAGCTTGGCTGCAATGCTGTTTGGAAGGTCCTGATAATGACTTGGTTCCATGTAGTAGCTAGCGCGTCCGGCGGTAAGGGAACGAATGGCCGTAGCATAAGCAGAGAGCTCGGAAAGAGGAACGGTAGCGGTAATAACACGAGCATTGCCACGCTGAGCAGTACCACCAATTTGGGCACGTCTGGCCGAGAGATCGCCGATAATGTCACCCATGTTGGCTTCCGGGGTAGTAACTTCGACTTTCATAATTGGTTCGAGAATAACGGCACCAGCTTGTTTGACGGCGTCCTGAAGAGCCATACTTCCGGCAATTTTGAAGGACATTTCGGAAGAGTCGACTTCGTGGAAACTTCCATCAACGACGGCAACATCAAGGTCTACCATAGGGAAACCAGCGATAAGACCGTTGTCTAAAGCTTCACGAACACCTTTTTCAATAGGGTTAATGAACTCGCGAGGAATGGTTCCACCAACAATTTTATTGGTAAAAGTAAATCCTTCACCACGAGGTTTAGGAGTAACAACTAAAATAGCGTGTCCATACTGACCACGGCCACCTGACTGACGAATATATTTACCTTCACCACGAGCTTCTTTGGTAATTGTTTCTCGATAGGCCACTTGAGGAGCGCCGGTTGTAGCATCGACTTTGAATTCACGACGAAGACGATCAACAAGAATTTCCAAGTGAAGTTCACCCATACCAGCAATGACGGTTTGACCCGTTTCATGATTAGTTTTGATCTTAAAAGTAGGGTCTTCTTCAGCTAGACGACCAAGGGCAATGTCGAGTTTTTCTTGATCAGCTTTAGTTTTTGGTTCTATCGCAAGTGAGATAACAGGATCCGGGAAGTCAATGGATTCGAGAACAATGGGTCGGGTTTCTTCACAGAGAGTGTCCCCTGTTTTGGTGGCCTTAAGACCAACAATACCGACAATTTCACCAGCTCTGGCCTCTTGGATTTCCTCACGAGTGTTGGCGTGCATGAGCATTAAACGACCGAGGCGTTCACGTTCGGATTTACTGGCGTTGTAGACATAGGAACCAGCAGTAATTTTTCCGGAGTAGAGACGGACGTAAGTAACTTTTCCAACGTGGGGGTCGGCTTGAATTTTGAAAGCCAGACCAACGAAGGCTTCGTCTGGACTGGGTTTTCTGGTTTCTACCTCACCAGTTTTAGGGTTGGTTCCGGCAGTGTCGGTAATGTCGAGAGGAGAGGGAAGAAAATCAACAACGGCATCAAGAAGTGGCTGAACGCCTTTATTTCTTAAAGATGATCCAGGAAAGACAGGAACAATTTCGTTGGCAATTGTAGCTCTACGGAGAGCGGTTTTAAGATCCTTCATGGAAGGTTCTTCACCATTCAAATATTTTTCCATTAAAGCTTCATCCGTTTCAACGATAGACTCAACAAGTTTGGCTCTCTCACTCTCACATTCTGCTTCCATATCGGCGGAAAAACCTTCGGTAACATCATATTTGGCGCCAGTTTCGTCGCCCTGCCAGATAATGGTTTTTTTCTCGAGAAGCATAGCAATTCCCTTGAAAGTATTTTCAACTCCTATTGGAAGAGCGAGAATGGCCGTTTTGGCACCGAGTTTTTCATGAACGTCTTTAATGGTAGCCATAAAATCGGCTCCCAAAACGTCCATTTTGTTAACCAGGGCAATACGAGGAACTTTGTATTTGTCGGCTTGGCGCCAGACGGTTTCGGTTTGAGATTGAACACCGCTACCAGCATCAAGAACGATAATACCTCCATCGAGAACGCGGAGAGAGCGCTCAACTTCGGCGGTGAAGTCAACGTGTCCGGGAGTGTCGATAATATTAAAACGACAGTCGTCTTTGATATTGGCATCTTTTAAAACTGGAGTCCAGAAAGTGGTAGTAGCAGCGGAAACAATGGTAATACCACGTTCGCGCTCTTGGTCCATCCAGTCCATTTGAGTATCTCCTTCGTCAATATCACCGATCTTGTAGGTTTTACCAGTGTAAAAAAGGATACGCTCCGTGGTGGTGGTTTTACCGGCGTCAATGTGAGCAATGACACCAATGTTTCTAACATTTTCTAAAGGAACTTGTTTTGAGACGGCTGCGGCCATACTTTTTGTTGTTTTTGTTTAATTATTTATTTAGACGAAAGAAACCTATCCTTTTCGGGACATAATTTCACGAGCTTAATTTTACCATAAATCCGATTGTTATGGGTAAAAGGATGATGCTTAGCGATGCGAATTATGACGGGAGTAGTGTTTGGATCGACCGGTTTTATTTTCGTGATTTAGATGATGCCTGCCTGGACGGTGCAAAAGTTCAGGAGCATAGTCTTTGAGCCATTCATGTCTTGCTTCCAGACAGTTGCAAGCAAAGGCTTTACCAAGGGGGTTGATAAAAATTTCACTGGCAATAATAAAGGAGCCCTTTCTTAAAGTGTTGTAGGTCAAAACAGAACTGGGATGAATAAAAATACTTCCTTTGGTGCCATCGACTTTTTTGAAAGTAAATTTATCGACTTTTTGCAAAAGATTACCAATAAGACCGGCGGTAACGGCTTTACCAATGGCGGTTCTATTTATTTTTGGGGAGGCATTTGGATTAATGATGATTTTATGAGTTGCTAGAACATCGATAAGATCCAAACGAACATTTTTGGCTTCTTCCAAAGCTTTTTCGTTTAGAAAATTTTTCTTTGCCCAGTCAGCGCTATAACCACTAGCCGCGTAAGCCTTCCAGATATTAAGAAGGACGGAGAAATCGGAGTCATCTTGATGGGTAAATTGGGCATGGGCTCTTTCGGCAGCCAGTTCCAGCTCTTTTTCCGGTGGTCTGATGAAGATATTTTTGCCGTCGAGGAAAGAGGCAATGATTGTAATTTCATTGACACAGTCGATTTCCGGCCTTATGGCCTCGAGGAGCATCCGTCCCAAACGTGGTTCCAGTCCAAGCTCAACCAACCAATCACCGATTTCGGTAATATTGCCGTGGCCGTCTATGGCACCTAGTGTAAACAGGGTGTTTAGGGCCTGGGTAATTGCTTCGCGACCTGGGTGATCCATAAAATCAAAGTTCTCAATACTTTCAATACCGACTTTCTTCATCGCAAGAACGATCTGGGACAAATTAGAACGCTGAATTTCCGGAGTTTGATAAAGAGGTCGTCTTTTGAGACTACTTTCGGTAAACAATCGATAACAATACCCCGGAGCAGTGCGACCGGCACGACCCTTGCGTTGATCAAGACCACTTATGGCGTGTTCGGTGAGAACCAGTTGTTCAATACCGGTTTTTGGGTCAAAACGGGTTTGTTTGATATAACCGGAGTCAATAATGTGAATAATGCCATCTATTGTGACCGAGGTCTCGGCAATGTTGGTGGCGACAATAATTTTTCTTTTGTCGGTAGGGGTGAATATTTTGTCTTGATCTTCGGGAGACATTTCGGCATGAAGTGGAAAAATCTCAACCCCGTTATTACCAATTTTGGCTTCGATTTTTTGAATAGTATCGGTGATTTCTCTTTTTCCGGGCATAAAAATGAGAATATCGCCTTTAAGATTGCTATCAACAATGGCTTTTACTTTTTCAGCGGCACCTTGGGTAAAGTCGTAGTTAAAAGGAATTTCATCTTCGTAATAAACCTCTACTGGAAACATTTTTCCGGGAATTTCGACCAGATTATCTTTGTCTTTATAACCAATGTATTCGGCAAAACGGTTTCTTTCGATAGTGGCTGAAGTGACAACAACGCGGACAGAGTCCAAACCGGCTTCAAAACGTCTTTGATTAACATCTTTTAGAAGACCAAGACAGAGGTCGATGTTTAAACTACGCTCATGGGCTTCATCGATCATGACAATGGAGTACTCAGAAAGAAGAGGATCAAATTGAATTTTTCGCAGAAGAACACCATCGGTCATGAAAGTGATGTCGGTGTCTTTGGAAGTAATATCTTCAAAACGAATATGGTAACCAACCTTGTCTCCTACCGGATAGTCCATCATTTCGGCAACACGGTCAGTAACACTCTTGGTGGCAATTCTTCTGGGCTGGGTTACGGCAATACTGCCTTTGAGACCGAGTTCATCTCTTAACTCGAGTAATAAAGGAGGAAGACAAGTGGTTTTGCCGGAACCTGTCTCACCGATGAGAACAAAATTGGGATGAAGTCTAATTTCTTCTCTTAAGTACTCTCTTAATTTGGCCACAGGAAGTTGATCCAGATTTTCCAGAGCATACTCAGACGAACGGTTATATTGTATATTTTCGATTGTTTTTAAGGCCATCTTAAGAAATATTTTGCTGAGGTAGATTAACACAGAAGGAAGAAATAAAATAGCGCCCGTGAGGGCGCTAGGCGTAACTACTCAATCTTCGGTTGAAGTGGACTGGACCTTCCCCTTCTAATAATGATTTAATTCTTCTGTCTGGCGAGTGACATCATCACCGATGTTACTAAGGGTGCTTGAGATACTAGCAAGAAGGTCTTTGATCTCGACAAGAGTTCGGTTGGACGATTGTTTTAAACCACAGTCTTTGGTTTGTGAATTCCACATTTGACACTTAGTTTCCTGACAATCGAGAAATGCAGTATCTTGAATCCTTTCTACAGAGTTCTTACCTTCGTTGCTGATGAGTGCAGCAGCAATAAATGGACACCACATGTTTTCCTCCTATTAACGTACAAGATTTTGGAATATTCTACCATAAACAACAAAAAACCTCCCAGAGGAGGCTTTTTTTGTTTTAGATTATTAATCTTATTATTACCATCTAAAGTGAGCGAAGGCTTTGTTAGCCTCAGCCATTTTATGGGTGTCGAGCTTTTTCTTTATTGCGGAACCGGTGTTTTCGTGAGCTTCCATAATTTCAGCGGCGAGTTTGTCGGCTAAGGTTCTCGTGGGGTTGTTTGATCTAGCCTTGGCAGCGTTTAATACCCAACGAATAGCGAGGGAGTCACGACGTTCGGGGCGAATGGGGGTAGGAACCTGATAAGAGGCACCTCCAACACGACGAGAGCGAACTTCTATAGTAGGCTTAACATTTTCCATTGCTTCGGTAAGATACTCGAGACCGTTTTTGCCGGTTTGCTGTCCGATGATATCGATTGCGGTATAAATTTGCTTGGCAGCGACGGATTTTTTACCTTCGAGCATACAACCATTGATAATCTTAGAAACCAACTCGCTTCCATAGATTGGATCAAGTTGAATTTTTTTAGCGTGTGTTTTCTTGGATCTCATATATATTATTTAGCACTAGGACGTTTGGTACCGTATTTACTACGACTGGTGCGGCGTTTTTCAATACCACCGGTATCGAGCTTGCCACGAATGATGTGATATTTGACACCTGGAAGGTCACGAACACGACCGCCACGAATCATAACGATACTGTGTTCGGCTAGGTTGTGGCCTTCACCCATGATGTAGGCGGTGACTTCTTGTTTGTTTGATAGTCTAACACGAGCAATCTTACGCAAAGCAGAGTTTGGTTTCTTGGGGGTCATGGTTTTAACCTGAAGACAAACACCGGCTTTTTGAGGAGACTGAGTCTCGACCATACGTCGTTTGATAGAGTTGAAGCTCTTACGGAGAGCGGTTGTTTTCACTTTGCGCGCAGTTGTGATGCGGCCGTGTTTGATTAATTGGTTAGTTGTAGGCATATTTCAGATGTGTATTTTATCAGATATTCTCGATTCTTGCTCTCAACTTGCTCGTAGGAACCAAGCGACCAATGATAACGTTTTCCTTCATACCAATAAGGTGATCAATCTTGCCTTGAACAGCAGCGTCGGTTAATACGGAAGTGGTGTCTTGGAAAGAAGCGGCAGAGAGCCAGGAATCGGTGTGAAGAGCGGCTCTAATGGCACCTAGAATTAAGTTCGTAGCGGTAGCTGGTTCTCCACCTTGAGCAATGATTGCTTCATTGGCCATTTCGTAGGATCCACGACTAATAACATCTCCAGCAACAAGTGCGGTGTCACCAACGGCGTCAATGCGAACATAGTCACACATCTTGCGAAGGATAACCTCAAAGTGCTTGTCGTGAATACTGATACCCTGTGACTCGTAAATGGACTGAATTTCGCCAATGAGGTAGTTTTGGGTAGCTCTGAGACCTTTGATCTTTAAGAGCTGCTTAATGTCTACACCACCAGAAGCCAGTTGAGTACCAACAGAGATCAAGTCACCATCGGCCACCTTGAGAGACATAGCCAGAGGAACGAGATATTCTTTACGATCATCTTTTTTACCACCAGGAGTGACGGTAATAAGATTGCCGTTTTCGGTTTCAACAACTTTGACTTTTCCGGATACTTCGGAAATAGGAGCAACAAGTTTAGGAGTACGAACTTCCAAAAGCTCGGTAACGCGAGGAAGACCCTGGGTAACGTCGACACCAGCAGCACCTCCAGAGTGTTTGGTACGCATAGTTAACTGAGTACCAGGTTCACCAATGGACTGAGCGGCAATAACACCAACAGGATCACCAATGATGGCGAGGGTATTGGTGGCTGTGTTGTGACCATAGCACTTGGCACAGAGACCAAAACGAAGTTTACAGGTGATGGGAGATCGAACATCAACCTCTTTGACTCCTGCAGCTTCGATAGCGGCGGCAATTTCTTCGGTAATTAGCTCACCAGCGTCGACTAAAACTTTTTTAGTGACAGGAGAGATTACTTTTTTGACGGCATAACGATAAACAATGCGCTTGCCAAAAATCTTGCCTCTTTCCTCGGCGATGATGGTGATGAACTCTTCAGTACCACATTCTTCGGCACGGATAATAGCGTCATGACTGACATCTACCAAGCGGCGAGTCAAGTAACCTGCATCTGCAGTACGGAGAGCCGTATCGGTAAGACCTTTTCTAGAACCTCTGATGGAAGTAACGTACTCGAAGATAGAAAGACCTTCACGGAAGTTACCTTTGATAGGAAGTTCAATGAGATTACCTAGAGGATCTGCAATAAGTCCACGCATAGCAGAGAGCTGTTCGATGGAGTTTTTGGTAACACGTCCTGAAGCCGAATCAATAACGAGACGAATTGGGTTAGTTTTTGAGAAAGTCTGCCAGGTTTTTTCGGCAAGGTCAGCGGCGGTTTCACGCCACATATTGATAGTGAGTTTGCTTCTTTCACTGTTAGTGATGAGCCCTAGTTTGTAGTTTTCTTCAATTTCTTCGGCTTTTTTGTTTCCGGCGGCAATAAGTTCGGCCTTTTGAGGGAAAACTTCGTTATCGGAGATAGCAAAAGAGAAACTACTGATAGTGGCGTACTCAAAACCAATACTCTTGACAGCGTCGATCAATTTGACAACACGTTTGGTGTCTACGGTCTTGATAGCGCGAGTAAAGAAGGCAGAAATTTCTTTTCCAGTAAGACTCTTGTTTTGGAATTCCCATTCCTTGGGAAGAATCTCATTGAAGATGATACGGCCAACGGTAGTGTTGGTCATTTCCATTTTTTCAGGGTCGAGTCTGACATCGATTGGCTGACGAACTTCAATAACTTTGTTCTGGTAGGCGGTGATTGCTTCGGCTTTACTACCAAAAGGATATTTGTAAGGAGTAAGTGTTTCGTCAACTGAGGTAAGGTAGTAAACACCAACGGCCATTTCTTTACGAGAAGGAATGTTGACACTTTGTCCTGAGGAAGGTTTGAGAAGGTTGAACTGAGGCAACATGAACTTCTTGGCTTCGCGGATGGCTTTCTTAGTTAGAGGTACGTGAACGGCCATCTGGTCACCATCGAAGTCAGCGTTGAAACCTTCACAGACAACTGGGTGTAAACGAATAGCGGAACCGTCGACGAGTACCGGTAAGAAAGCAAGAATAGAAAGCTTGTGGAGTGTAGGAGCACGGTTTAGAAGAATCGGGTGCTTTTTAGTAATTCTTTCCAGGATATCGAAGACTTCTGGTTGGCGTTTTTCGATCAAAGCCTTGGCGGCTTTAACGTTTGGAGCCAAGTCCTGTTTGATGATCTCGTGAAGCACGAAGGGTTTAAACATTTCAAGAGCCATGTCTTTAGGAAGACCACACTGGTTAAGTTTGAGCTCTGGTCCAACGATAATAACACTACGTCCTGAGTAGTCGACACGTTTTCCGAGAAGATTTTGACGGAAACGACCTTGTTTTCCACGAAGCATGTCGGAAAGAGATTTAAGGGTTTTGCCGGTTCTTGATCTTCGAGTAGAACGAGCTTGAGAGGAGTCGATAAGGGAGTCAACGGCTTCCTGAAGCATGCGTTTTTCGTTTCTCAAGATGATTTCGGGAGCACCTAGATCAATAAGGTGTTTCAAACGATTGTTGCGGTTTATTACACGGCGATAGAGATCATTGAGATCCGAGGCGGCAAAACGACCACCAGAAAGCTGAACCATAGGACGAAGATCTGGAGGTATCACGGGGAGAACTTCGAGAACCATCCATTCAGGTTTGACTTTGGAGTCTAGTAATCCTCTGACAACTTGAAGACGTTTGGTAGCACGAAGACGTTTGGCTTCGGAGTTTGATAGAGATTCTTCCTTGAGCTTAGTGGCCATTTCCTCAAGATTAACTTTCTTGAGAGCTTCCAAAATTGCTTCGGAACCCATACCGGCAGTCATCCAATCTACCAGATTGTATTCGGCAAGTTTGGCGTATTCAGAGTCGGAAAGAAGTGAGTTGACCTGAATTCTTTCGATAATAACGGCAAGTTTGCTATAAATTTCTTCAGTAAAGGCCAACTCAACAACCATTTGCTCTCTGAGACTGGCTATTTTTTGTTTGGCTTCAACTTTTAGATCTTCCGATTTTAACTCTCGTTCGTCTTTGGCTTTAGATTTTTTCTTAACCTCGGCGAGTTCTTTTTGACCTTCTTTCTTGATTTCCTCGATCTGTTTATCAAAATTGGAGTGGACTTCTTCGAGCTTAGCTTCCTTTTGAGCGATGATGTCTTTTAGAGCAGTTTCTCTTTTTTCTTCATCAATAGACATGATGAGGAATTTACTAAAGTAAATTACAGAAGTAAGAGCTTTGGGGGAAATGTCCAAGAGTAATGATAGTTTTGAAGGAGCTCCTTTGAAGAACCATACGTGAGCAACAGGAGCGGCGAGGTTGATGTGACCCATACGTTCACGGCGAACACGACTAAGGGTAACTTCAACACCACACTTGTCACAGACAATGCCCTTGAAACGAACACGTTTGTACTTACCACAGTAACATTCCCAGTCTTTTACCGGACCAAAGATTCTTTCACAGAAAAGACCATCTTTTTCTGGTTTTTGGGTACGATAATTAATGGTTTCCGGTTTAGTAACTAAACCATGAGACCATTTTTTGATGTCATCTGGACTGGCAAGCCTTATTTGTAAACCTGAGAAATCGACAATGTTATTCATATTTTTTACTGATTTACTTCTTCTTTGGTAATACCCGCTTCAGCGGCTTCTTCCGACACTTCTTCGGTTTCTTCAGATTCCTCTTCATCTTCAAAAGTAGCGGCTTGAAGTTCTTCACTCATCGCAGTTGCTTCGGTAATTTCGGCGGCGACTTCTGGTTTTATGGCGGTAGGTTCTTCCTCGACAACTTCAACCGATCCGGTTGGAACGATTGCAAGTCCGAGAGAGTTAAGTTCTTTCATAAGAACCTTGAAGGACTCAGGAACTGAGGACATGGAGATCGTTTCACCTTTAACAATTGATTCGAAAGCTTTGGAACGACCAACAACGTCATCGGATTTAATGGTGAGCATTTCCTGGAGGGTATAGGCGGCTTTGTGTGCTTCGAGAGCCCAGACTTCCATTTCTCCCAAACGCTGTCCTCCCATTTGAGCTTTACCACCTAATGGCTGCTGAGTGACTAAACTGTAAGGTCCAATACTACGCGCATGAGTCTTGTCTTCGACCATGTGGTTGAGCTTTATGATGTAGGTAACACCAACAGCGGTCTCTTCTTCAAAAGCTTCTCCACTTCGACCGTCGTAAAGCTGAATCTTACCGGTAACAGGAAGATCGGCTTCTTTTAAAGCGGCGGCAATTTTGGCTTCGGAAACACTTTCAAAAACCGGAACTGAGTAACGTTTACCAAGTTTGCTTCCGGCAAATCCAAGTTGGGCTTCCAGGAGCTGACCTAAGTTCATACGAGCGAGAACTGAGAGAGGAGAAATAATAATATCAACAGGGGTACCGTCAGCCATATGGGGCATGTCGGCCTGAGAAACGATTTTACTAATGACTCCTTTATTACCATGACGTCCAGCGACTTTGTCACCAACGGTAATTTTTCTGAGCTGAGCGACTTTGACTTTGATCTGTTTGATGACACCAGCGTCAAGTTCGTCACCGTCATCGCGATTTAAAATGCGGATAGAAATGATGACACCTTGTTCACCGTGAGGCATACGAAGAGAGGTATCTCTAACTTCTCTTGCCTTTTCGCCAAAGATGGCGCGAAGCAATCTTTCTTCGGCAGTGAGTTCGGTTTCACCCTTAGGAGCAATTTTTCCAATCAAAATGTCGTTGGGACCAACTACGGAACCGACGGCAATAATACCTTCGTGGTCGAGGTTTCGTAGATCAGTTTCGGCAACGTTGGGGATGTCTCGGGTTAATTCTTCAGGTCCAAGCTTTGTATCCATGACGTCACAGGTGTGTTCATGAATATGGACGGAAGAAAGAAGATCCTGACTAACGCAACGATCAGAAACAACGATGGCATCTTCATAACCTAGACCTTCGAAAGCGGCATAGGCAATTAAAAGGTTTTGACCGAGAGCCAACTCGCCATTTTCAGCAGCTGGACCGTTGATGATGCAGTCACCTTTTTTGATTTTGTCACCAATGTCGACCAAGGGATGCTGGTTGTAGGAGGTGTCTTGAGAAGAGTTGTGATATTTTCTGATGTTGTAGGTAACGATGTCACGATTGACTTCGACAAAACCGTAGTCAAAAGGAGAGACCTCGGAGGCAGCGATTTTAGCGTCAGATGGAGAAAGCTTGAGGGAGATGTGGTCGGCGTCGACGGAAATAACTTCGCCGGCAAACTGAGAAGTGACTGACCAGCCCATACTTTGAGCAACAACACTTTCCATACCGGTACCGACAATAGGGGCGGAAGGTTTGACTAGAGGTAAGGCCTGAGTAAGGTGGTGAGTACCCATGAGAGCACGAGTACCTTCATCTTGCTGAATGAAAGGAATGAGAGAAGCCGAAGTACCAACAACCTGACGAGGAACAACATCAATGTATTGGATTAAGTCGGCGTCGACTTCGAGGTATTTGCCTTGGTAGCGAGCAGGAACCCATTTTTGAGTAATGACATCACCATCGCGTTCGATTCCGGCGTGAGTAACATAAACGTCTTCTTCATCATCGGCGGCGAGGAAAATAATTTCTTTGCCGATAACCATCTTGGTTTTGCCACCTCTTGTTACTTTTTCAACTTTAAGATAGGGTGACTCGAGGAAACCATAGTCGTTGATACGAGTGTAAAGAGCCAGGTAGGTAACCAAACCAATGTTTGGACCTTCAGGAGATCTTACTGGACAGATACGGGAGTATTGAGAAGAGTGAATGTCACGCATGGAAAAACTAGCACGTTCACGAGTGATACCACCAGGTCCCATAACGGAAATACGTCTTAAGTTATCGATTTCTGAAAGAGGGTTAACCTGATCTAGGATGGAAGAAAGTCTGTTTCGGCGGAAAAACTCGGTAATGGCGGAAATTATTGGTCTGGGATTTACAAAAGCAGCGGGGGTGGGAAGTTCGTCGGGTTTGGCAAGAGACATTTTCTCTTTGATGGAACGCTCAAGCCTCAAGAGTCCCGCCTTGAAAGAAGTCTGGTTGACAAGTTCACCGACGCAACGAAGACGGCGGTTGGCTAAATGATCAATGTCGTCAACTTTACCTTTGCCATTTTGAAGATCGATAAGGTATTTGATGGAACCAATAAAGTCATCGATGGAAAGAGTAACGTGTTGTTTGTCTACTGGAGTAGATAGACCAAGTTTTCGACTCATCTTGTAACGTCCAACGAGTCCTAAGTTATAACGTCGAGAATCAAAAAACATTTGGTGGAGAAGAGCTTTGGCATTTTCAAGAACGGCTGGTTCACCGGGGCGAACCTTTTGATAGAACTCCAAAAGAGCTTCTTCTGTGTTGGTGGTTGGATCCTTGAGAAGGGTGGTGGCAATGTAGGGGTGATCTTTGTCAATGTCGACTTCACTGAAAAGCGCGAGAATTTCTTCGTTGGTACTAAAACCTAGAGCGCGAAGGAGGGTGGTGGCAGATACTTTGCGATGACGGTCGATTCTGACAGAGAGATGATCGTTGCGACTAACAATTACTTCTAGCCAAGAACCACGCATGGGGCGGATTTCAGCCTGATGAATAGCACGACCAGAGTGAGGATCAACTTCACGAGTGAAGTAGGCGCCTGGAGAGCGAACCAACTGATCGACAACGACACGTTCGACCCCATTAATGATAAAGGTTCCTGTGGAAGTCATCATGGGGATGTCACCCAAGAAAATTTCCTGTTGCTGGGTGGCTTTGGAGTGGAGATTGGTTAATTTAACGGTTGCCCAAAGAGGAGCTTCGAAAGTAACGCCTTTTTCAATGGCTTGTTTGGGAGTGATTTTAGGAAGACCAATACGGTTTGAAAGAAATTCGAATTCAAAAACCTTACCAGTGAAGTCCTTGATGGGGTTAAGCTCCGTGAGAGACTCACTTATGCCGTCTTGGAGAAATTGCTTGTATGAGTTGATTTGAATTTGAATCAAATTCAATTCTGGTAATACCGGGTTTATTGTTCCCCAGTTTTCACGATTGGTTTGTTTATTCATCCGTTTTGGATTTTAAGGAAAAGTAAATAACAATGAAACATACGAAAACCTGACCGACACAAAATCCAGCCAAGTTTATAGCAGTGCCATTAGGATATCATAATGTTGAGGCCGTTGTCAACCTAAAGATTCATCAGTTGCCGCAGTCTTTTTGAAGGTAGGTGCAAACGTTTTGATTGTGCTCTTCGATGGTGTTTGCAAAATGAATTTTTCCATTTAAATCGTGAAGATAAAACCAAGCGGATGTTTTCTTGGGAGAAACGGCGGCTAGGAGGGCGGCTTTCCCAGGATTACTGATTGGTTTGGGAGGTAAACCTTGATTGAGGTAGGTGTTGTAGGGTGAGCTAACTTGAAGGTCTGCCCGGGTAAGACTTTTTGGCCACCAATCGCAGTCAAGCTTTCGGCAACGGATGGTGGACAAGGCGTACTGAACAGTGGCGTCAATTTGAAGTGGCCAGCCGGCATTGATTCTGTTTTCAATAACACCAGCAACTTCGGGCATTTCGGTAGAGGAGGCAGCTTCTCTTTCCAGAAGTGAGGCAAGTATGGTTACCTTGTTTATGTCTGCTTCCGAAACTTTTGCTTCAACTAAGATATCCAAATATCTTTTTTCTAAACGACTGATGATAGCGGAAGTAGTGGCTTTGGGATCAAAGTCGTAAGTATCCGGGAAAAGTCTCCCCTCTTTGTCGGCGGTTTTGGAAATAAACTCGGTAGTAGTAAAAGTCTTACCTTCGGCATTTTTAAAGGCACTTTCGAAGATAAGGGCAATTTCTTGACGACGAAGACCTTCGGGGATAGTGACTCTTATTGTCTTGGTACTGGCATGAGTGAGACTGTTGGCAATCTCGGTGATACTCATATTGGGTGAAAGTCTAAAAAAGCCAGCTTGAACTCGACTGGAAATACCACGAACTATAACGGTAATTTTGAACGCGGCTCTGGACCTAATTAGTTTGGCAGCACTTAGTTCTTGACCAATGCGGTCGATACCCCAACCGGGTTTAATTTCAAACTCTTGAGTGGAAGTTTGTTTGTAAGTGACTGGTCTAGTAGCTTGAAAAAACCAACCAAAAAGGGCAATAAAAAGGATGGTAAAGACAGTAAAAAGGCGTTTAAACATGAATTTATACTTCACTTAAAAGGGCGCGGCGGTAGGTTTTTGTCTTGGGATTATAAATAAAGATACGACCACATTTGCAGGTGACCTGATTGCAGTCTTTGACCTTTTTTGAAGGGATACTTTCACCTTCAATGAGTGGGGTGCCACAACCAACGCAAGAGCCTTTGGAAAGGAGCCAGGCCTGAACGGGAGCAATAATATTCTTGAACATAGCTTTATTGTATCAAAGTGTTAATTGTCGGCGTTGTCTAGATAGTCCTCCAAAATGATGGCGGCGGCTGTTTGATGCTCACTCTTTTTTCTTCTCATTAAAGTCTTACCAGATTCTTTCAGGAGGCTTCTGGCCGAACGGGAAGAAAAGTCTTCCGAAAACAAAACAATTTTGCCAGAGAAAACTTTCTGAAGCTGTTTTTTTAGGTCTGAAGCTGTTTCAACCAACGGACCATGACGAGGAACACCAATAACGATGGTTTCAGGATCGTTTTTGGCTATAAAGGGAAGGAGTTTACCAAGGAGTCTGTCTTTTTTGGACTCAAAAATGGTAGCCAAAGGTTCGGCAAGAATTCCCTCGTGAGAAATGGCAATGCCTGTATGAGCGGTACCAAGATCGAGACAGAGTATTGTTTTCATATTTAATTTTCAATGAGAGTTGCTTCCACCACTAGACGACGAAGAGTGGTTCCAGGAGGAACGCAAGTAATTAATTTAATAGTTTTAGCGTTGTAGTTTTGTTTTAGTACCCAGAGCTCCGATGGTTTTACCTCAATAATACTGGTAACTCGATAAGTATATTCTGCGTCTTTGTATTTGACAAAGACGTCCGAACCAAGTTTTATTTTGGGTAAATTGGAAAAAATGGTGGTGTATTTTAAGGGATTATAAAATTGTGGGAGGGTAGAGTGACCAAAAATTACAGGCGAACCGAGTTCCCCAGGAAGTGCGGTTTGAGGATACTGGACCAGGTGTTTCGTCAGATCTTCGTCAAATAAACTTACCTGAACATCGGCAAGTCCAAGGGAAGGAACAGAGATGGAATAAAATTCGGGAATGTTGCCATCGTCCATCTTGGGGGCAGTAAAGGGATTATTTTGAGTGTCTCCGGGGAACCAACTACTGGCTTTGGTATAGTCCAGGTCACTCAGGACCTTTGGTTCACGATCCGAGCTTGCTTTTGATTCGTAATAGACCGGGGAGAGAAGGCCAGTATTTACCAGACTAAACGGCTTGAAGTCTTTTAACTGATAACTTACCACGGGATAAGCTACGGCACCAAGGATTCCAAGGCCAAGGGCAGAAATTAATGTTGGTACGGTTTTTAGGTAGATGGGGATTTTTCGCCCAGGATGCGGATTTTTCGCCGTAGCCTTTTTGTATCCGTAGAGCATGTTAGTCCTCCACTAGTTCAAACTTGATGTTTTTCAGGGGAAGGAAGTTGGTGAAAATGGGAATTTTGGGGGCAATTTTAATCCTAAGTTGACTAAACCCTTGAATAGTAGAGAAGTAGGGGCGAATTCCGGTGACAGATTTTCCCCCGATAGCTGCTTTTAATTTTTCTTCATCAATCTTGGGGAAGAGACTGGTCTCCACGTTTACTTTTGCTTCGTAGTAGCCGTCTTTTTTAATTGGTTCTTCGAGTACGATGGCAGTGTTTCCAGGAAAAATTTCTGAGCCAGCGGGTATTTGGGGGGCGAGTTGAACCGCAATTAGTTGATAAAGATTGTCCTCGGAATAAACGAGAGTATCAACCGACCCTTCAAGATCCAAATTTAAAACCGTGGCTTCTTCGCCAACATTCTTATCAAAAGTTTTTTTGGTGAAGGCAAATTCGGAAAGTGCCAGAGATTTAAATCCGGGAGTTTGTGATTGAGTTGAGGCTTGAATTTGCGCCTTTATTTTCTCGGTAGCCAGTAAAAGAAGTTTGTCTTGATCGGCTTTGGAAACTGCACGAACTGCTCTGGATGTTCCACCGGAGAAGTCTGCATCAGCAACGGCAATGATGGTGTTTTTTGAGTAGTTATCAACGGAGAAATTTGAGTTTTTGGGAAGGTTGTAGTCAGCACCAATCTTGACTGCTGTCACCTTTACCCCTGACGCAATTCCATATGCTCCCTGAACAATGCCGACATCGGCACTCTTGGAAGCGACGGTCACTGCATCGTTTATGGTATACGCATATTTGCTATTTTCGGAGAGAATGCTGGTGCCGGCTTTAATAACAATGGGGGCAGTTGATTTGTTGGCAATGGTAATTGCTCCGGAAGCTTTGTCCCCTACAGTCGCGTCTCCAGTGGTAGGAATTTGTTCTTTGGCAGAGCCAGAAACCGTTTTTTTTGTGGACAATAAAGTGGGTGTGGCCGAAACAGAACTCTCGGCAATGGAGATGGTGTACTGACCAGTGATTTTTTGAGGATTGAAGGCAATGGAAATAATTGCCTGTCCGGTAAATAGATAAAGAACATAACCCAAAATCAATAACAAAGGTAGGATTAGTAAATATAACCAAGAAAGTTTATTTACTTTTATATCGGGAAGTCTAAATTTTGGAAAAGTTGGTAGAGAAAAAGCGAGTTTATTTTTTGGTTTTGGAGTAAAGGATGGTTCTTCCGGACTAAGAGCATATTCCGGTTCCGAGATTTCGGTGGATGTTTCGACGTATGTTTCGGGGGGAGCTTTTTCTACCGATGAGGGAGCATCGGCCTCTTCGTACGAAAAACCGAGCTCGTCAATGGATGTCGGTGAGACTTCCGGAACATAAATATTAGTTTCTTCATGAGGAAAACTTTCTTCCTGCGGCTCTTCGCTTGTCTTTCCAGTAAGATATTGGACAGCTTCCGTACCTCCAGTGAGAGCAATGGCTCGAATACTAAAGTCTACGGGTAGAGCTTCAACCTTGGGCATATGTTGAAAAGGAAGCCTTTCCTGCCAAGGATGAGAGGTGATGCGTTGTTCTTCTTCCTCAAGTGCTCCGCCGTTGGTGAGGATAAAACGAGCTGGTAGCTTTTCCTTGCCAATGACGGTTAGTCCTTCCTCAACATCTTGGGCTAGGTCATCTGACCTGGCAGTTTCTTCCGATGAGGTTATTTCACCCTTTTCAATAACGGAGACAACAACTTTGGTAGTATAGATTTCAAGAAGAATGGCCGTGGGAGGAATACCTTCAAGATTTTTCATGTAATGAGCAATGGCGGAGTTTATGGGAACCATACCAATGGGATCAAGTCCTAACTCTTTAACTAAACGACTTATTAGTTTGGTTTTTGAAGGGTGAACTTTGCCGTCATCAATCCAGGAATCAGGAAGTCCAAAAATAACTTTTCGGGGTTCGGAATCAATGTCTTTGACGGCTTGCTCGAGTGAGGCATCAACTCCATTTATAAGAGAGTCTTCATCAGCCCATGACTCAAATGATCCTACTTTAATGACAGAGGGAGTTCCCTCGGCAACTTCCCAGAGAGCGGTTTTAATGAGAGATTCATGAATCTCGATGGCCAAAAAATAATCCGGTTCTTTGGTTTTTGACTTGTTTCCAAATAGATTTACTAAGTTCATGACAGAAGTCGTCAAACAAACTGTAAGTAAAGGCGACGTGTCCCAACGCCCAGTGACTCTTGTTTGACTATCTTTATCTTAGCAAGTTCTTGGGTATTAGTCACATGGGGTCCACCGCAGATTTCCTTGGAAAAGGTATTTTCTTTGTCGCCAATCGTGTAAACACTAACCATGTCAGGATATTTTTGGCCAAAGAAAGCCATGGCTCCCTGTGCAATAGCGTCATCTTTTTTCATCTCTTCCCTAGTAACCGGAAGTTTAGTGGAGATTGCTCTATTGATTAATTCTTCAGTTAATTTGATCTCATTATCCGTGAGTTTTTCCGGATGAGAAAAATCAAATCTGAGTCTTTCCGAGGTGATATTGGATCCTTTTTGACCAACGTGAGTACCTAAGATTTGACGGAGAGCAGCGTGAAGCAAATGGGTGGCCGTGTGGTACGCCGTGACGGTTTTGGAGTGGTCAGCAAGGCCTCCGGTAAACATGCCGGCGGAAGCGGAACGAGAAAGTTGTTTGTGTTTTTCAAATTCAGCTTCAAATTGTTTCGTGTCGATTTTTATATTCATTCTGGATAGTATTTCAGCGGTAATTTCCAGCGGGAAACCATAATTTTGATAAAGGTCAAAGGCGGCCTTACCATCAATTTTGGGATTTTTTTCGAGTTCTTTAATACCTTTGTCCAGGGAAACACTAAATCTTTTAATTTCGGTCTTTATGGTCTCGTGAAGAACGGGTGTGTCTCTTTTGATATCGAAATAAAGAGGAGAATAAATCTGAGCGACCAGGAAACTAAGTTCAGCAAGTCTTTCGAGAGTTTCGAAATCAGAAGTCAGAAAATATAGTTTGACAGCGGCACGACGAAGTATCCTTCTAAGAACATATCCTTGCGCTTTGTTGGTTGGGAAAACACCATCTTTAATAAGAAAGGTAGCGGCGGTGAGATGATCGGCAATCACGCGCATGAGAGGTTGATTTTCAACATCAGAGTAAGATTTTCCAGAAATTTTTTCAATTTCCGAAATCAAAGGGAGGAGACTTGAGATCCTGAACATATCCGGGTCGGAGTTGACGGCAGCCTCCAGACGGGTAAGACCACCACCAAAGTCGATGTTTTTATGAGGAAGTTCTTCAAGAGTACCATCCTCTTTTTTAAGATACTGCATAAAAACAGAGTTGCCGATCTCCATAAAACGACCGCAGTCACAGTTGGGGTGACATTTTTGTTTTTTAAAACTAGATTTTTCATGGAGTTTTAGATTTTCACCAAAATCAAAAAAGACCTCGGAGTCCGGACCACCTGGTTCTCCGGCAGGCATATTTTCAGGAGTTCCTGATCTGGACCACCAGTTTTTGTTGGCGGGATAAGCAAAAATACGTTCGCCTTCCTTGGCGCTAACACCTACTTTTTTAAAGAGATCTTGCCAAATGGAGACAGCTTCTACATCTTTACCTACACCAGAGCCTCCTTCAAAAACGGTGACGAAGAGTCTTTTAGGGTCCAAACCCAAACCTTCGTTTTTGTTTGTCAAAAAGGTAAAAAACCATTCAAGCTGTTTGTCTTTGAAGTAATCTCCCAGTGACCAGTTACCAAGCATTTCAAAAAAAGTAGTGTGACGATTGTCTCCTATTTCATCAATATCTCCGGAACGAAAACATTTTTGAGAATCAACAAGACGGGTACCTAAAGGATGTTTTTGACCAAGGAGATAGGGCATCATTGGTTGCATACCAGCAGAAGTAAAAAGAGTGGTGGCGTCACCTTCGGGGACTAGTGATGCAGAAGGGATAATGGCATGTCCTCTTTTTTCCATAAAAGAGAGGAATTTGCTCCTGATGTCGTTAATGGTCATTTGAATACAAATTATAGCCTAAAAAAAATACCTCTTATTTAAAAAAGAGGTATTTTGTACAAAATTTACCCGACATACTGAGCGAAATCTTCTTCATTGAGGGCATAAAATCCCAGGCGGATAATTATTCCCCGCTTAACCTGATCTTCAAAACCATCGAACTCGCTCTGGGAATACAGGTGGACAGCATTTTGAAACATGCCGCGATCATAGTGCCCCATGAGTTTTTCACCTGGCTGAAGCTGAGCGACGAGTTCGCCGTATAAATTACTACGGGTAGTTAATTTTCGACCTTTTTGCGGAAGTAACTGGGGGGGGTTGAAATAATAACCCATTGCACTCTCCTTGTGTCAAAGTGTAAGTTTGAATTACTGTGCGTAGTATACTCCAAAACGGGCTAAATGTCAAGCTATAGGATATCTACTCTGGATGGAAAGGATGCACTGACGGAGGGGGAGGTGGTGGTGCTTCAAAATCATAGGTAGCGTGGTGAGGAGTTTCTTGGGGAGTAATTATCGGAGTCTGGGGAACTTCTTCAGGTTTCTCGTGAGGAAGAAGATTCCCTGGGATCTTTTTGTATTTTTCAGGAATGGTATTCAAGACTTCCTTAACGACTTTTCGACCCTCTTCGGTGCCAAAAAGTAAAGCGGCGATGACGCCGATGGTTGCTCCCATGGCAAAGGAGGAAAAGTGGTGGTCTTGGTTATTATTGAGGCTCATCTTCTTCAAGATTTACCGGGGCTGACGGTTTGTCTTTGCCAAGTAAGTGCTGGACCATTTCGACAATTTTTCCGGACTGACGAAAACCCTCGATGATAGCAAAGAGACCTACTGCTGGCTGGGAAAGTTTTTGGAGAGTTTCATCGGCGGTATCAAGTGTGTGATTGACTCTTGTTAGAGAGCTTTTTAGTTCTTTGAGAACCAAAATCAACTCAATACCGACAATAACAGCAACGACGGTGAGAACCGAGACAGATATGAGCGAAATAATCTGTGACAAAGTCATATATTCATCATAGCAAATTTTTTGCTTTCTCGGTTAGTTGGAGATGATGGTGAGGGGAAGATCGGTAGAGGTGACTCTCCCAAAACGATTGGTGGCTTTTATCTTTACCAAGATTTCACCAACAGGAAGACTGATGCTTACCTGAAAAACACCGTTTTGATCCGGTTTGACGACATTATCTTCATTTATGGTGACCAAGGAGTCTGTTGAAGTTGAGCCTTGAATTTCAACCGGAGAGGAGAGAACGGCGCCTACAAGAGGACGATTCACCGTGAGAGGAGGAGGAGTGAGAATAACTCTAAACTGAAAAATAAGGTAAACAAGAAAAACAATTACACCCAGAACTATTGGTAGAAGTTGTGAAGATATATGAGGAAGATTAAGCCTTTGTTTTTTGTGTTGTTTGACAATATTTTTTTTGAGTTCTGGATTACGATAATCCCTCCTAAAAACAGCGATAAAATCTTCCGGATCGCTACCAAGACTCAACGATAAGTTTCTGATAAAGCCCTTGGCAAAAGTTTCGGAGGGAAGAAGATCATAACGATCTGCTTCTAGGGCTTCGATATATTTGCCATCAATTTTGGTAGCCAAAGAAAGTTCTGAAATAGAAATATTTTTCCTATTTCTTTCAGAGTGGAGAAGTTGTCCAACTGTTTTCATAACAGTTATTGTTCCTGCTCTTCGTTTTGGGGCAGGTATTCATCAAAACTATTAACAATAACTTCGCGAGGCTTATTACCTTCGGCGTGGGCAAGAATACCAGCATTTTCCAGTTGATCTAGGATTCTTGCGGCTCTGGCGTAGCCAACCTCAAGGCGACGCTGGAGAAGGGAGGCAGAGCCTTTGCCTTCAGCGATACAGAGTCTGGCGGCTTCTTCAAATTTTTCATCTACATTACCCATGTCCTGACCACTAGTTCCAATTCTTCCTTTGGAAACATTTTTTGTAATTGTGTCATCTCTTTTGGCTTCAACACCAATGCTTTGAATAAACCTGAGAAGATCGGCAATTTCTTTTTCGGAAACAAATGCTCCCTGGATACGTTTGGGCTTGGCCACATCCGGAGGAATAAAAAGCATATCTCCTTTACCTAGTAGTTTTTCGGCACCCGGGGTGTCAATAATAACGCGAGAATCAATCATTGAAGTGACTTGAAAAGCAATACGGGCGGGAATGTTGGCTTTAATAATACCGGTGATGACGTTGACGGATGGTCGTTGGGTGGCAAGAACCAAGTGAATACCAACAGCACGAGCCATTTGGGCCAAACGGACAATATGATTTTCAACTTCGCCGGCGTTTTTGTTCATCATAATGTCGGCGATCTCGTCAATGACAATGATGATGTAAGGCATGGATTGAAAGGCCTTACTTTCGTTGTAACCGGCAATATTTTTGACACCAACCTCTTGAAAAATTTTATAACGTCTTTCCATTTCGGCTACAGCCCAACCCAAAGCGTTGACGACTTTGTCGACATCGACGATAACATCGGTAAGTAGATGAGGAATACCACTATAAGGAGTAAGCTCGACACGTTTCGGATCAACCATAATAAATTTGACTTCTTCGGGGGAAGCTCGAAAAAGAATTGAGGCAATAAAAGCATTAATAAGAACCGATTTTCCGGAACCGGTAGTACCAGCGATGAGAATGTGAGGCATTTTGGCGATATCCACAACACAAGCAGTACCGGAAACATCTAAACCAAGCGAGACCATGGTTTTTGACTTGTTGTTTTGCATGGCAGGCGAACTGAGCATATCTCTCAGAGAAACAAATTCCAGTGAGCGGTTGGGGATTTCGATACCCACCAAGTCTCGACCAGGGATTGGAGACTCGATACGGATTTGCCCTTGTGGTGCGGAAAGAGCGAGGGCCAAATCAGATTGAAGGGCATTAATTTTGGACAACTTGGTACCCATGGCAATAGTCAGAGCATACTGGGTAACGGCGGGGCCTTTATGAACCTCAGAAACGTGTGCTTGAATACCAAATGACTCAAGAGTATTTTGGATGACCTCAATATTTTTGTTGATATCTCCACGGTCGGCTTTGCCGAGTTTTTGATCCGAAAGAAGACTAATTGGAGGATACTGCCAGATTGTAGCCGTGGCACCTTCGAGCATGGGCTTGGGGGGCAGTTGACCAACCACGGGAGGTTTTTTGGTGTCTTCCTGGTGAATGATGGGAGGTGCATAATTGTCTTCCCCGCCAGTGATCTTGACTGAGCCGGGCTTACTGACGAAAACAGTGCCGTTCTTTTTACCGAGTGTTTGGAGTTTACTACTGGCGTCACCAACTCTTTTGAGATTTTCTTGGATAAAGACAACGAGATCCTCGATAGAGGTTTCAAAAAGAATGAAAAGTCCGATGGCTGTACCGACCAAGAAAAAAAGGATTGCTCCAGGAGTGGAGATAAGAGAAATAATCGATTCTCTAATACCTGAACCGATACTGCCTGAACCGGTAAGTCCACTTAAAGAAATCATGGTGACGACACTACCAAGAAGAACGTGGGCTGAAGCGATGGCGAGTTTGACATGGGTAAGAAGCAGACCACCAACAACAAAGATAAAGGGGACTAAAAGTAGTGGCCAACCCAAAAGATTGCGACCAATTTCATTGACTTGGGTGAGAAAGGCCCCTTGCTGAGAAAAAGAAATAGCAATTAAACCACCGGTACCCATAATCAACAGCGCCATAACAGAGTTGGCAGTGTCTTTTTTTAGATTCAGTTTGTAGGGCTTTGAGCGACGACCTTTTTTACGAGCCATAGATAAGTTCTATTATGATGAGTATCATTATAATGTAAATATGGACCCACAAGCTATACTCGAACAAATTTTTAATATTCACGTTAAGCAGATAAGGAATTTAGATAAAAAAAATCAAAAGTTTCTGGTGTTATTTTCCGGGATTACAGGGTCAGGAAAAAGTTATATTGCCAAGAAATTAGAGGAGAAATATGAGGGAATTAGGATAAATAATGATGATATTCGCGATATTATCGAAAATCTTGTTTCTCCTGATAATAATGATAATAAACAAAAAATATTATTGAGTTACCTGGCATATCTTCTTGAGAAACTTCCAAAGAGTAACGGGTTTATTATTTTAGATAGTAGCATTGATAGAAAATTTGAATTTGTACAAGACTTTGCCATAAAAAATAATTTCAAGTTATTCACCATAAGGATAGACTTACCCAGAGAAATAATTATAAAAAATATATTAAGAAGAACAGAAAGAGAGGCTGCCCCATATTTGTCTGATTTAGATAGACAAATTAATGACCATCAAGCAATTATCCCGAAAATTGCTGTGGATTTTGCAATTTCCGAAGATAATTTTAATAGATTTAGTGATCTTTTTTCGGCAATCGACCGGAAGTTTAACTAGCTTATACTTCCAAAAGGATGGCTATAACGAGAGGACGTCTCTGGGTATGTTCGAAAGCAAATTTTTCTAATTCCCCTTCTATCTTTTTTCTAATGAATCCCCAGTCGGTGGCTTGACCTTTGAGATCCTTGAGACAACTATAAACGTGTTTTCTGGCGTCATTAATGAGTTCTTGGGACTCTTTTTGATAAACAAAACCACGGGAAATGATTTCAATGTCACCAGTGACTTGGGAGTTATCGCGTCGCATAGGAACAATTGCGAGGAGAACTCCATCGGCAGACATAACTTGGCGGTCACGGAGAACAACAGTGCCAACGTCACCGATACCTAAACCATCGACATAAACGTTTCTGGTTTCGATTTTGGGACCTTCTTTTACAACACCGTTTTCAAGCAGAATTGATTGTCCGTCTGAAAGGACAAAGACTTTTTCGGGATTAAAGTTCATTTCTTTGGCGAGATCCTTATAAATCATCATGTGGCGAAGGTTACCGCCGATAGGGATGATATTTTTTGGTCTTACTAAACGCGCAAGAAGAATCATGTCGCCACGATAGCCATGTCCGGAGACGTGAAGGTTCTCGGAGGTTCCGGAGTACTTAACATCAATACCTCTCTTATAGAGAGTATCTAGTAAGTCGAAAATATCACCTTCGTTGCCAGGAATAGCATCGGAACTAATGACCACTTTGTCGCCTTTTTTAAGCTTGATCTGGGTGTGTTCATCGTTGGCAAGCCTGTGCATTGCAGAGCCGACTTGACCCTGTGAACCAGAGACAATCACGGTTACTTGATTGGCAGGAAGACTGCTGACTTGTTGGCTTTTAATGAAGATACCTTTAGGAATCTTGATAAAGCCATTTTTGGCGGCGGCTTCAACGTTTTGTTCTACACTACGCCCAACAATAGCAACACGACGATGATATTTAGCTGAAGCATCGATAGCCATCTGAATACGAGAGATTGAAGAAGACATAGTGGTAAAGATGAGTTTGCCTTCGGCGGATCTAACTTCATTATCAATTGCTGTAAGAAGAGAACGTTCTGAAGGGCAGAAGCCATTTTTTTCCACACGGAGACAGTCGGTAAGCATTAAATCAACACCATTGTTTCCGGCAACAGCCATAGCACCCATGTCTGGAGGAAGATTGTCGATGGGAGTGAGATCAAACTTAAAGTCAGCACCATGATAAACGGTACCGGCTGGGGTTTTGATCAAAACATGGAAACAGTTGGGGACGGAATGGGTAATGTGAATGAATTCCAGATGAAAAGGTCCAAGATCTAGCTTGCCTTCAACCGGAGTCATTTTATTGGTAATGCCAAACTCGCGGACCTTGATCTCGGCGATGGCGATTGCTAGTTTGCTGCCAAAAACTTCGATGCCTTGAAGGCGGGGAAGAATGTATGGTAAACCACCAACGTGGTCTTGGTGAGCATGAGTTAGGACAATGCCATGAAGCTTTTTGTCGCTATGCTCGAGATAACTGATATCCGGAATAACAGCATCGACACCGAGGGCATCGTCTTTGGGAAAGCCCATGCCACAGTCGACCACGATTTGTTCGTTGCCATATTCGTAAACGTACATATTCTTGGTAACGTCACCGACGCCACCCAAAGGAATAATTTTTAGAGGAGTTTTTTTAAAATCCATATTTATATTTATTTAATTACTAAACCGATCAAAGCAGATACACTGTTTGAACGCGCCGGCAAAAGGCCAGCTTAACTTAATTTATTTTACACTTACTAAGGAAATTGTTTGGGAACCAAAGCTGCAATAAACTTTCGGAATCAAAGGTAACTTGTCTTAGTCAAGTCTAAACTCAATATGGGTTTATTATACACTAACTACCACTTGGGGAGGAAGGACTTGATGTTTTCCGAGTTTAGAGCAATGGATTTAGCCTGTCCAGTGACAAGTAACAAGGCTACTTTGCGAACAATACCCTCGATGGTACGGTTGAGGGTACGAATACCTGCGTCATAACCTAAGGGGCGGATTATAGTGGGCCAGAGGGCAGGATCTACCGTAATGAGGCCAGGGTCCATACCGGCGGCTTCCAAGGCCTTGGGAAAGAGATAGTTTTGGGCGATATGGGTTTTTTCGTCGTCGGAGTATGAAGGCATTTGAATAGGTTCCAAACGATCCATAACAGCCGTGGCTAGATTGCCGGTGTTGTTGGCGGTAGCAATAAACATAACCTCAGAAAGATCAACCGGGTAGTCAATAAAGTGATCGAGGTAACGATTGTTTTGAGTTGGATCAAGAATTTCGACTAAGACACCCATGAGATCGGCTCTGGATTCTTCAGTGACTCTGTCAATTTCATCAAGAAGGATAATGGGGTTTTTGACGCCGGTTTCACAAAGAGCTCTGACGATATAACCAGGTTCGGCTTCAAGATGAAGACGGGACTCTCCACGAAGATCTTTAGCTGAACCTAAACCCCCAAAGGGAATACGGGCAATGGGACGACCGAGAGCTTCGGAAAGCGAGTAAGCAAAGGTAGTTTTACCGGTACCAACAAGACCAACCAAACAAACAATTGGTGCTCTAGCTACACCAAGATTTTTGGAGGAACGAAGCTTGAGGACGGACATATATTCAAGAATACGTTCCTTCACCTCGGCCATACCGTAATGATTTTTATCGAGGGTCGCTTTGATAGCCGTGAGGTCGATGGGTCGTTCGACCCTATTGGTCCAGGGAACCTTGGAGACCCAAGTAATGTAATGACTAAGTTTTTCGTATTCTTCCGAGAAAAAACCCTGGCTAGAAAGGCGCTCAAGACGAGCAATCATTTCCAGAGTATTTTGCTTAAGCTCGGGAGGAATTACGATACCTTCAATCTTGTGACGAAGATCGTCGAGCATAGAAGCAGGTGGTGTTGGGACTGGGGCAGAGGGTTCCATAAATTCATTATATGACGAATAAGTTGAAAACAAAAAGCCCCGATTCCTCGGGGCTTCTCGGGCTAAGGCCTTAATAAATATTCTACATTAACGACTGTCTCTAAAGTTACGGAAATTGGGTCGGCCACCACTTCTTTGGCCACCATGGTCTCCACCAAATCTTGGTCGGTCTCCACCGCCACCCATTGGGCGTTCAGCTCTTATGGGAGTTTCGCCTTCTTTGAGCATGGTGAGATTAACACGACCCATGGAGTCGACTTCGTAACATCTGACTTCAACTTTGTCACCAATCTTCATTGCTTTAAATACTTCTGGTTGAACTTGAGAAATATGAACTAGTCCATCTTTACCAGGAAGAATATTAACGAAGGCGCCAAAAGCTTCAATTCTGGCTACAGTGCCTTGATATGTTCTACCCACTTCGGCTTCGGCAACGATAGAGTCGATATAGGCGACGGCGCCGTCAACTTTTGCTTGATCGCTACCCGTAACAGTAACCGTACCGTCATCTTCGATGTTGACTTCAACGAGGAAGTCATCCTGAATTTGGTGGATAATTTTACCGCCTGATCCAATAACGTCACCAATTTTGGCGACAGGAACTTTGGTAGAAACAATTTTAGGAGCGTACTGAGAAATTTTGGAACGGGGAGAGGTAATGGCTTCCGTCATGAGTTCCAAAATTTTTAGTCTGGCTCTTTTTGCTTGATCGACTGCCTGAGTTAAGACTTCGGCTTTGATGCCAGTGACTTTAACGTCCATCTGAAGTGCAGTAATACCATCAATAGTACCGGCGACTTTGAAGTCCATATCACCAAGGTGATCTTCGAGTCCACAGATGTCGGTAAGGGTCACAAATTGATTGCCTTCGGTAATTAGTCCCATGGCGGTGCCGGCGACGGCTTTCTTGATTGGTACTCCAGCGTCCATTAACGAAAGAGTGGAACCACAAATGGAAGCCTGGGAAGTGGAACCATTACTAGACATGACTTCAGAAACAACGCGAATGGCGTAAGGGAACTCTGATTGATCAGGAAGAACAGGAATAAGGGCTCTTTCGGCCAAAGCACCGTGTCCAATTTCACGACGACCGGTACCGGGACGACCAACTTCTCCGGCGGCATAGCCGGGCATGTTGTAGTGATGCATGTAGCGTTTGGTGGACTCACCTTTCATACCATCGATCAACTGTTCTCTCGCGGGAGAAGCAAGGGTAACGACCGAAAGAACGTGGGTTAGTCCGCGCTGGAAGAAAGCAGAACCATGAGTACGAGGAAGAAGTCCTATTTCAATATTAATAGGGCGAATGTCTTCGGTACCTCGACCATCGGGACGGATTTTTGTCTCGAGAATGTTTTTTCTGGCTAGGTCACGAAGCATATGGTCGGCAGCTTCGGCAATATGACTCGGATTTGATTCCGGATGTTTTTCGCAGATGGCGGTAACAACTTCTCTTGCTTGAGTACCGGTTTTGGTGGCCTCATTTTTGAGAAGTTCGGCAACATCACCGATTTCGGCTTTGACAAATTTTTGGATTTCGGGATCGATTTCAATGGCGGGAATAACGCGCTTGGGTTTACCGTTGGCTTTGGCAAATTTATCAATGCCTTCGGCAACTGTGTCGACGAATTCTTGGGCGTAAGCTAAAGCACCAGTCATTTTTTCTTCACTGACTTCGTTGGCACCGGCTTCAACCATACAAATACCACCTTTTGGACCGGAGACAACTAAGTCTAGAGGGGAGGTTAGTTTTTGTTCACTGGTTGGGTTCACGATGTACTCGCCTTCAGGAGTCATACCAATACGAACAGCACCGACAGGACCGGACCAAGGATAGTCGGACATGGAGATAGCGGCCGAGGCAGCGATGATGGCCAAAATTTCAGGTTCTTCAACTCCATCGATGGAGAGAGGAGAGGCTAGAAGTTGAACTTCATTTCGGGATGCTTGATCAAAAAGAGGTCTAACGGAACGATCAATGACACGACCGGTGAGAATTTCTCCTTCGGATGGTCTACCTTCACGCTTGATGAAACGACTGGAGCTAATAACTCCGCCAGCATAGAATTTTTCTTGGTAATCAATTGAAAGAGGAAAATAATCAATTCCTTCTTTGACTTTGTTGGTAGCTACGCATGAGGCAATGACGACGGTGTCGCCACATCTGACGGTAACGGAACCTGAGGCTTGGGCGCCGAAGCGGCCGGTCTCGATTGTAATAGTTTTACCATTGAGAACAATGGTGGTTTGAGGATGAGTCATCCCGAATCCTTTCTTTTTCGCGCCACTCGATCTTGAGAAGAAAACAGAAAATACCCAAGGAATCTTCCCTTGGATGGATATGCTCTATTTACTCCTCAAGCTTATTTAGCTGAGTCGCGCAACTGACTGTTAATGTTAAGAGACTTAGTAACTTCAAGATAATCTTTAGAGTTGGACTTGGCAAGGTAGTTTAGAAGACGACGTCTCTTGGAAATGATCTTCAAGAGGCCACGGCGGGAATGGTTGTCCTTTTTGTGAACCTTTAAGTGGTTGGTTAACTCTTCGATTTGGGAGGTAAGAAGAGCAATCTGCACGCGAGGAGAGCCGGTGTCTTTATCACTGGCGGCGAAGGTTTTAATGATGTCTATTTTTGTTTCGGATTTAAGAGCCATATCGGTGTGTATTGTAGCAGATTGGTGGGATTTTGCCAATAATTAAATTGGGTTAATTAAATAATCGGTAATATTCGAAGCGTTCATCCTCATAAATAATTTTCAAAGATAAGCCTCTTTTGAGTCTTAGAAAATTCCAGAACATCCTCCCGGTTCGACCATTACCATCGATAAAAGGGTGAATATGTTCATATTGAACATGCAGATTTTGTAAAAAGATATCTTGTTCTTCTGGGGTTAGTTCAAGGTTATCTGAAATGGCTATTTTCTCAAGCCAGGATTGAATTAGACTTGGAATTTTTTTAAAATCCGAACCTTCACGACCGCCGACCCAAACGGGACAGTTTCTCCAGTTGCCTTTAAGTTCCGGATTTAGGTTTTGGTGGGCCATGAGAATTTGATGGGTGATAAGAATGGTATTTGGGGAAAGTTCTTTTTGGGAGATTAAATATTTCCAAGCAAGTTGTGCTTGTTTCAGAGAGTCATCGTCGAAGACTCCTTCGATGGCGTTGCTTTCGGCCAGGAACTGTCTTAGTTCATTTTCAGAGTAATTTTCTGAGATTTCTTCTTTTGACATAGAGCCTTAGGAGGCATCCTGATTGTCACCCACGCGGAAGATTTTGGGCTTGTTCCAGTCAGAGGGAACGGGAGCACTTTCTTCTTCCGGAAGAGGAATGTTTTCTTCAATAGGTTGAGTGGCCGGAATTTCAAAAAAAGGGGCTTGAGAGAAGCTTGGGACTTGAACTGGCTTACTGGGGAGATGAGCACCGGCATGCATGAGGAAAGCGATGGCAGAAAAAGTTTCGGCCGTTAAATGACTCCCGGTTAGATTATTTGTACTAGCGTAGATATTTATGAGGAGATTTTGGGCAATGGAAGGATTAATTTTGAGTTTCAGCCCTTCTAGAAAATTGGTAACGAGCTCGGAGAAAGAGCTGGTGTTCTGGTGATAAAGATTTGAAGTAAAGGCGGCTGGACGAAGGGAGTTATTGAGACTTATTATGTTAGCGTTGTCTAGAAAATTTTTTTCATCGGCATAAATTTTACCAAGTTCTTCAAGTGAACCAATTCCGAGAGTGATTACCAGATCCGCCGAAGCACCGGAGTAAGAGTATTTTACTCCTCCAATATCGGGTACGGGGGCACCGGCTTTGGGCTTGACTAA
Source organism: Microgenomates group bacterium (assembly GCA_049303575.1). Lineage (GTDB taxonomy): Bacteria > Patescibacteriota > Microgenomatia > UBA1400 > MFAQ01 > UBA2277. The sequence goes on along the minus strand of JBAQNH010000002.1, from coordinate 246,494 downwards.
TAAATAAAATTTACCGTCATCGCGGACATCGTAGTCGACTTTGTCCAGATCGTCTTCTTTGTAGTCGAAGGAGATAATTAAGTTTCGACTACCGATAGTGTCAGCAATTTCGGAAACGCCTTCGATTTGGGAATCAACGTGAACTTCACTACCGCAACCAATTTGAGAAGCTTTGCCGGCTTCCTTGAGAGCAAGGTGGAGACTGATACCGGCGGCAACAAGATCTTTCCCTGAGTCTGGGGGAAGAATAACAATGACTGACTTTGCGGAATCAATCAGATTATTGATGGTAGTTTCCGGTTTTTTGTCTTCCATATTTTATTATTCTAGGGTTGTGGCCGTCATTATATCACCAGCTTTATACTCAGTATTGGGAGACAAAACAAGACCGCACTCTTGGTCTTTTTTAGCTTCCTCAACGTCGGCTTTGCCAACTTTGAGAGAGGTAATTTTGGAGTCTCCTATCGTGTCGCCGAGTTTCATTTTTCCTGAAGTGACTAAACAACCGTAGACGATAGTGCCACCAAAATTAAATACTTTCAGTACTTTTGCCTCACCAACAGTTATTACTTTGGGGGCAATTTGAGAAGTCTTTTTTTCTTGTAATTCCTTGAGATAGTCAAAGAGTTGATAGATAATTTTGAAGTTTGAAAACTTTATATGTTCGATCTCGGCCATACGAGCAACTGGGGCGGACATTTTGACATTAAAACCTAAAATTTCGGCTTTGGTGGCAATGGCGGTTTCGATATCGGAGTCGGTGACTAAACCAACAGAACTTGACACAATATTGGCTTTGTCTTTGATGTTTTCCGAGATAGCTTCCAGTGATCCTTGAACGTCGGCCTTGAGTATGATGGTCGGAATATCTTCACTAACAGTGTCTGCAACATCGAAAGTACTTTTTTGGGTTTGATCTTCACAAGGTTCACTGGTGATGATATCGCCGATGTTGGGAACTTTGTCGAAACCAATAACCTGAAAGGGAGTTGAGGGCGTGGCTTTGTTTATTGATTTGCCGGAGAAGTCCAGCATAGAACGGATCTTACCAAAATCAACATTGCCGTCAAAAAGAGGATCATTTTTGTCAAAAACGCCGCTTTTAACTAACAGAGTGGCTAAGGGTCCTTTTTGAGAATGCATCGAAGACTCTATGACAAGAGCGGTGGCTGGACAGTTGCTGGAGTTATCCTTGAGTTCTTCGAGTTCGGCTAAAAGAAGAATTATTTCCAGTAAATCATCAACTCCCTCACCAGTTTTGGCAGAAATATTGACTATTGGTACATTACCTCCATAACCTTCAACAAAAACTCCTTCGTTGGCTAGATCGGTTTTAACCCGTTCGGGATTTACGCCGGCCAGATCGGTTTTGTTTACCGCCACAACATAAGGAATTCCCGCGGCCTTAATATGTTCGATAGATTCTTTGGTTTGGGGCATGACCGAGTCGTCGGCAGCAACAATCAGAATGGCGACATCGGCAGCCTGACCGCCACGACGACGCATAGCAGAAAACGCAGCATGACCAGGGGTATCAATAAAAGTAATTTTCTTTCCTTGATGTTCGATTTGATAGGCGCCGATAGCCTGAGTAATACCACCAACTTCGCCAGCAGCGACTGTTGCATGCCTGATTCTGTCCAAAAGAGATGTTTTACCGTGATCTACGTGCCCTAGAATAGTAACCACCGGAGGCCTGGTGGCAGTTGTTTTGTCCGGCATAGGATTAAGTTAGTTTTTGTAAACGGCAAGCTGAGCTTTGATTTTCTCAAGAGTCTTGGGGCCGAGGCCTTTGACTGAGTCGAGTTTATCAGATGTGAGATCCTCGATATGAGTTAGCTCCGCTTCGACAAGAAGATTTCTGGTTTTGGTGTCTAGACCGAGTTGATCGATCTCAAACTCTTCTGTCCCCGTAGCGACGATACCGGTTTGGATGTCTTTGGTCTCATCCGAGATGATACGAAGTTTGGTCTGAGTTAGTTTGGCGGCGAGTTTGACGTTTTGACCTCCACGACCGATGGCTAGAGAAAGTTGATCGGAAGGAACAGTAACAATGGTTTCACCAGTGGTTTTGTCGTAGCTGATATCAAGGCCTTCGGCCGGAGCCAAAGCTGCCTTAATGTATTTGTCTTTATCCTCGGAGTACTGGATGATATCGATTTTTTCGTTGTTTAGTTCGTTGATGACAGCCTGAACACGAACACCTTTTTGACCGACGCAAGAACCAACTGGGTCAACTCCGGGTTGAGTGGACTCGACGGAAACCTTGGAACGGCTTCCCGGTTCACGAGCGACACCCTTGATGACGACACTTCCGGCACTGACTTCAGGAACTTCTCTTTGGAAAAGACCAGACAAGAGTCTGTCGTCGGCTCTAGAAACAATAATTTGACGACCTTTGACGGTGTCGGCTATTTCTTTTAGGTAAACGCTGAGACGAGAGTTGAGACGATAGAACTCGGTGGGTGATTGCTCTTCCGGAGGCATGACTGCCTGTCCGCGACCAAGGTCAATGATGACATTTCTGCCGTCCATACGCTGAACCATACCGGTCATGACTTCGCCAATGTGGTCCTGGTAATCGGCAAGAACGGAATCACGTTCGGCCTCACGAATGGTTTGTAAAATTACCTGCTTGGCGGCTTGAGCGGCGATACGACCAAAACCTGGAGGGGTAATTTCTTTAAGATCTTTTTTCTTAGCGCCTTCTTCTCCGACGAATAAACGGAACTGGCCGTTATCGGAGTCGACGTCAGCAGTGATGATTTTGCCTTCTTCTTCAAGTTTTAGAGATTGTTCGGGGTAGTCTTTTTTGAAAGAAGCAATAAGGGCGGTGTTGATGGCTGCAAGAACTGTTTCCGGGGCGATTCCACGTTCGGAACAAATTTGGTTAATCGCAGCGGCAAACTCGGTTCTGGCCGAAAGGGTTTGTGTATCCATTTTTGTTTTTTATTTGTTTGTTTAAAAAAGGACGACCTACGCCGCCCTAACTCACTTAATCGAGCTTATTATAACATGTTACAATCCAAAATATGAAAACAGAACAAGGAGGGAACTTTGAGAATTTGCAAGGACGATACGTATATCTGTTATCCCCCGTGCGCTACGTCACAGACGATCAGAAGATAGTAATTGCCGAGCATGCCAAAAAGTTGGAAGAGGCGGGGGCAGTTTTATTTAATCCGGTAGATGATGCACCCCAAGAAGACCCGACCGGGTACAACATTGTGATGAAGGAGCTAAATTTTTTACACGAGGCGGCTAAAAATGGAGGACGGGTGGATATTTTGTGGAATTCGGGAGGCACTCCGTCGGAAGGGTCGAGGGTAGATATGGGAATAGCGTGGTCTTTAGGACTGGAAACGAACATTGTGGATATCTTTAATGCCGAAAATAAGACCGGTCCCACATTGTGTATGCAGATACTGGCAGGTTTACATGGCGATGTAATAAAAAAAACCATTGAAAACATGCGAAATTGTGACCGAGTAATAGTTGATTGGGATATGGAAATGAAAAGTGAGATGCAAGAGTGGCAGAGGATTTATTTGGGTTTGGCATTAGGGCAGATGATCCAAAATCCAAATATAAAAATTATCTTGGAGAAGGTAATCGGTATTGACCCACCGGAAAAGAAATCATACGTAAAAGCGATGAGGGAGATAATGAAACGACAGTCGAGTGAAGCATGAGAAGTGTTGAGATCCCGGATTGCTTGAGATGTCAGGGAGCAGAACATCCCAACTGGGGTATAGAAGGTGAAGCGAAAAGGAAAACCATTATGGTTGTCTTGGAGTGTTCAGATTTTAGGGCAATTGGGATAGATTATGAAAAAGGTTTGTTTGAGTCGAGAACCGGACAAGTATTAAAAAATATAATTGGGGATAGATTTGAACAAACAATTATTACCAATGCTGCCAAGTGTTTATTTGATGGAGGAAAAAGAAAACCGAATACGAGAGAGTTCTCAATGTGTGCCATAAATATTTTAGATCAGATCAAAAATATTCAACCGGAAATCGTTTTGTGTCTTGGGGAAAAGGCGGCGGAAGCAGTGACGGGGATGAAGTTTGCCGATGTTTTAGGTAGGGTAATTGGAAACGTGGTGGTGGCTCACCACCCAAGAATGATGACAATTGAAGAAAAAATTGTTCTTGCTGAGATAGTGAACTTGGCTATTCCTGTTCAAACTCCCGTAAAAAGTCCTTTTGTCTGCCGGAGAGACGGGTTGGAAACTTGATGATGTATCGAATATACAGGTCTCCATGCTGATTGCTTTGTAGGTGTTTTACGCCTTTGCCGGTGAGGCGAATAACAGTTTCCGGCTGGGTGCCAGATCGGACTTTTATTTTTAAGTCACCATCGAGTGTCGGAACTACTGTGTCTCCACCAAGCATGGCGAGAGTGAAGGGAATTTCATGGTTGACAATAACATCATCGCCTTCACGTTTGAAAATTTTACTGGGTTTGACGTCGAAGCTAATATCAAAATCGGAGTAACGGATTTGAGTGCCCTCGTTGGCGCCGGCTGGGATTTTTACAGTGTATTCTTTTCCTTGATGAACAATAGTTTTTTCGGCTCCGTGAATGGCTTCGTCAAAATCAATCTTTAGGGAGTAGTGGGTTTTTTGGGGCCGTCTTTGTGCTCCAAATCCCCCACCAAAGAAGTTACTAAAAATATCAAACGGGTCGGAAAAACCACCGGCTCCGCCGAATAGGTCTTCAAAATTGATGTTGCCACCCGAACTGTAATAACCGGCAAAAGGATTTCCTGAAGCACCGCCACTTGGATTGAAACCTGTACCGCCGCCGAAAGCAGCGTGACCGAACTGGTCGTATTTGCTTTTTTTCTCGGAGTTACTTAAGACCTCGTAGGCTTCGTTTATTTCTTTGAATTTTTCGTGGGCATCCTTTTCTTTATTTCTGTCCGGGTGCCACTTAAGAGCAAGTTTTCTGTAGGCCGACTTTATCTCCGCGGCTGTGGCAGACTTGGAAACACCTAAAATATCGTAGTAGTCGCGAGTTGTGGCCATATTGGATCAAACCATTTTATCAGGGGCTGACGCTTTCAGCCCCTGAAATTTCCTATTCAACGACTTCGCCTTCCTCCGCTTGTTTTGTGTCGGCCTTGGTTTCTTCGCCTTTTGAGTCTTCGGATTTTGGTTCTTCTTTCTTGTCCTTTTCACCGGCGGCTTTGTATAAAGCTTCGGCGTGTTTTTGGACAAGTTCGGTGGCAGCTTTTAGTTTGGTATCAACAGACTCGGTGGTTGTGTCGGTCTTCTTAATCTCCTCTTCCAACTCGTTGAGAGACTTTTCAATTTCTTCTTTGGCGGCGGTGTCAAATTTATCACCGGAGTCTTTGAGAACTTTACGAGTTTGAATGATTAGAGTATCGGCCTCGTTTTTCTTGTCGACAAGTTCTTTTTTCTTCTTGTCGTCTTCGGCGAATTTTTCGGCCTCTTGTTTCATTCTTTCAACTTCTTCGTCCGAAAGGTTGGTAGCGTTTTTAATGGTAATCTTTTGCTCTTTACCAGTGGCTTTGTCTTTGGCTTGTACATTTAAGATACCGTTGGCATCGATGTCAAAGGTGACTTCAATTTGAGGAATACCACGAGGAGCGGCGGGAATACCATCGAGGACGAAGCTACCTAGTGTCTTGTTGTCAGCGGCCATAGGACGTTCTCCCTGAAGAATGTGAATTTCCACCTGGGGTTGATTATCGCTCGCGGTAGAGAAGACTTGAGACTTACTGGAAGGAACAGTAGTATTGCGCTCGATAAGAGGGGTCATGATACTACCCATAGTTTCAATACCAAGAGTAAGAGGAGTGACATCGAGAAGTAAAACGTCTTTGACGTCACCAGAGATAACGCCTCCTTGGATAGCGGCACCGAGGGCAACAGCTTCGTCGGGGTTAACGGACTTGTTGGGCTCTTTGCCAAAGAAGTCTTTGACTACTTGCTGAACTTTGGGCATACGAGTCATACCACCGACCAAGATTATTTCGGCAATGGTCGATTTTTCAATCTTGGCGTCAGCAAGAGCCTTTTTCATGGGTTCGATAGTTTTTTGAATCAGATCATCAACAAGTTCCTCAAGTTTGGCTCTGGTAATCTTCATGGTTAAGTGAAGAGGTTGACCATCACGCTGGGTAATGAAGGGTTGGTTGATCTCTGTTTCGGTGGTACTGGAAAGTTCGATTTTGGCTTTTTCGGCTGCGTCTTTGATACGCTGAAGCGCTTGTTTATCAAGAGAAAGATCGACTCCGTTTTCTTTTTTGAACTCGGAAACGATGTACTCGATGATTTTGTGGTCAAAGTCATCTCCTCCGAGGAAAGTGTCTCCATTGGTAGATTTAACTTCAAAAACACCATCGCCCAACTCGAGAATAGAAACGTCAAAAGTTCCACCACCTAAGTCGTAGACAACGACGGTTTCGTTTTTACCTTTGTCTAAACCATAAGCAAGGGCGGCCGCAGTTGGTTCGTTGACGATACGTTGGACATTGAGTCCGGCGATTTCACCGGCTTGTTTAGTGGCCTGACGTTGAGAGTCATCAAAGTAGGCGGGAACTGTGATAACGGCGTCGGTAACTGTCTGACCAAGATAGGCTTCAGCGTCAGCTTTGGCCTTTTGCAATATTTTGGCGGAGATTTCTTGAGGAGTATAGGTTTTACCTCCAATTTTAATGATGGCCAAACCATCTTTGCCGGCTTCAATATCGTAAGGAGAAATTTCTTTGGTTTTTTGAGCTTGTTTGCCGGAAAATTTTTGGCCCATTAATCTCTTGACACTAAAGACAGTGTTTTCAGAGTTGAGAACCATTTGACGTTTGGCAACGTCACCAACTAAATTTTTAATTGGTTCTACGATTGAAGGGAAAGTATTTCTGCCTTCAGAGGTAGGAATAATTTTGGCTTTTCCTCCCTCCATAACAGCAATAGCGCTGTTGGTGGTTCCGAGATCGATGCCGATTATTTTGGACATATGTTTTGTTTAATTAATTTATAAATGCTAGTTATTTTGTTCCCGAACCGACCTTAACTTTGGCGGGGCGGAGAACTTTGTCAAAAAGGTAATAACCTTTGGTAAGAGTAGAAACAACGTGATTTTTTTTGCCAGGAACAACTTCAATGCAGTCCATGGTTAAAGGGTCAAATAGTTTGTCGTCCGATTCAATTAATTGAAGTCCTTCATTTTTCAATGTTTCCAAAAGTTGTTTGATAACAATTTCCAAGCCGGCATTTTTGAGGTGGTTTTGAGCCATTTCGAGTGAGTCAAGATTGAGAACAATTTTTTCAAGAAGAGTGGCATTGGCAAATTTGACGATTTGACTTTGGGTCTCTCTGAAGCGACGTTCCTGGTTTTGGTAATCGGCCAAAGCGCGGCGATAGTTACCTTCCAGTTCGTTAACTTGGAAATTGAGATTTTCAATTTCTTTTTTGGATGATTGAATTTTTTTTACCATTCTTGAGCTATTTGATTAACTAAATTGGCAATGTAACGAACAAAGGGAATGTTGCGGTCATATTCCTGACGACTGGAACCAATGATACCGAGACTGCCGCGATGACCTCCAATATTTAAATCAGCAAAGACACAGCTGGCGGGACGGAGAAGAGTAACACCCATTTCGTCACCGACTAGAATGTGGATTGGGGAGTTGTTTCCGGCGCGATTAAAAATATCTAGAAGGCGTTGATGTTGGTCGAGAAGGAAAAAAACTTCTTTAGCGGTTTCAAAATCTTGAAATTCAATTTCGTTGAAAATGTTGGCGTAACCAGCGTGATACATTTGGCCTTCTTCGGTGGTCGCAATACAGAGAGACTTGGTTCTTTCAGAAAGAACCTTGGTGGCTTCACGAAGTAGGTCGTCGCGGTTATAACGGTGGTCCCAAACACGAGATTTGACATTAACTTCTTCGGCAACAGACAGATCTTTTTCTTTCATCAGTTCGTTGACATAAAACTTGATGGCCATGGGAGTAGGAATGCGGCCAGCTGAAGTGTGAGGTTGAGTAAGAAAACCTTTTTCCTCAAGAACAGCCATCTCATTTCGGAGAGTGGCAGGAGAAACACCGAGGCGATATTTGTTTTCCAGAGTAACCGAACCAACTGCTTCCGCCGTTTCGGTAAACTCTTCGACTATCGTTTTAATTATTTGAGTCTGTCTTTCGGTTAGATCCATAATTTTTTATCACTCTCATTAAGACAGTGATTAGCAGTAATATAGCATGAGTGATAATGGGGAGTCAAGCGGGCAATTTTATGCCTTGACGACGGCGAGGAAAGCGGACTGAGGAAGCTGGACTTTGCCAAACTGTTTCATACGAGCCTTACCCTTTTTCTGTTTTTGGAGGAGTTTTAGATTTCTGGTAAAGTCGCCCCCGTGGAGTTTGGCGTCGACATCTTTTCTGTAGGCGGTAATTGTTTCTCTGGCAATGATCTGGCCACCAATGGCAACTTGAATGGGAATTTCAAATTGTTGACGGGGAATGGCTTCCTTTAGTTTTTCGGCGATAGCTTTGGCTTTAAACGGCGACTTTTCTTTGACCGTGATGATACTCATTGGTGTAAAGACTTCGTGATTAAGAAGTACATCAAGACGTACCAATTCGGCTTCGTGCCAGCCGGTAAGTTCGTAATCCAGAGAAGCAAACCCTTGGGAGACGCTTTTGAGACTGTCGTGGAGAGCGGTAATTACTTCAATAAGGGGAAGCAAGTAGTCGATTTCGACAAGTTGGTCAAGGTATGAAACGTTCACCAGGTTGCCACGGAGATCCTGACAAAGTTGCATGACAGCGCCAACATATTTATCGGTAACAACAATCTTGACTGTCGCCATGGGTTCGAAACCTTGGGCAATGATGGCTGGGTCCGGAAAATCACTGGCTGAGCTAAAGATTTTTTCGGTGCCATTTCTGAGTTTAACCTTGTACTCAACGGAAGGAGAAACGGCAATAACGGGAAGGCCGAACTCTCGCTCCAAACGTTCCCCAACAACCTCGGAGTGAAGTAACCCCAAGAAACCCACTTTTACACCCTGACCAAGAATGGGAGAGTTAATACCCTGTGTGGTTAGGGCAGAGTCGTTGAGTTTGAGTTTTTCCAGAGCATCAACAAGATCGCGATACTGAGAACCATCAGCCGGATACATATCCAAGAAAACATTGGGGTGAATTTTGCGGAAGCCTGGCAAGGGAGTAACTTCTTTGCTTTGGGTGGCAAGACAGAGAGTGTCCCCGACCAAAATGCGATGGATGTCTTTGAGTCCGGTGATGATGTAGCCGACGTTGCCAGCTGTGATGACTTTTTTCTCCTCACGTTTGGGACTAAAAACACCAATTTCTGAAGCGGTTAAAACTTGGCCGGAGTTAAGAAACTCCAGCTTGTCACCGGTGTGCAGGTCCCCGGTAATAACGCGAACAAAGGTAATAACGCCAAGGTGAGTGTCAAAAACAGAGTTAAAAACGAGGGCTTGAAGTGGTTTGTCTTCGATTTTGGGAGAGGGCAAGTCGAAGATTATTTTATCGAGAAGATTAGCGACTCCCTCGCCGGTTTTGGCAGAGATAAAAAAGGGTTCGGAAGAAATGTTGAGAAGTTGTTTAATCTGCCTCGTGGCGGCAGAAATGTCAGCAAGAGGAGCATCAATTTTATTGATGACGGGAATGATGGTAAGTCCGAGATTTCGAGCAAGTCTAAGATTGGCGACCGTTTGGGCCTGGACTCCTTTAGTGGCGTCGACAAGAAGAACGGCGCCGTCGCAAGCTTCCAGGGCGCGTTCAACCTCGTAGTTGAAATCCACGTGACCAGGAGTGTCGATAAGATTTAGGGTGTATCCATGGTAGTTCATGGTGACGGGAGCAAGCTTGATGGTGATTCCCCTTTCGCGTTCAATTGGGTTGCTGTCCAGAAGCTGAGGAGTCATCTTGTCCTTTTGGACGGTACCGGTGATTTCCAACATACGATCGGCCAGAGTGGACTTGCCAGCATCTATATGGGCGATAATCGAAAAGTTTCTGATTTTGTTTTCCATGTGAGTTTAACCGACAATCGGTGTCTCGATAACCTCATCGGTTTCTCCGAGCACCTGACGCCAGTTGCCGAGCTTAACAAAGAGTCTTCTAACATCGGCGTACTGTTTAACCTTGAGAAGATTGGCAAGACCAAAATAAACAACGAGACCAATAAGGCTGACGATTACCGTAAGAATGAGAAGGGGTACGGTACGAGTGGTGTCAAAAACAAACTGATCGAGAAGCCTCATGGGTATCCAGAGAGCAAAGGAGGTAAGGACGCTGACAAAAAGCATTTTAATAATTTCCAGAGTAATTCCAAGACTGGGTAGAGTGGCACGAATCGTAAGATAAAGTATCAAAAAGTTGAGAGCGTTACTAAGACTCATAGCGGTACTCAGTCCCAAAATTCCCCAAGAAAAAGTGTGGGTAAAAAGATAGGAAGTGAGGATAAAAAGTATCAAAGTGGCAACGTTGACGATGAGGGGAGTGCGAGTGTTTTTTTGGGCATAGAAAGCGCGAGTGAGTAGCTGAACGGCGGCTTGGGGGGCGATGGAAAGGGAAAAAATAGCAAGAGCCTTACCAGTCAGAAGAGTCGCTTCCCAAGGGAAATTTCTGGCACCAAAAATAATACGAACAATAGGGATTCTCAAGATAAGAATGAGAATGGCGGCCGGAAGACAGAAGAAAAAGATCTGCAAAATTGTTTTTCCGAGAGTATCGGCAAACTTGGTTTTATCCTTGTTGAGTGCTTCTTCGGCTAGGGTCGGAAAAGAAGCCTGTCCCAGTGAAACACCAAAAAGAGAGATGGGCAGAACATAAACCTGACGAGCGAAGTTGAAAATAGTAAAGGATCCGGCGGACAAGGCGGAGGCAATATTTAAAGAAACAATGCGTTCAACTTGAACAAGAGCAAGAGAAAAAGAGCGGGGTGGCATAAGACGAAGCATCCGACGAACACCTTTGTGGTTAAACCGAAGGTGGAATTTGAGAAGATAACCGGTATGGAGGGCGGCGGGTAGCTGAACGATAACGTGAAGAAAGGAACCAAAAATGACACCAATGGCAGCGGCGTAAATGCCAATGTAGGGGGTCAGAATCAGAATTCCGAGAATCGTGCCGAGATTATAAAAAAGAGGAGCAACAGCGGGTATTAAAAAACGACGATGGGCCTGAAGAATACCTGTAAGGAAAGAGGAAATCGAAAAAAACATCTGGGCAATCGACATAAGTCGAATTAGATTAACCATTAAGTCAAGCTGTGAACCGGTGTAATGCGAAAGTACTTGAGAAAACGGGCGCGCAAAAATGGCAATGATGATTGATAAAATAAAAAGAGTAGTGGTAACGAGAGTGAGGGCAACGTTGGCCATAAAATTGGCTTTCCTGACCGATTTTTTAAGATAGCCTTGGTAAATGGGAATGAAGGCGGCCGAAACAGCACCAACAACCAAAAGCTGAAAAATAGTGTCCGGGACAATGAAGGCAGCAAAGTAAACATCGAGATCCCCTTCGAGACCACCAAAAAATCTGGCGGCAAGCAAACGATTCCTGACCAGCCCTAAAAAGGCTGAAAGGAGAAAGGAAGCAGCAATAATAGTAGCGGCCGAAAGAATACTTGAACTCTTGCGATTTAGTATTGCTTGCGACTTAGTTAACAGTTTTTGAACCACTGTCGTTATTTTAATTCATGAGCTTCACTTGCGCTAGGTGGAGCTCGTGGTAAAATTAGCGCATGCCAATAACAAAATCAGCAATAAAAAAACTCAGATCCGACGTAAAAAAGGCCGGATTTAACAAAGCCACTAAGACTAAGGCAAAGTCGGCCATCGATACATTTAAGAAAGTTCTCTCCATCGAAACGCTGTCTGTTGCTTTCTCAATGGTAGATAAAGCCGCAAAAAAGGGTGTTTTAAAAAAAGGTAAGGCCGACAGAATAAAGGCTCGTTTGTCCAAGAAAATCTCCCCCAAAAAGTAAGGATTTTTGGTACACTGAAGGTGTGGCTACTGCTCATAGTGTTTCTAGTATTAACTTATTGCCAAAGGATAGTTTCGAGTTCTCTACTGCAGGGAAAACTTTAAAGTGGATTACAACAGCAGGCAGGGTTTTGGTGGTCTTAACTGAGTTCGTGGTGTTGCTGGCATTTGCATCTCGGTTTTATTTTGATAAAAAACTTGACGACTTGGGAGAAGTTTTGATACAAAAAGAAGCTCAGATTGCGGCTTATGCCGAGGTGGAAGTAGAGATGCGAAAGGTTTTGGCCAAACAACTTCCGGTGGAGACTTCACAAAGAAGTGGTCTTGTTTTTGCATCAAAAATTGATGGCCTGACACAGATTTTACCCGTGGGAACTTCCCTTGACAGTCTATCTCTTGATAAAGACGGTCTGATGGTTGTAGGAAAAGCACAATCGGAGTATGGATTTGCCCAGTTTATTAGCGGGATCAAGAGAATGCCCGGGGTGGCAACAATTACCATGAAAGAAACCAGCTTTGATCAAACAACCGGAGGAGTGAAGTTTGGTGTTCAAATTACTTTTAAATAATGGCAAGCATACTAAACAACGAAAAATACTCTCTTTACTTTCAAAGGGTGAGTCTGATGTATAAACGTCCGGAGATACGAGCATCTTTGGAAGTAATTTTGTCGGTATTTACCATAGCGATATTGATATTTGCCGCGATAAGACCAACACTTACCAACATTGTCTCCCTACAGAAAAAAATTGAGGATCAAGAAGTAATTAATAAAAAGGCCGACAATAAAATTGTCCAACTCTTGAATGCACAGAATCAACTAAATACGTTCAGAGGCAAGTTGAGACTTTTTGACGAGGCTGTTCCGGATAACTTCTCCTATATTGATAGTTCTCTTAGATTGGAATATGTGGCAAAAAAAAATAATTTGGTTCTCGATTCGTTGGCTTTTCCAGGAATTTCTCTTCTTGGTGAGGGAAAAACTGGAGGTGAATGGGCTACAAAATTAATTAAACCGAGTGCAAACATTTTGTCTAATCAGTTAACGTTTTCTGTGAGAGGAAAACCGCAAGATGTGATTGTTTTTCTTAAAGATGTTGAAAATATGGATCGGTTGGTTTTACTTAATAGTGTCTCTCTTACTAAACAAGTTGGTTTGACTAGGACAGAAGATTCACTTAATGCTACCGGACAAATGACCTTTTACTTCTATACCGACAAACAATGAAAGCAACCAGAACGCTATCTTCTTATATATTATTGGTAGGAGTAATGGGACTATCTATTGTGGGTGGAATAGTGGCTTACCAGATCTACTCCGCCTCAGTAAAAAGTCAGACGACAACACAGCAAGCAAAAGCAATTAAATCTTTAGATGGTGCAATCAACCAAACAGTAATCGACAATCTCGAAAAGAGAACTGTATATACCGAAGCCGAGATGGGGTTACTATTGATTACTACCCCAACGCCCGAGATAACCGAGACAACCGAACCAGTAGTACCGGAGTCTACAGGTTCGGCAACAACACAAATACAAATAAGTGAATAAAACAGGCCTGATGGCCAAGAAAATACCAACAGCCCTCGGAGTCCTAATATTATTAGGAGGCTTGGTTGCGGGTGTGGTTCTCGTAAATAACCGCCAAGGTCTTTTAACCAAAGCCGGGCCGACGGAAGCTCCAAAAAATGTAAAGATATCCGATAGAGGAGCAAATACCTTCACCGTTAGCTGGACAACCGATACACCAGTAACGGGATATCTAAGTTACTCGGAAAATCCAGCAAAAATCACAACACCTGCGGGTGATATCCGTGATCAAATATCGGGAAGTTCTCAGGGCTATACCAATCACTATGTAAAAGTAACTGGATTAAATCCGGACAAGACTATTTATTTTATGATTGGATCAGGATCCCAGACATACGATGACTCCGGAAAACCTTTTGAGGTACGAACGGGGCAACAAGTGATTGCACCTCCTGAAGACGTCATAAGCGGAAAAGTAATTGGCGCTGATTCTAGTCCCATAAACAACGCGATTGTTTATGTCGAGGTTCAGGGGGGAGAGACTTTGTCGGCGATGACAAACAATGGATCTTGGAGACTAAACTTGGCTTTATCGCGGGACAAAGACGGAGCGGTTTTGACGTATGATCCCAAGACGTCACTTGTCTCAATTTTTGTTCAGGCGGGCATCTCGGGAACCGCAACGGCGATTACTAATACCGAAAAAACCAAACCGGTACCCGACATTGTATTAGGAAAAAATCAAAGTTTTGTGGAGACAACTGTGGCAACAGGTTCGGGAACATTGGTCGAGTCCGATATAAAAAGTGGTGGTTTTAAAAATATCACCGAAGAAGCGGCTCCCGTTCTCGCACCAGAAGCGACCGAGGCGGCTGGTTCGATGATAATTATGAATCCGGCAATAAACGGAGAAATGATAGCCACTAGTTCACCGGAGTTTGCGGGAAAAGCGACCCCCGGAACAACCATCAGAGTTACAGTAAACTCTCCGATTGAATTGACACAGATTATTAAGGCTGATAAAGATGGCGTTTGGAAGTGGACTCCTCCTCAAAATTTAGAACCGGGAGTACATACTCTGACATTGGAGTACACCGATGAAAACAATATCTTCCAGAAAGTAATCAGAACCTTTACCGTTTTGGCGTCGGACAGTACGGCAGGATTGCCGGCATTTACAGCGACACCTTCGGCGACGGTTACTGTTTCACCAATTTCACCGACAGCAACGGTGTCGGCACCCGTGTCGGCAACACCAACTGAGGAACCAAGTATGCCCGCAACCAGCTCGGGGACGTTGGAAGAAGCCGGAGCTTTGGACTTTACTATTTTAATGGGAATACTGGGAATTATATTATTTATTTTTGGACGAACATCAAAAAAATGGTGGAGAGATTGATAAATTACCAAAACTTCTTTATAGTGTAGACAGGCCCTCTTTAATGGACCGTACTTAAACGCATGGACGATCAAAATAAAATTAATCAGCCTTTGGTTTCGGGTACGACTCCGGTTACCCCCGAGGTGGCCGAAGACATAACTCCCGTCGAATCCCCGACCCCGACTCCAGTAACGACGACAACGACAACAACTTATACTGAACCAGTTACTCCCGTTGAACAAACTGCAGTAACTCCCGCCGAAACGATGACCCCACCAGCCGAAACGGCTCCAATAACGCCGTGGCCAAGTCCAGAATCTTTGCCCACACCTACTCCCCAATCGGAACCAATTACAACCACGACCACAACAACAACCATTCCTTCACCGGAACCTTTTTCGGCACCGACACCTGCTCCAGAAGAAGTATCAATGCCGGCAGAAAGCCCCAAGAAAAAGATGTTTCCAATTATTGGAGGTATTGTGGCTTTGCTACTGGTTGTTGGTGTAGCCGGAGCGGCTTACTATGTTTCCAATCAATTATCGACAAGGCAGGCAATAGCTCCAACAGCACCAGAGAGTGAACCTTTGGCTGGCAGTAGATGTGCCGCCGACAAAGAGGGAACGTGTGGAGTTGCAGCAGGCTGTCAAACAGGTGAAAGGTGTAAAGTTCAGGCTCCAGGGACTTCTTTTGCAGGTTATTACTGTACTCCAGATGCGACTTGTACTACCCAACCAACACCAACAGCTACTCCTACTACAAAAACTTGTACCGTTCGTAATTGTTCCGGAAGCGTTTGTGCTACAACAACGACAACAGTTGGTTATACCCAAGCTTGTCCCTCTTCAAATTGTGTAGACAATAGTAGCTGTGCTGCCGCATCAACACCAACACCGACACAAGCTTGTGAGTGTGTAACCGCTCAGACATCTGGTTGTACTTCCGGTATCGCGGGAGTGGCTGGTACAAGAACTTGTATTTCATTAGGAATTGCATCAAAGCCAGCTTGCGGAGAATGGGGTTCGTGTACTCCGGTAGTGCCAACAGCAACGGCTGCTCCAACCACGACAGCAGCACCAACAGCTGCTCCAACGGCTGCTCCAACCACGACAGCAGCACCAACAGCTCCTGTTGGTGGAACTGATGTGTGTGTGTCATATACATATATAGCGGGGGCAACGAGTAGCCAAGAGAACCAGCTGATTTGTAATCCAGACAGAAGCAAAATTAACACCATAAACTTCACAACGGCAGGAACAGTACGTATTCACCTTACAGGAGCAAGTGCCGGAACAACGGTTACCTTGGCTGGAACCGGAACCAGTGCAGCCATAACAAAAGTTGACGACAATAATTTTGATGCAGTGATCCAACCGGGAACTTATACAGTTACCATAAAGTTGGGAAACGAAACAACAAACTCCTTGGGCTATATTAATCCTTCTGGAGGAAGTTGTCGAAGATATGGCGAGTTAAGAGATATCAGTTCGAGGATAACACCATCGGCATTAAGCAGCTTTGGAATTTCTACGACAGCAGGAATTAGTTCACCATTCCAGTGTTGGGCGGATACAATTCAAGGAGCTGACAACGATACCAGAGGACAGTTGGATGCAAACTATGACTTTAACGATTTTGACGTCGTAGTTGGATATAAAGCGACAACGCCAACAACACCAGTTGTAGGAGCGTGTGTAAATGTCAAGATTTACAAGGCCGTAAACGGAGTATATCCAGCCACACCACTAACCGCGACTCAACTACAAAGTTTAAAGGTGGGTGACTTGCTCAAATTCTCAGTAACAGGAAGTCTTGATAATTTGAGGGCACAGTTTAGAGTACATGTAAATAACATTCCTGGAAACTGGATGTCTGCAAGTTCAACCGTAGCAAAGGTATCAAGTTACTCAGATTATCTAGTTGGATCACCCGGAAGTTATCAGTTTGAAGCACAAGTTAGTACCACACCATAAGATAAATGAATAAGAAAAAAATACTAGCCATTGCCCTTGTACTAATTGTGATTCTTCTTGGAGGCGCTTCGATTTACGTGGCAACTCAGCTTTCTACTCGAGAAGCCGTGGCTCCGACTGCGCCAGAGAGTGAACCCGCAGCAGCAGAAATAACACCAATCGGAACTCAGTGGGTTGGTGACCCTGCCTGTACAGTGACCGGAACAGCAACGGCAGCAGAGACGAACGTAACCGTGGTGAAGAAAGCCTCGACATACGTAGATGATGCTGCAAAAACTGAAGGTTACACCATAAGAACTGACACAGATATGGCGACGATGGGAGCTACTTTTGTATACCGAATTCAAGTAAAAAACATCGGAGCTGATCCTGTAAGTGGGGTGGTTTTGAGTGATACTCTGATGGGGGGAAACTTAGACAAGCTAACTTTCGTTGACTCACCAGCCAATCAAAGTTGTAGTTTTGATGCTGCGACAAGAAAATATAGTTGCACCGCTTTCAACCTTACAGCCGGACAAAGTATAGAAAAGTATTTCAGGGTAAAGGTAACGGGTGATTTTACACTAGCTTCTACTATTGATAACGCGGCGATTGCTACTTTGGGTAGCCAGACTTTTACAGGGCTAAATAGCTTAAGGGTTGAACCTCCGGTTGTCATAACTCTCTCAGGAAGCAAGACCGCCTTTAAAAACGAGACGGAAAATGTGGCTGGAACTTATACACTGACGTCCGAGATGAGTACCGTGTCTAAGAGCCAAATATACGTTTATTCAATTTCACTGACAAATACGGGTACGGCAAATGCTACCAGTGTCGTGATTAAAGACTCGTTGAAAGATATGCCGGTCACATTTATGGACGCCAGTGCCGGATGTACTTGGAGTGCAACAGATACGGAACTAACATGTAATACAACAATTAGTCCTGCTGAAACAAAGAAGTTTAACTTCAGAGTAAAGGCTAGTGAGGGAGTTGCTAACGGTACGGTAATTACTAATACGGGAAAAGTGACATTCCCGGGTGGAACACTGAGTCTCGTTAAGGATCTAACTGTGAGCACAGTAGTTGGATGTAACAATACCTGTACCACCAACGCCGAGTGTACAACCGGACTAACCTGTGACACTACAACGAGTAAATGTCGAACCGCAGCCTGTACAGCTGAAGATGATTGTACCTGTGCAGCCACGACGCAAACAGTTGTGGTCACTTCCGCGCCGACGGTATCCGTACCAACACCGACGCAAACAGTTGTAGCGGTGGTAACAACAACACCCACACCGACAATTCTTCCAGAAGCTGGTATCTTTGATCTTCCCGGGATCGCAGCCTTTGGTGGAGGACTATTACTCGCGATTGTAGGAATCTTGTTAGCCTTGTAAACATGAAGATTGCCGTAATTGGGGGTGGTTTTACCGGACTTGCTTGTGCTCTTGCTCTAGTGAAAAAAAATGTTGATGTTGTTTTGTATGAAGAGGCAAATACTTTGGGAGGATTGGCCGGAGGGGTACGCGAGAAGAATTGGAAGTGGAGTTTGGAGTATTTTTATCATCACGTTTTTACAAACGACAGAGATATTCTGGAGCTGGCTAAAGATGTCGGAGCTAAGACGTTGGTTAAAAACCCGGTAACCACAAGCTTTCTTAACAAAAAAGAGGTCCAGCTCGACTCTCCTGTTTCACTGTTAAAGTTTTCCGGGTTGAGTATTTTTAGTCGAGTACAAATGGGTATCGGGCTGGCGATATTGAAGCTTATTCCAAATGGTTTGTTTTTTGAGAAATATAAAGTGGTAGAGATGTTACCTCGATTAATCGGGAAAGAAGGATATCGAATTATTTGGGAAAAACTTCTGAAAGCAAAGTTTGGACCTTTTGCCTCTACTGTAAATATGTCTTGGTTTTGGACCAGAGTTGCTAAAAGAACCAAAAATTTGGGATATTTTGAAGAAGGTTTCCAAAAATTGGCAGAAAAAACCGGCGAAAAAATCATCAGACTGGGTGGAAAAATCATACTGGGAAGAAAAATCAATCAGATTAAAAAAAGAGAGGACGGTAAGTGGCTTGTTGACGATGCTGATTTTGATGGAGTGGTGGTGACGGTGCCCGCACCAGTGATGGAAAAAATATTAGACGTTGAAATGGATCCCTTCCCGAAGATTTCGTATCTATGGGGACAGACAGTGATGTTGAAACTTAATAAAAAACTTATAAGAGGCTATTGGATGAATATTTTGGAAAAGAATTGGCCGTTTTTAGTGGTAGTGGAACATACTAATATGATTGATAAAAAATATTATGGAAACAACAGGGTTTTATACCTAGGAAATTATTTACCGGAAGACAGTAAACAACTAAAGATGACTCAAGAAGAGCTGATTACGATGTATCTTCCTTATCTACGGAAAGTGAATCGACTTTTCAGAAAAAAGTGGATTAAGGGTGCGGCCGTTTTCCGAAAACCTTTTGCTCAGCCGGTTTTCCCGGTGAACTACTCAAAAGAATTACCCAAGATAAAGACTAAACATAAAGGTTTATATTTGGCCAACATGAGTATGGTTTACCCGTTTGACCGAGGAACAAATTATGCTGTGAAGATGGGGAACGATGTCGCCAAAATGATAGAAAGGGACTTATGATAGTAGTATGTGGAGTGTTGACTTGATAACGATCCTTAGGACATATGTCATCAGTCTTGGCTTGCAATTTTTAGTTTGGCCTTTAATTAAAAAGTATTTTTCTAAACTACCGGATCAGGGTTGGGCTTTGGGGAGGGTGATGGCCACCTTGGTGGCAGCTCTTTTAATTTGGCAGTTGAGCTACTTGGGTATTGCGGAAAATAATAGCGGAAAACTGTTCGCAATTCTAGCTTTGTTTGGTCTATTAAGTTTGTGGCAAATTATTACTCACGGAGTAAAAGCTTTTACCGTAGCAAGAACGACGGCCAAAATAATCGCCATTGAAGAATATCTTTTTTTAGTCGGATTTGGAGTGATGGCTTTGATTCGAGCACACGCGCCAAATTTGGATAGCTTGGAAAAATTTATGGACTTCGGTTTTCTAAAACAATATTTATTGTCACCCACATTACCGGCTCCGGATATGTGGCAAGCAGGGCAAACAATTAATTACTATTCCTTTGGACATTTTTGGGCCAGTATTTGGGTAAGAGTTTGGGGGGTGACACCGGCAGTAGGTTATAACTTGATGTTAGCTTTTATCTTTGGTACTTCGATGAGTTTGGTATTTTTGGTATGTGTAATGCTCGCCGGAAACAAAAATTCCAGAGCATCCACAATTGGGGGAATAGTTGGCGCCCTGGCGGTGATGGTAGCCGGGAATAGTCATGTAATCTGGTATCTAATTAAGAACAGGAGTCTTGACAATTATTGGTATGCTGAAGCCACCAGATTCATCCACAATACCATTCATGAGTTTCCTAGCTATAGTTTTGTGGTTTCCGATTTGCATGGCCACGTATTGGATTTGCCAATTATTCTGACTTTTTTAGTAGTACTGTTTTCCTGGGTTGAAAATAAAAAAAGAGTTTACGAGATAGTAATGGGAGTTTTGTTTGGAGTAATGATGATGACCAATACCTGGGATGTAGCGGTTTATGGTTTGGTACTTTTGGTTTTGGGGATACAGATGATTGTGGCGAACACCGGGGAATTGAAAAAGCTTTTGGAAACGGCGGGAATAATGTTGGTATCGTTTTTATTGGTGGCTTTACCCTGGTGGCTGTCGTTTACTTCGATTTCAAGCGGGGTAGAGGTGGTAACGGAAAGATCGCCTTTTTGGCAGTTATTAGTTCTGTGGAGCGGAGGAATGGTGGTTAATATTTTGGCAATGATTATCGAGGGGAGAGGTGAGAAAAAAATAGTTATTCGAACACTGGCTCTAAGTGCCGTGTTTTTGATAGCGATTCCAGAGTTTGTCTTCGCCCGAGACATTTACCCAAACCATCCAAGGGCAAATACAATGTTCAAACTAACTTATCAAGCGTTTATTCTGATGGGAATTTTATTGGGAGTGACTTTGGGAAATTTATTAGATAGAGGTAAAAAAATTGTTTTAGGTTTGAGAGTCGCGGCAACATTTATTATTTTCTTTATCTTTGTAGGAACGATGAACTTCTCGTTTATAGCCTTCACCACTTACTATGATAATTTTTCGAATTATTATGGTTTGGATGGTGAAAAATGGATGCAGACTAAAGTCCCGGAAAATTATGGAGCAGTGAAATATCTGAGAAAAAATATGGACGGGAAAAATATGGTTGAGGCGGTCGGTGACAGCTATACCCTATTTAATGCCGTGTCGGTATTTTCCGGAGTGCCAACAATTCAAGGTTGGCGGGTACACGAGTGGTTGTGGAGGGGTGGTTATAGTGCGGTGGCTTCCCGAGAAACCGAAGTTAAGGAGATATACCAGGGAGCGAGTATTGAGAAAACAAAAGAAATACTTGATAAGTACAACATAGGCTGGATACTGGTTGGTCTTGACGAAAAAATAACCTACAAGGTTAATGAAGAAAAAATATGGCAACTTGGAGAAATGGTTTGGAAAGAAGGCGACACTTACTTAATCAAGGTCGATTAGCTATTGCTTACCTTTGAGGAGATTATCCAGATATTTTTTGAGGGCAGACCAGTTGTTATCTTTAGGAATAAGAACCCACTCACCTTTGAACTGATTGACGGGTGGGTTATATAAAATGGTGATGCCGTTTTCATCTGGCTGGTCGGAAAAGGTGACCGATTTAACAGGATTATTTCTAGTGTCGAGAGCAATTTTTGCTAAAGTTGGATAGAGTTTGTTATCCAGATTGGTGATGAGATTACGGTCGAGAATTTCAAAGAAGGCATCTAGCTTATTTTTATCCAAGAGAAAGGCTGGGGTGAGCATTTTTTGGCGAAGAGCGGAGATGACTGACTGTTGACGACGAGAACGGGCAAAATCGGTACCCTCGTCCCCTACCGAGTGACGGGAGCGGACAAACTTGAGGGCCATTTCGCCATTTAGATGAGCCGAGCCAGTAGCAAAGGTAATGGTTTCGTATCGGTCAGAGATTGGTATTGCATTTTCCTTGCCGAGGACGGGAAATTCGGTGTCAGAAAACCCCGGATTAATATCAACATCAATGCCGTCGAGAAGATCAATTGTTTCCTTAAAAATGGTGAAGTTTATGATGGCGGTGTAATGAATTGGAGTACCCAGATCTTCGAGAATGGCAGCTTCGGCCATTTGAATTCCAGCGGGAGGGTCCTTTTGTTCACCGTAGTAATAGGCAGTGTTTATCTTTGCTTGAATTGAAGGCACCCAAAGATCACGAGGAACACTAATCATGGTTGGGGTTTTGGTTTCGTGATTGTAGGAAACAACGATGATGGTGTCGGCAAGGTTTGGTGAGTCAGTACCTTCTCCTCTGATGCCGAGAATCAAAAAATTAGTAACCCCATTGGTGTTATCGAGATTTTCTGACGGTGTACCAAAAAAACTTAAAAGGTCTTGGGGTTTGATGTGAAATCTTGAAAGGAGACTCAGTCCTTGTGCACCCAGAAATCCCAGTCCGGTAATAAGAAGAGCAGCAAAAATAATTACAAGATGACGCCTGATAAAGGAAACGAGGCGAATGAAAACTCTGGCAGGTCTGATGTGGATTAATTTCATTTAGGTAAGACTGTTGATGATTCCGGCAAAAAGAGTCGGTTCAAGACTATCGGTACCTACCAGGACTCCGTCGATACGACTTTGATCCACAAAAGATTTGACGTTGTCGGCGGTGACCGAACCGCCGTAAAGAACCGGGGCGACGTTGTCTAGCAAGAAACCAATCTGGTTGGTGGTGTGATTGGCTTCGATTGGATCCAGAGGATGGCCAGTACCAATGGCGGCTATCGGTTCGTACACGAAGAAACAGCGAGAAACGTCGACGTTTCTTTGAAAAAGTTCTTTGATTTGTTCATCTAAGTACGGTAGATCAAGACAAACTATGGGAGTAATGGAGTTTTCCAGAAGAAGCTTGGCTTTTTCGGCTACCATCTGACTTGTCTCGTTAAAATCACGACGGCGTTCCGAGTGCCCAACGATACAGTAACTGACAAGTTCCCCAAGCATGTTAGCGGTAATTTCGCCGGTGTGTTTTCCAGGAGCAAGATGGGAAACGTCTTGGGCACCGGTAATAATAGGGATATTAAGATCGGCAATTTTGTGATTAAAAGCGGCGATGTCGGTAAAGGGAAGACAAAGAATAATGGCGATGTCGGCAGGAAATTTTGGCTTAAGGGCATGAATTCCGTCAATCCAAATTAAGGACTCGGTGAGGTTTTGATTACTTTTCCAGTTGCCAATAACGTACTTCATGGTTTGAGTCAATTATATGCTAACTTTCTACTACAATATATTGGCATGGATGATTTTTTAAAAGGACTAAACAAAGAACAAAAGGAGGCGGTGACTTATGGAAAGGGGCCTCTTCTAATTTTGGCTGGAGCTGGTTCCGGAAAGACGAGAGTACTAACATATAGAGCGGCATATTTGATTCAGAAAATGGGTATTGGTGCAGAAAAAATTGCTTTACTAACTTTTACAAACAAGGCGGCTGAAGAGATGAGACAAAGAGTAAAGAATTTAGGTGGAGAAGCTGGATCGTTGGGTTTTGCGGGAACATTCCACACTTTTTGCGCCAAACTGTTGCGAGAGTATGGTCAAAATGTGGCAGTAATGCCAAATTATGTCATATTTGATAGCGATGACTCTGAAGCAACAATGAAAAAGGTTCTTAAAGAGTTAGACATGGACCCAAAGGAGTCTAAGCCGGCAATGTTTTTGGCCATAATCAGTAAAATGAAAAACGATTTGGTGAGTGTAACCGAGGCAGAAACTAAGGCTGGTGACTATTTTCGCCGATTGGTGGTGAAGGTGTGGAAAGCCTATCAAGACAAACTGAAGAAAAATAATGCGGTAGATTTTGATGATCTATTAGTTAAGGCGGTAGAACTTTTGAAAAACAACCGAATCAGAGAAGATGTAAATAAAAAGTTGGAATGGATTTTGGTGGATGAGTATCAAGATACCAATAGAGCGCAGTTTGAAATAACCAGACTGCTGGCAGGAGAAAAACAAAATATTACAGCCGTGGGAGATGCGGCTCAGGCAATTTATTCTTTCCGTGGAGCCGATTACCGAAACTTAGTTTTGTTTAAAACAGAGTACCCTAAAGCAGCAATGGTAAGTTTGCCAATGAATTATCGAAGCACTCAAAATATTCTGGATACCGCCTATGGCGTAATCAGCCACAACACGACACACCCAACTTTACATTTGGAAACAGTGGAAGGATCGGGTGAAATGGTGAATTTTTTTGAGGCGGGTGATGAGCGAGATGAAGCAAAATATGTGGTGGAGCAGGGGAGAAAAACCGCAGAAGAAGATGGTGCCGTGGCCATACTTTATAGGACAAACGCTCAGTCACGTGCTTTTGAGGACGAACTAATGCGGCGAGATATTCCCTACAAGTTGGTGGGTGGTTTACGATTTTATAACCGAGCCGAGATTAAAGATTTAATTGCCTATTTACGGGTACTGAATAATCCGGAGGAGGAAATTAGCCGAACAAGAATTGAAAAGCTAGGAAAAAGAAGGGCTGATGTTTTTGACAGGTGGCTTGAGCAAAAAACGGACGAGGAAAAACAGGAAAATCCGGGAAAACTTTTGGAGGAGATTATTAACGCCGTTGGTTTTTTGGAGAGATTTGATGAACGGGACGATGATGATGTGGCACGAATTGAAAACATCAACGAACTTTTGGCTGTGGCCTCTGATTACAAAAATGTGGAGAAATTTTTGGAGAGTGCGGCTTTGTCCGAATCGGAAATTAAACAACATAAATCAAATGCAAAAATTACTTTGATGACAGTGCATGCCGCCAAAGGACTAGAGTTTGAAAACGTGTTTGTGGTGGGGTTGGAAGAGGGACTGTTCCCCCATTCACGATCAATGCTTTCCGGAGAGAAGGAACAGATTGAAGAAGAACGACGCCTTATTTATGTAGCCATGACACGAGCAAAAAGAAAATTGACCTTGTCTTGGGCAAGGAATAGATTGGTTTTTGGCGGACGCCATTCTTCGATACCATCAAGATTTTTGTCCGAGATACCGGAGAGGCTGTTAAAAAGAGTGGGTGGGGTACGAGAAGTCGAGCGAAAAATGACTAAACCTTTAGCGGAGACGGATGAGTTTGGAGAGAAGAAAAGAATTATTATCCAAGACTGGGAGATTGCGGAAGCAACAAAGGACGATTTTGCCGAGATTGATAATTGGTAAGCATAAAAAAGGGATAAAATAGAAAGGTGATTAAAGAAATTTCCGAAATTGAGAAACGAAATTTTGACAAAGCGGCAAAACATCCGTTGCAGTCGTGGGCGTGGGGTGAGTTCCGCAAAAAAACTGGTGTGGGTTTGTCCCGACTTGGTTTTGGAGAAAAAAATATTGATAAAGTTTTTCAGATTACCTGGCACCGGATCCCCTACACCAAGTTTTGTATCGGGTATTGTCCAAAATCAACAGTGCCAAACAAGGAAGAAATCGAAGCTATAAAAAAAGAGGCGGAGAAAAAAAGAGCAATTTTTGTAAAGTTTGAACCGAACGAAAAGATAAATGCCAAAACGGAAAAGAAAATTACAGAGTTGGAAAAGGATTTTAACTGGGTAAAGGGTAAACCATTGTTCACAAAATTCACTTTCCAACTAGATATTTCCAAAAGTGAGGAAGAATTGTTGAAAAACATGCACCAAAAAACGAGATACAACTTAAGATTGGCAGAAAAAAGAGGAGTACAAATAATTGAAGATAACAGCGAAACTGGATTTGAAGACTATTGGAAATTGATGGAAGAAACAACTAGACGACAGGGTTTTTTTGCTCATGGAAAAAGTTATCACTATAAAATGTGGCAAACAATGACCGAGTCCGGAATGGGGCATTTGTTTAAAGCTATTTATGAGGGAAAAACGTTGACGGCGTGGATGGTTTTTATTCTCAATGACACAATCTATTATCCATATGGAGCTTCAAGTAATGAAAACAGAGAGGTGATGGCGAGTAACTTGATGATGTGGGAAGTGATTCGCTTTGGAAAAAAACAGGGTTGCCGTTTGTTTGATATGTGGGGAAGTTTGGGACCGACACCAGATTTAAAGGATCCATGGTATGGCTTCCATAAATTTAAGCAGGGATATGGCGCGGAGTTGGTCGAGTTTTTGGGAAGTTTTGATTTGGTAGTTAAGCCAACCTTGTATAAGCTTTATGGACTAACAGATAGTTTACGATGGGTGGGACTAAAATTACTGGCAGGGCTGAGAAAATAATGGAAGATATTCGCCAAAATAAAGGGTGGGAAGGACATCTAAAACACCGTGGTTGGAAAACGGTGCAGTTAAAAGCGTCCGACGGGAGACATACAATGCAGGCTTTTATTTTACGTCTTGGCTGGTGGCCTTTTTCGATGATGAAAATCCAAAGGTCAAACTATGATCCAGACTTTAAAGAGTTGAGGAGACTCAAAAGAAAGTACTGGGTGGCAAATTCAATTATCGAGCCGCAAAGAGTGCAAAACCCGGAGGCCTTTAGACAAGCGGGTTATTATTTGACTCGTTTTCCCTATTTGGCAATGAGTTCATATATTAACGACTTGACTAAAAGTGAAAAGGAGTTGTGGGGTGGTCTGTCGGATAATGCCAAAAGATTAATTAACAAAAACGTGGGAGTAATAATTGAGGACGCCGAACCAAAAAAATTTTGTGAGCTGTGGAAAAAATCGTCAAAAATTTGGATTATGAAATCCGATGAGGTAGAGAATTTGATAAAAAGTTTTAAGGGAAAGGTACGGTTGGTAGTGAGTCGGGTGGGCGATGAATATCATTCCGGATTGATGATTGTTTACTCCAAAGACACCGCCAACTATTACATGACTTGGACGAGTGAAGAGGGAAGAAAGTCCGGAGCGCACTACAAACTGGTCTGGGACGAGATGCTTAGGTCAAAAAAAATGGGTTTGAAGTACTGGGATTTTGAAGGAGTATTTGATCCGCGCTGGCCACAAAAAAGATGGAGAGGTTTTACTGAGTTTAAGAGAAGATTCGGAGGGAAACTAGTCCAGTTTCCAGGAGGATTTTTTCGTTGGCTTTGAACATTTTAGGTTTAAAAACCCACTCGGGTGAGTGGGTTAGGTAGCTGTTATGACAGATAGACCTCAGGGCGAAGATAGTCGCGGTGGAGCATCATCAGCAGCTTGGGGAGGGCGTATGACGGATTGGGTAGATATTTTTCACCAGTGCCGATCATTAAACCACCCCCCTTGAGGATATCAAAGACTGTGGTATCACTCATATCACTCATTCGTTGTGTTCGAGTGCGCCCCTTGGCACAGACTTCCATCAGGATGATATTAATGCTCCAAAGAGCTTCACGGTAGAGACCAGTCAGATGGGAATGATTTTTGTTTACCACCTTGATGGCCAGGTTGGCGGCGGCGACAATGCGGACAAGAATTTCAGCCGAGACAACTTCACTTAATCTGTGTTTTCCCGAAGATCTTGGAAGTGAGTAGATACTACGGGCTACGGCAAGCCAGCCAATCTCCATCTCCTGCCATTCTTCTGGAGTTTTGCCCCAAAGAGTTTCGGCCGTGTAGAAAATAGCTTCTCGCCGTTGCTTCACCGTGCCGGTGACAGTTTGGATATCAGGTAGAAAAAGCAGGTCTATTTTTTCAAGTTCGAGATTGTGATGGATAGCCAGAAGATTACCCAGGCTAAGTCGGCGATCACCGTTGGCGATATTACCACCAATTTCAATCCAGGTATTGTCAAAAGCTTCTTTATCTTCCATTTTATCCTCCTTATTAAAGTACGAGTGTTTGGGGGTATTATAGCAAATATTTTAGTTATAGGACAAAAGAAAAAGATTGTGCCTGAATATAGGGTTAAAAAAGAGGTTTTTGCTTGGGAAGTAGCTCAAAGTCGACGAGGTGGTCTGGTACCTCGACAACCTTTATTTTGGTTGTATGACCAGAGACGAGAGTAATTTGAGAGGGAGAAATAGAGAAATATTTGGCCAGAGATTTGATAATGGCACCGTTAGCTCGCCCTTCGGAGGGAGGTTCTTTCACCGAAACAGCGTAGGTGTCGGAGTTAATTTGGACTACCTTTTCTTGTTTCTTTTTTGCTTTGGCGACGATAGTGAGATGCATGTTACCAATTTATGGAGGAGCGACCGTGAGCTTCTAAATATTTGTTGGTTTTGCTGAAAGGCTGGCTACCAAA
The DNA here is from genome assembly GCA_049303575.1 of Microgenomates group bacterium. Taxonomy (GTDB): domain Bacteria; phylum Patescibacteriota; class Microgenomatia; order UBA1400; family MFAQ01; genus UBA2277. Next base: position 218,298 of record JBAQNH010000002.1, on the reverse strand, counting down.
GAAGCCATTGTGGGCAGAAAGCGGTGAGGGATGGGCGGATTTGATAACCAGGTGTTTTTGTGTGTCGATAAAGGCACCCTTTCGTTGAGCATAGTTACCCCAGAGAATGAAAACCAAGTTTTCTTTGCTGTCAGCAAGGTGATGGATGATGGCGTCGGTAAACTGTTCCCAACCTTTATTTTGATGACTACCGGCCTGGTGAGCTCTTACCGTGAGAGTAGCGTTGAGAAGTAAAACCCCCTCTTTGACCCAGCGTTCAAGATTTCCAGACTGGGAGTGGTTTTTACCAAGGTCTGTACCGAGTTCTTTATATATATTTTGCAACGAGGGAGGCAGAGAAATACCGTCGGGAACGGAAAAAGAAAGTCCATGGGCTTGGCCTTCACCGTGATATGGATCTTGGCCGATGATTACTACTTTGACTTTGTCAACAGGAAGACTATCGAGGGCGTTGAAAATAAATTTGGCGGGAGGATAAACGGTGTTTGTTTTGTATTCGTTGTGAACAAACTCACTTAACGATTTGAAATATGGTTTATCAAACTCGTTTTTAAGTAATTCCTTCCATGATTTTTCCAGACGAACTGCCATAGGACTATTCTAACTGTTTTCAAGACTTTTCCAAAGGTAAAGACTGGCAAGAGATCGATACGGACTCCAACTTTTTGAAATTTCTTCAATTTTTATTTTATCTTCCCTATTTACTCCATAAAGTTTGGCAACTGCGGAACGAAGTCCAAGGTCTCCGACCGAAAAAATATTTTGCCTACCGAGAGAAAAAATGAGGAACATTTCAGCCGTCCAACGACCAATTCCTTTGACTTTGGTAAGTTCCAAAATGACCTCTTCATCTTCTAAAAGGTGTAAATTATCCAAAACTAATTTTTGAGAAGCTATTTCCTCGGCAAGAGATTTAAGATATGAGGCTTTTTGGTGTGAGACACCGCAAGAGCGAAGGGTTTCTTCGTTAAGTTTTAAAATTTCTTCTGGCTGGGGAACTTGTTCTTTAGGAAATAGACTAAGAAAACGATTGAAAATTGTGGTGGCAGCTTTATTGGAGAGTTGTTGACTAATAATGGACTCTAAGAGATCTTGGAAAAGATTGACAGAAATTTTTGGAGAAGAAACCTTGTATTTGTCGATAATCAAATTAAGAACCTTGTCTTTTCTAAGGTGAGAAACGGCTTGAGTGTTTTCCATTAGTTTGATTATATCTATCTATTGACCTTCTAGTTACTGGAAGGTGTATAGTCTTCTAAGTGAGCAAATATTCAATAGGACAAGTGGCAAAAATTACCGGGTTGCCGGCGAAAACTATCCGATTTTACGAAGAACAAGGGGTGATCGAAAGCCCTTCACGGGAGGAAAACGGGTATAGATTTTATAGTGAGGAAAATTTGGGAGAAATTAAGCTGATAAAGAATGCTAGAGATCTCGGGTTGCCTTTGAGCGAGATTAAAAAACTGACTGTTGGTTGCGAAAAGGGAGACTGTTCACACTCAAAGGAGTATGTTCAAAAGACGATTGAGGGGTATTTGGGTCTATTGACCGAGCGTATCACTCAGATGGAAAAATTGAAATCGCGCCTGAAAAAACTAATGGCAAACGGGCCTTATTGCTGTGAAATACTTCATCAATTATCAATTAACGACGGAAGGCGAGGTGAATAATATGAAGAACGAAACATGTTGCGGAGGAGGATGTTGTGGCGGTGGTAGTTGTTGTTAAGAGACTCAGTCCACTGTGCTCGCGCGACACAGTGGTGTGAGAAACGAGAAGCGTGTTATAATATAGGATATGACATATTTTAACCGAGGTGGAAGTGGAGACAGTAGAAGCCAGTATTACAGCCCAAGAGAGGGTAGTTTCGGCTCAAGAGGCGGAAACGACAGAGGTTCCGAGCGAAAGGAAATGTTTGACGCCGTGTGCGCCAAATGTGGTTCCAGTTGCCAGGTTCCTTTCAAGCCTAATGGTAGAAAAGAAGTTTTCTGCAGTAAGTGTTTTGGTGAAATGAATGGCGAAGAACCCAGAGGCGGAAACAGATTCGAAAGTAGAGGCAATGACAGAGGGTTTGGAGACAGAAACAGATTTGATAAACCCATGTTTAGTGCTATTTGTGATGAGTGTGGAGACAATTGTCAGGTTCCTTTTGAACCAAGAAACGGTAAACCGGTACTTTGTAGTGATTGTTTTGCCAAAAAAGACGGTGGAAGAGGTGAGTCCAGATCTTTTGCTCCTTCCCAAAGACCGGCAGCCGGAAATATGGATTTGAGTGAACTAAACGCCAAACTGGACAAAATCATAAAGCTTTTGACTCCTACCGAACCGAAGAATATGACGGAAAAAATTCTTGAGACTATTGAAATGACTTCCGGAAAAGAAGTAGCTAAGCCTAAAAAGGCTAAAGTGGCTAAGAAGAAGGTTGTAAAAGAATAAGGCATTAATATCCTTTATTGAAACATTTTGATATAAATGCTAGAATCTCGTCGAACTATGACTTGACATTGGGTGTACCATGTCAATATAGTTAATTAGTACATTGAATGATGGCTTTGTTCTGAATAGCGCGACTTAATTGGTGTCCGGGTGGGGAGGAATGATCTCCCAACGCTCTGCTTAATAGGCAGCTGCTCTAACCAATTGAGCTACACCCGGTAATGACGGGTGCGCTATTCAGAGCAAAACCATTATTCTGTTAAAGAGCTCCCTGTAGGGGGCCTTTTTATTTTTTACACCTTAATCCTATGCTGTTAAAAACAAAAATACAACCAGCAAATTTTGCGGAAAAAAGGGGCAAATTATTAGTATTTTATTTATGTATCAAGAAATTTGTTTCCAGGTTTGTCGGTGACCATTTGGAAAAGTTGTATGCGAACAATTTAGAAAAAGAAGGGGCTAAGAAAAAGGTTGTGAAGGAATAATAAAATTGATTTTGCTAATGAGAAGATTGGATTTTCTTTAATCCTTTCCAATCGAGCAGCTCAACTTCTCCAGTTTCGTCAACTAAAAATATATAAAGATTTAGTTTGTCGCACACATCATAAGGTAATCTTCGAACAATTAGATTTTTAAATGAAGTTGGGTACCCCACACCATATTTATACCTGTATTTATAACCCCTTGTTCCGTTCGATTGCATACGGGTGATAATTTGCCCCAAGGCGAGATTAAAGTTTACTTCTCTATGAGATCTAGGATATTTCGCTGTTTCGCTTGCATCACCCTTGACTTCGATCAGCCAATATCTTGCAAAATTGTTGTTCCTGACCTTAATATCAACTCCGTGTTCCTTAAGTGTTTTCGATTTCAAGCTTTTACTCCATCCAGTTCTGGAAAGATATTTAATTATATTATTTTGGACAAAATCTTCTGTTAACAGCTTATTCATTTTTCTAAACAGTAGGTTTTTGAAATACGAATAAATGTTCGTGCATAATTAACAGGAAGTTGTTTAGTTTTGATTTGTTTACCCAAAACCCAGTTGCTTTGCAATTAAACTGCCTTTTTATTATGTCTTCTTTCAATACAAAACCGGCATTAATAAATCTTTCCATAACCTTAAAGGCAAGGGGTTGATACATTTTATTTCTTCTAGTATCACCGATTAAAATTGCACAGTATTTTCCATTTTTAAGGACCCTATAAAGTTCATCTGCAACTTTTTTCATTTCATTTGCGAAAATATCTAAGTCGTGGATATTTGAAAGATCTTCTTCTATGTTTCCTTCACTGTATTTGATGATATCAACGTAAGGTGGATGGGTTAATACAAAGTCAATTTTCCCGTTACTTATTTTTTTCAGGTCTCGAGCATCACACTTATATAACCTTTGCTCTGCATTGTTTTTTGCATCAAATTCAAGCGATTTCTTTGTTCTTATAAGAGCTAATTCGTTAATATCCGTGCAAATAATGTGTCTATTAAGAATCTTGGCTTCTATCGCGGAAGTACCACCTCCCACCATCGGATCAAGCAACCAATCATTTTCTGATGTGTAGCGTAGTATTAAATTTCTAGCTACTTCTGGAGCCCAATTTCCTCGCCAGTCAGAAGTGTGTGTTGCCCAATTTCCTCTTCGAGGGAATGCCCACACAGATGTGCATTCCAATTCAAACTCATCTGGATTAAGTACAATGTCTTTTTTAATCAATACTGATAATAATAGTAATCTGACTTTATTCAGGGATAGGAAGTCCCAACTTTTGTAATGGTAGATATTGAAAATAATACTGACAGCCAACTGAAATTATATAATCCAACACATCTTTGTATTCTGATTTTCTAAACCAATCGCTAAGAATATAGATATATTCAACCTCAATATTTAATGGTGCCATCAGTTTTGCATACTGCTTCCTTTTAAAGTCACATGTTTGTAATTTTTCATCGACTGACCCTGCGACTTTTTGAAACTTTACTTCAATTACAAAAAGTGTGTTGTTCACAATTACATAAATTGCTTCATCAGGTAATAATTTTTTTGAAATTATTTTCTTATAATCGACACCTTTTGTTTTTAAAAAAGGATACAATGCATGCTTTTTGAAACTTTTTGCTACTTCTTTCTTTTTAAAATAAATAATATTGTCGGCAACGGAGTAGTCTCTCTTAGTTTTCAACAAACTAAGTATGTCTGTTTCTTTTTCGAAGTTTAAACCGGTAATTGTATTTCCTCCTCCAAATCCGTTTGTAATCATTTATTTTGTATTTTTAGTAATTTGTTATTAACACTTCGGTAATTTTACCTCTTCTCGAAGCCTTTGAGTTGATTGCCCTTCCGGCTAGAATCTTTGTTATTTTGACTCCTTTATTTTTTAATTCAGAATATATTTTGTTGATAAATGGAGTGTCTGAGTTTGAAAGCATTACGTAACACCCTCTATCGCTGAGCTGTGCAAATGTCTCCCGAAGCTCAATTTGTTCTTTATCTAAAAAGGCGTTAGGGGTGTAAGAAGTAAATGACGACGTGGAATTAATTGGGTAATATGGTGGATCAAAATAAATAAAATCACCTTTTTTGGCTTTATTTAATACTTCTTTATAATCCTCACAGTTTATTTCAATGTTTTTTAAAGCTTTTGAAGCCCTGCGTAAATTGAGCTCATCACAAATTTGTGGGTTTGAATATCTTCCGAAGGGAACGTTGAATTGTCCACTTTTGTTTACTCTATACATACCGTTGAAACACGTGCGATTTAAGTAGATAAAACGAGATGCAATTTCAATCTTCGATAGCTTCCTTGGGTCGAGTTTTCTAACTCTAAGAAAATATTCTTTTTCATAGACGTGTTTTTTAAGTGAATCGATCAGCTCATCAACATCGTTTTTTATTACGTTGTAAGTTATCACTAGATCATTGTTTAGATCTGACAAGAAAGCTTTTTCTGGAAGAAGATCAAAAAAAACGGCGGCGCCTCCAACAAACGGTTCGTAATATGTAGATTTATTTGGGTTGAAACCACTTGGGGGATAGAGGTTTAATAATCGAAATTGCGACAATAACTGTCGTTTTCCCCCGACCCATTTGACGATTGGTTTTGGTTTTTCGCTAATGGTCCTTCTAACTTCCTCAATATAATTATCACCTTTGGTGAGACTATGCAATTTATGTGCATAAATTGCATTTACATCGAAGGTATCTTGAATAGTCTGAATTGAATTCATCGTTGAATTAAGTTTATCTATATATCATTTAATACCATATATTACCCGAAATCAAGATTTGCTTTTATTTTTTCTCAAAGAGTTTACGTAGAAAGAAGAGTATACCAACTATGGCAAGATTGAAGAAAATACTGATTAAGACAGCTTTCCAGAGAGCGTCAAGAACTGTCCAAACATAGGAGCTAGAGTCGAGGAAAATTTGGAAACCAAAATACCAGGCAAGAAGAGCAACGACGAGGGAAATGACTACGAAAGGAAGTGTTTGTTTAATATCCGTCCAGCTAGGAAAGAAGGAGTTGGCAATGGTGAAGAAGAGATATCCCTCTAAAACAAGAATCCAGGTGTTGCCTGCGTAATAACTGGTTTGGAGCAGTGATGCTAACCAGATGAGTAGCGCCATACCGGAAATAAAAGGGGCGATGCCGACGAGGAAGCCCTGAAGGGGATTTAACTTTTGAGTTCGGACGGAGCCTAGAGTTACTCGTGTGTTTTTCTTTTCATCTAATTCTTCTTCCAAATACTCAGGAAAGATTTCTACTTTACCGGTGCGGGCACCGGTAAGAGCAGCAAAAAGAAAATGGGAAATTTCATGAACAATAGTGCCCGGAAGAAAAATAATACTCCAAACAATAATGGCGGAGTGTTGACTACCACCAAAACGATGAACGAGACGTGATAGATCAATGGTCATTTTCTTTTTGGTAAGAAGGAGTCCGAGGAGACTAAGGATAACAAAAAGTAAGGGCATATATTTATATATTATTCCTCTTCGAATCCTGATGTAGTGACCGGTAAGCCTTCCGGCCAACAGTGAGATCGGAAATCACAGCGTTCGCAGTGACGATACTCTGTAGTGCGGTCAAAGTTGAGGGCACGAATGCTGGCCATGGTTTCCCTGATTAATTTCTTTAAATCATTAACTTCTTCTTTGGTGATGTTGAATCTCTCTTGGTGAAAATTGCCGCCCTTGTCGGTTTCAATAAATTGAAGTTCATTTTGGGTTACTTTGTAGGAGAAGGATCTGTCGAGGTCGGCTAGGAGCTGGTAAAAAACCAGCTGGCGTTTGTAGTCGCCGTTCGTGTTTTTGTTTAAACCCTCAATGTCGTTTCTAGATTTTGGTTGACCGGTTTTGTAGTCGACGAAACGGACATGTTTGTCTGCTTTGCTCACTAAATCAATTCTGTCGGCCTTGCCGGTGAGAGGAATGTCATCGAGAACAATTTGAGAAGTGAGAGAGGAGCCAAACTTTTTCTCGGTGAAGAGAGCGGGAGTAAAACTTTCTTTATAAAAATCGTAGTAAGCGGAGAGAACTTTTTTACCTTTTTCCAAGTAGTTTTTAAAGTCACTGTCTGAAAGAATTTCACGGCGAAGGGCAACTTCAAAGTCGCTTAAAAAAACTTTTAACGGCTCGACTTTTTTGGTGTTTTCCAAATTGAGATAGAGATACTGAAGAGCGGTGTGAACGGCGGTACCAAAACTCGCAGATGGAGGGGTAGTTCGGGGAATGCGATAGAGATTATCCAGCTTGAATTTGTAGTGACATTCTAAGTATTTATTTAAAGCGGTTGGGGAAAGTTTGAGGTCTTTGATAATTTCCTTGAGGTATTCTTTTTCGCCATCATGGAGAACCGGGGTTGTCGAGACAGACATGAGCTTGCCTAGAATTTTTTCAGCATTTTTTTGGTACTTACTGACTTTGATAAGTTGGCGAGTGTTTTTGGGAATTTCCTCAAGAAACATAGAAGGAAAAACCATTTTTTGAGCAGACGGATATTGGGTGGAGCCGGTGAGGTAGAGATTTTTTTTGGCTCGGGTAAGTGCGACATAAAAGACGCGACGTTCCTCAGCATTTTTGTCTTCTTTGTCTACATCTTCGAGAGATAAAATTCCGGGAGGAAGCTTAATCATTTGTCTTTTGGTGTGATTACCCCAGTGAGTGTCGGCAAAACGATAAATGAAAACTGTTTTCCATTCCAAACCTTTGGCTTTATAAACGGTGGTGAGGGTAACGGCATTTTTGTCGCCAATGAGAGCCATTTCCTCTAGTTTCAAACCATTCTCGGCCATAGTTTTGAGATTAATGACGTAACCGAATAGGTCGAGACCGGGAAAAGCTTCGGCCTGTTTTTTGACATCTTCAAAAAGAGTACCGAAACGGTTTAACTGTTGAATTGGTTGGGGTAGAGCAAGAATGTAATCCAGGAGTCCTGATTCTTGAAATATCATCTGAAACATCTCAGGGACAGTGTGAGTGGAGGCTTTAGAATTCCAGCTGAGAAGTAAATGGAAAACATCAATGACAGCTGGATTTATCTCGGGGTGGGCATCGAAAAGGGTGTCCATAAGGGATTCGTGTTTTTCGTGGGCGTAACGGGAAATTTTGAGAATAGAAAGCGGGTTTAATTTAAAGTAAGGAAAGTTGAGAACTAAAAAGAGATCGAGGTCGTCAGTTTTGCTTTGGAAAGTAGTGACGAGAGAAATAATCTTAAGGAGCTGAGAAATGAGCGGGGTAGAGAGGATGTCGACACCTCCTTCAAGGCGATATGGAAGTCCTTTGGATTTGAAAAGGTTCACCAGATTTTCGATGTCAGCGTTGTCTTTGGTGATGACGGCAAAGTCGGCGGCTTTAGCCCCTGCTCTTATTTTTCTTTTGATGGTGTCTGTTATAAACTCATCTTCAAAAAGAGGAGAGCTAAATTTGGCAACCTTGATGGGTAGATCTTGGAATTTGACGGTGTGGTGGAGAGGGCTTTCGCTGATTAAGCCAGCAGAGGCGGTAAGAAGATTTTTGGTGGAACGATAGTTTTGTTCGAGGACAATTTTCTTGAGATTAGGAAATCTTTTTTGGAACTCTAGTACATTTTCTTTGGAGGCGCCCTGAAATCTAAAAATACTTTGATTAGGGTCGCCGACAACAAAAACATTGGCTTCTTCACCCCAGAAGTTCGCGAGAGAAAAGATGAGGCGGTTTTGGGAGTTATTGGTATCTTGATATTCGTCTCCCAGAATGTACTGAAATTTTTCTTGATAGGTGAGGAGAAAATCGGAGTCTTTTTCAAAGGCGTCGACCACCCAGTTAATCATGTCTTCAAAATCGTAGCGGCCAAGTTCGACCAATTTTTCCTGATATTTTTCGTAAATTTTGAGAAGGTCGGTATTTTTACCGACGAGAGTTTCTTTTTCTTTGAGAGCAACTTTTTTTAAATCCCCTTTTTCAATTTCAAATTCTTCTTTTAGGAGATTAACCATCTGTTTGTATTTATCGATGGGGTAGCCTTCGCGCTTGAGATCGGCAATGGCACCAAGAATATATTTGAGATAGTAAGTGGGGTCACCTGCCGGTTTTAAAAGAGGAAAAGTATCTCCTTCCAAAATATCTTTAATTAATTGAATTTTTTCAAGGTCTGTGGCAATACTTAGACCCTTGGGTCGGCTAAATCTTTCTGGGTTTTCGGAGATGATGTCGGAACAGAAGGAGTGATAGGAGGTGACTTTGACGTAGTAGCCATCTTTGCCGATTAATTTTATAAGGCGTTCTTTCATCTCACGAGTGGCAGCGTCGGTGTAAGTTAGTGCAAGAATGGACTCCGGAGCAGCATCGGTTTCTTTAAGAATGTTGGCTATTCTTGTCGCCAGAACTTGAGTTTTGCCTGTACCCGGTCCAGCAAGAACCAAAACAGGGCCTTCGGTAGTATCGACGGCTTGGCGTTGGGCGTCGTTTAATTTTTTGTATGCTTGATCAAATTCAGGAGTGGTCTTCGGCATTTAGTTATTCTATTTTATTTTTGTCGGAATCTAAGCCAGACTTGAGACTATGAGAAGACTCGAGCTTGTTACCTATCTGATTCATGGTTTGGGCGGTGGAGTTCATGGAGTTGTAAGCATTGGTTAAGTGCTTACCCAGAAGAGTGAAGTTCTCATTTAATTTTTCGTAGTCTTTTTGGACAGCTCTTAAAAGGGTAAAGACTTCGGCAGTTTTGCCCGCAATTTTTTGACCTTCCAGGGAAAGGAGAATTGTTTGCAGGTTGGCGTAGAGAGTAGTTGGGGAAACAGGGAAGACGCGTGCGTCGCGACTAAGGTTCATTATTTCTTCCTCATTTACTATTTCGTAGTAGACGGATTCTGAAGGAATATACATGAGGGCAAAATCGAGAGTGCCCTCATCGGGAAGAATATATTTGCTGGAGATATCCTTCAAATGTCTTTTGACGTCGCGAATAAAGCTTGATTTGGCTAGAGATTTTTCCGAAGGAGAGGTGGCTTGATATATTTTTTGGAAATTTTCCATAGGAAACTTGGAGTCTATGGGGAGAATACCGGCTTGGGTTTTGATGGCAGCGTCAACTATCTGACCGTCTTTGAAATGGTGTTGCAAGACATAACCAGTTTTGGGGAACATCTGACCAATCAAGTCGGTGAGGACTTGTTCGCCGATGTTGCCTCTTAGTTTGGGAGATTTTAAATAGTCTTGGAGATCTTTCATGGAGCGACTAACTTCACCAAAAGCACCGGCTTCTTTTTTGAGATCACCGATGACGGCCGTCGCTTGATCGAGACGGGAGAAAAGTTCACGATAGTTTTGTTGGAGAGAGGCGGTTGTAGTTCTGTTTGTAGTATCAAAAGATTGCTGGAGAGATTTGAGCCAAGCATTAAGTGTGGGATCGGTGTTTGGTTTTTGAAGTTGGGACTTCAGAAGAAAATAAAGAATTAATAAGCCGAAGAAGAGAAATGCTATTACAATTAAGGTATCAGTTGACATAGATTCATTTTACATTAATGGAACGAAACAAACACGAAAGAAATAAGAAATATGGATGGCTAGTTTTTTTTGCCGTTGTTAACTGGCTGGTAATTGCCTTGGCCGTGTGGAAAATAGATCCTGATAATATGGCCAACTTCCTTTTTCCAGGAAGCTATCTGCCAATGGGATTGTTGTTGATGGGAGGAATTTTTTGGTTGTTATCGATACTAACAATGTCATCGATTAGAGCTTTGCGTTGGACTCTGGGAATTATTATCTATATTTATTTACGGATTTGGGGGTTGGGGTCTGTCTTAAATGGCATTTTGATTCTTGGATTACTTTCGGTATGGGAGGTATATATCTACAAGAAAAAACCAAAAGATGTGTTACACTTTGATTAATTAAAGTTATTATTTAGGACAGAATATGCAACTTTCAAATAACCCCCTTAACAAAACAATTGAGAAACAATTATCAGAGATGATGTATGGAATCTTGGCGGAGCTCAAGACCCCTGAGGATGTCAAAATGGTAATGAATGATGTCCTAACCGATGGCGAAAGAATAGCAATTTTGAAAAGATTAGGAATTGCCGTGTATCTTGATAAGGGAAGAAATTACGAAGATATAAAAAATAATATTAAGGTGAGTTCGGCAACGATTGCTTCCGTCGCCGAAAATTTGGGCAATTCCGGATGGCAGGAGATGATTAAAAGAATTAAGGCCGAAGAATGGGCATCCGGGTGGACAAATAAGATTTCCGGAGGAATAAAGAGGATTTTTGGATGAGCTACAATTGAGGCATGGGAAAGTATTACATCACCACAACATTACCTTACGTTAATGCGGAGCCACATATTGGCTTTGCCATGGAGATAGTGCGCGCGGATGTGATGGCGAGATTACACCGAGTTTTAGGGGATGACGTCTTCTTTAATACCGGTACAGATGAACATGGGCAGAAAATTTATCAAAAGGCTGTTGAACTAGGAATTGATCCACAAAAATACTGCGATGAAAGTGCGGCAAAGTTTTCTGTTTTAAAAGAAGCATTAAATTTGTCTTACAACAGTTTTGTTCGTACTACCGATGAACACCACGTTAAAGCGGCACAGGAGTTTTGGAAACTTTGTGATGCCAAAGGAGATATTTACAAAAAGAACTACAAAATTAAATACTGCGTGGGATGTGAGCTGGAAAAAACGGACTCCGATCTGGTGAATGGTAAATGTCCGATTCATCCTCAAATGGAACTGGAGATTCGCGAGGAAGAAAATTATTTCTTTAAATTCTCTAACTATCAGGAAAAACTTTTGGCGCTTTACGAAAATCAGCCGGATTTTGTGCAACCGTCTTTCCGTCAGAATGAGATGAAAATTTTTGTGGAAGGTGGATTGCAGGACTTTAGTATTTCCCGTTTGAAATCAAAGATGCCTTGGGGAGTAGATGTTCCCGGAGATTCTGAACAAGTGATGTTTGTTTGGTTTGACGCTTTGGTCAACTATATTTCTTGTCTTGGCTGGCCGGAAAATGAAGTTAAATTTAAAGAATACTGGCCTGGAGTACAGATTTGCGGAAAAGACAACCTAAGGCAGCAAACAGCGATGTGGCAGGCAATGCTAATGTCAGCCGGTTTGCCAACTTCGAAACAAATACTTGTTGAAGGTTTTATTACTTCCGGTGGAACGAAGATGAGTAAGAGTTTGGGAAATGTAATTGACCCCCTGGAATACGCGAAAAAATATGGCACAGATGCCGTACGATATTTCCTAACGGCCGAGTTGTCTGTTTTTGAGGACTCGGATATGACGAAGGAGCGATTTGAAGAAGCTTTCCAAGCAAATCTCGCCAATGGTATCGGTAACTTGTGTGCCCGCGTGGCGGCGATGTCGGAAAAAGAAAACTTGAAAGTGACTCCCGAAAAATTATCGATTCGAAAAGAAGTGGTGGAAAAACTTTCAGGATACAAGTTTGACGAGGCAGTGGCTTTGATTTGGGAAGATATAAGAAATGCCGACGCTTTAATTAATCAAAGACAGGTTTGGAAACTAGAAGGAGAAGAAAAGGGTGTCGCATTGGCCGAGCTCGTAAAAATGATTCGCCAGATTGGGACAGACCTTGTGCCTTTTATGCCGATTACCGCCGAGAAAATTCTGGCGCAGTATGGCGTTGAGGAAATTAAAAAAGCGGAAAACCTGTTTCAAAGACTACCTTAATGTTAATCGACACACATTGTCATCTGACAGACGAGAAATTTACGGATGTAAAAGAAGTGATTGCGGATGCCCGTAAAACCGGTGTGGAAAAAATATTTATGCCGTCGGGGAGTATTGAAAATGCAAAGAGAACGGTTATTGTTGCCGAACAAGAGAAGTTGTATGCGATGGTGGGAGTTCACCCTGAAAATATTGAGGATGTAACGGACGTTGAGAAAATGATTTATGAATTGGAAGAGATAAATAGTAAGTCGGATAGGGTGATTGGAATTGGAGAGATTGGCCTGGACTTCTATTACGACAAAGAAAAAAAGACTGAAGAAAAACAGACGGAGATATTTGTAGCTCAGATGGAGCTGGCAGTAAGGTTACGGCTGCCGGTAGTGATTCACATGAGAGAGGCAGAGGTGGAGATGAAAGCTATTTTGGAAAAAATGGAGAAGCTCCCAAGGGGTCAATTTCATTGTTTTGCAGGAAGTGAAGATTTTCTAAAATATATCCTGGGTAAGGGTTTTTATGTGAGTTTTGCCGGAAATATTACCTATAAATCGGCATCGGAACTGCGCAGACTTTTGGCTTTAGTGCCTCTTTCGAGGCTCCTTTTGGAAACGGATAGCCCCTATCTTGCCCCGGAACCTGTTCGTGGAACGGTAAATACCCCTGCGAATGTTAAAATAGTAGCTACAGCAATTGCCCAAGAGCTACATTTAGATGATGAAACAATAGTTGAACAAACCGGAAATAATGCCTTATGTTTGTATTCCTTAGATATCTAATCAATAAATATCCCCACCAAAGTCAAAGGGTACTTGAAATTTTGCCCGGATTTGTGAGCTGGTCATTTATTCTTTTTCCGGTATGGGGATCAATTTTTTGGCCCGTGGGAGTTGCTTATTTCATCATCAGTTTTAATGTTTACTGGCTTTACAGATCGCTAACTTTATCGGTTGCTTCGGTGATGTCATATTTTAGAATTAAAGCGGCAGAAAAGTATGACTGGATGGGAGATGTAAAAGGATTTGCAGACTGGATGGAGGTTAAACATGTGATTGTGTTGCCTACATATAAGGAACCGGGAGATATTTTGGTACGTACTTTGGATGCTTTGGAAAAACAAACTCTTGGAGCAAAACAAATAATCCCTTTAATTGCAATGGAAGCAAGAGCGGGAGAAGAAATTAACGGAAGTAGAGAGAGACAACTTCGAGATAAATTTAAAGGAAAATTTGCAGAACTACTCTTTACTTATCACCCCGCCAATCTAACGGGAGAAGTTGTTGGGAAATCTTCAAATGCTGCTTGGGCAGGAAAAGAGTTTAGAAAAGAGTTAAAAAAACACAAAGACTGGGATATGGACAAGATGACCATTTCATCGGTCGATTGTGACGTAGCACTACACCCAAATCACTTGGCGGCCCTAACCTACATGTTCCTTGATGATCCAAATAGATACCACAAGATTTGGCAGGGAGCAATTGTTTTTTACAATAATATTGAGCGTATCCCATGGCCGATGAGAGTGTTTAACCGCATGAGTAGTGTAATTAATATGGCACAGTTGTCACGACCGGACCGTTTGATAAACTTCTCGACTTATTCAATGAGTTTGAGGTTGATGGACGACATTGATTACTGGGATACCGATGTTATTCCCGAGGATTATCGTATTTTCTTTAAGACATATTTTGCCACCGAAGGAAAAGTAGAGGTAGAGCCTTTGTATATTTCGGTGTTTGCCGATGCTGCCGAAGCCGATGGTTTCTGGAGTACTTACACCAATACGTACGAGCAGGTAAAACGTTGGGCATGGGGAGCTTCGGATGATTCTTATATCATCAAACGATATATTTTGGACACTAAAGCTCCGTTTTGGGATAAAACCATTAGAGTATTTAAGGTAATTGAGGATCACTTTATGTGGCCTGTAAACTGGTTTATTATTACGGTCGCGGCTAACCTACCACCACTTTTGAACCCGACATTTTCCAGAACGGTGATGGGAAAAACCCTTCCCCAGGTGTCTTCGGCTATTTTGACTTTATCTCTTGTTAGTATGATTGCGATGATTCTCATCGATCTAAAAGCTCGACCTAAAGTAAAAGATCTACCCTGGTGGAGAAAAATTGCGTCCCCTTTTGAATTTGTCTTATTGCCCGTAGTAGGCTTCTTTTTCTCGGCCTTGCCGGGACTGGACGCTCACACTCGCTTGATGATGGGAAGATACATGGAGTATCGAGTAACAGAAAAAAAGGCATAACAATACTTGCCTGATATATACTCAAGTTGTGGCAGAAAGACAAAAAAATACTACCTCGGTAACGTTATTTTGGATAGGAGTGATCGTGGTATTAATTATGGCTGGAGTAATGGCTTTGTTTTGGAGTAAGTTACCACCCCAATTACCCTGGCTTTATTCTTTTCCTTTGGGTGAAAGACAGTTAATCGAAAAGGTGTGGTTTGTTTGGATTTTTGCTGGCATGGAAGGAGTTTTGTTTTTGACAAGGCTTTTGGCTAATTGGGCAGGTAAAGATGACGTCACCGTGCAAAACACGATTATGATCGGGGTAGTGACGGCAGTATTTTTGATGGCAGCGAGTTTTTTCCGAGTTATGATGATCTTTCTAAACGTATGAATCCAGCAATGGTGATTACGGTAATTCCTTTTTTCTTGGCTTTGATAATCAGCCTGGTAGTAACGCCTTTGACGATTATATTTTTTAAAAAAATGGGGTGGGTGATTGACCCAACCAAAACTCCTCACCCTGCACATATTCATAAAACCCCGGTGCCCAAAGGTGGAGGACTTCCGATCTTTTTTGCAGTGTTGGTGACGATAATGCTTTTGTTAAAACCGGATAGCCACTTACTGGCAATTGGCGTGGCAGGATTGTTAACTTTGATGGTGGGACTTATAGACGATATCAGAGGCTCGAGTCCATACCTCAGATTGGGAATGAATTTTTTGGTAACGGCTATTATTGTCGGTTCCGGAATTGGAATCGCATTTATAAGTAATCCTTTGGGGGGGGTGATTGACTTATCGACTCCCAAACTGGGCTTTGATTTGCTAGGAGAACATCATGAGATTTGGCTCCTCGCTGATTTGTTTGCCCTACTTTGGATTCCGTCCCTTATGAATGCCATTAACTGGTCATCTGGGGTAGACGGACAAATTAGCGGGGTAATTACAATTGCGGCCATAGTTTTGGGGCTCATTTCTTTGAACTTTAGTGCAGATATTACGCAGTGGCCGGTGGCTATACTCGCGTTTGCGACGGCAGGAGCTTTCGCTGGGCTGACGGTTTTTCACTTTTATCCGCAAAAAATTATGCCGGGGTACTCGGCGACTTCTTTGGCTGGTTTACTTCTGGGGGTAATATCTATTTTAGCAACGGCCAAGGTGGGAGCCTTGATAATTGTCTTGGGGATCCCATTAATTGACTTTTTATATATTATGATTAAAAGATTGGTGTCGGGAAAGTCGCCGGTGTGGGGAGATAAGAGCCATTTGCATCACAAACTACTGGCTATGGGCTGGGGAAAAAGAAGAGTAGCTCTGTTTTATTGGTTTGCGGCAGTGGTTCTCGGAGTCGCAGCTTTGAGCTTCGAAGCTCGGACAAAACTTATAATTATGATAGGATTGGTAATATTAATGACCGTATTTATCGTATGGCAATACTCATTGCGTTACTCAAAACAGTAAGACCAAGACAGTGGCTGAAAAATTTCGCTTTATTTGGAGCTTTGATATTTACGGGTCTGCTTTATCAAAAAGGAGCATTTGGATTAGTAACACAGGCCTTTTTTGTTTTTACGATTTTATCCAGCGCGACTTATATTTTTAACGATCTTTTGGATGTTGGTACCGACCGATTGCACCCATTTAAAAAAAATAGACCGATTGCTTCCGGTGCTTTACCTATATCGGTAGCTCTTTTTGCATTAATTGCCGGAGTAATTATTGGCCTGACTTGGGCGTATACCTTAAATCTGTTTTTCTTTATTAGCTGTTTGGTGTACCTTTTTGTTCAGGTTTTGTATACCGGGTTTTTGAAAAAGGTGGCAATTATTGATGTAATTGTAATTGCCTTAGGCTATCTAATTCGAGTTTATGCAGGAGCTTTCGTAATTTCAGCACACATGGATGTGTGGTTTTTGCTGACTGTGATTTCAGCTTCTCTGTTTTTAGCTGTGGGAAAACGAAGAGGAGAGATGACACTAATGATGTCACGAGGAAGTGGTGCTTCGACGAGAGAAACTCTGAAGCACTATACCGAGAAACTTTTGGATATTTACACGGCTATGTTTGCAACGGCAACTTGGATTACCTATTCTTTGTTTACCTTTAATCATCCCAGGATTGTGCCAGATGGTAGAGCATTGTCCTTAATTTCGATACTACCAAAGACTCTAATCTCCGAGAAGTGGATGATGATTACAATTCCCTTTGTGGTTTATGGCATCATGAGATATTTGCAGCTTATCTACGAGAAAAATGAAGGAGAAAGCCCAGAGAGAGTGATATTTTCGGACAAACCTTTAATCATCACCGTCGGCTTGTGGGTGGTGGTGATAATCGGCGTTTTGTACTATATCGCCTAGAATTACTTAACCAGCTTGGCGTAAGTGGAGGAGACAAATCCCCAAGAGCCTTTGATGTATTCAATTTGATACCAGCCTGAGGTTGTGGATTCTTTGTAGGGGAAAACATCACCGGGGTTGACCTTAGCCAACTCATTACTTTCTGTTGAAGCTGTTTCGCGAACCTTTAACCAACCTGTTGGGGTTGAGAGAATCTCAACGTAGGGTTTAGCTATGGTTGCTGAAGAAGTTGCTTGCTTGGGAAGAGGGGTAACAGTTTTGGCGGGGGTGGGGGTAACAAGGGCTGCCGAGGGAGTGGCAATGGTAGGAGTGGGCGTTGGAGTTATGTCGAGAGCAGACATGGTGAAGTTTAAAACTAGACGATATCCAGCCTGAACTGAAGCATTAACTATTTTATCTTGATAGCCGGGGTTGGTAAAAGTAAAGACGTGAGGACCTGGTTCAATATCAATACTTCTAGGGGAAAAGCCTTCCGGTTTGCCGTCGATACTTATTGTGGCACTGGCGGGGAGACTAACGATACTGACTGCGGCAGCTTTATTGTTACTGAGTTTTTCAAAGGAAAGAGTATAGCTGTGAGATTTGTCCAGAGTTTCACCAAATTCACGGTGAACAGTAGTCAAAGTACCACCAAGAAGATCAACTTTGGTTTCCCAGGTTTGACCGCTATCAACAGCCGTCATTTGGACAGTGTAGGAACCTGGTTTTTTGTTGTCGATATATACGGGAGTTTTGCCTACGGACTCGCCGTTTATCATCACATTAGCTTCGGGACTAGAGGTAACTTGAATACCGGCTTTTTTGGCGAAGGGATTAAGATTGCATCCGGCAAGAAAAACAGAAAAAATAAGGAGAGCAAAGAGCTTGAATAAGTTTGTCTTCATTTGTGTCTATGATAGCAGATTATGTCAAGATGTCGAACATGAAATATTGAGGCCGGAGAGGGAATCGAACCCTCGCATGATTGTTTTGCAGACAATCGTGTTTCCTCTTCACCATCCGGCCACTTCAGGCACTATTTTATCATTTATCAAAAGGGTTGATATAAATCATTGACATTTGGGTTTTGTTTGGTAATAATAAATTGTGGAACAAGACAAAAGAGGTGGATATAACAGAAAAAAGGTTGATGAAAACTTTTTTAAAAAGTGGTCACCAAAAATGGCTTACGTTTTGGGATTTATTTATGCTGATGGAGCAGTTGAAGATTGTAGAGAATCTTCGAGGGCATGCTATATATTGTTAGCAAATAACGACTTAGATATTCTTAAAGATATGATGGCCGCCATGTCTACTAAGCAAATAATCCAGAAAAGAGGTCCTCGAAAAATTAAAATTCGAGAGAAAGAATATTGGTGTAAGACATCGTATCGTGTCAGAATAGGAAACAAAAAAATTTATGATGACCTGGTTAAAATAGGATTGTGTCCAAGAAAATCGTTAGTCATCAAATTACCGGAAATACCTAACAAATATTTTGAATATTTCCTTCGAGGCTATTTTGACGGAGATGGGTGTATCAACATTGAGAAAAACAAGAAGAATAGGATGAATATTATTTTTACGAGTGGAAGTAAAATGTTTCTTGAACAATTAACAACAAAAATTATGAGTGTTTTTCCAGAAATCAAGAGTTCGATCTCTTATGGATACGGGGCCTATAAACTGAGATATAACTGGAGAAATGCGATCATGGTTTCAGAATTTATTTACCGAGACATTATCCATGCCCCATTCTTGAAATACAAATGTGATAAATATTCTGCATATCTTGATAGAAATGGATAATGTTATCCGCAAAAACCTCCACGCGAGGGTTCGATTCCCTCTCCGTCCTTAATTTTAGTAGAGATCGCCAGCCTTAATGACTTCCTCAATAAGACGATTGGCATAACCCCATTCGTTGTCATACCAAGCGAGAACTTTCACTAAGGTACCGTCGACGACACGAGTCATTTCGAGATCAACGATACTAGATTCCGAACGGCCAATAATATCGGAGGAAACCAAGGGTTCGTCGGTCACGGCTAAAATACCACGATATCTGGGATCATTGGCGGCATCCATAAAAATTTGGTTTACTTCTTCAATGGAAGTGGAGCGACGAGTGACAAAGGTAAAGTCGGTGATAGAACCGGTGATGACAGGAACGCGAAGGGAGATACCATCAAAAAGTCCCTGGAGTTCGGGAATGGCCTGAGTGGCAGCAACGGCAGCTCCGGTGGAAGTAGGCACAATATTTTGGGCGGCGGCACGAGCACGGCGAAGATCACGATGAGAGTTATCTTGGAGGTTTTGGTCATCGGTGTAGCCATGAACTGTGGTGAGCATAGCCTTGAGAATGCCAATCTTGGAGTGAAGGATGTCGGCTACGGGGGCAACACTGTTAGTGGTGCATGAAGCGTTGCTAATCACAGAAAGTGTGCCGGTGCGATCTTTGGTAATAACGTCTTGGTCGTTGACACCTAAAACAGCCGTAGGCACACCTCCACCTTTGGCCGGAGCAGAAAGAACAACGAATCTGGCGCCTCCCTGGAGATGAAGAATGGCTTTGTCTAGACTGGTAAAGGCTCCGGTAGACTCGATAACGACCTCGACGCCAAATTGAACCCAGGGAATTTTGGCTGGGTCACGCTGAGCAAGAACAGGGATTTTAAGCGTTTTTTTGGGGTGTTCAATTGTGATATAGCCAATGATTGGTTTGGCATCCGAAGCATCCTTGGGGTCTTGAACTTCCTCCGAGGAGACGGAATAGGGAAGGGTGCCGTAGGCAGTGTCGTGACGGAGAAGATAAGCCCAACTGGCGACGTTTTGGGAACCGGAAGTATTGATGGCGACAAGATTGGCATCTTCAAGGTGATTATGAAGCCAAACACGCATGGCGGAGCGTCCGATCCTTCCAAAACCATTAATCGAAAAATTAACCATAGGGCAGGTTATAGATATAACTAAATCAGTTTAGCATTTTTAAGGGTTTCCAGCATAGGGTGGGTGCCATTAGCT
Organism: Microgenomates group bacterium; assembly: GCA_049303575.1. Taxonomy (GTDB): domain Bacteria; phylum Patescibacteriota; class Microgenomatia; order UBA1400; family MFAQ01; genus UBA2277. Next base: position 198,068 of record JBAQNH010000002.1, on the reverse strand, counting down.
AAAAACTCGAGCATTGCTCCACCTCCGGTGCTAACGAAGCTGAAGGAGGCATGGGAGAAGCCCAGAGTAGATATGGCGGCGAGAGTATCGCCACCACCTAAAATGGAGTAGGCTTGGGAGTCTATAATGGCTTGAAAAACGGCTTTGGTAGCTTGGATGTGGATACCATCTTCATATGCGCCGACGGGGCCATTAAGAACAATGGTTTTAGCCTCAAGAATCGAGCTTACGAACCGGGAAGTAGTTATTTCGTTAAGGTCAAACCCGTCCGGAGTTCTGTCTTCCCGCTTGGCAAATACCCCGCCGAGCAGGACTTGATCGAACTTTTGACTTATTTTATTGATTATTTCCAGCTTGTCTTGCTTCGCTCCTGAAGCTAAAAGAAGAGTCGGGTGAAGGGGATTATTAAGCACCTTTTGGAGGGTTTGGACTTCCTCATCAAACCTAAAACCAGTCAAGGTTGGTAAAATTTCGGGTATTAAGGTTAAACTAGTCGAGTCACGATATGTAGCAAAGGCTTCATAAATGTAAATATCAGCGCCGATGGCTAATTCACTGGCAAATCCCCTATCTAATTTTTCTTCTCGAGGATCAAACCTTAAGTTTTCCATGAGGACTAAGGGAGATTCCCCCTTCCATCTCTCCCCTGGAGAAATACCCGAAGGAAGAAGCAAAATAGATTGATTTAGCAATCTATTTAGGCTATCTCTTACAGGAGCCAGGCTTAAAGATGAATCCTCCCCCGCTGGACGGCCAAGGTGGCCAATAATAACCGTTTTTTTGGCGTACTCAAGGCAAAGCTTTATCGTGGGTAGAAGAGCCAGGAGACGGTAGTCGTTTTCGACCCTGCCGTCTTGGCGTATAGGCACGTCTAGATCAGCTCGAAGTAAGACATTTTTGTTTTGAATTTGTTCTTTGGTCAACATATCTAGATTAAGGATATACCAAGTCAGGGGCTGTAGGTTTGACATTGGCAATTTGATATGGTATGATACCGTTCGCTTGAGAAATTCAAGCATTTTTTGTACCTGATGCGGGGCAATACCCGCGTTTATGATACTAAACATACTACCAAAAACCAGAACATCAAACCCTGTTTCAAAACTCATCAGACCGATGTTCGAAGGAAAAACTATTAAGGCCGCCTTAGGTGGAGTCATTTCAATGACCTCCTTGGCTTCCGGACTAGTATTCCTCCCAATCGACCAGTCTGTGGTCGCTGCAAATGTACAAACTCTTAATACGGAGATTCCTATTGAGACCCGTAAGAGTTATGCCAACGTTCTTCCTGCTTATACAGGCGTTTCTCAGGGTTTCCGTTTCGGACATCCCGGAATCGACCTAACAGCTCCTTTGGGGTCTGAGATCTACCCTATTAGAGAAGGTGTCGTTATTAAGGTTCAATACCTTAGGTACGACTATGGTAGAGCCGTGTGGATTGATAATGGAAATGATACTGTTTCTTTATATGCACACATGGGTAAGGTCTTCGTTAACGAGGGAGACGCCGTAACAACCGATAAGCCTATTGGTGAGGTTGGTTTGACAGGAAAAACTACCGGACCCCACCTTCATCTTGAAGTGATCAAAAACGAAAAAAATATTAACCCTCAGCCTTACTTGGCTTTGGGCAGGGTAAACAAGAGATAAATAGTTTTCAACTGATTGAGATAATAATTTGATTGATTCATCAATTGTTTGTGCTGTGTGGAAAACTTGTTTATTTTGTGGATAATATTATCGATGGTTAAGTTCCCTAGTTTCAACGTGATGGCAAGAATAAGAATAATTTAGTCAACAAATGACCTCCTCCCCGCACTACGCTTTGCTTGTACGGGGTTTCCTTTGGCGGCATCATGGGAGCCAGAGTTTGTACTGTCTCCCCTTGTCTCTCTTCCCTTGACTGTCGATATACCGCGTGACAGTTTCCTCATTCAGCCCGATGGTTGAGGAGAAGTACCCAACACTCCAGATACCCTCGAAGGGATAGATTTCTCGAATGAACTTAAATCTTTTCTTGAGGAGTTTACTTGTCTCCTGTTTCACCTTCTGCACCACCCGTGAGACAGCCATGTTAGGCGGTATTGAAAGTTGTAGATGAACATGATCAATATCCGTATTGACCTTGATTAGTTGAATTGTGGGGTACTTAGATATTACTCGTTTGACATATATTTCAAAGGCTTTCTTTACGTACTCCTGGAGATACTGTCTCCTGTACTTCGTACCCCACACAACGTGATACTGATGGTAGTAAACCGAGTGATTCAAACTTCTGGCTTCCATGATGACAGATTAACACACTTCGTGTGTTAGTCTGTGCTCTTCACCCCCGTACAACTTCGCTTCGCTCCAGTTGTAGGTTGTACGGGGTTCTTCGGATGTAGAAAAGACCCCGTAAGGGGTCTTTTGTGTTTATACCTTTAGTACCTTTTAATTACATTCCCATGTCACCCATGTTGGGTGCTGGAGATTCTTTCTTTTCTTCGGGAATGTCGGTGATGAGACATTCCGTTGTAAGAATCATACTGGCAACACTGGCGGCATTTTGAAGGGCGGAGCGAGTGACTTTGACTGGATCAAGAATTCCGGCCTTAATCATATCTTCAAACTCTAAGGTGAGAGCATTAAAACCAAAATTGACATTTTTGTTGTCCTCGACAGTCTTAACCGCCAAATCGGCATCAAAGCCGGAGTTGCTGGCCAGCCATTGTAAGGGTTTGGAAAGAGAGTCTTTGATAATTTTGATACCCGCCTCTTCGTCAGGGTTATCACCCTTTAGTCCATCAAGGGCTTTACGGGCTTTGATGAGAGCGACGCCGCCGCCGGGAACAATACCTTCATCAATGGCGGCTTTGGTAGCGCCAACAGCATCTTTGACTCTTTCCTTGAGTTCATTCAGCTCAACTTCTGTCGCGGCACCAACTTTGATGACAGCAACACCGCCGCTGAGTTTAGCAATTCTTTCGGCTAGTTTTTCCTTGTCGAATTCAGACGTGGCTTTGTCGTACTCTTTTTTGATTTGAGCCAAGCGAGCCTTGAGAGATAGAGGGTCTCCCTTTCCCCCGATGATCTGGGTGTTATCTTTGTCGGACCAGATGCTGTCGGCTTGGCCAAGATCTTCAATGGTGACCGAGTCCAGTTTGCGACCGGTATCTTCGGAGATGAGTGTTCCCCCAGTTAATATGGCGATATCTTGGAGAATAGCTTTTCTTCTGTCACCGAAGGCGGGAGCTTTAACGGCCAAAACATTAAAGTTGCCACGCATTTTATTGACGACCAACATAGCAAGGGCTTCTCCTTCGATATCATCGGCAATGATGACAATGTTTTTGGTAACTTTCATGGTGCTTTCCAGGAAAGGAACAATATCATTTAGAGCACTAATTTTTTGATCGATGATTAGAATATATGGATTTTCGATGGTGGCGTCCATATTGGAAGCATCAGTGGCAAAATAGGCTGATGCATAGCCCTTATCAAACTGCATACCTTCCTTTTTCTCGATTTCAAATTCCATACCTTTGGACTCTTCAACAGTCACGACACCATCACGGCCAACAGAAAATAGAGCTTCGGCAATTTTTTTGCCGATTTCTTTGTTTTGGGCAGAGATAGTGGCGACCGCTTCCCAGTCAGATTCAGAAAGATCTTTTTTTATTTTGCCCAGTTCTTTGACTACAGCGGAAACAGCTTTGTCGATACCGCGCTTCATCTGCATGGGGTTTGCTCCCTGAGTAATACTTTCCATTCCAGCAATAACAATTTGCTCGGCCAGAAGGGTGGCGGTAGTGGTTCCATCTCCGGCAATATCGTTGGTTTTGCTGGCAGCTTCTTTGACGAGCTGAGCACCCATATTTTCAAAAGGATCGGCAAGTTCAACTTCTTTGGCAACAGAGACACCGTCGTGAAGAACGGTGGGTGCGCCCCATTTTTTATCAATAGCTACATTTCTGCCCTTGGGTCCTAAAGTGGTAACGACTGCTCGAGCAAGTTTACTAACGCCAGTTACAAGTTTGGCGCGAGCTTCTTCGGAAAAAATGATTTGTTTGGCCATGTTTATTTAACAATTGCTAAGATGTCGTCAAACTTGAGGAATTGATACTTGGTATCACCAATCTCAACCTCGTTACCACCCCACTCTTTGTAAATGACGGTGTCCCCTGCTTTAGCGGGAGAACTTACTTCGACACCGCGGTCGTTGATTAGTTTTCCGCCAGCTGCCAAGACGGTACCATACTGAGGTTTTTCGGAGTGGGAGTCAGGAAGAAAAAGTCCGGAAGCGGTTTGTTTCTCTTGTTTGGCTGGTTCAACTAGAAGATAACCGGGAGCGGGGGCGAGTTTTTTAACAGTGAGAGTGTTTATCATGCTTTGTTTGTAGATAATTGATAAGGCTTAGGAGTTGAGTATACACTAAATAGCACTCATACTCCTCGAGTGCTATTTTTACTTATAATTTGACCTATTGTCAAGACCTAGAGAGCTGCTCCCTGAAAATTGGGACAGTTGACTTTGTACCAAGCCATAGCTTCAGCAGAACAAGAGATTGTTTTTGCCTCGTCAAGTATTGGCATACAGTCTACCCAGCCATTTGCTGGACAAATAAAGTTAGCCGAAGCGGTAGAGACTGGGGTAACCTCCGGAGTAAGAGAGGGAGTAACAGTAATTATCGGAGTTGGGGTAACAACGGGAACTTCCGTCCCAGGCATAGGGAGAAAACGGGCGGCAACAACACCGATGAAGATGCCGAAAAGAACGAGGGCTATAACAATAAAGAAAGTTTTTAGAAAACCAGACTTTTTAGACGATGAGGGAATTCCCTTGACCGGGAGGGGTGATTTTGGGGGTATCTCCTGGTACATTGGCGGGGAGATTGGCTCCGGACTCGTCGGGGGTGTCGAGGACACTAACGGTGGAGTCTGGTCGCTGCTCCAAGCTGCTGGTGGGGTTATCTCCTGACTTATCGGGGAAGAAAATGGGGTTGACGTCTGGTTTTGGGGGGCGTCGGATGGGAGTGGGTTGGGTTGGAGGTTTGGAGTTTGATCTGGATCCATTGTTGTTGCTTTGATTATTAATATTGGTTCCGGAAATAAGAAGGCCTTTGTTTTTTAAAATATCTAGTGCTGATGTTGTAATTCTAAGCTTACCTCCTTGGGTAGAAGTTTTTGCTAGCTCCAAAGCTTCACTGTAATTTGCCCATTTGAAATCATTATATTCTTCATCTGAAGGAAATTTCAAATCGGTAGATGAAGAAGTGGCGTAGAGAAAATAATATTTTTTACCTTTCATTTTGACCGGATTACCGGAGTCGAGTTTAAGTTCTCGCAAACCCTGTTTGTCAGGAGGAAACTCAATTTTGTCGGCAGAAAAAAAAGTGGGTTTGAAACTTGACTGTTTAACAAAATCTTCACCTAGTTCTTCAGTCATTTCACGTTTGAAAGCGTCGATTGTGGTCTCGCGATTATCCACTCCCCCTTGCGGTAGTTGCCAGAGTTGATGAATTTTTTGGTAAACGAAAAGAATTTTGCCGGAGTTTAAGAAACAACCAACAACACTAGGGCGAAGACCTTCACTTCTGTCTTTGTCCAGTTCTTCCAAAGAGGGTTCTTTTGAAAAAACTGTTGGGCTTGGTTTTATTGTTTCATTTTTATTAATAGAGGAAGAGGGTGTTTGTTGCTGAGGTCGATAAGGAGTGGTTGGAGAATAGGAGCGGGGTTTGGGGGGTGCACTGGGAGCATAAATTGAGGCTTGAGCCATGTCGAGAGCCTCGGTTTTACGATAGTATTGTTCTTCGCTGGCCGCGACAATTTTTTGACGGCTGTTATCTTTGTTTTCCGGAAGGGGTAGTGTCGTGGCCGAGAAAGGATTGGAAATGGAGGCGTTGACAGAAATTTTGACGATGATTTGGTAACGAGCAAGACCAACGAGATCATCTTGGGTGTAGAAGTTTCCCAGTTCATTCATGAGACGATTAGCATCAGCAGCACCAACGACAAAGCTTATGAGAGTGCCAGCATTACCAAAAATAGCGTCTTGAATTTCTATCGGAAGCTGGGCGGTGTATTGATTAGCAAGAATAAGGTTAAGACGATATTTACGAGCTTCGGAAAGAATTTTTATAAAAGAGGTGGTGGCAAAGTTTTGAAACTCATCGACATAAAGAAAGAAGTCTTTACGCTCCGTCTCGGCCATATTGGCACGATTCATGGCGGCGATCTGAATTTGGGAAATAAACATGGCTCCCAGGAGAGCGGCATTATCTTCACCAATCTTGCCTTGGGGAAGATTGAGAATAATAATTTTGCCGTTGTTCATGAGATCTTCAAAATCGACGGTAGAAGTAGGATGGCTGATGATATCTCTAATCGTGGGTGAGGTAATGAACTGGCCAACTTTATTTAAAATGGGAGAAATAGCCTCGGATTGGAATTTTTCTGAGTATTTGTCGTATTCGTCGTGCCAGAAGTTATGGAGAACCGGATCCTGAACCGCCAAAAGATATTCTTCTCTAAAGGGCTTGTTAGTAAGGAGTCGAGGAACATCGAGAAGGGTCGCTCCCGGCTTACCAACGAGAGTAAGGAGAGTGTTTCTTAAAATATATTCCAGACGAGGACCCCAGGAGTTGCCGTAGAGTTTACTAAAAATAGAAACTATGCCCGAGGCGACTAGTTCCGAGTAAGCCGGATTTTTAACATAGAGAGGATTGAGATGAAAAGATTTGCCAACGACGGAGGGATCGAGGTAGGCGACGTCATTAATTCTGTCTGAGGGGATGTAGTCTAAGAGATGCTCGGCGGTGTCCCCGTGAGGATCGACTAATGCCATGCCTTCACCATGACGAATATCGTTGATGGCCATGTTGGACAGGAGGGTTGATTTACCAGTACCGGATTTACCCAAGATATATACGTGACGACGACGATCCTCCCCCTTTTTCATACCAAAGGAGACAATTCTGTTTTTGTATTCCGTTTTAGCAAAGAAATTAATATCTTGCTTCTCTTCTTCAGAAAGATCTTCGGCGATGGGGAGATTTGCTGGTGGCTCCCCTCTTAAGGTCTTTCCCCAAGCGATACCTTTGATGTTGGCGAGATTTACACCAGGCAAGTGATAAATGGCGGCTATTTCGGCGTAGTTTAGATATTGGTACTGATTAGAGTACTTAGCCGAACGCTCGACAATCATTTCTTTTAGTTTTTTATGAGAGGAGGGTTTGACAACTTTGAGCTTAAAGCTATTCCCTTCGGAAAGAGAATAGGTACCGAAAGCGGCAGAAATTTGAGAAAGAAGTTGTCTGGAACTCGATTCATTCTGGGAAATGGCGGCAAGGCGAATATCACAGCCAAAGGCTTGATAGGCAAGTTTTTTTTCAATGAAGGGTTTTTGGGCACTAGGTTGGGATTTTTCACCTTCGGCAACCGGTCTAGGCTCGAGCGATTTACGAAGAGATTTTTGCCAGTTTCCAGGGGCGGCGAAGAGACAAATTTGGATTACGGCAGCCTGACCTGACGGAATACGTGAGAGACTACCGAGAATGGCGGTCATTTGGTCAACTTTTTCATCTTCGGTGACGTTGAGGGGAAGTTGGGAGGGAGATGAGAGCACCAACTGACCTATTTGAGGCTGACCATGAGACAACCAGTCGACGAGATAGTCTTTCATGGGGGTAATGAGAGCCGTGGGATACTGGGCGGCAATTTGAGAACGAACAAGGTGTTCCAGACGTTCCGGACAAGCAATAATGAAGTAAGTGGTTTGACTAAGATTGGCGATTTCTAAGGTAATGGTTTCGTAGGAGCTGAGAAGCCTATCCATAAAACCAGCCTTGAGAGAAGACTTGATCGAGGCTAAAAACTCAACAAAGGCAGCCTGACCAGTGAGTGAGTCTTTGGCAGGACGAATCTGCAGTACCGAATATTTGGGCAAGGCCATAGGATAAGTATATACAAAACTAGACGGTCGCGGGGGTAGAAAGTATGGTTTGAACTGGCTGTTTGGAGCCTGTATCAACAATTTTTACTTCGGAAAAAAGAACATTCTCAATGATGAGACCTTTGTCTTCAAAAAGTTTGTTCAGTTCGTTTTTGATGGTGTTTTCAATTTGAGTTCGTTCCGGACCAATTTCGGTGTGATCAAACTGACTAAAAGCAGAAGAAATACGACTTCTGGAATAGGGACGGACAACTTTGGAAATGAAGTTGTCGCCGATGTTTTCCCAGAGCTCTGGGGCGTTGGCTTTATCGAGCTTAAAAAGAACCGAGCCTTCGATGGAGATGGTTTTATTGTCCTTGGTGTTAGCGGTAATAGGTTCATCACCGAGAGACTCTTTTTGAGAAAGATCAAAGCCGTGGCGAATGGTGTACTCAAGAATTTGAGCATTAAAAAGTTTGGCTATTTGCCAAAAAGGAATCTTAAGATGAAGTCCGGGACCCCAAACGCGCTTGAGAACACCGAGTCCGCGATCATAAACACAGGCAACGTGTCCTGGAGGAACGGAAATGAAAAAACCGCCGACGATTTCGTCAACGAGGAAGGAAACAACCAATTTATCAAAATCTGCCATAGCTTTCCATATTATATCGTCTTTTCAGGTGAAGTTGGAGTCGGCAATGAAGAAAGAGGGGTTCCTGCCTCAGGAGACGAGTCCGTGGCAGTTTCGAGGGCTGTTTTTTTGGAGAGAGAGTAGTAAAGATAGAGAAGCTGTCTGACTAAACGGACAACCATCGTGAAGGCAATTGAAGTAATGATATAGACCTTTTTGCCGGCAGGGAGGAACATAAAAATGATAAAACAAAAAATGGGAAAAATGATAACCAGGGAAACGAAGTCTTTTTTGTCGGGTTTAACCGGAGAAAAATAAAGGTGCATAGCTTCGTTGGCGGCAATCATTAAACTCTGAAGGACGTTTAGGGAACTATTGGTGTGAGATAGGTCATATATTCCCAGAAACATAAGGTCGATGGGTGTTTGAATCTTGGGCATGAATTTGTAGAGCAAGTGGAGATCGGCACCTTCTAGGCCGGTGGTAAAAATACGATAAAGCATGAGAATGACCATGACTTGGATGACGACATTGATGATTTCCGAGATAATGGCGCCGGGGCGAGTACGCATAATCCGACGAGTTTCGGCTTTAAGACGAATTGGATCAGAAGCCAAATCCTTTTTTAATTGTTTTATCTTTTTGGCAATTTCGTACTTGTCCTCGGCGGAGCGGTCGCCGGCCAGATCAACAGGCAAGAGAATGAGGCGAACGGAAACGGCAAATAAAATAACGGCGATGCCCATGTCCGGATTGGGTAAAACTTGTCCAACTAGCCAGTAAAGACCAACTAAAATATTGAAAAATGGTTGGTAGAAGTAAGTGGTAAAGATTTCCATTATTAAGGTAATTATAACGAGTTGGTTTTGAGATAATTGGTCAGGACAAGTGAAAGATCATTCTTGTGGAAGTAGGCTGCATGAAGGGAAACAGATTCGGTGGTTTTTTTGGGAAGCATGTAGAGGTATTGAAGTATAAACAACAGGTAATTAAGAGAGGCGATGAAAAAAAATAAAGGACTCGAGTTCTTTTTGGGGTATTTTCCAGCAGACAGTTTGTGGTAGGCATTGGCTAAATAGCGACTGGTCCAGCGATTGGACCTAATAAAGTTCTGATAGGTATCTCCCCTGTCAAACAAAGGTCTCACCTGGAGAACTTCATGGGCAGTGTAAATATTTTGGCGTTTTTTGGGCACGGTAAGAGAAAGCGTGTCAAGCCAAAGATTGGGGCAGAAAGCATTTTTTGTTTTTTTTGAAGAGTTATCCCCCGGGTGACGACGATTAAAAACTAAGGAAAGAAGAAGTAGAAGTAGGGGTCGGGTAAACCAAAGGGTATTTGGTTCCGTAATGATTAATAAATCAAGGTCGTCGTTTTTTTTAGTATTATTGGCGGCAACAGAACCGGTAAAAGCAATGAGGCGAATGAAGGGAAATAGGCGGATAAATTTGAGAAGCTTGAGTGCAATTATTTCCTTTTGTTTGGTGTTTGCCAAAAGATTTTTTTTAAGTTTTATGTCCTTGGGCTTGAGGGTGGTTATGTATTTTTTGATTAATGATTTGGGTACCAAACGAGGAGAAATTAACCAAAAGTGAATTTCCTCGAGAGAAAGGGGGAAATTGAAATAACCTCCGTAGGCAATGGTTTTAGCAACGGCGGCGGCTAAATTCATGACTTAGGGAGTGGTGGTGGCAACGGGGGCTGCAACTAAACCATACTGGGATAAAACCTGAGCAAAGCCACTGTTTAGAGTTATCAGAGCCTTGGCTACATCTTGGTTCTGAGAGACGGCATTAACAGCATCTTCCAGGTATTTAATTAGGCGAGAGTTAAGTGCCGTTTTGGCGTCTCTGGTATTACTGGCGGTATAAAAAGTATGAGCAGTTTCAAGACTAGTGACAAAGGGAGAAACAACGGGATTGTTTTGGGCAAGTGAAGCAACGGCTTTATTGGCAGGGGCTTGGGGATACTCTCTATCTGTAGCTGCGGCATCGAAGAGAAGTTGTTGGGCTTTGGCCGAAGCTAAGAAACTAATAAATTTCCAGGCCTCTTGAGGGTGCTTGCTATTTTTAGCAACGGCTTCAAACCAAAAAGAGGTCCAGTTGACAATATCCGAGTCCGGAAGCTGGGGAACGGTAACCGTTTGCCAAGAAAGGGAGGGGTTGATGGCTTTTATTTCAGGAGCCCTCCAAAGAGGGGCGATAATCATGGCAACCTTTTCGTTGGCAAAGGCAACGGTGGAAGGAGGCAGGGTGTCGTCCCAAACACGGTGTTTGGTAACAAAATCGGTGTAGTAAGTTAGAGTGGCGGAAGCCTCCGCACCCTTGATGTCGGTTAGTTTGACTCCTGCCTGAAGGAGCATAAGACTAACAATATCCGGCCAGTGATCAACATTTCCGGTATTACCAAGGGCAATTCCGGCACGATTTAACTTGCCGGTAAGAGGATCAACTTCCTTGAGAGATTTGGCGGCAGACAAAACATCTTCCCAGGTTTTGGGGGGTAGGAGAGATTTTTGTTGAAACATGGAGTTGTTCATAAAAAGCACCAGTCCGTCCATGGTCAGGGGAACTCCATAAACCTGTGTGCCGGAAACTAACATCTTGGCAACGATGGGGTAAAAATTGGTGGAGATTTCGGTGGCTGAGACAGAGTTGGCAGGAGCAGGAAAAAGATTTTTTGCAAAAAGAGGAAGCCAGGTAGAGTGCAGCCTGACAATATCAGGAGAGTTTTGGCCTTCAAGGGCTGTTTTGAGGCGATCTTGGTAGTCTTGAGGCGACTGAAGCTGGTAACTAATTTTGATACCGGGATTTTGAGTTTCAAATTCATCAATTAGTGGTTTCATCACGGAAGATGGTTCCCAAAGTCCGTAGTATGTCAAGGTAACGGTTTGTCCCGTGGTAATAGACTCCGAAGGTGCTCTAGAACCGATAAATTTGGTTAGGCCATAGACAATTAAACCAATAACAAGAATTCCCGCGAGAAGAGGAAGAATAATTTTAAGAGGTGAGGGTTTGACTACAGGAGGCTTGACAGAGACTGGGGCTTGATAGCTTGGGGGTGTTGGAGCAGCTTCTTCGGGGGTGGGTAGTGGAGTGGTTTCCCCTGGTACAGATGGGCCTGGAATTGGAAATTGGTTGTCCATATAAAAATATCAGCTAAAATAGTAGAGTTGGATTACGAATGACACTGTATTAGAGTATAGCAAGAATGAATAAATTTAAAAACATCATCTGGATTTTTGCGATATGTATTTTAGTAATTAGTGCCGCTTTTACGGGGTATAGACTGGCTTTCAGAAATTTAATTTTCCCCAAAGTGTCCGTAGCCGGTATCGGAGTGGGTGGAATGGATAAAATAACGGCTCTAAAACTTGTTAGTAAATATTTTTCAACAAATCCCAATAGTGTGATCTTAAGAGTTAATGAAAAAGAGATTAATAAATTAGATGAGATCAAGGTGGAACGAGACTTCAATTGGGCAGTCGAACAAGCATATTCGGTGGGAAGAAACGGAAATATATTAACTCAGGTATCCGAACAGTTAAAAACAATTTATTCTCCAAGAAATATTTCGGTGCCGATTAGTTATGAAAAAGATGATTTGGAGGGATATGTCGATCAACTGGCAACTGACTTTAATCAGAAACCTGTTTGGCCAAAATTAGTCGTCGAAAAAGATAAAATAGTTGCTGTATCAGGTAAAGATGGCTTGGAGATAGATAAACTCCAGCTTATAGGTAAGATCGTTGAGGGTTGGTCGCTGCCGGATAAACAGATTATTGATGTACCCAAAGTGGTCATTTCAGCAAAGGAAAACAAAGAGTTGGTGGACAAGGCAATTGATTCTATAAACAAGTGGGGGGAGAAGAAATTAATACTGAAACAGGAAAGTTTTGAAACAAGTCTTAGTCGAGAGGAGATGGTGGCTCTTTATGGACTGACAAGAGAGACTGTGAATAAAGATCAGTTTGGAAATTTATTAGCAAGAATACAACAGTTGGTGGAAACAGAGTCCAAGGACGCAGTTTTTAGATTTGAAGAGGGAAAGGTTCTAGAGTTTAAACCCGAAGTCGTGGGAAGAGTAATTGATGTTCCTGCTTTCAATGAGAAGCTGGCTGAGATTTTGCTGACGGCTAGTAGTGAGACTTTAGAAATTCCAGTAATTCTTTCTTACCCAAAAATTAAGGCCGGGGATATAAATAATCTAGGCATTAAAGAGTTAATTGGAGAGGGTAAATCGTTGTTTTCTCATTCAATTCCAGGAAGAGTATTTAATGTTAATTTGGCAGCGTCGAGAATAAATAGCACGATAGTTGCTCCGGGTGAAGAATTTTCGTTTAATAGTGCTGTCGGGGATATTTCAAAGGCATCGGGATATCAGTCAGCGTACATTATCAGTGGAGGAAAAACGGTGTTAGGTGATGGAGGTGGGGTGTGTCAAGTATCGACAACGGTGTTTAGAGCAGCTCTTAATGCAGGGCTCACAATCACTGAGAGAAAGGCGCATGCTTATCGAGTAGGTTATTATGAACAAGATAGTAAGCCGGGAATTGATGCAACGGTGTACAACCCTACCGCAGATTTAAAGTTTTTGAATGATACAGGAAATCATATCCTAATACAAACCAAAGTTGACACAAAAAATATGAATATGAGTGTGCAGATTTATGGAACAAAAGATGGTAGGGTGGCGAGTATTTCCGTTCCAAAAATTTCCTCACAAACTCCGCCACCGGCAACTCTGTATGTTGATGACCCTACTCTTCCCCTTGGACAAATGAAACAAATTGACTGGTCAGCTTGGGGAGCAAAAGTGTCTTTTAATTACAAGGTGACTAAGGGAGACGAAACATTATTTGAAAAGACTTTTTATAGTAACTATCAACCTTGGCGGGCAATATATCTTAAGGGGACAAGAATTTAAGGTTTGATTAATTTTGATTTAATTTGCTTCAATCTGGGTTAAAATAAGGGGATGAAAGTTTTAGCTATCGAAAGTACTTGTGACGAAACGGCGGCGGCGGTCGTGGAAAACTGTGGAGGAGGAGTAAAAATACTTAATAGTGTGGTGGCAAGCTCGGTATTGATGCACCAAAAATATGGTGGTATTGTACCGGAGGTGGCGGCACGCGAACAGATCAAAAGTATAATTCCAGTAGTTACCGAGTCCGTCGGAGAAAATAAAGACTCAATTCAAGGGATTGCGGTTAGTTTTGGTCCAGGATTAATGGGGAGTCTGTTGGTGGGGGTAGAGTCGGCAAAGGCTTTGTCTTGGGCGTGGAAGAAGCCACTTTACTCGGTGAATCACATGGCGGCACATGTTTTTGCCAACTGGATAGTCGAAGATAAAACGACCGAAGTACCGATGTTCCCCGCGGTAGGGTTAGTGGTGAGTGGTGGACACACCGACTTGATATTGATGAAAAATACTAAAGACTGGGAGTGGATTGGGGGAACTCGTGATGATGCTGTCGGAGAAGCTTTTGATAAAGCGGCGAGATTATTGGGTCTTCCCTATCCTGGTGGGCCAGAGATTTCCAAGGCAGTAGAAAGAGTGACGGTGCAAATGAAAGAAAAATTTGGAACAAAATTTAAATTACCCAGACCACTTCTTAATGAAAATAATTTAGATATGAGTTTTTCTGGTCTGAAAGCGGCAATTTCCAAAACAATCACGGCTTTGGGGACTGTTGAAGAAGAAACACGTGATATGTTGGCGTGGGAGTTTTCGGAAGCTGTAATTGAGATATTAGTTAAAAAAACAATGATGGCGGTGGAGAAGTACAAACCAAAAAGTGTACTGATGGCTGGTGGAGTAGCAGCAAATAAACAGCTGAGAGAAGGTTTAAAAATGGCAGTTGAAGGAGTTGAGGGGGTTAAATTCTTTTGTCCGGAACTTAGATATTGTGGAGACAACGCGGCAATGGTGGGGGTAGCCGCGATAATTGCTCCTCGCGAGGTAAAACCAGTAAGTTTAAGGCCAGACCCAAGTGTGGCGACGGTTTAAGGATTTTCTACGAAAGAACAAATAAAGGGGCTGAATGTAGCGTGAGTGATGATAAAATCAAGGAGTAAATGCAGAAAAATTACGATCATACACAGTTCGAAGATAAAATCTACAAAACTTGGGAGGAAAGTGGTGTCTTTACTCCCCCGACAGGAGAAGAATTAATTAAGAGTGGCAAGAAGCCATTTACTATTATTATGCCTCCCCCGAATGCAAATGATCCTTTGCACATTGGACACGCGATGTTTGTAACGGTGGAAGATATTTTCATTCGCTATCACCGAATGAAAGGTGAGGCGGCTTTGTGGCTTCCCGGAACAGATCATGCGGGCGTTGAAACTCAGTTTGTATTTGAGAAGAAGCTGTCTAAAGAAGGTAAAAGTAGATTTGATTTTGATCGCGAGACTTTGTACAAAATGATCTGGGATTATGTTCAAGAAAATACCGGAGTGGCCCTGAACCAGATGAAAAAACTGGGAGCTAGTGCGGACTGGAGTAGATATAAATTTACACTGGATCCGGAAATTGTTGAGGAAGTAATAAAGACTTTTAAAAAGTTACATGAGGATGGTTTAGTTTATCGAGCCGAAAAATTGGTGAATTATTGTACGAGATGTGGCACGGCTTATTCCGAGTTGGAAGTGGAACATGAAGAGAGAGAAGATAAGCTATATACCATAGATTATGGTTTGTTGAAGGTGGCAACTACCAGACCAGAGACAATGCTTGGAGACACGGCGGTAGCGGTGAATCCAAAGGATAAAAGATATAGTCACTTGATTGGAAAATCCGTAATCGTACCATTGATTAACCGAGAAATTCCGATAGTTGGAGATGAAATGGTAGACATGGAGTTTGGTACCGGAGCGGTAAAAATTACCCCGGCACATGATCCTAATGATTGGGAAGTGGGAGTAAAACATAAATTAGAAGTGATTACCGTAATTGGTACAAATGGAAAAATTACGGATGCGGCCGGAGAATTTGCGGGGATGTCGACGAGTGCCGCAAGAGAAAAAATAATTGCCGATTTGGGAGATAAATTAGTTGAAGTAAAACCATATATTCACAGCGTCGGCATTTGTTACCGTTGCCATCGGGTTATTGAACCTCTACCAATCAAACAGTTCTTTATTAAAGTTAAACCTTTGGCCGACAAAGCTCTGAAGGCTCTGGACTCGAAAGAAACAGTAATTTTGGGAGCCGGAAGGGATAAAATTTTGCGCCATTGGCTTTTAAATCTTCGTGACTGGAATATTAGTCGACAGATTGTTTGGGGCATTAGAATCCCAGTTTGGTATAAAGATGAAAATAAAACCGACTATGTAGTAGCGGAGTCTTCTCCTGGCGAGGGATATATTCAAGAAACAGATACTTTTGATACCTGGTTTTCTTCCGGGCAATGGCCGGTGGTAACGCTTAAAACAAACAAGTCAAAAGACTTTGAAGCTTATTATCCAACCAGTGTAATGGAAACGGCATATGATATTCTCCCCTTCTGGGTAATGAGAATGATGTTGTTGTCAATTTATTTAACAGGAAAATCACCTTTTAAATATGTTTATTTGCACGGACTAGTGCGTGATGAGCAGGGAAGAAAAATGAGCAAAAGTGTAGGAAATGCCATTAATCCCCTTGAACTGTGCACAAAGTATGGGACTGATTCTCTGCGTATGGCTTTGGTGATGAGCACGACTGCCGGACAGGATAGTAATACCGGAGAAAACAAAGTGCGAGGAATGAGAAACTTTGGTAATAAAATCTGGAATGCGGGAAGGTATATAACAGAAAAACCAAAAGAGGAGGTTGTGGCAAAGAGCGAGGGTGATGATGATTTTAAAAATAAGCTTTCTACGGTTTCAAAAGAAGTGACTAAGCTCCTTGACCAGATGAAGGTGGGGTTGGCGTCTGAGACGGTATACAACGAGTTCTGGCATTGGTTTTGTGATGAGGGTATCGAAATGAATAAACAAAAAAGAGTGAGTGACGTGGTATTGAAAGAAGGATATAAAACAATGCTCACCCTGCTACATCCTTTCGTACCTTTTGTCACTGAAGCAATCTGGCAGGAGATGTTTGAAGATGAAGGACCACTGATTTCCTATTCGTGGCCGAAATAAAAATTTGACAGATACTAAAAAGGCGCCGAGGGGCGCCTTTTCTAGTTCAATAATATTATTATTCTTATTCTTTGGATGGTTCCTCTTGTTTGGCTTCACCTTCGGCAGGTTTCTCGCCTTCCACGGCTTCACCTTCGGCAGGTGTTTCTGCTCCGGTGGCATCCTCAGGAACTTCTTCGACAGGAATGACTTCCTCTTTCATAGGTTCTTGGAGAGAGACAACCATTTGTTCTGGATCTGTTTTAATTTCGACATCGGCAGACACTTTGGCATCGGAGACCAAGAGGTGATCACCAATGGCTTTGAGTGAACTAATGTCGAAGGTAATACTTTCAGGAATCTCGGTAGGTAGAGCCTCAATTTCAATTTCGTTGAGAGATTGAGAGAGAACGGCTTCGTTGGAGTTGACGAGTTCTGATTCACCAATAATTTCGACCGGAACGTTGGCGGTAACTTTTTCTTTAAGATTAACCTGGTGAAAATCGATGTGGAGTTTATCTCCGGTAATGGGGTTGAAGTGAACGGAGGTAACAAGGGTGGGTCGCTCTTTGTCTTCACCTTCGACATTGACGTAAATAAGACTGGTTTCACCGGCCTCTTTATAAATACGATTGAATTCAACACCATTGACCTGAATGGATTGGCTTTCGATGGTTTTTCCAAAAAGATTGGCGGGAATGACGCCGGTGCGACGAAGTTGTTTGACTTTACTTCCTAAAACGGTTCTTTTATCGGCTTTCAGTATAAATTTTTGCATGATTCGTATTGTAACTTATTAGCCTTAGCTTCACAAGTTTATTGCGTGTTTTGATCAAGAGTGAAGCCAAAAGTGGAAGTGTGAGGAGGAAGAGTTACTTTCATGGCGGCAGGTTCTGAAGTGAAGGGAGAGGTCACAATTTTAGGGAATAGGTTTCCCGGATAGATTATTTTGAGAGTAGTACCGGCATCGGTAGTTCCCGGCTGGTGATATTCGGTAACGGAGTAGGATAAAGGGGTAGAAAATGTCTGATTACTAAAGGTAGTTGTTTTTATCACGACCGAAGTATCTTTGTTGGGAGAAATAGCCAAGGGAATTTTATAAATATCAAACAATCCTTCGGTTGTTTTTGTAACACTTTTGGTAGATGAAGGTAAGTCATTTAAAAGTACTTTGTCGAGGGTTGAAGGGCTTGGAGCGTACAGATAATAAGTGTTGGCAATTGAGGAGTCTGGGGAAGACGGTTGGTTGGTGGTGTAGTTTATCTGATACTCGTGTTGAACGGATGAGGAAGTAATTTCGATGGTGTGACTTAACAGGCGTTTTGACCAAGGGTTTTTTCTGGATGGCAAAATTGTAGACTCACTTAGAAAGAGGGTTTGAGCCGTACAAATATTCGAGGAGGTAATACCGGCATTGCAGGGATGAGGAACAATAACTCCAGAATATGACTGGTATGCCAAAAGGCGCTGAGTATTGATATCGGATGACCAAATTAGAACTTGATTGTCCCCTATTGTTTTGGCAATGGTTCGCCCAAGAACAGGTAAGGAAACGTTTTGATTGAAAAGTCTGTCCAAATATTGATCAAAAATTTCTTGGTAAACCGCTGAGCCTGAGGCCTCTAAATAACTAGCTTTGTATTGATCAATTATGGGAGATTTTTCTTCTAACAAAAGTTGCTCGACAAGGAGATTGTTGGTGGCAATAATAAAATCTGGTTTTATTTTGAGAGCCTTTTCAAAATAGGTAGAAACTTCTACAGAAGATTTGGAGAAGTCGGGATTTTGGACTAGATCTATAAGTTTTGGTGTGGGGGCGGAAACAAAGCGATTGTTTTTTGGAGTGGTGAGGTTTGCGTCTTGATAGAGTTTATCGAGTTCAGATTCGGTTAAATATTTTTTGGTGATGAGTTTACCCTGGTTGAGAGTAAGAAGCAGATAATAGTCAATTTCGCCACCACTTGGACGAAGAACCTGGCTGTTTTGAAGATACACAAGGATATTTTTGGCTCTGTCCCCTGATAAAACGGCCGGAATAATATCAGTTACTTTAATAAACTGGGCAACTTGTTCCTCTAAATTCTTCAAATTTTTGTATTCCTCATTGTTTTTTAATTTTTTTTCAAGGAAACTTGGAAGTTTGCCGTTGCTACTTAAAAATGATATTTGATTGAGATTTTCGTAGATTTGGCTGAGATTGGAGTGCAGAGCAAGGCTAAGATCATCGTAATTAGTTTTTGTTTCTTCGTTGTTTAAAGACAAGAGGAGATTTTCAGCCATAACGTAAGTTTGGTGAAGATTTCCAAGACTGGAAGAGGCGTAATCAATAAAGGAGTAGAGATTAAAAATTTTTTCGGTGCTGCGTGGGGAAACCAGATTAGACAAAGGAACAAGGGGACTAAAAACTGACTCCCCTATCTCTTTAAGTTTGGTTGAGTTGTCAAGCGAGGAAATAGACTGTTGAAGATTTCCCTCGAGAGCTTGATTAATTGATTTTTCAAGCTGTAGTAGAGAAAGTCCGGTTGTCAGAGTGAAAGATCCTACCATTAAAGCGATGGTAACTAAAACAACAATTAGTAGATTGGTGCCTATTTTTTTAAACGTTGGAAGACTGTTTTCTTTTTTGGGGCGAGGTCGATATATCCAGGTTAGTAGTCTGTGTAGAGGGTTTGTTTTTATGGTTTTGATTTCCGTTTTTTCAGGACTGTCGGCATATAGGGTGATTATTTGTTTTAGATCATCAACAATTTCATTTTGGGGGTTCCAGTTGAGTTCTCCCCGAGACTTATTGCCAATAGATAGTAAAGAATTGATTTTAGGATCATCTTTGCCGGTGGCATTAATTTCCGGTTCGTCTTGACTGACGGCAGAAATATTTTTTTTGAGGAGATAGGCAAGTTCGAGGTCGGGAATTGGATCACCAAGAATCCAGAAGACTTTACCGGAGGTGTTTGATAAAAAGAGTGTTTTAATAATGGCCGCGGTAAAGTCTTCAAGGGCTAGGGGGAAATAGAGCTTTTCACCTTTTTGGGAGATATTTATTTTTTTTGAGGAGATGGCCTCGTAAAATTGAGTATCTAGTGACGTTGAGGGGGTTGAAGAGTAGTGTTGATAAATGTCTTTGGTAAAGACTAGACGATGAAGGGGTTTATCCTTTCCCAAATCATCAAGCATTTTTTGAAAATAATGGTTTTTTTCAATATCGATGGAGTCTCCGTGAAGGATGACGGCAACAAGCTTAGCATCGTTTTCACGACACAAACGATAAATTTCTATCAGGCTCTGGCTGATGTGGGTTAATTCTTTTTGAAGGTCAATGAGAAATATTCGGTAGGAGAGATTTTCCTTTTTGTGTTTGACGAACTTTATTTCCGAGTGAAGCTGGTTATCCAAAAAAATGGACTCTAATTCAGAGTTATTGCTGCTTATTGAGATTTGAACTTCCCTCTGTGGCATTTATTTAAGTATAAACGAAGATACTTAGTGAAGTATTTTGGATTATTGTTGTATTTACATTTTCTATTTTTAAATTTGTGCTCACACAATTTAGTGTTTTACGCCTGATTTGAGTTAATTTACGTTCATACTTTTCACACATGAAAATCTAAACCTGAGGCTGTCTAAAGTTATCCACAGCTTTTATGCCGGCAAAAAGATTGTCTTAGAAAGAAAATGTTGAAGAAAATAAAGTGAGGAAAATGAAAGGGGAGAATTACCCGTCGAGAGCTTCGTTTACCAGTTTGTCGGCCTCTTTGTTTTGTTCACGGGGAACGGTAATAAAAGTCATTAGTTCTATCTGGCCTTTTTCTCTTAGATTCTTAACCAAATCAACTACTTGCTGGCGAAGGATTTTGAGGTGGGGAAGCTTTACTTTGTACTTGCCGGTGATTTGTCTAACGATAAGTTCCGAGTCAAGAATATATTTTAGCTTCTGACTGAAGATCTTTTTTTCAAGAAGAACTTCGAGACTTCTAATGACAGCGGTGTACTCAGCAACATTATTGGTGTTTTCACCAATTGTTTCTGAAAGAGTGAAGACTTCTTTGCCGTTTGAGTGGGCATAGACGCCTATGCCGGCAGGACCGGGGTTGCCACGAGAACCACCGTCGGTATTTATTTCGAGAAGTTCATATTTTTCAGTCATGTAGGTATTTTAGAACATAATTGCCAAAGCGAAAAGGAAGATTAGTTTATTTTGAGGAAGAGTCCAGAAATAGTGGTCGAAAGTACCGGTAAAAATGACAATGGCAAGGAGTCCAAGAACAAGAGGGTTGGTCAAGATTGCAAAGATTTTCTTTTTTAGGACGGGGAGAAGGAGGAGGAGTGAGCCGAGGATACCCATTTCGGAAAGAAAAAGATAGGTAAGATTATGAATCGGCTGAAGTTTGGAGGGGGTCAAAAAAGAACCGGGGAGAAATTTTCCTAGAGAGGGAATGAAATTACCAAAACCAGTACCGGTAAATGGATTTTGAAGAAGAATATTTTTGAGATAGGAAAAATAGAAAAGACGATCAGATAAAGGCTGCCAGTCGGAGAGGAAATTTTGAATAAAAGGTTGAACTAAAGTAAGAAGAAAAGAAACAAAAATAATTGTTTCCGGCTTAAGACTAAATAGTAGGAAAGCAAGATAAATAATAGATGATTTGGAAAAAGTGAGCAGAATACCAATGAAGGGAATTATTTTGTGCCATGATCGAGATGTTTTTTTAAAAAAAAGATAAAAAACGATAAGGAGATAGCCAGCAAGAGAGTTTGCGTGAGAGAAGGTGCTAATAGGACGGAGTATTTCCTGCCCAAAAAAATTGAAGCGGCCGATTCCGGGCGTGACGGAAGAGTAGGTTCTTTCACCAAGAAAGTAGAGAGGCCCACCAAGGGATGATTGGGAGAGTAGTTGAAGTACTTCCAAAATAACAATAAAAGATGTACTAAAAAGAAGGGGAGTACTGATATCTTTCCATTGGAGTTTTCGAAGACGAAGGGTGAGAAAGACTAAAAGATAGAGGATTAAACGTAGCCACCAAAACAGGGAGTTGAGAGGAGAAAGAGAAAATAGAGTATTGAAAAAAATAATTGATAAAAAGATACCGAGAAAAGGGAGCTTTTTTTTAAGATAATTGAGGACTAATTTGAAATTTAAGAAAACCAGTAAAACTAATAGGATGTCGAGAAAGTAGAGAGTAGGAGAGAGATAGTCGACTTTGATGCCGGCAACACGAGAAAAGGTGGGCCAAAAGTGAAGACCTAGTTGAGTAGGTAAAAAAAGAACAATAACCTTAATTAAGAAATTGCTTAGCACTTGCCCCGATTGTACAAGAAAAACTTAGTTTTGCGGAACGATAACCATTTGTCGAAAGGGAGCTTCTCCGCGAGACTCGGTTTTGATACCGGGGAATTCAGAAAGGAACATGTGAATAATCCGACGTTCGTAGGAGCTGAGATTGGGAAGAATAATTTCTTTTTGAAGACTGACGGCTCTTTCGGCGGCGTCTTGAGCTAGTTCTTTGAGAGTTTCTTCGCGACGTTCCTGATAGTCATTAACATTGAGATGAAGTTTTGGCCAGACACCAAACCTCTGGAAGATGATAAGGGAAAAAATCATACGAAGAGCCGAAAGTCCTTCACCGTGATGACCAACAAAAACACCAGCCGATTCTTGGGGGAGAGTAAGAGAGATGTTGACGTTTTCATCGTCGGCCAGTTCAATGGCAATTTGATCTTCGTTGAGAGCAAGTTGAGAAAGAACGTTGGAAAGAATTTCTTTTATTTTTGACTGATCCATTTTGGTTATTATTTATTTTTAAACAAATTAATTATTTTCCAGTCACTCGAGTAACTAGAGCGCGAACCTTGTTGTAGGCGGGGATAAGACCACCCCAACCGGAGAAAAAGTATTGTTGGACGAGAGAAAAAACGGTGGAGATGACCCAGTAAAGGACAAGTCCAGACTGGAAGTTGAGGGAGATGATAACAGTCATGAGAGGCATCATATAGATCATTTGTTTTTGCATACTGGAGGCCATCTCGAGATTATTTTCTTCTTTTTTCTTTTCATCTTTCTTCTTGGGGTTGTGGACGTGTGATTCAATCCCGGATTGCATCATAAGAGAAAAAACAAGCTGGGAAACACCGGCGAGGATAGGCATAATATAGGTGCGGTCAGGTTTGGTGAGGTCGAGATAGAGGAAGTAAGGATTGAGAACCGTACCCCCAACAGATGATTGTTTAAGAAAGTACATGAAGACTTGGTAAAGAGAGATGAGAATGATGATTTGAAAAATTTGAGGAAGACAGCCGGCGGCGGGATTAATACCACGTTCTTTGTAGAGGGCAACTTGGGCTTGTTGTAGAGCGGCTTTGTCGGTGTGTTTGGCTTTGAGTCTATCCAACTCAGGTTTGAGGTCCTGCATCTTTTTGGCCGAACGAAGAGAAGGAACAACCAAGGGAAGAAGAAT
Organism: Microgenomates group bacterium; assembly: GCA_049303575.1. Classification (GTDB taxonomy): domain Bacteria; phylum Patescibacteriota; class Microgenomatia; order UBA1400; family MFAQ01; genus UBA2277. Next base: position 174,969 of record JBAQNH010000002.1, on the reverse strand, counting down.
TATCTTGGTAATAAGGGTAATGGCGATGATGGAGAGACCAAGATTACCACCAAAGAGTTGGTAGAAAAAGAGAAGAGATTGATAAAGGATTCCGTTTATTGGTGCGAGCATAGTTATTTGATTTTATCAGGAACAGGGTCGTAACCTCCTTTTGAGAAGGGATTACATCTTAAAATTCTATTAAGTGACAGTTTTGTCCCTTGAATAATACCATATCGGCGGTAAGCTGTCTTGGAGTAGACAGAACAAGTGGGATTGAAACGACAAGCAAAAGAGGAACCAAAGAAAGCTTTACCGAAGGCATGATAAAGAGGCGAGAAATATTTGTGGTAAAAAGAAAGCATTTTATTTTAGAAAAAGATTCTTGAGATCTTCGGAGAGAGATTGGTTGTTTTCCGTCAAAACGTGTTTTTTGGGAATTATCAGGTAGTCTTTTGGGGGGAGTGAGGAGAGAAGATCTTCGAGAAGAGCCGAGGTTATTCTTTTGATTTTATTGCGGTCAATAGCGAGGGGGGCGGTCTTTTTGGATAAGAGAATGGCCAGGCGTGGAGATTGAGATTTTTTTTCTTCGGGAGTGTCCGCGACGACTAAGGTAAAAAATTTACCAAAAATGGTTTTACCGTCTTTGTTTAAACGGTCTCTTTCAAAACGGAGAGATAAGCGATGAGCTCTAGCTAGAGCCATAAATTAAACGGATAATTTTGTCCTACCTTTGGCGCGGCGACGTTTGATAACGTTGCGACCGTCATGGGTGGCCATTTTAATGCGGAAACCGTGGGTACGAATGCGTTTCTTTTTCTTGGGTTGATAGACTCTTTTTGGCATGGTTTTATTTTATCATTTCCGCCGGGGGCGGACAGGGATTAACGGGTTATTATACCTCAATCTTATTAATTTACAGTATCTCTTTGTTTCTTTTAAACTTTGGCTTGTCTCGTAAGGGATTAAATGGATTGAAGAAGATTTTGCGGAGATCGGGCACGGTGATATTCTGTGATGTGTTCTTGATGGGTATTTTGGGGGTTGTAGATTGTGGATAACGTGATAAAACTGAACTACACCTGCCCGATTATTAATACTTTACGTTATGGAAATTGACGCCAGTCATCTATGGCAAGCAGTCTGCGGAGAGCTGGTGGTTTCTATGTCTCAAGCTGGTTTCAATGGATTTGTAAAACCTTGTTATATCAAAACAATAACACCAATCGATAACGAGAGAATAATCGTGGAGTTGGCGGCACCAACGGCATACCACGTGCGAACAATTGACGAAAAATATTTCAGTACGATCAAACAAGTGATAGAGAAAATATCGCACAAAAAATGTGATGTGGCCTTGATTGTTGTGGAAGCAAAGAAAAAAGAAAAGGAGACAAAAACAAATTCAAGAACAGAAAAAGAGGAGTCAAACATGAATTTGTTTGCTTCGAATGAACCCGACAAACAGGTAGGCAATAATTTGAATCCCAGATATCAATTTGAAAATTATGTAATGGGGAGTTCAAACCGACTGGCTTTCGCTGCCGGAAAAGCGGTGGTGGATTTCCCTGGTACTCGACACAATCCTTTATTTATATATGGAGGAGTGGGGGTGGGTAAAACTCACCTAATGCATGCTGTAGGTCACGAGTTGGTTAAAAAGGGAATTGGCAAAGTGGTTTATGTAACCTCGGAACAGTTTACTAATGATTTAGTGAATTCACTCCGATCAAAAATGACCGAGGCTTTTAAGAAAAAATACCGACAGGTGGGAGCCCTTCTAATTGATGATGTTCAATTCTTTGGAGGAAAGGACTCAACACAAGAGGAGTTTTTTCATACTTTTAATGAATTGACGAACAAATCAGCACAGATTGTGATGACCAGTGATCGTAAACCTCAGGATATCGAAGGTCTTGAGGATAGATTAAAGAGTAGATTTTTAGGAGGAATGGCAGTAGACATTGGTTTGCCGGACTACGAAATGAGATTGGCAATTCTGCGACAAAAAGCTCAAGAAATTAAAGTCGAGGTCGAGGATGGAGCTTATGAACTAATGGCAAATAACTTTAATACTAATGCTCGAGAACTTGAAGGTACTTTTGTAAAGTTGGCGGTTGGAGCAAGTTTGGAGGAGGGAATTCTGACAAAAGAAATGGTGCAACAAACAATGGGGTTGCCGGCGAGTTTTGTGAAGGAAGTTAAGGTGAGACCTATTAAGGTAGTATCAACCGTAGCTAAATATTTTGATTACAGAAATAAAGATTTATTGGGAACAAGTAGAAAAGCCGACTTGGTAGTTGCCCGCCACATTGCTATGTTTTTGTTGCGTGATACTTTGAACATTCAGTTGGAAAAAGTAGGGGAAATTATGGGGGGAAGAGATCACACCACGGTGATGCACGCGGTCGAAAAAATGAAAAATGAGGTTAATAAAAATGCCGATGTAAGGAAGAAAGTAACAGCTATAAAACAGGCGTTATACACTTAGGTATCCACATCTTATCCCCAACACGTGGATAACTTGGAAAAAAGTGGATTAATAAGACTAAATTAAAAATTGATGTTGATAAGGGAATAAAGTTATCCCGAAAATTATCAACAAAAAAAATGAGTTGTTCTGAAAATAACAGTCTTCGAAAAGAGAGAAGAGCTATAAAAGTATTGATATAACAAACGAAGATAATTTAACAACAATGAATACAGGCAGTGACCAAAGCTATAATCAACAAATCAACAGACGTTATTACTACTGTTACTATTTTAGATTAATATAATAATTAGAAGAAAATTCTATGAAAATAATTATCGAATCAGGAGAACTTAAAAGAACTTTGGGGATTGTGAGCCGAGGTGTGAGTTCAAGACCTCAGTTACCAATATTGTCAGGGGTGATGCTCAAAGCAAAAGATAACGAAGTGAGCTTGGTGTCGACAGATTTGGAAATAAGTTTTTGGCTCAATCTTTCGGCTAAGATTGAAGAAGAAGGAGAAGTAGTAGTACCAGCAAAGTTATTTTCGGAGTTGGTGTCGAGTTTTCCTTCGGGGAATGTGAGTTTGTCTGTAGAAAAACACATCGTCAAGATTGAAATAGACGGAATTATTTCCGAAATTGTGGGTCAAGGAGCCGAGGATTTTCCCAGTATCCCGAGAGCGAGTAAGGCTCAGGTAGTATTAAGGAGCGGAGATTTTAGACAGAAAATCGACAGAGTGTGTGTAAGTGCGGCTCGTGATGACACAAGACCTGTGTTGACAGGGGTATTGTGGGTGAGTAATGAGGAAAAAGTATTATTGGTGGCAACAGACGGATATCGTTTGTCGGTTGATAGTTTGACTTTGTCAAAAACAGAACTGGAAAAAGAAACAAAATTAATTCTTCCAGCAAGATCCTTACAGGAAGTTTCGAAGTTGTTGGGTGAAACAGGGGCAGATGATTTTTCTTTAGAGTTTAATAAAAGCAACCAACAGGTTATTTTTAAAGTAGGAGAAATTGAAGTAACATCGAGACTGATTGCGGGTGAGTTTCCTCCTTATCAACAGATAATGCCGAACACTTACTCATCAAGGGTGGTATTTGGTAAAGGAGAGATACTAGAAGGCGTCAAAAGAGCCAGTTTGTTTGCACGGGACAATGCCAATATTGTGAAACTACAGATAGAAAAAAACAAAGTGGTGGTGAAAGCAGAAAATTCACAAGTGGGAACCAGTGTGAGTAATATTCCAGCAACAACAGAAGGGGATGAAATGACAGTGGCTTTTAATGCCAGATATTTACTGGATTATTTGGCTAGTTGTACTTCGGAAAATGTAATTTGGGAAACTGAAGGTGAACTAAAACCAAGTGTATTCCGAAACGAAGATGAAAAAACATGGGTACAGGTAGTGATGCCGATTCGGGTTCAGGAGTAGTTTACTTTGAGGCGGGTAAAGCATAGATGCCAGACTGTTGTATGGCATTGGTACCAGTTAGATCCCCTTCAAGAAAATAGATAGGAAGATAGACATTTTGAATTTGAAGATAACCGATTTGTGATTGGGAGACGGAAAGATCTAGTTTTTTACTGGAAGCTGTTTGAAAGTTTACGTCAAGATCAGGGGAGGCATTTAATCTTTGGGCAGAGCTGGCTAATTTTTTAACATCGACAAAAGGATAAATAACTAACTCTTTGCCTAGAGCAACAGAAGTAAAGCCACCAACAATGGAGATACTGTGAATATTTAGGTTGTGATCAAAGTAGAAGGTAAAAACAGCACCGGTTTCCGACTGAGCAAGAACGGGAAATTTGTTAATTGATTGATAGAAAGAAACACGAACAAGATCAGCATTCTCAACTGTTGAAGGAGAAGAATAAATATTAAAAGTTTTATAGTAATCAACGTTTTGGTTTATAAGAGTGGCCTCAACATCTTCACCAAAAAGATCCTTGATAATTTTGCGAGCGGCGCTAAGACTATTTTCTGGAGTAAAAGAAGGTCCTGTTTGAAGAGGAGGGGTATTAGTAGAGTAAATGATGGAGTTATTTTTGGTGTTAATGACAAGAGAGTGTTTACTATTTGACCAGATGGAGATGCTATTGTCTTTGACGGCGACCTTTTGAGAATTTGAGAAGCCGAGTAAAGAAGGAAGTTTGTTTTGGTTATCGACTGAGGTTAAAGGTGAAACAAGAGAATACTCGTAAAGTTTTTCCGGCAGTTGAGGATCTTGAACTCCGTTCCACTTGATACTTAAAACAGGAGTGGGTAGAGGAAAGGTAGTGGTCGAGGTAGTGGTGACAAGAGAAGGAATGAGAGGTTCGGTACTTGGAGATTTTTTGGTTTGTAAAACGCCGGTAAAGGTGTTAATGACAACAATTAAAACGATGATAATAGCAAGAATTATTAAATTAGTTCGGAGTTTCGATTGGGTAAAATAACTGAGAATGTTTTTCATATGGTTATATTAGTTAGTATAAACCTGAGGTCGATTAGAACAGCTGGTTAAACCAGGATAAAGCTCTCCTTCGGGACAGTTTTCGGAAAGTTGAAGTCCACCAGCAGGACATTGATTGTAAAGAAGATCCTTGTATTCATAGTGAAGATGAGGCCCTGTTCCGGCAGTACCAGTCGTTCCTAAGATAGAGCCAATTTCGACACTACCTCCGATAGCAACATCAATACTGGTGAGGTGAGCATAAACAACCTTAAAAGCCGTGCCATCTTCGAGAGCGGAATCAATGATGAGGATGTCGGTGTTGAGATATTCCGGTGAAAAACCAGCAAAACTGACAACACCAAAAGTGGTGCTGATGACGGGAGTACCAATGGGAGTACCAATATCGATAGATTGATCATAACCGGTGTTACCGTGAGAACCTTTTCCACCGGGACCTTGGGTGAGAATATAACCTTCACCAACCGGCCAGGTATTGGGACATCCAGGAAGAATTGTGCCGGTATAGGCAGTTTTAGGAGTCGATTCAAGTTGAACAAGGGTGGAGATTAGGGGAGCGACAACAATTGAGGTAACGTAAAAGAAAAAAACAATAATAGTTCCCGCGGTAATAATACCAACAGCGGAACTCGCAGCAATAACGGTGGTGGTGCCAATACCAGAAAAGAAAGACACAACTCCTCCTGCAAAAGAGGCAAAACCAGCGGCGGGAAGGGCAAGGACATCACGAGTCTTTACCTCTTCACCATAGATAGATTTTGCGAGGGCTTTGGTAAAACCAATAATTTTTTCGCCGACCCAAAAAGAAATATCAATTAAGACTGCAAGAAGAAGTCCGAGTCCTGGAACGACATTGGCAGCTTGAGCACCAGTTTCAAGGGCAATCTTGATACCAACTTTGGCACCAACTTTAAGGGTAGCTTGAGTGGCGGCCTGTTGCGCAAATTTTTTAAGAGTTTCTTTGAGACCATCTTTGAGAAGCATTTCGGCTCCTTTTTTGAGTGTCTCGTTGGTAAGACGTTGGACTAACTGTCTGGCAATAAATTCACCGGCCTTTTGACCTGCCCAGGATCGCAGAGATCCCCAAGGATCTTGAATGACCCGAAAGACAGTACCAATACCTCCAGGAATTCTATCCGATACCTTTCCAAAAAATTTTGAAACAGATCCGAAAGTTCTACTAACTCCAGTAGATGCTTTGGAAATTTCTTTTCCGAGAGGAGAAGTGGAGATTTTTCTGATTTGGCTACTAGTAGAATCAAAAATATCTTTGCGAGTGGAATAAAGTTTTCCCAAAGCGGAGTTGGGATTTTTTTGGGCAAAAAGGCGAGTTTTGGTAAGAAGCTGGGGAGTAAGTTCTTTGCCGTATAAAAGAATGGCTTGTGGAGATAAACCAGAAGTTTGTGTTTGGGGAGTGTTGAGAAGACCGGCGGCATATTCAGCTTGATAACCGGAGTTAGGAAGGAGAACACCCGGAAAGTTGTGTCGAATGGCTTCTTCAAGAAGGTGGGCATCATCCATGGGGGTGGGGAGGTGAGGTCTAATACCATTATTTTCAAGATTATTGTGAATTGAGACAATATTTTTGTTAGACAACTCAATACGATCCTGGAGATCAGGATCCTGAGAAAGTCTTTCTTCGCGGCTTTTTTCAAAGTCTTTGAAAGAGTCTGTCTGTTTGGCGATTAAACTGGTAAATTGGGTCGATTGAGATTCTATTGAGGCCGAAAGCTGTTCATTTTCGGCAAGAAGATTTTTTATTTCAAGAGATAGCTTTTCCTTTTCTGATTTGGGGAGAGAGGGAATTTCATCTTGGAGACTAATAATTCTTTGTTCGTTGTCGGAAATTTTTGTTTCAGACTCGAGAGCTTGATTGTTCAAAGAAGTTACTTCTTGATAGATGGTGGAAATGAAACCGCCAGGGATAGTAGCAATATTGGTTTTGTCCGATCCTTCCAGAGAAGAAACATCAATTTGGAGAGTGGAAGCTTGAACTGCCGTGTCGAGATCTCGGATACCAATGAGATTAAGTTCTGTGGCTGAGGAAATAATTTGCTCTTGTAGTTTGGGAGAGAGTTTGGAAAAGCCTGCATAAGTATCAGCCACTTGTTTGACGGCAGTGAAGGAGGAATTTAAAGCTTCTTTTTTGGATTCTGATTTGGGAGAGCCAAGAGAAACAAGAAGGTCATCAACTTTTTTAAAATTTTCTCCCTGAGATTGTCTTCTTTCTCGGTTGGCTAAAGCGAGTTTTTTAATTTTGGAATGGGCAATGGCGATTTTAACTTGCTCGGCGACTGTTTTTTGAGAACTAGATTTGACCTCTTCGCTTTCCAACAAGGCAAGATTTTGTTGATATTCGGCTACCAGGGCTTCAATTTCCGGGGGAATTGAAGCCTCTTGTTCTTTGGGTGTTTCTTTTTTGATTACTTCTTTTTTTTCTTTTTTTGCTTGTTTTTCAAGACTGGCGAGATAGTCGGTGACAGCAGAGAGAGGAAGATTTTTGAGAAATTTGGAGTAGTTGTTGAGGAAAAAATATTTTTCACCGAAGTATTTTTGAGCGACGGAAAAGATTTTTAAATCGTCTTTAGTAAGAGACGCTGCCGCTTTTTGAGAAACAAGAAGATCAATTACTTGATAAAGCTGTTGGATAACGATGTCTTTTTCTGATGCCATGAGCGAATTTAGGTGACTTGTTGCTTACGTGCTTCGAGAATCTCCGAGGGTTTGGTGGTGGCCAGGGCATGTTCGTCGGGGGAGGAGATAACTCTTATGGCAACATGATTTTGTCCAGCGAAGAAAATGCCTTCACCAACACCGGCCGAAACCAAAAGTTGTTTTTCTCCCTGGGAAAGATAAAAGACTTCGGCAATTTGATTAATGGCAGCGGAAGATTGTTTAAGAAGAAACTTGAGGGCAGAGTTGGTAATGATGGCTTTGCCGTAAGGGGAGGCTAAAAAGTCGTCGACGTTTTGGGAAATGACGGTAACGCCAAGATAATATTTGCGAGCACGTTTGACAAAACCTTGGAGGATTTTGGCGGAGTCTTCAAAACGCATAAGATACCAAGCCTCATCAACAACAAGCATGCGTTTGCGGAGATTTTTACGAATTTCGGTCCAAACAAAATCAAGAATCATGAACATAACAATCGGACGGATTTCGTCGGCAAGGTCACGCAGGGAAAAAACGGTTATGGGAGCGTCGATGTTGATATTTGATTGTTGATCAAAAGTACCCTTAATGCTGCCCATGACGTAGCGTTCAAGTCTGGCAGCCAAGACTTTAGCAGTTTGGTCTTCCATACCAATAATGGCGCGATAGAGGTCTTCCATGCGAGGAGGTTCTTGAGTGTGGGTGACGGGGTCATCGGTAATATTTTTTTGACGATAGGTGAGAACTAAAGCGCGGTTCATGGTAGCTTCTTCCATTGGAGACATGGCCCCAATCATAATTTTAAGAAGAGACATGAGAAAAAGATATTTATAGCCCATTTCGTCTTCGGTACTTTCCGCGGGGCGAGCAATTTGAAAAGGATTAATTTTATGTGGAGAACTGGAAGAAAAAGAAATGTAGTTACCCCCGACAGCTTTGGTAACCATTTCATATTCGTTTTCCGGATCAAGAATAATAATTTGAGTATCAAACATAAGAGAGCGGAGAATTTCTAGTTTAACGGCATAAGATTTTCCAGCACCAGCCGTAGCAAGAACAAGCATGTTGGCATTTTCGAGAGAAAAACGATCAAAAATTATGAGTGAGTCGTTATGGGCGTTAATGCCGTAAAGAATTCCTTGGTTGTCGGAGAGTTCGGAACTGGTAAAGGGGAAGGTGGTGGACAGGGCGGTGGTGTCCATATTTCGGGTAATCATTAGTTTGTCTTTGCAGTAGGGAAGAGTGGTTTTGAAGGCATCCTCCATGGAAAGAGAGGCAACTTTACTGATGATTAAAAGAGAGGCAAGCATACTTTGAACCTGAGAGGTAACAGTATTGAGTTCCTTTTCGGACTCGGCGGAGATACTGATATAAAGAGAAAATTGGAAAAAACGTTCGGCACCTTTAACGAGCTGGGCTTGAAGTGACTTGGCATCTTCAAGAGCAGCTTCAGTGGCCGCCTGGGGAATACGACCTCTTTCAATATCGGTGTTGATCTCGGCTTCCATCTCGGCCAGACGGCGCCTGAGATTGTCTAAAGTATCCTTGGAGTCACTAGGATAGACATACATAGAAATGTCGAGAGAGTGATTGAAGTTTATTAGGGGAGCGAGCCAGTTGGCTGAAACATAGCGAGGATAGCCGGTGATAAAGAGGGTACGAATATAGTTGTCGTCAATTTTTATAAAAGAAAAATCAACTTCGATGGCCGAGGGGGCTAGGACGTCTTGGATTGAGGCGGCATTAGAGGTATCTTTGATGGCCGAAAGAGGAGCTCGTGGTTTTTTTTCTGGGGACGCGACAGGAGATGCCGGTGCTGCTGGTACAGTTTCGGTCTTTTTGGCACCAAGAGAGAAGAGATTTAACCCCATGATTTAAGTATAACCTAAGGTCATTAATTAGGAATTAGCGGGGATATTGGTGGGAGTTGGGTTTATGGTGGATGATCCCTGATTGTAAATAGTGTAGAAGAGAGTAACGAGTTCACTTGTAGTGAGTTGAGAAGCCTTCAGACCAATTCGGGCAAACTGTCTAATTAAATGGTCCCGACGAGGATAAAGAATCGTAGAGGCCTTTTCTTCGATATAGACAAGATCAAATGGCGGTTTTTGAGGAGCTTTGGCAAAGGGATTAAAGGATGATTTGGAGAGACCCAACTCAATAGAGGAGAAGGGAATAATGACGTAGAATTTCTTTTCCAAAACACGATTTTCTTTAACCAGAGATTTAACAAACTGGCGATAGGCCAGAAGCTGCTCCTTTATTTTTTGTGAGGAGACAGATTGAATACGAGTATCAATGAGACCAAGGTAGTCAGAAATGTTTTTCCTTTGGGAACGGACAAGAATTTGAATGGGGAAAGAGAGAGAGTTTAGGAGACCAGCATAGGCATAAATAGTAGCGTCTTGTTCTTCTTCGGAGAGAAGATTGAAGTTTATGGCCGTAGTTTTGAGAACCAGAGCCGCCGAACCATCTTTAAGAAAGACGAGGTGGTCTTTAATGGCGTAGATATCGAGATGTTCTTGAGTGGAGGCTTTGATGTTGTCGGGCATGTTTATTGAGCTTGAATTTTTAGAGGTTTGACAATTTCTCCAGTGAGTTCTAAAGAGTAGGGGGCAAAAGAAAAACCTTCTTTTTCAGCAAGGATTTGAAATAGACCAGAGTCCAGAGGACGAGCAAACATAAACTGTCCGAGCTTATTACTTTTGGTAGCACGAAGGGTGAGATTGTCTTTTTTAATTTCGACCAAAACAGAGTCGAGGATGTGGCCGGAGGGAGTTAGGGTAAGGCCAACGAGAGTATTGGGGGTTGTGGGAGTAAAAGGAATGGGAAGGTTGACCGTAGGGGCGGGGGTTTCCGCGACATTAGTGCTTTGGGCTGGAGGTAAAGGTTGAGAGGGAGTTGGTGGAGATGGGGTTGCTTTGGGGATAACGGTGGCTGGTTCCGGAACGACAACTGTTGGGGCAACGGCTGTTGGGGCAACAACCGTTTCTGTAACCGTAGTAGTTACCTCTGGTGGTGAAACGGGAGGAGTTGGTATTATTTCTGGTTGTTGAGGAGAGATAACGGGAGGTTGAGTTATTTCAATACGAGCATTAGTGACCGGTTGGGTAATTTGGAGGTTGTTTTCTTTGGTAGGTACGGCAGTTTCGGTTCCGGCAGTACTGGCAGGAGTTCTTTTCCAGGAATATTGGGTGGGTGAGTAGATAGATTTAATAAAAGCAATCAGCCAAATATCAAGAGAGCGGCCTTGAACAGGAAGAAAAGCCATGCCGATACCAAGAAGAAGAAAAGCAAAGACGATGGGGTATTTGAAAAAGAAAGGTAAGGGAATGCTGTAAACAATGATGGCAAGAATGATGCAAATTCCAAGAGAGGCAAACTGTTTTAAAGTCATGTCACCGATTAGCCTGAAACGGTAACTGCTGATGTCTTGGGGTAAAGGATGCTGTTGAATGGCCATAGGTCTTCATTTAGTATAGCGAATTTGTGGTAAAAAGTAAGATTGATGATATAATTTAAACAGTTATAGGGCTAAATGTATTTAATAAAGTAAATCTAATGGAAACAGGAAATTTTTTACCTAAGATTGAAGATGGTGGAGGAAATGAACAAGCCGAAAAAGAAAAACAATTTGAGGTATGGATGGGTGACTCTATTACGGAGGTAAGAGAAGACTTGATGAATACCGAAGCCGCAACTGGGAAGAAAATGTCGTTGGTGGAAAAACAGGAAGCTTTAGATAAGGCGGGATATATAAAAAGTTTTAAAGAAGCTGTCCGAAAATCCGGAGTTAAAATTGGTTCTCCAGAATGGAGTAAGTTGGTGGAAGAGTTGAGGATATGGAGCGGGTATCAAGAAAAGAAGCCAGAGGTTGAGATAACCCCGAAGCCAATAAATGATAGTGATTTGGTAGACCACCCAGAAGAGACGAAAGAAGTTCCTCGGGAAGAGATCCGTCAAAGAAAACTTATTCAAGACAATGATCAACAGATTCAACAAGAACTGGACAGAATTCTTAGAAGTATTGGACCCGGACCAAACAGGGACGCTTTAGTGCGCGATTTAATAAGTAGAAAAGGATCGAGTGTTGGGAATGATGTTTATAACAAGTTGGTGGGAGCTTTGAGTGGTAGTGAGATGCGACAACAGGAAAGGTTGAAGATTCCAACAGAACCGACGGAATATAAAAGATTTATTAGACAAAGAGTAAGAGAAATAATTCGTAAAACTGAAAATGAAAATGATTTATCCTTCAACTCGATTGAGAGAACTCTAAAATCTGAACTTATTTCTGAAATGGGATTTGATCCCTCCAGGGGTGGGGTTGGTCTAGAATTATATCCAAAAGAACTAGGGGCAAGACTTGCTGAAACAAAAAATGAAGTAGAAGTAGAAATTAAGGCTAGAGTAAATTTGAGGGGTCTACAAATTAAGGAAAATAAATATAAAGATTACGGAGATAAAAATGCGGCGTTAGCGAGTTATATAAGAGACATGAAGGGTGCTGAGGGTGGTGGGGCAAACCCTTCTGTTGTGGCAACGGAAACATATCGTTGGCTAAGAACAGTTGATTCTTTGGATGATCCCGAAGGGGCAACAACGGAGAAAATAGACAAGGCATTTTTGATTCTGTTGGCGTTAGGGGAAACAAAAAGTGTTTTTTCCAATCCTGAGGTAGCTGATTTTGCGAGATTTAGAGCCGGTGAAAAAAATATATATGATCCGGAGTATGACCCGAACATGAGAGAAGAAGCCCTGAATCTTATTGCTCAAAAATATGGAGAAGATGCGAGGGATTTAGCATATCAACTCTTTCAAGCTTATAAAGAAGAAGGAAATTACAACAAAAAACACTATCTTTTTGTTCTTTATAAATTTTCAGAGGCAAGAAAAGATGCCGCGAAGATAAACGCCTTTATTGGTTCTAGACGATTGTATATAGCTGGTCAGGAAGAACCAGGTGGCGACAGCAATACTAGTAAAACGCATAAAGATGAGATCGACCACTTGGCGCTGTCTCCCCTAAGGGTTGAAGCAAAAATCGGAGTGGATTCTAACGGAAAAGATATAACGAGAACAGATGTTTATTTTGAGAGAGCATTAGGCGGAAGGTTTTTACAGGAGACGGAGTTGGTTAATCCTAACTGGGTAAAGAACACACCGGAAATGAAAGCCTTTTCAGGAATAAAAGCAGGAGACAAAGCGAGAGCGGCAATAATTGGTATAGGAACATTAGGAATGGAAAGCGATAAATCAGGGGCAATATCAAAAGCGGAAAGTTACTTGTCTGAGTTGAGAAGGAATGGGCAGGAGCTGGTAACATCAAAGGTTATTTCTCAAGCAGAGCTTGATGAACAGATGTTTTCCGAGACAAAGAATGTTTTGTTTGAGTTAAGTGTTGACAATCCAATAAACATTGATGATTTATCGACTCAAAGTAGAGATAAAGCCAAATTTTTGCTGGCTTCTAAGCTTCCAGCCCTCTTGGTAATTTTTGGAAAAATTGTAGCAGTGCCCTCTTTTAGAATAATAAATGATAATGGAGACTTTAGCTATTTAAGAAACAAAATAGAAAGCTTAAGAAGGCGCACATTCGACGAGTTTGAAAAAGGATCAAACAGAGGGGGAATGACCTATTTGCCAGACGATGAAAAACTAGTGGAAAGAGAAAAAAATAGTTTAAAAGTGTTGGCCTTACCGAGTAATCCAGGTGAAGGTTTAGAGAGGAGAACAACAAATATCCCTTTAAAGGTGGTTCAGAGGGCAACGAGCCCGATTGATAAAATTAGAAAAGCGTTGGGATTTAAGAAGAATTTGTTTTAAGGTCGAAAATATTTTCTGGTTATGAGAGCGTAAACTACGTCTTGCTGGTGTAATCGACGATTTTGTTTAAGATTTTGGCGGCATCTTTAGTACCTGATGGGTTGGAGTTTTGGTTCACAAATTCGGTGGCACCTTTTAGACCTGTTTTAAGACCTTTTTCAATATCCGAACCATATTTGAACGGAGGAACTTTGAGAGAGTCTCTAACAATATCAACATATTTGGAGGCCATAAGAAGAAGTCCAACACCAAGAAGGGCTAGAAGACCTCGAGCATCAAAACCAACAGAGGGAGGAGCAATTAAGGGAACTCCTGTTACGCTAAGATCTGATCCATCAACAAGACTTCTTACGCCGTAGAGTCTTTCACAAAAGACAACCGGTTCGTCGGCACTACCAGGCTGAAAGAAGGTTCTCATTGGACCAATAATGTCGGTACAAGTACCGATTAAAGGTTGAATCATGAGGATATATGAGAAAAGTAAAAATAACATAGTGACGGGAAAGACAGCAAGGTTGGCCACAATTCCTCTAAACCAAGTACCAATGGCCGTTGACCCAGGGAGAGCATTTCCCAGAAGAACGATTGGTCCAATAATTAGGGAGATAACGACGGAAATAAAAGCACCGATTAGTTTGATAAATAGTTTTCCATAGGAGAGGAGAACAGCGAGGATGACAACAAGCATAATAAGTAAACCCATACTAGTAAAAAAGCTTGCGAGAGTACCTATTCCAGCACCGATGCCTCCAAAAATGAGATTGAGAACTACAAAAATTGCAGAGGGTGCGGCAATAGATGAGTTCAAAATAAATGAGCCGATCATTCCCCCCCATGAATTTCCGGATGCAAATTTTGCAATATCACCAACATAGCCAATAACGGTAATATTAACATTTGGGCTTTCGAGGTAGCCAAAAATGAAGTAAATGATTACCCACATGAGATCGTAGACCAAACCGACGATGGCGTAGGAAAAAGTAATGATAAGTAAGGTAACAATGAGTTTGGGAATAGCAAGTTGGACAGAGATGACCGTTTTTTGACCAAGGTTGACGCGAAACATCATCATAAAACCGTAGACAATAAAGAAGACAACAAGAGCTAAATACGCGAGATTTCTGACGGCAATCCAGATATTAAGAAAGGGAGAAAAAGTACTGAAGCCTGTTCCTGGAGAAGTGGCGGCCAAAGCTGAGGGGATTACCTTATGTTTTTGAAGATTTTGAGTAACATAGGCAAGATATGACTTGGTAGAGACGGGCTGATTTTGAAACAAGAGGCTAATCATTTTTCCGGATTCGCCGACGAGACCGGTGTTTTGATTGAAAATTAGTTTTTGTCTGGCATAGTCAATGGCAAGTTTTTGTTGCTCCGGGGTGTTGTAGCCTTGAAGCTTAATGGCGTCTAAAATTTCCTTAAGCGTTTTGGAAAATGTTTGTTTGGGATCTTTTTGACCGGAAATCTTTTCGGCCAGATCAAGAATAACGATGTCTGAGAAACCAATTCCTTCTCCAGAGAAAGTGTCAGCGGTACATTTGCCGGAGTACCAGGTTTCCAAGTTCATCTGATTACCGGATCTTTTAGCACAAAAATCTTGGAGAGTTTTATCGAGAGTATTGTCTTTAGTGATGAGGTCGTCGAGTGCCGGAAGGGTCTCTTCGGCATTGATTTTTGGTGCAGAAAAAAGTGAAAGAAAAATGAAGAAAAAAATGGTCAGAATTGGGGCGAGGCGACGTAACATATTCAAAAATTATTATACACGAGTGAGTAGGTTTAAGGCAGAAGGTTAAGAGTTTTTATCCATTCCTCGGCAATATCACGAATATATTTTTTGTTTCCCATGGAAATGCGAAGGTCTTTGATGTTGACATTGTTTTCGGTAAGAATACTAATAACTTTTTCGAAAGACTCTTTGAAGGCAATCATATTGGGGTTTGTGCCAGGATTAGTTTGATTGTAAAGATAGTCCGGTCCAAAGATTTCGACCCTTATTGTTTCGGGGGAGTCGTTTTTGTACGAGGAAATGGAAATGTCGGTGTTTATACCAGAAGATGTTTTGAAGTTATAGATATAAATGGGAAGGTTGGGAAGAAGAACTTGTTTGGTTTTGAGGGCAGTGTCGGGGTTTGCTTGGTTGAGGAGGGAAGGAACTCCGATTTGACTCTCGGGAATGACAGGTTCCGGTTGGGTTCCGGTTTTGGAACTTGATGATCGGATGAGGAGAATAACAATGAGAGTAAGAAGAATGACCGAACCGATTAAGAGAAAGATTTTGGTTTTTCTTAACATTTTAAGGAAGTGAGTTGTAATAATTTAAAGCGATAGAAAAGGCGCCCGGACGAGTAAAGAGAACCGCGGAGGAACAGTCATTGTCTTTGAGACAACGAAGATACATGGTGGCGTGTCTTTGATCAAAACGACTGAGGGGATAGGGATCATCTTCTCCTTTGAAGAGAGGAGGACACGAGCCGTAGTTTGAGGCGGGTGGGTTACTGAGACAGTTTGAGTTTCCGCCGCCATTATAAAAAGAAAAAGCCGTGGTAAGAACCTCAAAGCCGGTTGGATCCCGACCAAGATCATTTTGAAGGCGTCCGCGAGCAAAGGCCAACTTACCAGTAAATTCTTCGCCGGCGGCAATCGCTGTTTCCAGAAGAGTGTTGTAGGTGGCACCGCCGTTGTCCGGTTCTGGATCGCCAATTTTTCGGCCACTTATAAGAGATTGACAGGCGTTGTTGCCCGCCTCCATAGAATGAATAGCGGCGAGAATAACACAAGAAACACCGGTTTCTTTTTCGGCTTCGGCATAAACAGCGGACAGTTCCGGAGTAACGAGAGGAATAAAGCTGGTAAGAGGCGAAGTAAGGCCAACAGCATATTTAGCGAAGGAGGCCTTGCTACAGGATCCGGTTAGGGGTTCTGCCGAAAGAGCACACTCACCAACAGGGGTAATAACTTTTCGGCCACATTTGGCTGAAACTTGTTGGTCTGAAGGGACCAACCAACAGTTTTGCAGGAGATGCATAGCATCTTGGGCAAGATTGCTTTCGCGGTTGATGGTGTCGGCACCGTCAACGGTAACGGTGGCGGAGGAGATTTCGGAAGTGGCGGAGGTATCAACTGACGGAGCACTAACAAGTTTTTTGGGAGAAGCAGATTCGGAAGCAGAATCAGGGAGAAGCATTTTATAAAAAGAAGGTTGAACAGGGTTTAGAATTTTGTCCGAGACGAAATTGATTATTTGTCTGGCGGCTTCGGTTAGGGGAAATTTAGAAGCGTTGGGAAATAAGGGTTTGCCACCAATGATGAGGTCGGTGAGAGTGGTGATATAGGGATTGTTGAAAACGGTAATGGGTTTACCGACAGCGGTACCGGTGAGTTCGTAAACTTTTTGACCTTTAATAAAGTTACAACCGCCACTACTGTTACAGGAAGTTTCGTTGTTGCTGTAAGAGTTACAGCGATAATAGGCATAACAATAATAGGAGTTAGGATCTCTACAAACACATTGATCGGGAGTGCTACTTACCAATTGGGGGGTGGCAGAAACAACAACACTCTGGGTAGTTGTTGGATTATTGGGATAAGTTTTTGGTGAGGAGAGAGATGAGCCGTCTGTAGGAATAAGACAGTTATCATTGAGTTGGGGATTGGCAGCAATAAGTGAAATCAGGGGATATTGAAAAATTTCATTAAGGGTGGTGGGGTATTTATCAATATTTTTATTGGTCCAACTTGGAGTGTAAAAATCAAAAAGACCAGGGGTTGAAGAAAGAGCAGTTTTGTCGCCCTTGAGACCACTGATGATTGCTTTAAGATAGGGAATATTTTCTTCGGAGACGTTCAGACCGCTGGAAATATAACCGCGGGCGTTGTCGAAATTAAAAGGAAGGAGGGCATCATACTCTTCCTGAACCTGAGGATTATCCAGCCCGAGTTTGGTGTATTGATCGTAGTATCGGCCATTTTTCCAACAGTCAATAATAAAGTTATTAACTTCAAGCCCAAAAGTTTTTAAACAGACGGGAAGCTTGTTTTTCCAGGCAGTGTCGACCTTAACCTCATGTTGTTTTTTGTCTTGCCCCACATAGTAAAAAGTATGATTGGTGGTTTTTTCAATGAAATAGGATTTAAGTTGGGCTTGAGAAAGACTGTCGAGCATGCGCCAGTAAGTGCGAAATGATTCTCGAGGGGCCTCGGGGTCGGCTCCGGGACGATCAAAGAGGGCATTAAAGAGATATTTTTGGGCAATTTTGTCAGGATTGGTATTGTTGTGAGTGGTACTGTCTGGGCCAAGAAAGCCAAGTTGAGCTTCGGAGACATCGGTATTGACAGTGACATTTCTCAGCACAGGTAGTCCTAGGGGAGAGGAGATATTACCAACAAAGGTTTCTTTGTAAGTGATTGAAGGAGCGGAGATACAAGTGAGGGGGTAGGAAAGAAGGGCTTCGTTTGAGTCGACAAGGTTTATACCAAGGTTTTCAACATTTTCAACCTTGTTATAACAGGTACTGTTGGGTGGATAGACAGTACCATCACAGGGAGTATTGTTTACCGGTAATGGTTCTGGAGTGGGCGTAGGAGTAACAGCAAGAGAGGGTGTAGAAAAGATTATCGAGGTAATCGTAAAAAATAGTGTGGCAAGTAGAAATTTCTTCACTAAAAACAATTATAAACGGATGTTGTCCTCCTAGAGGGTGGGGATGGTGAAAGTAGTAACATCAGTTCCGGTAAATTTGCTGATTAAAACAAGAATCAGCCAAGCAGCAGAAAGAAGAATGAGACCAATAACAGCCCAGGTAAAGGTACTCCAGGCAGCAGCGATGGCTTTAGGGTCAGCTCCGGCGGTAAGAAGACGAATACCGGCAAAAATAATCATGGCGACGGCAGCGAGAGCAAGAAGAGCGGGAACCGGGCTAATAAGATTACTAAAAACACACTCGATACCTTTGATAGTGGCAACACCTTCAGGGGAAACACAATCCGGGTTGATATCTGTCCAGGGTGCGGCGTAGACTTGGGAAACAAGTTGAAAGTTCATAAAGTCATTATATCCTAACAAAAACCCCGGTTGCCCGGGGTTTCTTTACTAATCCTAAATACTTAGTAAGGGAGAGGAGGGGTAATATTACCGGAGAAGATATCAATGCCGAAGAAGTAGGAGATAAGTTGCATAAGAGCCCAGGAAGCAGCAACGATGGCTAGACCGACAAGAGCGGCAGTGATACGGTTTCTAGCGTTTTCGGTTTTGCCTTTGTCACCTCCTGA
The DNA here is from genome assembly GCA_049303575.1 of Microgenomates group bacterium. Classification (GTDB taxonomy): domain Bacteria; phylum Patescibacteriota; class Microgenomatia; order UBA1400; family MFAQ01; genus UBA2277. The sequence goes on along the minus strand of JBAQNH010000002.1, from coordinate 156,315 downwards.
GGTGAGCCATTCGATTCCACCAAGAACTAGGAAGACAAAAGTAAGGATGCCGGCGACAATAAAGGCAACTTGAATAGCGGCAGAAATTAATTTACCGATATCGGTGATTTTCATGTTAGCGGGTCTAAGCGAACCGATTTCTGCTGCGAGAGTTTGAGGAATTAAGGACATATATTTTTCTTTTTATTAATTAATAGAGACTGTATTTATTATTATAGTGTTTTCTTTGGTTGTCAACTGCCGACGGGATTGTCGGTGCAAAGCTGGCTAAGATCAATACCAAAGAAATCAAGAACGAGGGTATAGATGGCGTAGCTAGCAGCAACGATGGCTAGACCGATCAGAGCGTTACTGATCATTTTTTGAGCGGTTTCAACTTTGCCTTTGTCTCCTCCGGAGGTGAGCCAGTTGATGCCGCCGATAACTAAGAAAGCAAAAGTGGCGATGGCGGCGACAATAAAGGCAACGCTAATGATGTTGCCGATAAGATTGCCGATACAAGAGTAGCCAAAAAAATTGCCCTTACTGACTTCTCCACCAATATCAACAACTTGGTCTGCGGCAAAAACAGAAGGAATTAGTTTGATCATAGATTACTTGGAAAAACAGGAGCGAGAATATTAATTTTAAAGGCATTTTGGACGAAGAGGGCAATGGCGTAGGAAGCAATGAGAATAGCTAAACCAATAAAAGCGTTACTGATCATTTTTTGAGCGGTTTCAACTTTGCCCTTGTCTCCTCCGGCAGTAAGCCATTCGATTCCTCCCCAGATGAGAAAAATGATGAAAGCAACACCACCAAGAGTAACAATAGAGCGCCAAAGAATAGCGATGTAGAAAGCAAGCCCTTCGCTGGGAGTTTTGGAGGCGATATCTAAGGGAAGAGCACGATTGATGATTTCGTCAGCGTAGACCTGGGTAACAAAAAGATTTTTGATAAAAGCGACCATAGTTATATATTCGGAAATAATATTTTAAAAGGATTGAGAAAATCAATACCGAGGACTCCACCGACGATACCGGTAACAAAGAGGCCGACGACAATGACGACAAGACCGATAACCCCTTGAGTCATTTGGGCTTGAGCTTCAGAAACTTTAGCTTTGTCGCCTCCAGCAGTAAGCCATTTAAGACCACCCAAGGTAAAGAAAATTACGAAAGCCAGACCACCAACAACAGTGAGGGTAGTAATCACGGAGGAAAGAATACTTCCGAGCTGAGTTTTGGCTTCGGAACCACTGACACCAGCGTTTTCAAAACCAAAGGGGCCAATGCCTCTAATACCACCGACATCAATATCGGCAGCGTGTACGGATTTGATGATGTTGAGTAATGACATTTTAGGGGGTTACAGATTTAAATTTGGGTATTAGAATAGCGGTGAAATCACCAAAGAGAAGTTGGCTGATGATGGCAATAATTACGAAACTAGCGGCGATAACAACTAAACCAATGAGACTCATGGTGATTTTATTTCCAGCTTCCTGAACTTTGCCCTTGTCGCCACCGGAGGTAATGTAGGTAAATCCGCCGATGAGAAATTGCCAAAGGGTAAAAAGGCCAGCGACAATAACAAAGAAACGAACAATGGTAGTAATAAAGTCACCGGTTTTACCGATGTCTGAGGGAATTCCTTCGGGTAAGGAAATAGTACCGACGACATCTTCTGTTGCCGCGTAGGCGTTTTTGAGGAAGGAGTTAAATAGATTGCTGAACATATTGCTTATAAAAATTTAAAACCGAAGATGGCGCCCATGAGCCTAGTAACAAGGAAGGCTGCGACGACAACCACTAAACCAATTATGCCATAAGTTAAAGCTTGTGAAGCTTGAGTTGTTTTAGCTTTGTCACCACTCGCGGTGATAAGAGAGAAGCCGGCAAACAAGATAGTGGCAAAGGCAACAATACCAGAGATAATTAAAATGTTGTAAATGAGGGGATTTATCAGGGTAGAAAGAGTGTCTTTGCCTTCACCAACAAAAGGTTCTGCCGGAGCATAAATTGTTTTCAAGTCGATGGCGAGAGCCTCTTTAACTAACATTAATTATTATTTTACAGTAAAATTCGGACATGATGAATAATTCTTTAGGCCATCAGGCAAAGGAAAGGCTGGAGGAGTTGGTAATAAAGATTGATCAAAAACTGGAAAAGTATTGGAATGAGGAGATAGAAAAAGAGTTTGGTTTTGAAGAAGAGCAAAAAAGGCTTGTAAAAAAAGTACTGGTGCACGCTAAAGAACATAATTTAAGAGCAGCAAAGAGACTCCGGGCATCCTTTGTCTATTATGGATATTTACTTTCGGGGACAAAGCCGAGTGAGGAAATTTGGAAAGTGATGGAAGGAATTGAACTGGTGCAGACAGCCTTGTTGATGCATGACGATTTTATGGATGAGGATAAACTACGTCGGGGTCTACCAACAACGCATGAGTATTTTGGAGAAGGAGACAAACACTACGGGGAGTCAATGGCGGTAAATGTGGGAGATGTGGTGTTGTGTCTTGGTTATGAAAGAGTGTTGAGTTGTGGTTTAGATACAGAAAGAGTTCTTGAGGCAACAAAAATTCTCATGAGGGGAATTACCAACACGGCTTTTGGACAGATATATGATGTTACGCTTCCCAAACTTGGTGAATTGACGGAGGAAAAGGTGTTGGCAATACACAGAGCAAAAACTTCCATTTATACATTTCAAAACCCACTAGTTATTGGAGGAATACTAGCCGGCCTTGACGAAAAAGTATTGGAAAGATTGAAAGAATATTCTTTCAAGGGTGGAGTTGCTTTTCAATTGCAGGATGATGTTTTGGGAATGTTTGGAGAGCAAGAAAAAACAGGAAAGTCAGTAAACTCCGATTTACTTCAAGGGAAAAGTACGCTTCTTATTGCCAAAACATTAGAGATGGGAAATGAAGATCAGAAAAAGGCCTTACTTGAAGCTTGGGGAAATAAGGAGGCGACAGAGGAGACAATTGAAAAAGCAAAGATGGCGATTAAGGAGTCGGGAGCCTTTGATTACTCGATAAACAAAGCAAAGGACCTAGCAAAAGAAGCGGTGGAGATTGCGGAGAGTCTAAATAAAGATAGTCTGGGTAAGGAAGCGGTGGATTATTTAAAAGGAATTGCAGATTATATTGTGACGCGAGAAATTTAAAAGTTGAGAGCGTTTGAGAGAAAAGAGGCGATAGTATTGGTGGATATGGAAGTACCACGACATTGGAGAGAAATGAAAACAAATACCAGCTTTACCGGAAGGGAGATTGGGACTTATGGAGTTGAACCAGCCTATTTTAAATACCCAGGGGGGGAGATTGCTTTGCGGGGAACATATGAAGAGATTTACTCACGTTTTGAAAGTAAAGGTTTCGAACCAGAAATAGTTGAAAAAATCTTATTTAACCTTTTTGGAGCTGTCGCCTCCGAAGCGGCGGTCTCGTTTGAGAAAATCATCAATAGCCAGACTGAGCTGGTCGGGAGTGAAGTCAGGGAAGAGGACAGGGGTGAAGAGAAGCTCAGAGTAGACAGACTGCCAAGGAAGGTAGCCAGAAAGACGCTTTTCTCCTCCCGTGCGAATAATTAGGTCAGGGTCAGGAATACCAGCAGTGTCTAAGTAAGAAGAAAAGAGGGCCTCGTCAATTTTGTCCGCAGGGATGTTTTCGGTAACGATTTTTTTGACGGCTCTTAGAATTTCGTCGCGACCACCATAGTTTAAAGCAAAAGTGACGGTGATTTTGTGATTTTTGGAGGACTTGGTAATCATTTCCAGAGATTTTTGGGCGATGTCTTTAGGGAAGCGATTGATATCTCCCAAAATGCGTAAACGGGCGCCTCTTTGTATAAAGCGGAGAGCGAGAGAACCAAGAGCAAAACGAAAAACATCAAAGAGTCCTTTGAGTTCCACCTCATCACGCTTCCAGTTTTCGGTGGAAAATGCCCAGAAGGTAACGTAAGGAATACCAAGATCAACACATTTTTCTATGAGTGGCTCGATGGCTTTTTTGGCGGCTTGTTCGTGGCCTTTGACGGGATCAAGACCCTGAGCCTTTGCCCAGCGACGATTGCCGTCCATGATGATGGCCACATGTTTTAGGGGAGATTCCATGGTGTTGATTATACCAAAATGAGGCTAAATAAGATTGTCGAGGCCGAGAACTCTCGTGACTAGCCGGACAATGATAAAAGCGGCAATGGTCATAACGAGACCAATGAGGCCATTGGTGATGCGAGCGGTGGCCATTTGGACCTTTTTAGGATCGCCGGTGCTCATCATGTAGCCCCAACCCGCCATGACCAAATTGGCAAAGAAAATGAGGCCGACAATGATGAAAACAAAGTTTAGGAGGCTAAAACCGCCTCCAGTAAAGAGATCGGTAATTTTTGAAGTAAGGGGAATATTGGGAGCGGGATTCGGAAGATCGGAGATATTGACGTCTGCAGCTAAGATTTGGTTTATAAGAGTCATATTTTTATGATAACCCCGGGATACCCAGGATGTTAATGCCAATTAAATTTACGAGGAAAACAGATAAAAGAATAAAGATGAGGCCAATAACGGCGGAAGTGATGATTTCGCTCCCAGTTTTGAGTTTGTCCGGCATACCGGCAGAGGTGGTGACAATAAAGACGCCATAGAGAATGAGAGCAAGAGCAATACCGCCTCCAACGCCAGTAGCTAAACGGAGAATGGAGGTGATGAGATCGTTGCCGGAGCCAACTTTGATACAGCCAAGAGCGGTATTGACACCTTTGTCAGGGTCCCCCTCACAGAATACGGAATTTGCTGTTCCTTGTGGTATGGCGGGAGCACAAAGCCAAGATTGGCCATTCCAACCACACCCCGTGTGCGTGTTTCGATAGGAAGCATCGTAACAAGACTGGTGATCAGTACATTCAGTGAGTGTACCCAATACACAGGTACTACCATTGCAGTATTCTGTATTTTGATCACAATTTGTAGGTACGGAGGGTACCCCTGGGTAGGAATTTCTACACTGGCCGGAGGAGGTGTCGTAACCAAAAAAGGTAGAACTATCACAACATGCTTGTCCTGCAGCAAAGGATTTGGTGGAAAAAAGAAAAGCAAAGGTAATTAGAAGTAGAGGGATGGCAAGGAATTGGCGTTTCATGAACAACTCAATTTTATCACGATGGGTTAAACTAGATAGAGATGAAGTGGAGATATTTATTGATAGTTGCAATAGCCTTTGGTTTTTTTGCCGGACTGGTTTCGGCGGAGGTGGATTGTGGAGAAGACACCAATTGTATTCAAAAACAAATTGATGAATTAAATGTGCTGCTGACTACTAATAAGGGTGAGGCTAGTAAAATTCAGGCGAAATTAAAATCGATTCAGTCTCAGATTTCTGTAGCTGTGACAAAACTAAAAATAACAGAGGCAAGTATCAAAGACAGAAGTGAAAAAGTTTCAACTCAGTATTTAATACTGTCCGTAAAAATCAGAGAGATGTATATGAGGCTTCGATCCCAACCACTGTGGATTAGCTTATTTTCGACAATGAATATGGGGGAGGTGCGAAGAGAGCTAGCATATCGACAGGATAGTAATGAGGCGGATAAACAGATGATAATTAGTTTAGTTTCTGAAATAGGGAAACTGGAAGCAGATAAAAAGGCACTCGAAAAACAAAAACTACAACTAGCAAAGCTGCAAGCGGATTTGGATGCACAAAACGCCGTTTTCCAGAAAGAAATAAAAACATTATCTTCAAAGATTGCGGCACTATCGGCAAAACAACAATCAATTTTGGCGGAAAAACAGGGAACATTTACGACAACCGTTGGAGACGTGCCTTTAGCTGATGATGTAAATGCAAGACCAGATTATAACCCGGGTTTTTCTCCAGCTTTTGCTGCGTTTTCTTTTGGGGCACCACATTTTAAAGGCCTTAGTCAGTATGGTGCTTATGGTAGAGCTAAGTCTGGTCAAAATGCAGAGACCATATTGCATGCATATTATGGTGGAATTGAGATAAAAAAAGACTATGATTCTGGAAAACAAATTGGTGTTTCCGGATATGGACGAATGGATATTGAGACTTATATGAAGAGAATATACGAAGTGCCAAACTCTTGGGGTGATGAGGGAGGTTTTGAAGCTTTGAAGGCACAAGCGGTTGCGGCTAGAAGTTATGCTCTTGCCTGGACTGACGAAGGGAGAGGAGGATCAATTTGTACTACACAAGCCTGCCAGGTATATAAAAATGCAGACAAGGGAGGAAACTGGGAAAGGGCGGTAAATGAAACTAAGGGGTGGGTTTTGTGGAATAACGGAAAACCCTTTAAGGCCTGGTATGCATCAACCTCCGGAGGATATCAAGAGTCGTATACGGATAGTTATTCCGGTTATACAACCCCAGGGTTTTGGGATACACCTTCGGGAAGAGGGGGGTGGACGTCGCAGGCATTTGAAAAAACAGGTGGAAGTCCATGGTTTTACAAGGGGTGGTACAAAGGTACTTCGGGTGATACCTGTGGTCGATCACATCCTTGGTTAACCTCAGAAGAAATGGCAGATATTTTAAACGCATGGGTGGTTTTGAAAAGTGGTTCCGATGATAGAGTGGCGCCAATTGGGAGCTGCTGGGGAGGAAATCCATATTCGTTGTCCGAGTTAAAGTCAAAGGCTGGGGGAAGTGGCTATGCAAGTGTTTCGGCGGTGTCGGTATCGTACTCGGATGGAGGTTATACATCGAATGTTCATTTTGAAACCGATCGAGGAGGGGTAGATATTTCTGGAGCCGACTTCAAAAAGATGTTTAATTTAAGAGCTCCGGGAAGAATTTCATTAAAAAGTGGGCTGTTTAATATTGAGAGAAAGTAAAAGGAAGTCTTTGATACAATTGGGATATGCCTGAGATATTTGGAGCAAACAAGAGTGAAGATATTCAAGAAGTGAAAGACTTGGAAAAAAGCGGAAAATTTAGAAGTTTGTTTGGTTCTTTTGTAGTAACCCCTCCCAAAACGAGATTTGAATCACAAGACAATGATGAAAAAATTGTAATACTGGGGAGAAGACATTTTATTACAAATTTGAAGTGGCTGACCTTGGCTTGTTTTGCAATTTTTGTGCCAATGTTTTGGGGAGAGTTCCCGATGATTAAGGCTTTGAATACAAACACGAGTTTTATTTTGAGTATTGTCTGGTACTCAGCACTGCTTTTCTATGTAATCCAAAACTTTATTTTGTGGTTTTATAACGTATATATCGTGACCAACGAGAGATTGGTAGACGTCGATTTCTTTGGTTTGCTGTACAAGAATATAAATGTGACACAAATAGGAAGAATCGAGGATGTAAATTATTCCCAGAGAGGGTTGTTCTCGAGTTTTTTCAATTTTGGTAATGTGGTGGTACAAACTTCGTCGGAGCAAAGGTCGGATGACAGGAGCGAGGGGTCGGCCTTCACTTTTGACCATGTAGCCAATCCTGATTTAGTAGTTAAAATTATTTCCGAACTAATGGAAGAGGAACAAAAGAAAAATAAATAACGAAGATGGAAACAATATTGGAAGCTCAAATCACAGTCAGCCTAATCGTCGGAATAATGGCAAAGATAATGATGGTGCTGTTGCTTTTTATGGCTTTGGTAATGATTCGCCAAACCAGTTTAATGGATCGGGTAATTAAACTACCAGTTGGTGGAAGTATTAAGTACTTGGTGTGGAGCTTTTTTGGCCTGCTTTTGCTACTTACTGTTATAGTAGTACTAGTGTGAATACCAGTCTAGGTATCAATTTTTTCAGGACAGTTAACGAAGAGGGTTCAAATGGTTGGGCTCAGGTTTATGCACGAATTCCGTTTGATGATTATGAACTTTCAGAAAAGGGAGCTCTTTTTGGGGTAATTTTAGGTAAACCCTCCGAAAATTGGGCGGACATGGAAGCCGAGGTGATGGAGTGGGTGGACGAGTATTTTAATAAGGCGGGGAATGGTGGTGATTTAATGGGTTTTGCCGGAAGTTTTAAAGAAAAATATTCTGAGGTAGAAGGAGCCTGGTTGTGGATTATACCGAGACCAAATGGAAAAAGAGAGATTAAAACTGTACGCTGGGGTTTGTCCGGAGTGAGTCTTTTTAGAGGAGGTAAGGAGTACAACTTGACCACAGAAGAAGGAAAAATTGTGCGAGGTATGGCCGAGGCAAAAGACAGATTGACAATGTGGTCCGGTGAGTTGGGAGAGTATCTTAAGACCGAAGAAATAATGACGGTGGATGAAGAAAAGGTTTTGAGTATTGGTAATAGACTGACGGAGTCCCGAGAGGCAGCAGCCGGATTATTTTTTGATTTTGTTAAACCACAAACAGTATTGGTGGCGGAAAAAACTGAAGAAACTGAGGAAAGTGAAATTGTGGTTGAGGAGATAATTGAAAAGCCAGAAGCAGAAAGGGAAACTTTTTACAGGCCGGAGAGAGAGGAAGATTTGGCCGGAGAAGAGTTAATTGGGCCGGTTAAAGCAAAAGACAAACTATTAAATTGGTGGAGAAAAATTAAACCATCAGGGAGGGAAGATCTTCGGATAGATCGCGAAGGAGGACAAAAAAGGAAGAAGTGGGCTGTTTTAATGGGAGTTTTATTTCTAATCTTATTAGCAGTAAGTTTGGTGACTGGGTCGATAAAAATTCAAGCCGATAGAGAGGCAAAAAAATGGAAAGAATTTTCCGAACCAATAGTGAACAACATTCAGGAAGCTCAGGATTTGGTAAAGATTAATCCATCTGGAGCAAGAAAATTGATTGAAGACGTAAGAAAAACTTTTGATGTACAAAAAGCAGAGTTTGTAAAAGGAAAGTACAGGGATGAGGTGGCAGCTTTGGAAGGACGACTTAATAACGCGTGGACGATAACTTCTGGAGAAAAAGAAAGCCAGTTTGCGGAGATGGTAAACATTCAATTAGTTCGACCCGGATTTGTGGGGGACAGAATGAGTTTAATAAAGTCCGGAAGTGTATTAGTGACGGACAGTAAGTTGGGAACAGTAGTTTCGGCGGCAACAGCGACCAAGGATATCAAGGTAGTTGCCGGAAAAGGTGAGGGTCTTGAGTGGTTGGATGCAACCAGTGATGGCAGTAGAGTATTGATATTGAGTCCCAAGGGAGTGAGTGTAAACGGGAAAGAGACGGGAGGAATTGTTTTTGATATGGCAGTGAGCAAAGCAACGACAATCGGCAGATTTGGAGCAAATCTTTATGTACTGGATAGTGGAAACAAAGAGATTTATAAATACGGAGCAATAAGTGATGGCTATGGAGACAGAGTTCGGTGGTTAGCACAGGGTCAGTCGATAAGTGTAGTGCCCGTGGATATGGCGATTGACAGTGACGTATGGGTCTTGGGAGAGTCGGGAGTGGTAGAAAAGTTTAGGAGAGGAGCCAGAGAACAGTTTTCCTTGAACGGTGTGCCGGAAGGGATAAAAACGGCGAGAATCGCGGTGCAGTTGGATGGCAATGGCTTGGCAATACTAGACAAGATAAACGGAGTGGTAATTGTCTGTAGTAAAGAAACCGGAAACTGCGAACAACAGTTAAAGTCGGAAAAATTGAAGACAGCAACAGACATTGAGTACGACGGGACCATTCTGCTGGTGTTGACGGAGGGAACAGTAGGAGTTTTGAACTAATTGCTTGCTACAATATATCCATGATCGTGGAGAATAAAAAAGCCAGATTTGATTATGAGATTATTGAGGATTTTGAGTCCGGTATTGTATTGAGTGGGGCTGAGGTGAAAAGTGTTCGTGACGGAGGAGCAACGATGTTGGGAGCAAGAGTCATTTTTGAGAATGACGGGGCGTATGTGCTGGGACTGAGCATTCCCAAGTACAGGCATGACAGTGCGGAGGAATATGATCCCGACAAACGAAGAAAATTGTTGCTGCACAGGAAAGAAATCATCGAGATTCAGAGCAAAATGAGATCGGCAGGGTTGACAGTCGTGCCTATCTCGCTGTATAATAAGGGCAGTCTCGTGAAGGTGAAGATCGCTTTAGTCCGAGGCAAGAAGAAGTTTGAAAAAAGAGAGATACTCAAAAAGCGTGAAAGTCAGTTGGGTCTTGCGAGACGTTTAAAACTAACTAACTGAAAGGGTAAAAATGGACCTATTTTGGAGTAAAGTAATGCCTGCCAGCATCGTTAATTATTCATGGAGTAAGGATTTTACGCCGAAAATGAGCCTGAAAAAGTGGCAAGAAGGCATAAAAGCTAAAGTATCCGCGATGGATGATGACGAATTTGATTTATTTTTGGCTGGTGTGGTAATGGCTGCGTCTCGTGCTCAGATGATGGGAGTCACTTTGACTGAGAAAATTGAGTATTTTAGAACATTAAGGTCCTAATAGTCTTGCTTTTAGCCTCAGAATTTGATATACTATAGGTGGTTCTTATGGGGACGACCGGAATCGATGGACTAGTACGTTTACAACTGCAAGCCTCCTTTGGTAAAAGGAGTAAAAAAGACCAAAATACAACTGTCAATAAAGAAGACAAGTTACTTGGTTTCACCTCAAGTGAAGCCAAATCTTTCGCTCCCGTTTACGCTTTTGCCTAAACTCGAGTTCGAGACGCTCTAGAGAATATCGGATCCCGGGGTACCTTTAAGGCGAAAAAACACCGGATTGAATGCTTCAAGGCGTGATTTAGGCTTGGAGACTAACTTATTCTAAGTCGACCATAAAGTGTTCTTGTTTGCCTGAAGCTTTATGGAAAAACGGCAAACTAAGCTTGTAGAAATTGTAGATTTATTATTTCAGACGAGGGTTCAATTCCCTCCGTCTCCACCTTCTTGGATAAAGAGCCGTTTGACCAATGTGTTGAACGGCTCTTTTAGTTGATATGCCACTACTTTTTCCTCATCCACAGATAGGTTCAAGAAAACATATCGGCAAATTGTATCTTTTTGAACTTCGGTGGCACTTCTTGCGATAGCACCCGCATTTTTACACAGGTTCAAGAACTCATCCATACCCAACCTCTGACTCTCGGGGCTTTTTAGAGTGCTCCTGAGGTCTCGTAGTTTCTCTTCCAAGCCTGACTTTTCATTGTCTAGGCTTGAAATCCTATCGTTTACTATATTGAAGGCTGGAGATTTGGAGTTTATTTTGACGAGACCAAGTGAGCTTTCCTTGATTTCTTGGGTGATAGCTTTTACCTGTCCCTCAAGAGTATGGATTTGAAGGTAGGTATTACTTGTCGCTTCTACATTGAGAGCGTCGGTTTCATCAAGATATTTTTGGTATTCCTTCTCGGTGATTTTTAGATTGTTATCCAAAAAGTCGTAGATAAAATCAAAGACAAACTTCATTCGGAGCGATTTCTTTATCCTCGGACATCCTTTGGTATCGCAACGACAATACAAAAGCTTTCCTCCTCCTCGGCTTGTTGATGGAGCCACCACCATATTCTTTCCGCAAAATGAACACCTCAGTATTGCCTTAAGAGGGAAGAATGTCATTCGCCTGACATTGAATGGTCGGAGTCGGTTTGATGAGAGCAACTGGATATGTTCGTAAACTTCTTTTGTGGTGGCAGGAATAAAGCCAAATTGGAGAAGGTTTATTGTTTGACCCGCTTGTATCAAAGTTCCAAAATAAAATGGGTCTCGGAAAAGCTTACTCAATAGTTTGGCGTCTGCCTTCATAATTACTCCCGTTCTTTTTATTTTTCTCTCATATCCCTTGTCGTTTATGATGGAGGCTATTTCTTCAAGGGAACGACCTTCGGCTCTAAGCTCCCAAGCCTCCTTAATGAGCTCAAACTTCTTTCCGTCGGGAACTTGGAACCCTTCATCATCACGCTTGTAACCATGTTTGTAGGTGCCAATCTTGCCTTCACTGAAGCTTCTTTTTACTCCTCGGGAAATCTTTTGAGAGAGGTCATCCGAGTATTGCTTGGAGAGGACAAAAGCCAACCCGAGAAGCATTTTGCCGTTTGGGTCGGGTGTGAATGGGTGAGTAACGAACTTTAGGTCTTTGATAATGTTTTCGTCCACCAAATAAATTATTTCTCCACCCTCAAGCATATTTCTTGCCAACCTATCGGGGTTCCAAGCAAGAATGGCGTCATACTTGCCCATTTTTATTCCATCAAGCATTTCTCGGAATTGTGGACGCTTGTTAGGGGACTTTGCCGACTTTGTTTCCTTTATGGTTTTGACGATATTTAGTCCGAGCCGTCTTTGGAGGTCAAAGCATTCTGCCTCTTGGTCGCCAATAGACCTGACTTGCCTTTGAGCGTCGTCGGTGGACTTGCGAAGGTAGAGGACATACTTTAGTTTTGTGACATCAAGGTCGTAGTATTCCATTGCCCTGATTTTACATCCCCGAACTGCATTGTTGTTTTTAGACTGTGGAATGGATTACAATTTGAAGTAGGTAGGTGACAAGGAGTATTAAAAAATTATTAACAAACAAGAATAATGAAAAAATGTAAGTCTTGTCAGAAAGAGATAGATAATAAAGCCAAGAAGTGTCCTTATTGTCAGTCAGACCAAAGGATTTGGTTTGCAAGACATCCGATACTCACGGTTATTTTGGCTATATTTATTTTGGGTATGATTGGTTCTGCAAGTGGAGGTAAGGGAAGTAAAACAACCGAGAGTAACGAGACCGTCACTACTGATACCGATACTACTCAACCAACTCCCAGTGTGACAGTTTCCGCAAAAACCACTCCGATTGCACCAACAGCACCAAGCACAAATGTGCCAGCGGAATACAAATCTGCTCTTGCCCAAGCAACAACATATGCCAACTCAATGCATTTGTCTAAGCAGGGTGTCTATGACCAACTTGTTTCACAATATGGCGGGAAATTTTCGCCAAAAGCAGCACAATATGCAATAGATAATGTAAAAGCAAATTGGAATGCAAATGCTCTCTCACAGGCAAAAACTTACCAAGATACTATGAACCTGTCACCAGCAGCTGTTCGTGACCAACTCGTTTCACAGTATGGCGGTAAATTTACAGCGGCAGAAGCAGACTACGCTATGCAACACCTTAATGATTAGCCTTGTAGGAGTTAATTTACCTAAGTATTAAGTTGGCTAATCCGAGTTGGAATGTGATGGTTGAAGCAGAAAGGAAACTCAACCCAAAGAGGACAACTTATAATGATTATAAATACCGTTCAAGAGGGTTGCTCTTCCAGTGTATCCTTGTCTTTCCGAGAACAGTCGTTAATTATTTTTTGAAGTAATGTAATGGTGTCGTCTTGCTTTATCTCTTCATCCAATTTCTCAGGCTCGTCGCCATACTCACCCTTGAGAGAACGGCTGTTTGTGGCTATCCATTGAATGAGCCTGACTTCCAATGGTTGTAATTTCTTACCTCGGTCTTGCTTTGAGCTTATCCTCTCAAGCTCCTTCGTGACAATGCTAGTTACAAGCACTGAGTAATAATTTCTACTGGTGTCTATTCTTTCCGAGAATGACTTGTTATTCTTGTATAGGTCATATGCCGTGCTTTTGGGTATTTGAGCCTGTAGACAGGCTTTGTGGAGGCTCAGACCGCACTTCAAGAAAGGCTCCACTTTTCGGAAAATTATGTCGGTTTCTTCGTCCATTTAATTACTTACTTGACCTTCATCCTGAAAGGTTCAAGGTCTCACTTCTTAATGTAATTCTCCAAGCCAAGCTCTATTCTTCCACCTCGGTTGTCGCTTATTGAGTGGGCGTTTTGTGAGGCTTCGGGAGCATTGAGATTGACTGATTGAAGGGAGCTGACAAAGCCCGAAATGCCCGAGTTATATCCGCCATCAAGTATCCTAATTCGTGGCTGAGGAACAGGAACAGCCACTTTCGGTTTGGGTAATTGCTTGGGTTTAGTATTTATAGTCACTATAACTATTATACGAAGAAAGACCATCACTTTTTTCGGGTGGAAGCAAAAGCCAACGGTTGTCATTTTCCAAGTGCCAGTTATCATTTACCGAAGAAATGAGGGATAACAGAAATGGTTCAAGAAGTGGCGCCCCATCTCCACAATATACAAAAATCTCTCCTAACGGGGAGATTTTTTGTATTTACTCGGTTAGAATTGTTTTGTGTTTGATATGGTGTTTGATTTTTTGTTTCCCAAAAGATGCTATGGATGTGGAAAATATGGAAAAGATTTAGGTGGCAAGTGTTTTCGAGAACTTTCGATAGCTGATCAAATATGTTCAGAGTGTGGGGGAGAGTCGCCGATGGGTTGGACACACAGGGAGTGTAAAAAGAAAATGGGAATGGATGGACTAATTGTGATTTATGATTATCAGGATGTAAAAATGAGGTCGATAATTGATGGAATTAAATTTGATTTTAATAAGGAGTTAATAAAGAGTGTTTTGAAAAACTTTCAGTTTGAGTCTGGGGAGAGCTTTGATTATTTAGTGCCCGTTCCTTTGCATTTTTACCGTGAGAATTGGAGGGGTTTTAACCAGGCGGAAGAAATAGCAAGAGTGATTGGTAAAAAAATGAAGGTTGAAGTAAAAGAGGTGCTGCGAAGAAAACAAAAAACAAAACAACAGTCGTTGATTTTGGAGAGAGAAGTGAGAGAAAAAAACGTAAAAGGAGTTTTTGAGGTTAGAGAAAATTTCAAGAAAAAATTAAAAGGGAAAAAGATATTGCTAGTGGACGATGTTTTTACTAGCGGAGCGGATATGAGGGAGTGCACCAAGATGCTCAAGAAAAAAGGAGCGGCGGTGGTTTGGGGATTAGCTTTAGCTCACTAAATGTAATAGAATTCTCTAATATGCCAATACTAATCTGGACAGAGAAGAATTCGGTAGGAGTTAAAGAAATTGATTTACAACATCAGAAGATGTTTTCAATCATCAACGATCTTTATGACAAAATGGTAACCTTCAAGGCTCATGAAGATATTGACGCCATACTAGATAAGCTGGTTGAGTATGCTGACTTTCATTTTAAAACTGAAGAAAAATATTTTGACGAGTTCAACTATGAAGAAAAAGAGGTTCATGAGACCATTCATCAAGCATACGTAGATGAAGTAAAAAAACTCATAGCAAAAAAGAAAGAAGGGGTAGGGGTGGAGTTGTCGTATGACATTTTTGATTTCCTACAAAAATGGTGGGTAGGACACATAAACTTTGAGGACAAAAAATACACCCACTGTTTCCATATCCACGGCTTGAAATAGTTTTTGCGGAGGAGGTGGGATTCGAACCCACGTAGGCTTGCGCCTGCATGCTTTCCAAGCATGTGGAATGGACCACTATCCGACTCCTCCGTACAGGTGTATATTTTACCAGTTCGAGCTTGGATTCACATCACGCAAGTTTTTGAACGGAGTCCCAAAAGTCACTAAGTTCATCCATTGCGATCGTGCCTTCCGGTACCTCACCTTGTCGATATACAGACCAAGAGCTAGGCATCCAAAGGACTTTTGCCCCCAGAGAAGCGGAAGGAATAATGTCGCCTTTAAGATTATCTCCGACAACAAGACATTGCTGGCTTTCGACCCCGAGCATTTCGATACCACTTTTCCAGTGCTCAACAGTTTTGAATCCATTTTCGTCGGCGATTTTGATAGTGTCGAAGTAGTTTAGGAGCCCAGTTTGGTCAAGTTTCCTCATGGTCCAATCAGTGTTGGCGTGGGTGACCAGACCAAGCTTAAAGCCCGTGTCCTTGAGACCTTTGAGGATAACTTTGGCTCCGGATTTTATTCTAGGTTCGTCGGTGTAGATTTTCATGAGAATGTCGAGATTTTCTTTGACCACAGGGGCATTGTTTAATTCCTGTGAAAGCTGGTCGAGAACTAGGCTCCATCTTTGTGGAGAGACGCCCATTTTGTGATAGCCTTCGTCGTTTAATTCTTGTAGCCTGATACGAAGAGTGGAGTAGTCTATTCCAAGTGTGGTGGAGACGACTTTGACATATTCCTCCATGTATTTAGAGAAGAGTTCGCCGGTGTGGATGAGAGTGTCGTCGAAGTCAAAAAGAACGGCTTTAATGTCTAGCTGACGAAGTTTTTCGGCAGTTTGGTTATGAATTGGATCTCTTTCAATCATGGCCTATGATAGCAGATAAATTTGTGCACCTGGTGCGATTCGAACGCACGACCTTTCCCTTCGGAGGGGAACGCTCTAATCCAACTGAGCTACAGGTACGTGAGGTGATTTTATCTCTTTAGTGGCACAAGGAGAAATATATAAAATGCGGAGGGTACAGGGGTCGAACCTGTTAGAGCTTGCGCTCATTGGTTTTCGAAACCAACGCATTACCGTCCTGCCCACCCTCCCAAAAGTGCGCCCGGCAGGATTTGAACCTGCGACCCCTAGGTCCGCAACCTAGTGCTCTATCCAACTGAGCTACGAGCGCAAACAAAGCATATTTTACCATCTACGGGTCTTTTTCGTTCACTTTGTTTAGTAAATGGTCTGCTGTGTTGTGCGCGTAATACATGATTTCTTCTTTTAGGGCAAGACTGTTATCTTTAGTTTAAAAGAAAATCAAATTTACTCCAGTGGGACTTTGTCACCAAACCACTTAACCAAACGGTCGCTCCAGGTAATGGGTGGCTCTTGATAGGCGACGTATTGAAGCATGAGTTTTTTCAGTTTGCCTTCGGATTCCGAGTTGACGACGATGACGAGATGCCAGGGAGCACCAATGAGGTTAATTCGCATAAGTCTGCCTCCCCATTTATTTTCTAACCAAAATTGACTCATATTTTCAAAACGATAAGTTCTCTCTTTGGTTTTAAGTCCCCAGGTGGAGAGGGCATATTTTTCTAAGCGAGGTTCAGTACGACTCATGGCCCAAAGCATAAAGACCATCGCACCAATTACCAGTACGGGCATAATGCCTTCGATGAAATAAAGGATAACGCTAGCGAGAAAAGCCATAACGAGAACGGAACTGTAGAACTCTTTGCTCCATTTTTTTTGAGGTCTTTCATAGGAAGTCCATTCCAAAAGGATGACTTCTTCAGAATTTAAGGGGTCGATATTGGGCACATTTCATCTTAACACAACGAACTGTTACCTTAGAAGTTTTTGAAGGAAAAAATGGTGGCATTGAGAAGAAGTTCTTTTTTTGACCAAACAGATTCTGGTGCCGTGGCGGAGATGGCGTAACCACGATCATTAAAAACGAGAAGAAGATTGCGATTTTTCATCGTAATACCTTGTATTTGATAGCTACCACCAATGAGGTGGTAGGTATTACCACTAATAGTCATGTCTTTGTCTTCTTTGATGACATATTGATTAAAGTTTTTTATGAGACCGTCTCGGGCAGACTTAACATAGCTTTCAAGTGTTTCTCCGGAAGCTTTGCCAGTGGAAACGTTCACAAAAGTGAGGAGGGCATTACCACTTACGATGGTAGCTTTAGGGTCGACGATGACAAGAATCGATCCCGACTCCCCCGAGTCGTCAATCTGCCAACCGAGCGGAACATTAATTTGAAATCTGGCGAGTTCGTTCCGATATGCCTTGTCTTCAAAAAGAAGACTTTGGGGAACAAGTGTGGTGGTTTCACCGATCGGTGTTGGAAGGGGAGTAATTGAAGGGTTTGAAGTATCAGGAGCATTGATAACCAGATCGGGTTGTTTGGCAGATTGAGCCCATTTCCAGACTAAGGTGCCGATACCAGCAAGAATTAAAGAAATTATTAGACCGAGAATAATCCAAGGGAGAGTTCTGACCTTTTTGGGAGGGGTGGAAACTTTTTCTTTGGTATCTACCAGTTCGTTGATGACCACGGTAGTGAGGGGTAGTGTGGGTGTCTTTGGGTGCTGAGGTTCCTCCATGTGATAAGTGTAACAAAAAGGTGAGGGTTGCGGGAGTAATGGGTTTCGACAACAATTAAGGTAAAATCTAGTAAATGTATAAAACTGGCTTAAACATTGAGACTTTTGAGGCAAGGGTTATTTTGGGTTTGAAGGTGGGTTACTCAAACAAAACTTTCTCTTTAGACGAAGTAAAAAAAGCAATAAAAATATCAGCTTCAAAAGTTAACGATTTTACCTTTTCTGGTACTTTGACTCCAAGCGGGATAGTGGTTTCCGGTAAAAATGAGTATAGCGAGCCAGCTATTTTGATTGAGTCCTCAGTCTACCCCAGATTTCCAGAGGAAAAAGATCGATTTAAAGAAAGATTTATAGAGTTCATTGGAAACTTGGCTGTCGAGTTGAGACAGGAAAGGATAGCGATACGATTTACGGATGAGTCACTAATGATTGAGACAGAATATTGCAAAAACCCAGACATTAGATAATAGTTGTGTAACTATTTAAATGCGGAGGGGGCGGGATTCGAACCCGCGGTATCTTGCGATACGCCGGTTTAGTAAACCGGAGCACTCGACCACTATGCGACCCCTCCTGAGGCGGAGAGTACAGGGGTCGAACCTGTTAGAGCTTGCGCTCATTGGTTTTCAAGACCAACGCATTACCGTCCTGCCCACTCTCCGAACCTGTATATTTTATCATTCAGATGTGTTTATATACGTATTTTGACATTCATTTCGGGTTTTGTTAGGATTAGCTATGACAAGATTGGTATTTAAACGAGGAGAACAAAACAAATACTTGAAAAAGGTTATGGCTATCCTTACTCTAAACTCGGATGGTCTATCAAAATTTGTTGGTATCTCAGGAAGAAGCTTCAGGTATTGGATTAGCGAAAAGACTTTAGGAAGTAGAGACGCAATGAAAAAAATTAGCAAAATTTCTGGCATTACCCTTCCACCAATATTGGAAGAAAGAGAAGAATGGTGGAGTGGAAGAATCAATGGACCTATTGGTACACTAAAGAGGAATAAACTATATGGACCACCTGGAAATGAATCTGGGCGAAAAAAAGGAGGAGAAATGTCCCAGAAAAACAGGAAAGAAAATCCAGATTATTATCGTTCAATTGGTTGCAATGTACCCAATATTTTTAATTTTCCAAACGAATCAAAACAATTAGCCGAGTTGTTTGGAATTGTTTTAGGTGATGGAGGACTAACAAAATATCAACTGACCATCACCCTTAATTCAATTTTAGACAATAAATATATGGAGTATGTCAAGGATCTATCAGAAAAATTATTTAAATATTCCCCATCTCTATATAAATACAAGAAAGCCAATGCAATTTCGTTAAAGTATAGCGGTGTTAATCTCGTTAAGTTCTTGAATAAAAATGGTATTTCCTTTGGAAACAAATCAAAAATTCAAATAACGGTTCCAAAGTGGATAACAGGAGACATCAATTATTCAACAATGTGTCTTAGAGGGCTTATTGATACAGACGGAGGACTATTTGAACATAAATACACAATAAACGGAAAACAATACTCGTACCTAACCATAAACTTCACAAACGTATCAACTCCGTTATTAACATTTGTCTTCGAAACACTAACTACTTTAGGTTTTTCTCCAAAGTATCAGTCCAATAATAAAGTGTGGCTATATAAAAAGGATGAGATTATCCGATATTTCAAGGTAGTTGGGAGTTCAAACTACAGGCTAATTTCCAAGTTACGATGATATAATTTTGAGTTAAGGAGACGTAGTCCAGTGGTTAAGACAATGGTTCGCTAAACCATGACTTGAAAAAGTCCCGTGGGTTCGAATCCCACCGTCTCCGCTGGTTACCCTCAACAGAGCATATTATCACGACTTTGCAGTGATGGGGAACTCGGTTTAAGAGTGTAACCAGTATTATGGAAACACAAAAGTCATTGGTTGTATATCAAATCTCACTAATTATTACTTATCAAAAGAGTAAAATTATAAACATTATTTAGAAACAATGAAGTTATGAGTACAAAGAAGCCTAAGAAAAAATATAAAGGTTTAAAACGTCCCAAGCGACCTGAGTCATTTCACTCATTTGTTGATTGCGTAAAACTGATAAAAAAATCCGTATATCTTGTGGTGAGAGGAAGAAAAGTTATGGTTAATGGTCAGGAGGAAACAAATTGGTTGACATTAGGTTCTGGGTTCACCGCAGCCCCTAATCGCTTTATAACAGCTGCTCATGTCATCAATAATGAATTTCAACAACATAAAGATGGGGATAAATACTATCTCCTAAAACATGACGACGAGGATAACATTCATTGGAGTTTTATGGATCTAGAAATCAATAAAGATTTATTTGTATATCCTGATGTAGATTTGGCAATAATCTATTTGAAAGATAACTTCTATCAAGTTGGCGATACTTTGTATGCCGACAAAAACGATTTTATTAGAATTTCTAAGGATTATTTACCTATTGGTTCGGAAGTAGGTTTATTAGGATATCCACTTTGTGAGTTATCATTTGATAATAAGGACGTTTACAAACCAAAAGTTGGTGATATAAAACTCAGAACTGATTTAGGAGTAGTAAATTGTAGATACCACACTTCTGACAAAGACTTTTTTTATGAGTTTACACTCGCTTTCAATCCAGGCAATAGCGGTGGGCCAATTTTTGACGCAAAGACTGGGAGACTTATTTCAATCGTTAAAGGTTGGCACTCTCACCCAATCAATATTAGAGAGGTCGTTGTCGAACCTGAAAGAATTAGAAACTACAAAGAATACAAGGAAAAAGCTTATATTGAGACACTAAACGCGACATATTCTTATGGCTTTGCAACTCCAACATTTCTCGAAATATTTAAAAAACATAACATTATTGGCTAGTTTAAATAATGGTTATAACTCAATTCAAGATCCTTCGTAAGTGTATATAAACCTCGATTAATGTAATCAGCTATTTACTGATCGTTTCTATTAGCTTTTCTCCAAAATACACGACGACGTCTCCTAACTCTATTAAAAATTTTATTACATCGTTTTGTTGTCCAATATCTGTCTCAGAAATAATTTTTTTTAAATTAAGATATTTTTGGGGTTGTTCAATATCATAGTGACTAGCTTCTGTGTCAGCAACAGCTCTAAGAATGTAGTTTGGTGTATAAATTTTTCCAAATAAAGCCATCGTTTCTGATTCTAACCATTCGTCAAGTGAATATTCGTCTTGTGCGGGGCTAAATTGCTGTAATGTAATAAAGTGTTGTGGGTGTAAGGAAACTAGGTTGTTTTCAGCAGTTTCATTACCTAAAATCTCTCTGATTAATGAGATACTTCCACTACCAAAACATTTTAAAGAGTAATTGTTTATTTTTGCCAGATCAATTAATAGTGGGTTAAAGTTTTTGTTGCCACCAGCTACCAACGATCTAAGCACACTTGCCAATGTTATATAGTAATCAGAGTCTCCTCCCTTTACCTTATTAAGACTATCCTTCAAAACTTTTATCGCGCCACTTAATCCTTTAACTCTTTCTAAATAATTTACTTTTGGCATATAAAATCTATTTTACAATTATCATAGTTTAATAAAGGTTCGGACTTCGTTCCACTCTCCGCTATTTTTCACTTTTGTGAAATCACAAGATGTTGCCTTTGACTAACCTAACCTATTTGTGAATGCTAAATCCCCAATTTTGTTTGACTAAGTCATAAAAATTTCATACACTAACTTGCAGATAGTTAAACTTTATGCAATATGTATGGCTCATTTGGAGCTTAATGTTAATAGGGGTTTGGGGGGTGATTTATTTTTCCCTAAATACTAAAGACAAAAAACGAGAAATGCTGGTTGTAAGCTTGTGGACATCTATTCTTGGTCTTACCGAACCATTATTTGTCCCGGAATATTGGAGTCCTCCTTCTCTTTTTAATTTAGCCTTACGAACTGGATTTGATATTGAAAGCCTGATTTTTTCTTTTGGCATTGGTGGAATTGCGGTTATAAGTTATGAACTAATTTTTAAGACAAAACACGAAAAAATTAATTATCACGAACGACACTCACGACGACATCGCAATCATTTAATAGCTTTGTTTTCCGCCCCGATTATTTTTTTCTTGCTTCTTATGACAACTTCCATTAATCCCATTTACATTGCCGTGATATCAATGACAGGAGGTGGACTATTTTCGTGGTATTGTCGTCCCGATTTAATGAAAAAAATGATCACAAGCGCGATAATATTTTTAGGAATATATTTTATATATTTCATTACACTTATTGCTGTATATCCGGGTTATGTGGAAAAAGTTTGGAATTTAAAAGCTATTTCTGGAGTTTTGATCCTTGGCATCCCGCCAGAAGAACTTCTGTTTGCATTAAGCTTTGGTTTTATTTGGTCTAGCATATACGAGCATT
Organism: Microgenomates group bacterium; assembly: GCA_049303575.1. Classification (GTDB taxonomy): domain Bacteria; phylum Patescibacteriota; class Microgenomatia; order UBA1400; family MFAQ01; genus UBA2277. Next base: position 134,136 of record JBAQNH010000002.1, on the reverse strand, counting down.
TAACATGGAGGAGAATAAATTGACGAGGAGTTTCTTAAGTTTGCCGGAGAAGAGATGAAAAAACTAGATATTGATAATTATGTTGTACAAGCAAGGAGGGAAAGAGGAGAAGGGGTATCGTCGGCGAAATTTAACTAGAGATTGAAAAGGTTCGGACTTTGTTACATCCCTTCCGCATCTTAATATCGTTGAACTTGTTGAAGCTGCTGTGTTAGAATTGTTACATGGTAATTGACCTGCCTGGGGGGAGGAGAAATGAATAGTGAATTTTTTATGGGTCTTGTTTATAACGCGTCGCTTCTTTTGACGATGGTTTTGATTTTTGAGTTGTTAACAACAAGACAAAAAAAGAGCAACTCTTATATTTGGCAAGTGATGGTAGGAATAATTCTGGGAGGAGTTGGGTTGGCGGTAATGTCAACGAAGTGGGAACTAATTCCAGGACTGATTTTCGATACAAGAACTGTTTTGTTAGGGATTTCCGGATTATTTTTTGGTTGGATTCCAACACTGATTGCGATTATTGTGACAGTTTTATATAGAATTTCTATTGGAGGAGTGGGAACTTTAGCAGGAGTATCGGAGATCATTATGGCCGGTGCTTTTGGGCTGATATGGAGGTATCTCAGAGGAAAAAAATTACACCAGTTACTTTGGATAGAGATGTATCTTTTTGGCTTGGTGATACACATAGTTGATTTGGCTTTGGTAGTATTGTTACCCAAGGAAATTATGGGGGAAGCCTTTTTGACTATTTGGTTTCCAGTGATTACCGTTAATCCTTTGGCAACTTTGATGTTGGGGGTAATGATGTCCAATAGACTGAAACGGGATCTGGTGGTAGAAGAACTGGCCGAGAGTGAAGAAAAATACCGAGTTTTGATTGAACAAGCAGCAGATGGTATTTTTGTAGTGGATACCAGGGGCCATTTTTTATTGGTGAATTCAAAGATGAAAGAAATGTTGGGTTATACCGATGAAGAAATTAAAAAGGTGAATATTATTGACACATACTTGTCTGAGGAAAGAGAGGCTGCAAAAAAAAGACTGGATCAACTTGCATTAGGGACGGACTTGAATTTTAAGAGAAAGATGTTAAGAAAAAACGGACAGGTGTTGATAATAGAAGCCAAGGCAAGGAGATTGTCTGATGGAAGATTGCAGGCTTTCGTGCGTGACATTACAGAGAGAGAAAGGACTGAAAAAAAATTAATAGAGTCGGAAGAAAAGTTTTCGCAAGTATTTAAAAACGGTCCTCAAATAATTACGATTTCGTCACTTAAAGAAGGAATATATCTGGATGTTAATAACGCCTTTACGGAGTCTCTTGGTTATAAAAAGGAGGAGGTTATTGGAAAGTCTGTTTTGAGTCTGAACATTTGGGCTGAGAATACAGAAAGGGACAAAATGATTGAAGAGTTGAAGAAAAATAAAATTATTCGAGATAAGGAGTATCGGTTTAGAAAAAAGAACGGAGAAATAATTACCTGTTTGTGTTCAATAACGACTTTAATGATCGGCGAAAAGGAGTACTTGTTGGTTTTGGGAATAAACATTGAGGGTCGAAAACGGGCGGAGATTGAACTGGCGAGAGCCAATATGAATATTTTGACGGAAAAACATAAACTGGAGGCAATCTTACATGATATGGGTGACGCCGTTTTTGTAACCGACGACAAGAAAAAAATTATTTTGGCGAATAAAGCAATGGAGATATTGTTTGGTCTGGGCGAAAGGGAGATGATGGGAAAAAATATTGAAGAAGTACTATCGTTGTCTTATGAAACTACAGGCAAAAAACCAGTCGATTTGATTGAGACGGTGTTTGAAAAAAAACAACAAGCAAAGCCAGTAGATACTTTAGTAGTAAGAAACAAAAGCGGGACTTCGGTATCGGTTGATGGAGTGGCGTCTCCTATTGTTGATGAAAATTTGAAACTAGTGGGAACGGTGTGGGTTTTGCGAGATGTAACAAAAGAAAAGGCGCTAGAACAGATGAGAGTCGATTTTATATCTTTGGCTAGCCATCAACTCCGAACTCCGCTAACCGGGATTAAGTGGTTTGTGGAACTATTGGACCAAAATGCACCAAAGATGTCGATTGAGAAGATTCAGAAATATATTGAAAAAATTGGTGAAAGTAATAATCGAATGATAGATTTGGTGAATGACCTGATGGCCACGTCAAAAGCCGATAGCGGAAAGATCGTAAAAGAGGTGTCGAGTTACCCGGTTAAGGACTTGCTCCAGCGATCGATTGACGAACAGGGAAGGCTCTTTTTGAACAAGAAGATTACCATCGAGGGAATGGAGCTTATTTCTGAGGACTTGGAAATTGACGCGGACGTGACACAAATGGTCCAGGTCTTCGGCAATTTGTTTGATAATGCAGTCAGATATTCACCTGAAGGAAGTAAAATTGAAGTTGGGGCAGAGCTGGGTTTGGGAAAGGTGAAGATCTATGTGAGAGATCATGGGTTGGGGGTACCATTGAAACAACAAAGTAAAGTATTTGATAAGTTTTTTCGAGCGGATAACGTGGCAAAAACAATTCCAGGATCAGGATTGGGACTTTATTTGGCCAAAAGTATGGTGGAGAGCCACGGAGGAAAGATTTGGTTTGAGTCTAAGGAAAAATTAGGAACGACCTTCTTTGTAGAGTTACCAATTAAACAAAAAAATGGAAGAAAAGAAGAGAGTGATGATCGTGGAGGATGACACGGTGCTCGCCAACGCCCTGTCTCTTATCCTTCAAAACGAGGGTTATGAATTAAGTTTGGCGACAGATGGAGAGGAAGCAGAGAAGATGATCCAGCGAGAAATTCCGGATCTGATACTTCTCGATCTGTTATTACCAATTAAGAATGGTTTTGAGGTCTTGAAAGTGATACGTCAAAACCCAGAAACGAAGGATATTCCTGTTGTCATTTTGACCAACTTTGAACAAGAGACGAGTATCTCTGAAGGAAAGAAGTTGGGAGCGAAGGACTACATTGTGAAAGCAAACGTGGACATTCAGGAAGTTCCGAAGATTGTAAAGAAGTACCTGCCTGTGTAAGAGATAAATAGGGGAAACAAGAAAAAGTTGAAAAAAATGTGTAAGATTAAGTTATGAACAATTTATTCTTTATGCCTGTATATGGAGGTATGGCGCCGTTGGTAGTGATTTTGGTGTTGTCGGATTTGATTTTGAAAGGAGTAACTCTTTTCAAAAGTGCTCAGAGAGACCAGAAAGTTTGGTTTGTCGCCTTACTCTTGGTAAATAGTCTGGGAATTTTACCGATCATTTATTTGATTACAAACAAAGATATCAGACTGACAACACCGACGAAGAAAAAAAAGAAATAACGAGAGTTGTTTTGGGAATGAAGCGAGTCCCTTTTTAGGGTACAATTGAGCCAGGTTGATACCAATAAAACCCAAAGATGGAAGATCAAGTTGAGGAAATAAAGAGAAAAACTGATATTGTCGGCGTGGTGGGATCTTATGTCGTGTTGAAGAAGATGGGAAGACACCACAAAGGATTGTGCCCGTTTCACTCAGAGAAGACACCATCGTTCATGGTGAATGAAGAGATGGGGCTGTATAAATGTTTTGGGTGTGGTGCCGGAGGGGATGTAATAAAGTTTCTGATGGAAATAGAGGGAATTGAGTTTCGGGAAGCTTTGGAAAGACTAGCCGAAAAAGCCGGGGTGAAGCTAGTAAGCAGAAGGAGAGATGATAGTGACGAACGAGCAAAGATGTTGGAAGTAATGGACCTGGCGGCACGATACTATCACTGGCTACTGATGGAGGGGAATGCCGGAGCGGCGGCCAGAGAGTATCTTGGGAGTCGGAAAATAAACGAAAAACTGATGGAGACCTTTAATCTTGGATTTGCGATGCAGAGTTGGGAAGGAGTGGTTAATTATTTGATTAAGAAAAAAGGATATAGCGAAGAGTTGCTGGAAAAAGTGGGACTGGTGAGCCGAAAATCAAAAGAAGGGGGAGTTTTCGATAAATTTCGAGGGAGAATAATGTTTCCTTTGCAGGATGCCGGAGGTAAGGTGGTTGGTTTTACGGGAAGAATTTTACCGACATTGGCCAAAGATGATGAACCAAAATACATGAACTCTCCGGAAACGGCACTGTATCACAAGAGCAGAATGTTGTATGGTTTTTTCCAAGCAAAAAAAGCAATTAGAGAAAAGAAAAGAGTCGTTTTGGTGGAGGGACAGATGGATTGTATCAGCTCATATGCCGCTGGAATTACAGAAACAGTGGCAGTAGGGGGGACGGCCCTGACGGAAGACCAGATAGAATTACTGGCCAGACTAGCAGACAAAATTTACCTTTCCATGGATGCGGATGAAGCAGGAAGCGTGGCTATAAAAAGGTCGGTGGAGCTTGCAGAAAAGAGAGGTATGAACATAAAAGTTGTACAGATAGAAGGCGGCAAAGATCCAGATGAAATAGCCCGAAAGTCTCCAGAAAAATGGAAGGAACTGGTGGAAAAATCAGTCGATGTTTATGAATTTATAATGGACGGCGCTTTTAAAAAATTTGACGTGACAAAAGTAGACGGCGTTAAAAAAATTACGGAAGAGGTAGTGCCATTTCTGGCAAAAATTGAAAATGATGTGGTAAGAGAAGTTTGGGCAAAGCGATTGGCCGACAAAATTGGGGTGGCCACAAAGGGAGTGATGGGAGAGATAGAAAAAAAGATTTTCGGAAAGCAGGAGATAAAAAATACAAGTGAAGAAAGGGGTAAGGTAGAGGAAAAACGAATTGTAAAACTAGCTCGGCGATTGATTGGCCTTTTGATTTTGAAACAGGAAGCGGTAAAGATAGTGTCGCCCTGGTTTGGGGGAGTGAGCGTTGCCGGAGCGGAGGGAAAACTGATTACCTGGTTACTGGAGAATAGAGAAAATCAGCCGGTAGATGAACTGGTAAAAAATATTCCTGAAGAACTACGGGAAGTAGCGGGAGAAGCATACATGGCGGAAGACTCCGAAGAGGTGCCTGGCCAAAAAGAAGTTGAAGAAGCAGCGGTACAACTGTTGAGAGAAATAATTCGTGACCGAAAAAAAGAGCTAATGGAGGAGATGAACCTGGCAAGGAGGGAAAGGAATGAAGAAAAAGAAGATGAGATATTTGCGAAGCTCAATGAGCTAAACAAGAAAGAAAGTAGGGTAATAGCGTTTTTGGGTTGATTTTAAGCTCTTTTGTGGTAAGCTAATGGAGACTATTATGGCTGAAAATAAAGGGACTCTTTCCATTCAACAAAAAATCAAAGCAATTCTAGAACTTGGGCAAGAACAAGGCTTTGTAACCCAAGATGATATCTTGGTGTATTTTCCTACAGCTGAAGATGAAGTAAATGATCTGGACTATCTCTACGAGTTGTTATTTAAAGAAGATATTGATGTGTTTGAGAGTGTGCTGTCCGGGCAGGATGCCGAGATAATTGAGGCGACCAGTGATCTGGAAAAAGAGTTAGAGTCACTTTCAAAACTGGAAGACACAGAGGTAAATGATCCAGTGCGCATGTATCTTAAAGAAATTGGACGCATTCCGCTATTGAAACGTGAACAGGAAATTTCTCTAGCTCAGAAAGTGGAACGAGGAGATCGAAATGCGAAAGACATGCTAACTAAGAGTAATTTACGTTTGGTAGTTTCTATTGCCAAGAAGTACATGGGTAGAGGAATGAGTTTTTTGGATCTGATTCAAGAGGGTAATAAGGGACTAATCCGAGCGGTTGAGAAGTATGACTGGACAAAGGGATTTAAGTTCTCAACGTATGCTACTTGGTGGATCCGTCAGGCGATTACCCGGGCGATTGCCGATCAGGCCAGAACAATTCGTATTCCGGTACACATGGTGGAGACGATAAACAAACTAATTCGTACTCAGAGAAAACTAATGCAAGATTTGGGTCGTGAGCCTACAGATGAAGAGGTGGCCGCAGAGTTGGAGACGACACCGGAAAAAGTGCGTGAAATTTTGAAAATTGCCCAAAAGACGACTTCTTTGGAAACACCAATAGGGGATGATGAAGACTCAATGCTGGGGGACTTTATCCCCGATGAACGACAGGCAACTCCCTATGAATCAACTAGTAAACAGCTGATGCATGAGAACCTGGAAGAGGCTCTAGGAAGCCTTACCGAGCGTGAAAGTAAGGTGCTGCGAATGCGCTTTGGTCTTGACGGCAGTAAACCTTTAACTCTCGAAGAGGTGGGTAAGGTATTTGGAGTGACTCGCGAGCGTATAAGACAGATAGAGAGCAAAGCCCTGAGGAAGCTACGACATCCTTCAAGAAGAAGAAAGCTGCAGGATTACTTAGATTAGTTTAGATTTTAGGAAGAGGTTTACCCGGAACTTTGTGGTGTTTGGGACAACGAGCTTGATAGCCTTCGTCTTGGTCGCCGATGAGAACAATGGGATCGTTAAAGTTTGCGGGCTGGCCATTGATGAGTCGTTGGGTTTTGGAAGCGTTGGCACCACAGATTTTTCCGTCGACTTCTTCAGTACAAATAGCGGTAGGTTTTTCAATTTCGTCACAAAGGGCTAGGAGGGTAGGCATGGAGCCGAAAGGTTCTCCCCTGAAGTCCTGAGAAAGTCCGGCGAAGATGACGCGGATATCAGCTTCCAGAAGAGCCCGAACGACGTTGATTATTTCCGGGTCAAAAAACTGGATTTCTTCAATGGCGACGACTTGAGTATCTGCGTCTAGACACGCAAGAATATCAAGGGCGTTTTTTACGGCACAAGCATCGTGTTCTCCGCCGGAATGAGATCGAACTTTGTCTTTTTCGCCCCAGCGATCATCGACAATTGGTTTAAAAACCTGAACCTTTTTCTTGCTAATTTCTGCCCGAGAGATTTCTCGGAGGAGGGTTTCCGTTTTCCCGGCAAACATGGAGCCAGAGATACCTTTCAAACTTTCGGTCATGGCGCCATTATGGCAAAGAACAAGGAGATAGACAAGGGTACAATTTGACAACGGAGTTAATTTGAATAAAGATGGGGTATGTTAATACAATTGTTGGTTAATGCTCTCGGGTTTTTTATTACGGCAAAAATTGTTCCGGGAATTATGATAGCGGACTGGGGGACATTGGGGGTGGTGGCAGTGGTGTGGGGGGTGTTATCGATAGTATTAAAGCCAATACTGATTTTGTTGACCCTACCGGTAAATTTTTTGACTTTAGGTTTGTTCACTTTTGTGATTAATGCAGGGCTAATTATGCTGATGGGGGAGATTGTGCCGGGCTTTGGAGTAAAAAACTTTGGAGCAGCCTTACTGGCGGCCGTAGTTTTGGCATTGTTGAATGTGGTTTTGGGAAGATTGAAGTAAGAAGATTGTGTTATGGGGCACTAATTGATACAATACGGGTTGAAATTCATTCTGTTCGTGGAGGTGTACATTGAAAGAAAATCGTGACCTGTATTTTTTGAGAAAAATTGCCGAAAAAACATGCTCAAGTTCGTTGTCCGTAGAAATCGGTGGACAATTTTTCGTAATATCTCCCATTCTTAATGGGGTAGAATTCTTACACGTACCGTCTCAGGAACGTGTTGGAACCAATAGTATGTTGATTTTGGGTAACTTCTTGACCGATCACTCAACACACCCATTACCTCGAACAGATGAGCAGCTGTATTTTTATGTTGTCAAAGAAATGATGAAGCTTGCAGTGTCGAAAGTAATTGGAATATCAAAGATTGATATGGAAATGCTGATTGGTTCATTGGCTGAGTATCATCCTGATGATGTTGAAAAATACCTGAATCTATTGAAAGAAATATAAATTATGGGCACCGAAAAGGTGCCCATTTTATTGGGAAATTAATTTGAGATTTCGTGTTATTTACGGTATTATTATTGTATGGATAAGAGAAAATATGCGGATAGACGGGAATATTTATCAAAAGCTACTAACATTAGAAGACTACGAATGAAAAAGAAGTTAGTAGGCTATAAGGGAGGTGTGTGTCAGATTTGTGGCTATTCGAGATGTTTGGTTGCATTAGATTTTCACCATATTGATGAGTCTACTAAGGAGTTTGAATTGTCTCAGCGGGGTTTAACCAGAAGTTGGGATAAAATTATTGATGAGGCAGAAAAGTGTTTACTGGTATGTGCTAATTGTCACAGAGAAATTCACGCTAGGTTTGTTTTACTTGATAATAAGGGTGGTGTGTTGGTAAAATAGGGCTTGTCGTAATAGGTGTACGTTTTTATTCCCCTGTAGCTCAGTTGGTATGAGCGCCTCCCTGTTAAGGAGGATGTCGCAGGTTCGAGCCCTGCCGGGGGAGCAAAAATTTTAGGCACAACTTTATCCTTATAACTGAAGGAGACCAGATAGGGCTCGAACTTCTAGTATACTTTTGGTATGGATGATCCAGAAGAAAATAGTACATCATCAGAAAATCAAATAGAGTCTGACAACAGGTTAAAATTCCCCATAGAGGATATGCGTCAGGATGGTGATTCCGTGCAAGTATTTTTACTAACGGAAAGATTAAAGACAGATGAAGTTGATTTGGCTCTTGGGAAAGTTAAAAGATTATTCGGTGATTATTCTCCTATCGAAACGAAAGACCTGTCTATCAAGTTGACTGATGGCCGTGTCGGTGAAGGACAACAAATTGGTAACGGAGTAATTGAAATACAACTTCCAAAAGATGAAGAGGCAATTAACGAGATGAAATTGGCATTGGGGACAGCCTTACAAGGTGTTGAGGAAAACGAAAAAGATGCAAAATGTAGAGAAATTATCAATGCAACCTGTGCTTCAACAGTGCTCCATGAAGGAGTTCATGGATTGTTGGATAGTAAACCTGGTTCAAAATTTGCACAAGCTTTTGAGAGAATATCCGGCCTGGAAAATGAACACGGGAAAGATTCAACCTTACTTGATGAAGGAATTGCCTATGCCGTTCAGGGTATTTTTGCACCAGAAATCCAACCATTAGGAAGTTTTGCTCCGGTTGTAAGAGAAGGAGAAAGAGAAGAGGTGGTTAATAGAAAGAGGTTGGGAGAGATAATAAGACCAAAGGTTAAGGAGTATCTTGATTTCAATAAAACAATTGATGATGATTTCTTTAACTTTGCTGCTCAGGAGATGCTGAAAGCTGAATTGAGATAGTCTTTTTTATTGAATATGTGTTCGAAAATCGACCCAGCTGGCGAGCAAAACTGGTTATAATATGCGATATGACTAAGAATCCTATTGTTAATGGTCTTGGTGCTTCGGCTTACATAATTCTCGGTGTCACCATTATGACTTTCTTGACACAACCCCTTAAGAATAAACCCGACACATTTTTTGCTCCAATCATATTTTTGTCGTTACTAACTCTTTCTGTTGCGGTAATGGCATATCTGTTTTTTTATCAACCACTTCAGCTTTTATTTGAAGGAAAGAAAAAAGAGGCAGTACGCCTATTTTTTCAAACAGTTGGTGTCTTTGGAGCTCTAACTGTTGTATTTTTGGTTCTGCTTTTCTTTGGCGTAATTTAGATATGAAATAATTCCAAGGATGGCTGTAATTGGTAGAAAGTTTCTAGTTGTTTTTTGTCGTGACAGATGGAAGTGGTGAGTAACAATAAAAATTTACGGAAAAGTTCGAAAATCTGGTTGTGACTTAATATACCCAAATGAGCCTCCTTGAGGACTTGAATAAGGATGAGCCCACAAACGTGGTGGGTTTATAATTAGGACATATGAAGAAGTACCTTATATCTTTCGTTGTTATCGTTGTAATCGGACTCGTTGGACTATTGATTGCTCGTTTCCTTCTCGGTGGGAATGAAGATACTTGGATTTGTACAAATGGCTCTTGGATACAGCACGGAAAGCCATCAACACCTAGGCCCACTACTGGTTGTGGAGGGGAGATAAGCAATAAGCAAACATTTAATGAGGCGGGGTTATTCCTCACCTTGGAAACTCCACTCGATACAACCTTTAGAAAAGAAATAGCTGACGATGTCGGAAGAATTAGGGTTGCTAGTTTTTATGTCGAGAAAGGATCATCAGACAGTCCAACATATCAGCTTTATGCTTTGTATCAGCCACTGGAGACAGTAACCAGTAAGGAGCTAGATAAAATCAAAACAGGAATGGATCCAAAATCAGTTAAGGAGGCGACGATTGATGGAATAAAGGGGATTGAAGGACTGGTTAATATTTCAGGACCCAAAGCACACTATACGACAGCGATCATAAAAGAGGGGAAACTATTTACAGTATCAACATATCCTCCGACAGAGGTAAACAAGGCTTTGACAGATCAAATTCTGGCTACTTTTAGGTTTGAATAACGGTATTTTGAGGATAGATAACTCCGTGAGTCGGTCTATCGGATTGATTATTTGTTGAAGTCAAATGTGTGGTTATATCAGAGCTACGATTTTCGAGGCTTGGGTTTGTTAGGATATAATTAATTATGGATAATTCTAAAAAACTAAGTCAACAAATAAATTTTCAATCGGGCTCTGTTGTTAGTAAAGAGATTCTAAATAAAACCACAGGGACAATAACAATCTTTGCTTTTGACAAAGATCAGGGTTTAAGTGAGCACAAAGCTCCGTATGATGCATTTGTTATGGGGATAGAGGGAAGCGCTGAAATTACCGTATCTGGAACAGTAAATTTAGTGAAGTCGGGAGAATCTCTTTTAATGCCTGCCAACAGTCTTCATTCGGTAAGAGCGTTGGAACCGTTTAAGATGTTGTTAATAATGATTAAGTCATAGGAATCGATATGAGCGAACAAGAAATACCATTCCAATGGGCTGAGCCGGAAGGACTGGATGAACCACCAGAGTTGATAGAAGATGATGGTTTGTCGTATACAAATGTGGCTGAATTGCTAGAAAAGGAATTAGATGACGATTTTAAAAGATTAAAGGAGTTGGATGATGAAAAGAAAAGATTAAGAGGAATAAGTACGGAGGCTGGACTAGACAGCTAGACGATTTGTTCTTAGGAGCAAGGGCTAAAGAGCAGTGTCCAAAAGCTTGAAATTTGACCCAAAGTTACAAAAAATTGACGTAAAAAAAGGTGCCCTTTGGGGGCACCTTGTGAGAGAAGCTGGCTAGCTTGGGGTTTGTTTAGCGCGCGGAAATATTTTTTAGTGGTTTTTGCCCCACCAGGAGTTTGCGGGCCCGGTGGTGTCCCCAATACCGCCATTTCTGGCTGCTTCGGGAATCCAGCCGGCTTTGAGACCTTCGAAGTACTGGAAGGCTCCGTGGAAGGTTCCGGACTCAGAAGCGTGCTGGAGTCCGGGGTTGGTCACGTAGTCGATATAATCGGCCTTTACCGTGGTTGTGGCCACGGCCGCCATGACGAAGACAAGCAGTAAAACGATCGCGCTCAGGTACAGAAATTTTTTCATGTATTCTCCTTTTCTTAGTGTGCCAGCCAACTTCAAGTGAGGTATGATACCACTTATAGGCCTAAAAGTCAAGAGTAACTGGGTAGCTGGGAGATAGGGTTGTTGGGAGTGGTTTTTCCTGCTGGATAGCTTTTAAACTCGGTGTGTAATTTGTAGTCTATAATGGTTTTTAGGACACGGATATTTACTTAGTAAAAACTAATCGAAAGGAGGTGGTAACAATGTTAAGTGCTAAAACGTTTGCCAACGCAACCACAACGGTGATGGTTGTTTTTTATGTAGCTTGCTGGCTGATATCTACGCTTGCTCCCGATTTTATTTTTGGTATAGCAAATGCTTGGTTGCATAGTATCAGTATAGAAAGTCTTAAAACAACATCAGTGATGTCCTTTGGAACTGTTTTGTGGGGTCTTATTTCCATAGGCTTGCTGACTTGGATAACAACTTATGCGACTATCAGGTTGTATAACAAGTGGTTAGGAAAATAAATTTGTTAAATGAGACTGGTTATGAGTAAAACAAATAGTATTACAACGACTGCTGTTTTGGTGTGCCCAAAATGTGGAAAACCACAAAAAGTGGAGATGCCAACCGATGCGTGCCAATTTTTTTACAAATGCATACATTGTGGTGAGATACTGAGACCAAAAGCAGGTGATTGTTGCGTTTTTTGTTCATATGCCGACACAAAGTGTCCCTCAAAACAGTTAGAGGCGTAAGGGTAGGTTGGTGAATAGAACGGCTAGATCAATCGTTACGTTGATGTTTATGGGACTTAGAAAGTAGCAGCCTCGGTGTTTAACTGATTTAGTCCCGGATCGACACTGTCGACATTTATGACGTTGAGTTGGTCTTCAGCTTGATCCAGATCACTTGATCTTTGGATATCTTGGGTGGCGTCGAAGGAGTTATTGACAACTTTTTGAGTCTTAAGCGAGATTATGAATAGACCAATGATAACGGCGATAAGGATAAACAAAAAGAGTTTGGTGTTGTACTTCATTTTGATTTAGTTGTTTAATTAATATTTATATCGTAGGGGAGGGGGTGACGGTGACTGTCGGAGTAGCCTCGATGTCTTTGGAGACGGTTCTGACGGCGACGATAAGATTAACGATTGAAGTACGATAGTTTTTGAGAGCTGTTTTGACTGCTCGCATGTTTACTTGATACTGGTTCATAAGAGTTTTTGGTTCTCCTGAGATACAGCTGAAACTTTTAATGTCGGTATCGGCATCGGCAAGCTCTGTTTGGACGATAGCTTTCTTGGCGGCAATGTCGGCAACCAAGGCATCATAGTTGGCGACTGATTTACCGGAAGGTAGAACAGTCTCGGTATAGTATGCTTTAACTTTTTCGGCAATCCGGTCGAAAGTTGTCTCCATGTTGATGGACAACTTGGTCAACTGTGCCATACGAGTTTTGACGCCCGACTCTCTAGCTTGGCAGGAGTTTGCTTTGGCGGTGGTGACGAGAGCTTGAGGGGATGGGTTTCTACGATTAATGCCATTTTCCTTACCCTTTTCTGTTTGAGCTAACGCAGGTGAGGCAAGAAGAGCAAAAAACAGGAAAATAATAACGAATTTTAGGGAAAAGTTAGTTTTGGTCATATAGTCATCATAGAAGAAATTTTAACGGGCGTCAAATGGTTAGATTAGTTACAAGACGGTGAGTACTCGAATACGGGCTATAAATTGGAGATGGACTGAATGATGTAGATAAAGAAGCCATTTTGAGGGTAGTAGATGGACTGAGCAATAGTACTCTGGTCAAGGTTACCCAGATTTTCTTCAAGAGTACCAATGTTGAATTTTGTGAGACAGTTATCGGGTAGAGGAAAGTTCCATTTGGGGTCGAGGGGGTAATGATAGGCTACCAGAAGGTAGGATTCCATGATATCCGGACAAGATTTTTTATCCAGGGGATAAATGGAGAGGCCATTCTTTTTTAGGATTTTTCCGTTTGAGTAGTCGATGATGGATAACTGATCATATGACTCGAGATCGAGGATGGATTTAACGGAGTATTGATTGGCGAACTTAACGATCTTGTTTAGGTCAACAGCACTCTGACGATGGAGGTAAACGTATTTTCCTGAAGTCATAAAAATCGTCAAGATGTAGGTGATGAGGATGACTGCCAGAGTAGTATTTATAAATTTTTGACCTTTAAACTTGGAGATGACTATTAATCCTAGTTTATGCAGACCCATGCCAAAGAAAACAAAAATAAACGGGGCGAAGATGAGGATATGACGAACGCCTCCCAAAGGAATTATTTTAAAGATAGATAAGGCTGCAAAAATCATCAAGATGTAAACAAAGATTAGCCAGAGTTTTCGGTTCTTGTAAATCAAGTCTATTAAACCCAGAATAACCAGAAGCAAAAAGGGGGCGGATAAAAGGTTGTAACCAAGGGGTCGGTAAAGGTTTAGGGTATACGCAAAGTTGAACAAATACGAAACAGTATCGTAGATTAGTTTAAAGATATCCGTTAGTCCGTTGACGTAGTAAGAGCCTTCAAAATACTGTCGGATATATGTTTCGTCACCACCAAGTCTCCAGTAGGTTAAGGCCAGGTAAGGAATGCTTCCCAACAGAGCATAAAGAGAGAACGAGATTAATTTTTTAAGGGCCAGTTTGTTTTTTAGGACTTGGTGCAAAAAATACATTAAAAGAGTTCCGAGAAGAATAAAAAAGACAATGACGCTCATGTAATTAACCAAAAACAGCGGAGTGGAGATTAAGCCAAAGAGGAGAACTTTTTTGTTGAGTTTACCAAGACTGTCGAGTGACCGTATCTCTCGCCAAAGACTTAAAAATATGCCAAATTGAACAATGCTGGAAAAAAAATAATAAATACTAGGTTGAATTGATTGGCTATAGAGAATGAAGGGGATGGAGAAACAAATAGCAATCAAGACTAAGAATTGAATTGATTGGCTGGAGAAGATTTTTGATAAGACATACTTTTTAAATAAAATGATCGAGAGTATCGAAATTATGAAGTCCGGTAGGCGTAGTAATAAGATGTCCGGACCGAAGAGGTTGACGATGATTCTGGACAATAGTGTTGGGAGGAATGGTCCAGTTACAGCGTTGGTGGTGTGGTTTAAGACTTCTCCAAATAAATTTGGCCAAGGGATTTTGTTAATGCCACCGATGGTGGCGGTATCGTCGAACCAAATGTATCCGGATTTAAGATTTATTAGGCGTAAAGCAGCAAATACCAACAGAAAAAAAACGAACCATTGAGTTTTTACAAAAACCTTAATGTTTTTTGCAAATGTTGTCACTGTTTGATCTTACTATTTTTCTACCTGGAGGGGAAGTTGATAAAAGCTTTTTTAGTGGAAGAGTAGGATACTAGTTTTTGAGAATGAGATTTTTGTATAAAAAGTCGGCAATCATTTGGCTGATGAGACTAACGCCTTCGGCTGATGGATGAATGTAGTTTCCCTGGTCAAGATATTTAGTGAGGGTAAGACCTTTTTTGTCCAGAGTTTTTTCGTAGACATTAATGAGAGGAATGTTATGGCGTTTGGCATAGTTGATATGGTTTTCAATGTAAGCGCGTCTTTCGTTGGCCCATTGATTTCTGACTAATGGTGAGAGGGTAACGACCCCTTTACCATAAAAGGCTTGTGAAGGTGCAACGGTGGCAATAAAGACGATTAGAGAGTTGGGATGAGTGCCGGCTATTTCGGCAACCAGATAGTCAAGAGCGGCGGTTTGCTTTTGTAAGCCGACATCAAGAGCAAACTCAGAAAGAGGATTGTTGCCAAAGGACTCAATAAAAATAATATCGAAACTGCGGCCAAGGATGGCAGGCATATTTCTGCCCAAATAAACGATATCGCGATTGAGACGATCTTCAACCGAAAGAACATTGGTTGAGCCAAAGCCGTAGTTAAAGAGCCCAAAAATCTTATCGGGATAGTATTTTTTAAGACTAACTCTGAGTTTGTCAAAGTTTTCGCCGAGGCTTTCAGTCATGGAGTCACCAACAAAAATGAGGGTATAGGAGGAGGATGTGGGTATAACGGGTGGAAGATATTGATCAATGGGTTGATAGATTTTGGGGGTTGGGACGGCGATGGTGGGGGATGGGGCCGGTGCAGAGGAGGGGGAAGAAGGTTTTTTAGGAATAATAGGAATAAAAAGAAGGATGAGTGTTAAAACACCAAAGGCAAAGAAGCTAGTCAGTATCCATTTTTTCATGATGGTCGGTTTTTTTATTCCCATTAACATTATACTTAGCTGGTTTTGTTTTGTGAAAGTTAATACAACTTGGGTGTAAAAAGGATATATTAGAAGTAGAGGTGTGTTTTGGACGAAAACAAACCCAATAAATTTAACAGTAAAGGAGGTGAGTATTGATGACAACTATAGTAAATAATCCACCGGCTTCTAATGACTCAGGTGGACCAATAGGCTGGATTGTGGGACTGGTTATTTTGCTGGTGCTGGGATATTTGGTATACGTTTACGGACTTCCTGCGATTCAAAATACGCAAGGAGGGACTCCTCAGATAAATATACCAAGTCAGATTGATGTAAACGTTAACCAGGCAAAATAATTTGGACTGAAAAACATTTGTCGAAGAAGGACGGAGCCGTGTTTTTTTGTGGTAGTCACGCTTATAATTTGATAAAGACAACGAAGTTGTAATCAAATTTACATCTATGTTAGGATTGTTTTACGGTGGTCAAGATAAATAAAAAATTTCGGTCAACTTGGTTATTTATTGTCGTAGGATTCATAGTATTGGCGGTTTTTGGCTTTTTGTTTTACAGGTTATCCCAGAAACAGCAGGAGACACAAAGAATAAATGTTGAGTTGGAGCAACAGATTGTAAAAAATAACGAAACAATTTTAAGTATTCAAGCAGAGATAGACAGATTAAATAACGAAGATTTGCGAAAAACAAATACAGAGGTCAAGAAACAGATGGCAGATTTGAAACTTAGTTTTAAGGCGGCGGTGGAAGCATATGAACAAGTACTATATCTTCAAGATCGTGGATCAAAGATCACTACCCAACTAAGCAAATTTTCTTCAATTCTAGATTTTTTGGCGAAGAATGATCTTCAGAATGCCCTTAAAACTACCAAAGAGTTAGTGGCAGAGATTGATAAAGAGAAAGCAAGACTGGCCTCTTTGGTGGCGGCTCCGATACCGGCAAATGTGCCGGAGATTGTTGAGGCTCCGACATCCGGATACCGGAGACAGAAAGTTACGGTGGATGGCACCTCTTTTTTGGTCGATGTCGTGTCGGCAGATTTGGGCAGCACAAGGGTGATTGTAGATACGGCGTCCGATGGAACTTGTGCCAATGACTGCCCCGTGTTGCCTTTGGCAACGTATGTCAGTAGAAGCGGTGCTTATGCCGGAGTAAATGGGACCTATTTTTGTCCAGAGACTTATCCTTCGTGTGCGAGCAAAAAAAATTCCTTTGATGTTTTAGTGATGAATAAAAATAAGGTGTATTTCAATTCTGATAATAACGTGTATAGCACGGTACCGGTGGCTGTATTTTCCGGTAGTTCGGCCAGGTTTATTGGCCAGACATCTGGCTGGGGAAGAGATACCAGCGTGGACAGTGTAATTGCCAATAGACCGCTATTAGTTTTGGACGGAAATATTATGTTTGGAAGCGGAGGAGAGGAAAAGGAAGCAAGTAGGGGAAACCGAAGTTTCCTGGGGGCGACGGGAAGTACCGGATATATTGGCGTGGTGCACGGTGCGACGGTAGCGGAGTCAGCCAAGGTATTGCACGCGATGGGAATTAAAAGTGCAATCAACTTGGATAATGGTGGGTCAACGGCTTTGTGGAGTGGAGGGTATAAGGTTGGTCCTGGTAGAAATTTGCCAAACGTGGTTTTGTTTGTGAAGAAATAACAAACTTGCTAATTGTTGCGATACTTGATATTGTAATATTATTAACATGTTGTAGGGTAAAAATTAAATGGCAGAAATAATTAAGGAAACAGTTATTAGACAAGAAAATAGTGGAAAACCAGTTGTGGTTGCTCCAGTTAAGGTTCAAGCGAGTGATTCTCAGACGATTGAGTATTTAATCTACTTCCTTTTTGGAGTAGTAGAAATACTACTAGCCTTTCGTTTTGTACTCAAATTGATGGGAGCAAGTCTTTCGAGTGGCTTTGTGGGGTTTGTGTATGGTGTTACAGGGATGTTTATTTTACCTTTTGAGGGAATATTCCGCAGGGGATTTGCCCAAGGGTTAGAGACGGCGTCGGTAATTGAACCATCTACCGTGGTGGCGGTGATTGTTTACGCCATTTTGGCTTGGGGAATAGTTAAATTAGTACGGATTTTCTCAGGTGAAAGACAACCAGAGGAGTAGCTCAGAAAGGAGGTAAAAATGGATATAATTTGGTTCATCGTAATACTGTTAATTGTGGGGTGGTTTCTAGGGTTTAGCGTATTTGCTGTCGGGGGAAGTTTGATTCATAGTTTGTTGGTTATCGCATTGATAGTTATTGTTTACAGGTTGATAACCGGTCAGAGAATTTGAATGGGGAAATAACGACTACTAGTGCTAGACTTGAGGGATGATAGAAGAATGTTCTTTAGCGCAGTTGAGTAGTATGGAGAAGTGTAGTGGAGTGCCGATAACTAGGGAGCAGAAGGGTTTGTATGTATTTCTAAGAAAGATAACTCAGGGGGTTGAAGTAATGCCTGATTTTGTACCGGAGTCACTGGCTACTTTGCCAGTGTGGACAATGAGTGATCAACAACTGTTGGCCAAGATACTCGAAGCGGCGGATGAAAACAATCTCAACTTATTTAAATCGGCATACCCAGCTGTTTTTAAGGTATAGGGAGGATAGAGGAAAGGTATCGATTTAGTTGAGCGGAATGGGGAAGAAAATTATAGAATGAAAGAGATGCTTGATTTATCTTTGGTGTTTGCTTTGTTACCATTTGTTTTGTTTTTGAGTCTTTTGTTTTTTAAGAGACTAACTTTACGGCAGATTTCTTTGTTGGCACTGACGGTAGTGA
Source organism: Microgenomates group bacterium (assembly GCA_049303575.1). Classification (GTDB taxonomy): domain Bacteria; phylum Patescibacteriota; class Microgenomatia; order UBA1400; family MFAQ01; genus UBA2277. The sequence goes on along the minus strand of JBAQNH010000002.1, from coordinate 115,721 downwards.
TGATAATTCAAATAGCTTATTGGAAAATAATTCCGTTGTACTTGTTAAACTCGGTCGTAAAAGGATTCTTTGTGGCATTTGACATATTTTTAATTGTTTTTGGAGCGGTGTTTTTTCTGGAAATTCTGAAGAGGGTAAAAGTGATTGAAAATATCAGTTTGTATCTGGAGTCAATATCAAAGGATTATCGGATTCAAGTAGTTCTTTTGGCCTGGTTTTTGATAAACTTTTTGGAAGGAATGGCCGGATTTGGGACCCCGGGGGCAATTGTAGCTCCGGTGCTGGTAAGTATAGGGTTGTCTCCTTTGACGGCAGTAATAATCTCATTGCTAGGAAATAGCAGTGCTGGAACATTTGGTGCCGTGGGAACACCGATAAGGGTGGGTTTTGCAGGTTTGGATGTGACCGGCGTGCCATGGTTTACGGTTTTGTTTAATAGCGTGGGAATTCTTATGCCGGTGTTTATGATCTGGGTGATGGCAAAAGGCCAAAAACAAAAATGGACACATTTTGTGGAAGTGCTACCGTTTGCCTTGTGGTCCGGTTTCCTTTTTGTAATTTCGTCGTTGATTGTGGTGAGTCTCGGTCAAGAGTTTGTATCGATTATTGGATCTTTGCTCGCTATTGTGTTGATAGTAATTTCTCTCAAATTAAAGATGTTTGTGCCGAAAAACGAAAGAAGTTTAATGGTACATTCAGTAAGAAAAATGAGTTTGCCTTTGTATAAAGTGGTGTTGCCATATTTAGTGGTCTTCGCATTGTTGGTCTTGGGGAAATTTGTGTTAAAGTCTTTTCAAATTAGCTTTCCGTGGGGGTATCAACATGTCTTTAACCTGTTTAATCCGGGAGTAATTTTTGTGGTGGTGGGAATCCCTTTGGCTTTATTGTGGGGGAAGAAAAAATTACTGATCGAAAGCGGAAAAAAGGCAACTTTAAGTACAGTTGATCCATTTTTGGTTATTTTGTCGATGTCGACAATGATTCAGCTAATGGTTAATTCCGGAAACAATATCTCCGGTTTACCACCGGTTTTAAGTGTGTTAACAAAAAACTTAAATGGAAGTATCCTGCCTTTTGTAGCGCCATTTATTGGAGCTTTCGGCTCGTTTCTTACCGGCAGTATTACCATTTCGAATATTTTGTTTGGAAATATTTTATCGCAGGCGAGTGTGCTTTATCATTTGAGTGTGACAAAAATACTGGCTTTGGAAATTTCCGGAGCCGCGATTGGAAATTCTATGGCAATCGCCGACATTATGGCGGCCGAAGCTGTGGTGGGAATGAAAAACAAAACGAGAAGTGTGTTGCGTGGGGTGGTTGGGGCAACTTTGGTGTGCCTGAGTATTTTGGGAATTATTGGTTTGTTGGTAACAAAATAAACAAACTAGTTATTGTGTTTGATGTGTAAGATTTGTTATAGTTTAGGTAGATGGAAATTGAGATACCGGTCCAAAATGTTTTATTGAAAGCGAACTTGGAAATTCCAGCTGATTCTTATGGTTTGATTATTTTTGCTCACGGTACCGGAAGCGAAGGAACGAGTGTAAGAAATGTATTTATGGCCGAGGAGTTAAATAAGGGAAAACTGGCAACGTTGCTTTTTGATCTTTTAACAGAAGAGGAGGAAAAGGAGTCGGAAAATAGATTTAATATTGATCTCTTGACGGAGAGGCTAATTGCAGTGACCAAATGGTGTATGGAAAATGAAAAAACCAGCGGGTTTAAAATTGGATATTTCGGAGCAAGTACGGGAAGCGCTGCAGCTTTATCGGCAGCGGCGTTCTGGGGGACAAAGATAGGGGCGGTAGTTTCTCGAGGTGGTAGACCGGACTTGGCGATGGACGAACTTGACCTTATTGAAGCGCCGGTTTTGTTAATTGTGGGAAGTGAAGACAAAAAGGTGATTGAGCTAAATCGGAAGGCATATGTAAAAATCGGGTGTGCAAAGAAGGTGGAAATTGTGGCCGGAGCAACACATTTGTTTGAAGAGGAAGGAGCTTTAGAAAAAGTAGCAGGGCTGGCAGAAAATTGGTTTAAGAGATTTTTACTTGATGAAAACGTGAAGGAGAGAGTAGCCCCCATAAGCCAAGAGGATCGAGCCAAGGAGATTGCTTAGGAAAGCGGTCCAGAGATAGCGCACGAGGGGAACACGATAAAAACCACCGGTAAGGGAAACAATTTTGCCGCCGAACTGAGGAATAAAACGACCAAAAAGAAGAAACCAAACCGAGTCGGCCGGGAAACGACCAAGACCAAGGGGAAGTTTGCTCTTTATTTTTTCAAAATTGGCAACTTCACCCAAGCCTCGACCTAAATAATATTCGATAACGGAGGCAAGATTATTACCCATCCAGGAAACCAGGATACCAATCCACGGTCCGAAAATGGCACCGTTTAAAATAACAATCGGATCGGTGGGGATAGGGGTTGCCGAGAGAATACCCATAAGAAGAATTGAGAGAAGAGGTCCGGTGAGACCAGTTGCCGGAATTATTTTTTCAATGTTTTTGATGTCGTTACGAAAGATAATGATGAGAGCTATCGGAAGGCCAAAGGTTAAGATGCCGATAACAAGGTTGCGGACAATTTTATAATTGATTTTTCTCATCAATAGTTAATTATATATTTACTGTTATTATTTTTGGGAAAAAGATTGAAGCGATGCTGATTTTTGTTTTTAACCTAGCGGTGTTAAGATTATTTATATTAATATTAGAAAAGTTGAAGGGTGGAGGTACCTATTTTTATGAGTAGATACTCTTGGAAATGTCCTACCCCCGGATGCGATTTTATCTTAGAGGTGAAGGCTGACGACTGGGAGGGGGCGTTTAAAAAAAGTTTTAGGGAAGGGAGTCGACATATTGTGGAAAATCACCCCGATTTCCCCGATTTTGAGGACAGAGAGGGAAAGGCGCGTGAGTATGCCCGGGAGAAGTTGAAAAAAATATAGGGAGGGTGTGATAGTGGTATTTTTAATGAGGTGGTTTTGTGCAATAATGAGTTAGTTAACAATTTCAAAAGACATGAAAAGTCCTGCCAGAAAAAAGAAGATTAAAAGAGGAATACTTGCAGCCATAGGAGCCACTGTTATTGGTGTCGCTGTCGGAGTGGTTGCAATTTTTCTTTCAAAAAAAGAGAACAGAACTGCGGTTAGAAATACCGTAAATAAAACAGTAAGAAAAGGAAAGGCTCAAGTAGCCAAGGTTAAAAGAACCGTAGTTGCTGCAAAAAAGAAAGTAGTCAAGAAAGTAATCAAAAAATAAGACCATTTGGTATAAAAAAATTGGGACTTTAAATGAGCCCCATTTTTTTTGAGGCTATTTTCATAGTTTCGTTTATCATGTTATGATAGTAATAAATGACACAAAACGTGGGTGAAATGGATAGACTAATAAGGGCGGTAGTGGGGGTAATATTGATACTGGTGGGATATAGTGTGGGTGAAGGAACATGGCAGATCGTGCTGTATATTTTAGGGGGGATACTGGTGATAAATGCGCTAACGGGGTTTTGTTTAGTTTATAAGTTGCTTGGTATGTCTACCCTAAAAAGATAAAATAAATTCCTAGGAGTTGAGCAACCAGAGAACAATGAAGGCGAAAACTATCCGATAAACGGCGAAGATGGTAAAGTTGTGTTTAGCAACGAAGGAGGTAAAGGATTTGACGGCCAGAAGGGAAGCCAGGAAGGAAAAGAGAGAGCCTAGAGCAAGGAGAAAAAATTCTTGGGAGGTAAAAGAAAAACCGGTTTTGAGTAAGTCATAGCCACTGGCGGCAACCATGGTAGGAATAGCCAGGAGAAAGGAAAACTCGACAGCCTCAACTCGAGAGAGACCGGAAAAGAGACCACCAATAATGGAAGCGGCAGAGCGAGATACTCCGGGGATCATAGATAAAGACTGAAAGAGACCAATAGAGAGAAGATTTGGGGAGTTTAACATAGAGATTTTTTTTGAGCCGAGAGTGAGTTTGGGAAGGCGATCGATAATGAGTAAAATAAAACCGCCAATGAGCAGAGCAAGAACGGTGACCAAGACATTGTCTAGAAGAAAAATCTTAACGTATTTATAGAAAACGAAACCAAGAATCCCTGTGGGTATAAAGGCAATAATTAGTTGTCGCCAAAGGTGTCGTGAGCCAATAATTTTTTTCCAGTAAAGGACAACCACCGCAAGGATAGCCGAGAGTTGAACAAGAATGTTGAAACTTTTGGTGAACTCGGTGGCGGTAATTCCCAGAAGTTTTTGAGTGAGAATTAAGTGACCAGTACTGGAAATAGGAAGGAACTCGGTAAGGCCCTCAACGATGGCGAGAATGATTGCTTGTAAATTGGTCACTGCTTCTTATTATATCGAGAGCGCGATGTTGTTGTAACATTAGTTTAATGTGTTTTTTTAAAAAGAAGAAAAAAGTGGGACTGGTACTGGGGAGTGGTGGCGCAAGGGGTTTAGCTCATATCGGGGTAATTAAAACTTTGTTGAAAAATAAAGTGCCGATAGATTTTATTGTAGGATCAAGCTCGGGAGCTTTGGTCGGAGGACTATTTGCATCGTGGGGAAGAGTTGACGACTTGGAAGAAATGGTTAGAGGGGTTACTTACAAAGATTTGGCTAAGGTGTTGGTTGATCCGACGTGGGGAGGGGGCTTGATCAAAGGAGAAAAAACTTTGGAGTTTTTGAAAAAACTGTTTAATGGCGAAAAAATTGAAGACTTAAAAATACCGTTTGCGGCAGTGGCTACAGATATGGGTACGGCGGAAACGGTGATCTTTTCTAAAGGAGGTTTGGCAGAAGCAATCCGAGCCAGTGTCTCGGTGCCACTGGTTTATTCACCAGTCTTGACCGAGGGACGATTGTTGGTGGATGGGGGAGTATCCTCTCCGGTGCCAGTGGAAGTAGCTAAGAACATGGGGGCGGAAATAATAATTGCGGTGAACTTGGATGGAGTGTATTTTTCGGGGAAAAATTATAGAAGGGGTTTCTCGAGTTCAACAATTGATATTTTGAAGAATAGTTATTTTGCGCTAAGATACAACTTGGCCAAAAAGGAAGTTAGAGGAGCGGACGTAGTGATAGAGCCGGTAATGGAATATATCGAGGATTTTGATTTTATCAGAGGAAAAGAAGCAATTGAGATCGGAGAAAAAGCGACCGAAAAAGTGATGGGAAGAATTAAGAAGTTACTCTGATACTTGAGCCAGCTCCTTTAGTTTTTTGAGGTCGTTTACCACGAACTGGGTTCGTTTAGTAGAAATGATTCCCATTTTTTGAAGTTTACTCATTTGGACACTAGTGGTTTCACGAGTAAGCCCAACGATATTAGCGATGACTCTATGGGTGGCCGGGAAGTTGACAACAAGCTTACCATTTTTAAGGTCACCATGATCATGAGTGAGTTGTAGGAGAATTGAAGCGACTTTGTTTTGGGCACAACCGCAGACAATGTTACCTTGATTGACGAAATAGTTCATAAGGGAACTGAAAAATAACTCCATGATAGAGAGACTTATACTTTTATCTTCATCAATAAATTTTTGAAACTCTGAGAAGGGGACAATATTTACTTCAACGGGGGTAAGAGTTTTGAAGTAAAAATCATTTCGATGGTCCATGGTGAAGTGCATGAGGGAGAAATAGAATAAAGGCTTAAAAAGATTGATGATGTTTTTGCCTTTGGGGGTAACGGTATAGGCTTTAACGAAACCATTTTTAATGAAGTAAATATTCTCAAACTTGTCTCCCGGTTTAAGAATTATTTGACCCTTGGTGAATTTTTTCGTGGGGAACTGGGAAAAGAACTTTTTGATTTTGATAAATTTTGCTTTAGTCATACGTGAAGATTATACCCTAAAAATATTTTAAGGCAACAGTCTTAGATAATGAACTATTAAGATGGGGGAGCTTTTCCGTAGACAATGATTTGGGTGCCTGGATTATCAGAAGTTGAACGTGTGGATTTACTCCCCTGGGGAATTTGAGGATCAGACCACTCATAGATTAGAGCGGCCTCAGAAGTTTTCATATTGACACAACCATGGGACATGGGGTGGCCAAAGTTATCATGCCAGTAGGTGCCGTGAAGAGAAAAACCGCGAGAGGCAGCAACTTGATCATTGCTGTAAAACATGACATAGGGGACATTGGGAAGGTAGTAATAGGTACGTAGGGCGGTAGAACCACCACTCATTTTGGTGTAGCGAAACTTACCCCAGATATTAAAAACTCCGGTTGGTGTTTTACCCCACTTACCGGTAGATACCAGGAAACTGTAAATAAGATTTTCGCCTTCATAGGCATAGAGGGTTTGATTGGTGAGGTCGACGTAGATCTTTTTGTCGACATTCGAATCGCCAAGAACCTTTTGGGAGAGAGGAATCTGAGCAAGCTCTTTGGGGATCAACAAGGGTGAGTTAAGAAAAACGGCGGTGGTTTCCTGGGGATCAAAATCTTCTTGGGGCTGGAAACGGTTTCGGGGATAGAGATTAATACCCAAGAAGAGACTTACAGAAATAATAGTGATACAAATAATCCAGGTTTTAAACACTGTAATAAGTTTAACAAATATTTAAAAAAATGTGTAGAATTAATTTATGGCAAAACAAAATAACGAGGGAGGTGTTATCAAGCAGATAGAGGTGAAGCTGGAAGACATTTTTGTCAAAAAACTTCCGGCCCTACCGACTAGCATAAAAGAAATAATTGTTAGATTCAGCCCCTGGATTGCGCTAGTGGCATTGGTATTTAGCCTACCGACTTTGCTTGGGGCTCTTGGCCTCTCGGCTTTGATGATGCCCGGTTGGGGTTACTCGTATCGTTTTGGATATAACATAGCGTGGTGGATTTCGGTTGCCAGTATGGTGCTTTTGGCAGTGGCTTTACCCGGTTTGTTTAAAAGAAAGATTTCGGCTTGGAGACTAATGTTCTATTCAGGCTTGATAATGGCGATATATAACTTGGTTACAGTAAATTTAGGAGGTTTGATTATTGGAACGGGAATATCAATGTATATTCTTTTCCAAATTAAGGGCCACTACAAATAAGAACAAACAAGGAAACGAGGTTTGTGGAAACAGTCATTGATGATCTTGGCTGATATACCTTTGGGGAAAGAAAAACTTTCGAGGGTGTGGGTATCATCAATCTCGAGTACTGCCCGACCACCTTTTTTGAGAAATAGGGGGAGCTTATCGAGGAGGGCGTTGATGAAAAGATTGCCATTGGGACCGCCATCCAAGGCTATTTTTGGTTCGAAGTCTTTGATGGAGGAGTCGAGTGAGGCGATGTTCTTCGAGGGAATATAGGGAAGATTGGCGAGAATAAGATCAAATTTAATTTTGGGAAAATTTTCGAGAAGGTTTGACTCTTGAAAGTAGATATTTTCAGGAGAGTGAAGTAGCCTTTGGGCGTTTAAGTCGGCAACCTTGAGAGCTTTGAGGGAGATGTCAGAAAGGAAGATGGAGTAAGGAATTTGGCGTTTGGCCAGCTTTGTGGCAAGGGAAATACCGAGACAGCCGGAACCGGTCCCTATATCGGCGATGGTAGGGTGGGCAAGATCATGATCGTCGATAAATTGAAGCGCGTCGTTTACTATCTGTTCGGACTCGATACGGGGAATGAGGGTGTCCGGTGTAACCAAAAAGTCCAGACCGAGAAACTCAGCGTGGCCGGTGGCATACTCGACAGGCTGATTGCCAATCGTGTTAGGATCGATCTTTGGTGCCCATTTTCGGAGATGGTTTTGCTCGTAGGGGGTAAATTCACGTTTGGTAGTCACTAGCTTATTATAACCCACACGGGGAGAAATAGTCCTATAACTTGACATTTGAGGCTAGACATGATAGTATATGAGTCGTAAGTTGAACCTTAAACCAATCCTTTTCTGTGATTTTTGGAGGAAAAGATGAAGAAAGTGACCGTAATTCTAGTAGTTATAATTCTGTCGGTTTTGTTAACTGCCTGCGGCAGAGAGACGACGAAGTCTTTCGCTGAGGTCAATTTTGACCAGCTGGCAGATGATTCAGAATGGGCGGGGACAGCCTTGGCCTACAAGCGTGTAGGATCAATGATTAGTCCCGATAGCCCTTACCATTGGACGCCGATGGAAGTATTGTTCCCCGACAATGACTGCGTTTATGTCGGGTACAAAACCGAAAAAATTACCTTTTCTTCTAGGTACGACTATGAGTGGAAGGAGGTAAAGACAAACCGATACTGTATCTATAAGAAATAAAGGATTGTGTGGGTTTGAAGCCGCTTGGAAACAGGCGGCTTTTGGTTTTAGGGGGTGGCGAAGGTGTACTCCTGGGTGGTAGTTAGTTTGTTGTTGATGTTTAGAGTAATGACGTATTTATAGAGTGTTCCCGGCAGGAGACCTTCCACGTTAAGAAGATGATTGGTTTGGGGAGTTTGCGAGATGACAAAGGTTTGGTCTAGACCTTCAGTGAAGCGAACCTGGGCTTTGGCAGGACTTTTGGTAGAGAAAGAGATGAGGACCTGGGTGTTGGAAATGGGAGTAATTAAGGGAGCAGTAAGAATGTCACCGGCTTTGACGCGAGATTCTTGGGAGGTGCCTAGTTGTTTGGTGATGGTCGGTATGACCGCAATGGCGGTAAAAACAATAAATAAAGGAATGATGACGGCGAAGGCCGATTTTAGGGGGATGCCCCAGAGTTTGTGATAATAGATCTTAGCCTGTTGGGCCTTTTTGAAGTTTAGAAGCTGACCTTTGGGGAAAAAGTCGCCATGATTGTTGGGACAGGTAAAAACAGTAACGGTTTCCGGGACGGCGTCATCTTTGATACTGGACATAGTTTGACCGCACTTGGGACAGACCGGGCGAGTGGCCGGAACGGTTTTGGATTTGGGGAGAACAGAGTCAATATTTTTTGCGGTCTCGACGGAAAGGAAGTTAGCCATGTAAGGGGGAAGAAAATGACCACCACAGTTAAGGCATTCACTGACAGTTTGAGTATTACCATCAATGGTGTCCACAGCAATAAAGGAAAGAGGCTGGCTACAGTGAGGACAAGTCATGAGTTCATTTTAGCAAAGATTGGGTCTCTGATAAACTGGATTAGTGAAAATAAAGTTTTTGGGGGCTGCCTCTATGGTTACCGGTTCATGCTATTTTCTCACTGGAGAGTCGACCGGTTTGATGGTTGATTACGGAATGTTTCAAGGAAAGGCGGAAGAAATGGGCTTGAACTCAGTTAAACCAGACATGGATTTTGATAAGTTGACGGCAGTAGTTTTAACACATGCGCATTTGGATCATTGCGGAAGACTGCCTTTACTTCTCCGTTATGGTTTTAGGGGACCAATCTTTATGACTGAGGCAACTAAAGCACTGGCGGAGTTGGTGCTATATGACTCGGCAAAGATAGCCAAAGAGGAAGAATTAAGAGTAGTACTGTATACCGACGAAGATGTTGAAAAAATAATGAAACAGGTGCAGCTGGTGGAGTATGACAAACCCTTTATGGTGGGTGAGTTTGAAGTGGTATTGATGGATGCGGGACACATCTTGGGATCAGCGACGGTACTGGTTCGTGATACAAAAACCGGGAAACGAGTTTCTTTTAGTGGAGATCTCGGAAATACTCCGGAACCATTGCTCGATCCAACTCACTGGGTAACAAAAGCAGACATATCGGTAGTCGAATCAACATACGGAGATGAAATACACGAAAGTCGAGACGAGGTAGAGGAGCTGGCCAAAATTGTGGCTGAAGCGGAAGCCGAAAAAGGAACAGTAATTATTCCCTCCTTTTCTTTACAGAGAGCTCAAGAAATTTTATACATTTTTGATCAACTAAAAAAACAAGGAAGAATGGCAGAAAAAACACCGGTATTTTTGGATAGTCCAATGGCAATTAAAGCGACCGAGATTTTTAGGGATTTTCCAAATTTATATAATCGAAAACTGGAGACACAAGCCCAAACAGATGATCCATTTGATTTTCCGAGTTTAGTTTTGAGCGACACGATGGAAAAAAGCAGGCAGATAAAAAATATGATGGGGACGAAAATAATTGTGGCAGGAAGCGGAATGATGAGCGGGGGGAGAGTTATTCACCATGTAGTTTCGTTTTTAGGTGAGCCTAAGACACAGCTTGTCTTTGTAGGTTATCAAGCTGATGGAACAATGGGTCGTTTGATAAAAGACGGCATAAAAAAAGTAAATGTATGGGGGAACGAAGTCACAATCAGGGCAAAAATAAAAGAGATTAAGACTATGAGTTCACACGCCGATCAGGGTCAGATCTTGACATGGCTTGGCAAGATGGAAGGATTATCACATGTGATCCTGACCCATGGGGAAGAACTACCAAGATTGGTTTTGGCGGAAAAGATAAGGCAGGATTTACCAGGTGTAAAAGTTGACTTGCCCATGTTACATGATGAAATTGAAATCTAATATGAAAAAGGGAATATTGGGTCTTTTGGGACTATGGGGAGGTATTTTAATGGTGAAAAGTGTTTGGGCGTATGATCTGACCTTAACCAGTGTGGGAGTGTTGTCGACTTTGGGAACAAACTACAGCGTGGTGAATTACACCGGAGGAGTACCGACACTTACAGGAACGGCGTCACCAAGTGCTGAGGTTGGGGTAAAAATTAAAACTCTTTTAAATTACGCGACGGCTAGTACCAGCGGAGTGTGGCAGTTTGTGCCTGCTTCTTTGGATCAGGGAGACAACTTGATCGTAATTACTTCGGGAGTGCAGAGTATTTCATTCACCTTAAAATTTAATTCAACGGCTTCGGCATCTGTGGCAACTCCAGCAGCTCTACCCGATGAGTCTGCTTTACCCGATGCCGGAGTGTGGGAGTACTATATTCCGGTGCTTGTTGCGGGCATGGGGGTGTATTTCTTGGGGAGATTTGGAAAGGACCGGATGCAAAAATGGGAAAAGGGTGATTAAATATGTTCTCTTATGACAGCCGAAGGAAACAGAGTAGAGGTATTTTTTGATATTGAGACAAAGAAATTTTTTGATGATATTAACGCGAGGAAGCCGGAAGATTTGGGAATATCTATTGTGTCGGTATATAGGCGGGAGATAGACAGTGATCTTAAAGAGTTAAGTGGGGAAATGAAAAGTTTTTGGGAGGAGGACTTTGATCAGATGTGGAGTTGGTTTGAAGAAGCGGACAGAATAATTGGCTACAACAGTTTGGGATTTGATGTCCCAGCAGTAAATGGAGTTTATAAGGGCGACTTTACTAAATTGAAACATTTTGACGTGATGAAAATTATCAAAGATGTTTTTGGACATCGGGTAAAATTGGATTCGGTGGCCAAGGAGTGTTTGGGACAGGGGAAGAATGCTTCGGGAGCAGACGCGGTGATGTGGTGGGCAAAAGGGGACAAAGAAAGTTTGGCTAATCTAAAAAAATATTGTGAAATGGATGTTGAGGTAACGAAGGGTATTTATGACTTTGGAATGAAAAATAAAAAGCTGAAGTTTATCGACCATTGGAATGAGCCAAGAGAAATCGAAGTAGATTTTTCCTATCCGAAGGAAGAGAATCCCGGAAAAATAGAGCAACAAATGGGATTGTTTTAACTTGACAGGGATATTGTCAGTGTTACACTAATGGTATGTACAAAATCGGAATTGTAGGATACGGGTTCGTAGGTAAAGCAGTAGAGTATGGATTTAAGGAAGGAAACGAGATTTATATTTACGATAAGTTTTTGCCGAAGTTACCTCTGGAGGAAGTAGTAAAGAAGTCGGAAGTCATTTTTGTGGGTGTGCCAACGCCAATGACTAAAGAGTACAAAAAAATTGATTTATCAATTGTGGAGGATATAACGGCGGAAATAGTAAAAATTGCCAGAAAAAATAAGGTTGAACCAATTATCGTGTTGAAGTCGACGATTGTTCCCGGAACAACGAGAAGATTGATGAAAAAAATGAAGTATCCGAGAATGGCCTTTAACCCAGAGTTTTTGACTGAGGCAAACTACTTAATGGATTTTGTGAATGCAGACAGAGTCGTGGTGGGCGCAGACAACAATGAAGTAAAACAGTGGGTAGTGGATCTTTATCGAGCAACTTTTCCTAAGACGCCGATTTTTGAGACTGATCCGACAACGGCTGAAGTAGTGAAGTATATGGCCAACACCTACCTAGCCACGAAAGTTATTTTTGCCAACGAGATGTTTGACCTGTGTGAGAAATTGGGGGTGAATTATGGGGAAATGAAAAAGATGGTGGTGGCAGACAAACGTATTTATGACTCACATCTGGACATTACAACCCAAAGAGGTTTTGGTGGAAAGTGTTTTCCCAAAGATACGGTGGCTTTATTGGGTCTAGCTCGCGAGTTGGGGGTAGAGTTGTCAGTAATTGAGACTGCCTGGAAAAAGAATTTGAAAATCCGTAAGGTGCGTGACTGGGAGCAGATTGAGGGTGCGGTATCCAAGAAATAGGTGGCTGAATGAGGTTACTTGGAGTATAATAGTCCAAGTATATGTTTACTCTTACTAAAAAGGCCGATTATGGCCTATCAATGCTTTCTGTTTTGGCTTTACGAGGCCGAAAGGGACGTATCAATTTGAAGGAGCTGTCGGAGATGGGTATGCCCAGGGCTTTTATGAGCAAGATTGCAGCTTCTTTGGTAGAAAACGGGATTCTAAATAGTAGAGAAGGTAGGGGTGGTGGATATGGACTGAACTATGAACCAAAAGAAATTCAGATACGCGAAGCGTTAGAGGCAATTGAGGGAGAGGTTGAGCCAGTGACGTGCGACGGATGTCCAATGGAAGGTGGTTGTGGCCAGATAGGTTTTATGGACAAGTTGACCGAGGATATTAATGGACTACTGGAAAAATATACTTTAGAAGATTTAGCCAAATAAAATGTTGAAAATAGAAAATCTTAAGGTAAATGTTGAAGAAAAAGAAATTCTCAATGGAGTTGATTTATTAGTAAATGAAGGAGAAGTGGTGGCTCTGATGGGTCCTAACGGATCGGGAAAATCGAGCTTGGCCTCGGTGATTATCGGGAATCCAAAATATGAAGTGACAGAGGGAAAAATTACTTTTGAGGGTAAGGATCTGGCAACACTTACTCCTGATGAGCGAGCCAACAGAGGAATTTATTTGGCCTTTCAATATCCTGTGGCTATTCCTGGAGTGACAGTGCGGGAGATGCTTCTTTCTGCGTTGCGCGCTAAAAACAAAGAGGTAACAGTGTCGGCACTGGATCTTAAAAAAACGGTAGAGAAAGAGGCAGGAAAGCTGCACTTAAGTCCTGATTTGTTGGCTCGTGGTTTGAATGAAGGTTTCAGTGGCGGAGAGAAAAAGAAAATGGAGATTCTGCAAATGAGAGTGTTAAGACCAAAGTTGTTAATAATGGACGAGATTGATTCGGGGCTCGATATTGATGCTTTGGCCATAATTGCCCAGAATGTGGCAGAGATGGTTAAAGAACAAAAAATGAGCGTTTTGGTGATTACTCACTACCAGAGAATTTTGAATTACTTGACTCCAGATGTCGTGGCGGTGATGAAAGATGGAGTTATTGTGGAACAGGGAGGAAAAGAAATAGTCGAGCGATTAGAAAAAACAGGGTATCGATAAATAAAATGCGATACGCTAAGAAGGATTTTAAACCAGAAGTAATAGTTAAGGAGTTTGATGAGTCATATAAATTAGGAAAGGCAGACGATATTGCTTATTCATATAAAGGGGAAAGGGGTTTGGACGAAAAATTAATTCGTGAGATTTCGGCAATGAAAGAAGAGCCAGAATGGATGCTGCAGAATAGATTGGCGGCTTACAAAGTGTATTTGTCTAAACCGATTCCTACCTGGGGTGGAGATATGGCACCAATTCATTTTGAAGATATTTATTATTATTTAAAGCCTGCCGTAATTGGAAAAAAATCTTGGAAAGATGTGCCAGTTTCGGTAAAGGAAACTTTTGAAAAAATTGGAGTGCCTCAAGCCGAACGAGAGATGCTTGCTGGGGTAAAGGGACAGTATGATTCGGAAGTGGTTTATGGATCTTTGAGGAAAACCCTTTCGGCAAAAGGAGTACTCTTCTTGTCAATGGACGAAGCATTAAAACTTTATCCAGAAATTGTGAAAAAATACTTTGGCACAATTGTGCCAATGGGAGACAACAAGCTGGCAGCTTTGAATACGGCGGTGTGGAGTGGAGGCTCATTTGTTTATGTCCCTGAGGGTGTGAATGTAGGTTTGCCCTTGCAGGCGTATTTTAGAATTAATAGCGAGAGTGCGGGACAGTTTGAAAGAACTTTAATTATTGCCGAAGAAGGGGCAAACGTGCACTATATTGAGGGTTGTTCGGCGCCTTCGTTTTCATCGGCATCGCTACATGCCGCTGTGGTGGAAGTAATTGTGAAGAAAAAGGCAAGAGTACAGTACACCACCGTACAAAATTGGTACAAAAATATTTATAACCTGGTGACCAAAAGAGCTTGGGTGGAAGAAAAGGGAGAAATGAGATGGGTGGATGGAAATTTGGGTTCGGCTCTGACGATGAAGTATCCCTCATGTGTATTGGCGGGAGAGGGAGCACGTGCCGAGATGCTCTCGATTGCTTGGGCCGGAAAAGGCCAACATCAAGACACCGGAGCAAAGATGATTCATTTGGCTCCGAACACAACTTCACAGATAATCAGTAAATCAATCAGTAAAAACGGAGGAAGAGCGACATATCGAGGAATGGTGCGGATAAATAAAGGAGCTTATGGATCACGATCTAAGGTGGTATGCGATGCCTTGATTCTTGACGAAAAAAGCAGAAGCGATACGTATCCAACAAACAAAATATTTGAAGAAGATGTGATTTTGGAGCATGAGGCAGTAGTTAGTCGAGTGAGCGAAGAACAACTACTATATCTAATGAGTAGAGGTTTAGCGGAACACGAAGCGGAGGCAATGGTAGTTAATGGCTTTTTAGAACCAGTAATGAAAGAAGTACCCATGGAATATGCCGTGGAAATGAATAGACTGGTAGGGTTAGAAATGGAAGGGAGTGTCGGTTAAAAATATATGGAAAACTTAAGGATTACCAAACCAGGAAAACACGAAATCAAACTTTCTTTAGATAGAGAGGGGAAAAGATTGGAGTGGTTGGGAATAATCGATGCCAGAGAGTCCGGAGAGTATGAATTAAACTTGATAATTTCCCATACGGTGCCGAATACTTTTGGAAGAGTGGTAATAAAAGGGGTGGCGGAAAATGGGGCGAGAATAGCGGTTAAAGGGCTGGTAAAAATAGAGAAACAGGCACAAAATACAGATAGTTTTTTAGCAATGAAAATATTGCTTTTGGATAAAAAGTCTGGGGCGACGGCGGAGCCGGAACTGGAGATTGAGGCCAACAGAGTAAAAGCCAGTCACTCGGCAAGCGTGGGGAAGATTGATGATGAACAGTTGTTTTATTTGAGGTCCAGAGGAATTGAAGAAATAAAAGCAAAAAACATTATTATTAATGGTTTTATTAATTTCGATTAAAATAAAGTATGTTTGACGTAAACAAAATCAGAGAAGACTTCCCTATCTTAAAGCGGAAAATCCATGGTTATAATTTGGTCTATTTTGATTCCGGAGCAACCAGCCAGAAACCAGAAGCAGTAATCGAGGCTATGAACAAGTATTACCGTGAGACAAATGCCAATATTCACCGAGGAGTGTATGAGATGTCGGTTGAGTCGACGCGCCTAGTCGATGAGACGAGAGCAAAAGTGGCCAAGTTTATTGGGGCGAAAGCAGAAGAAATAATCTTTACCAGGAACGCGACAGAAAGTATCAATTTGGTAGCTTATTCTTGGGGTGAGGAAAATGTTCACAAGGGTGACGCGGTAGTTATCACCAAGTTGGAGCATCACTCAAATATGATTCCGTGGCAGGAACTGTGTAGAAAAAAAGGTGCGCAACTTCGAGTGGTGGATGTAAACGAAAAAGGGGAGTTGGAAAAGACTAAGAAAATAGAAACGATGGAAGAGAATGGGCTAAAAGTAGTTGTTGGTGGTTGGAGTGATTTGTTGGACGATAAGGTAAAAATGGTGACATTTACAGGACAGTCGAATGTCCTGGGAACAGAAACGCCAGTCGAGGAAATTGTGAGAACAGTGAGGAGAAGGTCGCCAGCAGCGTTGATTTTAGTTGACGGAGCACAGATGGTGCCGCATATGAAAGTAGATGTTGCAAAACTGGGAATAGATTTTTTGGTTTTTTCCGGACATAAAATGCTTGGCCCAACGGGAATAGGGGTACTTTGGGGAAACAAAGAGATTCTAAAAAAGATGAAACCATTTCTTTTTGGTGGAGATATGATTGGGGAAGTAAAACTAACTGGGGCTACCTGGGCAGAATTACCAACCAAGTTTGAAGCCGGGACGCCGGATATTGCCGGAATTGTAGGATTGGGTGCGGCGGTAAAGTATTTGGAGTTTGTCGGAATGGAAAATATCCACAAACACGAAAAAGAAGTCTTAGAGTATGCTCTGAAAAAAATGAGAGGTTTGGAGAAAGAAGGTCTGGTGATACTTTATGGACCGGAAGCGGAGACTCGTGGAGGAGCTATTCCCTTTAATGTTGTTGGAGTACATGCTCACGACACGGCACAGATATTAGATAGCTTTGGTATTGCGGTGCGTTCAGGTCAACACTGTGCAGCTCCTTTGGTGACTAGTTTTGGAGTGACGGCGATGGTAAGAGCGACCTTTTATCTTTACAACACCAAAGAGGAAATCGATTATATGGTCGATAAAATTAGAGAAGTACCAAAAGTATTTGCATAAATGTCAGAGTATCGAGAAATAATTATTGATCACTATAAGAACCCGAGGAATATGGGAGAACTTCCTGGAGCCAATAAAATAGTGGATGAAGCGAACTCTTCTTGTGGAGACCTGATTAAAATCTTTGTGAAGATTAACAATGGAAAAATTACGGAGATGAAGTGGCAGGGAATTGGGTGCGCGATTTCAACAGCAGGAGCTTCGATGATTTCCGAAAAAGTGGTGGGCATGAGCAAAACAGATTTGGAAAAGTTTGGAGAAGAAGGAGTAGTACAGATGCTCGGAGGGGAGATAAATGCAGGTAGAATGAAGTGTGCTACACTGGCATTTCGAGGATTATTAAAAGTGTTTAATTAAAACAATGAATGACTGGAAATTAATACTAAAAATAGTACTAGGAAGTACTGTCTTGATGATGGTGATAATTTTTGGATTGTCGAAAATGAGTGGTACACAAACAAACCTTGCGATAGATCAAAATATATTATTGGACGGAGCAAAGTTAGTTAAAGAGAACGGGGAAACAGTGGTGACGGTAGTCAATTTTTCCGACATGGAGTGCCCCGCCTGTAAAAGAGCACATGCTTTAATCGGGAGTTTATACAGTGACAATATTCCGGGAGTAAAAGTAGTATTTAGACATTTTCCATTAGGAATTCACAAAAATTCAATAATTACAGCCAGAGCGGTAGAAGCGGCTCGGATGATGGGTAAGGGATTTGAAATGATAGATTTACTTTTTGAAACACAGGAAGAGTGGACGGGTGAGACAAAGATTGAAGAAATGTTAGTGGAATACGCCAAGAGATTGGAACTGGACGAAAAAACATTTAAAGAAAAACTTAATTCGGCAGAAGTAGCGGCGGTGGTGCAACAGGATATTAGTTTGGGTAACAGTTTGCGACTTTCAGGAACGCCGACTATCTATGTAAATGGGGAACAAGTGGCGGTGGATTTTGTGATGAACAAAGTTACGGAATTACTTAAAAACAAATAATGGGAATTAGTATTCCACTACTCACGGCAGCCGCTTTAACCAACGGATTAAATCCATGTGGAATCGGAATGATGATTACCTTTTTGGGTTATCTCATTGTCTTTGGGGGAAAGGGAAAGGATAGAAACTGGATAATAAAAACAGGAGTAGTATATATTTTGGCTGTTTTTGTAACCTATCTTTTGACCGGATTGTTGTTTTATGGAGTGGCATTTTATATCCAACGCTGGTGGCTGGCGAGTGTATTTAAGTACATCGTTGGGGGAGCCTTGGCAATTGCCGGATTAATTCAACTAAAGGATGTATTTTTCCCCGACATGCCGATTCATTTACGAATGAGTATGAAAGGTTTTGAAAAAGTGACTAAATTGATGGCCAAAGCCGGTTTTGGAGTGACCGCCTTAATTGGTTTTTTAACAACGGTGTTTTCAACTCCCTGCATGCTGCCTCTCTATATCGGAACAACGGCAGTAATTGCGAGATCAGGATTGGGTATGGCAAAAGTATTAGGATTTTTCCTTTATTACAACTTGATATTTATTTTGCCACTAATTGTTATTTTGCTGGTGATGGCAGGAGGAAAACAAATTGTGAATATGAAAGAATGGGAACATAAAAATACCAAATGGATGAGATTTATTTTAGGAGTGGCCTTAATTTTGGTGGGAGTTTGGATTGGAGTTAAATAAGGATTATGATTGAAATATGAGTGCAAAGAAGATGCCGGGTAGGGTGATTTATAAGACTAATTTGGCAGGTGACACCTGGATACTGGGAATTGAATTAGAAGAAAAAGTAGATTTTATTCCCGGACAGTTTGTAAGTTTGAAAGTAAGTGAAGAAGGTTTGCGAAGGTCATACTCAGTAGCTAGTTTGCCAAACAAGAAAAATATTGAACTGGTGGTGGATGTGGCACCAATGGGAGTGGGATCAAAATATGTTTTGGGACTTAAGGTGGGTGATGTGGTGGAAGTGTTGGGATTTTTGGGTAAGTTTGTAGTAGGAGATGACACACTATCAACGCAGAAAGAATTATTGTTTGTAGGGACCGGAGCTGGAGCTGCTCCTTTGAAGCCGATGATTGAAGATTTGTTGATAAACAAAGGATTCCGAGGACGGACACATTTAATCTGGGGGATGAGGTTTGAAAAAGATCTTTACTGGTTGGCGGAACTCGATAAATTACAGAGAGAGTATGATAATTTTCATTTGGATATTACCTTGTCTCATCCGGGGGAAAAATGGCCTGGGGTACAGGGGCATGTGGGTGATGTAATAGACAAAATAAAGATTGAAGGAAAAGAAACGAGTGCCTATTTGTGTGGGAATCCGGAGATGGTAATGGAGATGAGAAAAAAGTTAATGGATATGGGTGTGCCCGAGGAACAAATCTTTTATGAGCGATTCGCATGATAAACTGATGATAATGAATGATGAACCGGTGATGACGAAGTTCAGGGTGGTGATTGATAAGAATAAATGTATCGGTGCCAGGTCCTGTGTAAATTTAGCCAGTTTGACTTTTAGAATGGGAAGTGACAACAAGGCAGAGTTGATTGATCAGGATGGAAATAGTGATGAGGAAAAAATGCTTGCCGCTCAGGCTTGTCCAAATATGGCGATAAAAGTTATTAATACGGCAACTGGAGAAACAGTGTGGCCGGAAACAAGATTGGAGGTGAAAATATGAGAAGTAAAGATAAATTGGCTATTGGAAAAGCACTAATATATTTTTCAATAGTGAGTGTAATTTTGGCCTTTATTGGAGCTCTGGGAACTGATCTGTGGCTTGCCAGTACTCAGTGGATGTTGGTGGGTTTGACGGCGGCAATTTGGGGAGTGTTTGTCTTAATTGAGGCAGAGTTTAGAATGAAAAAATGAAAATGGTTGAAGACAAAATCAGAGAGGCACTGAAAGATGTAATTGATCCGGAACTTGGGGTTTCGATTGTGGATTTGGGACTTATTTATGATGTTCGGTATGAAGGAGGTGTTGCCGAAGTAGAAATGACTCTGACTTCTCCCGGGTGTCCTTTGGCACCAGTAATCGACAAAAAAATTAAGAACGCACTGAAGGAGGTGCCTGAGGTAAAAGAATTAACGGTAGAACTGGTGTGGGATCCACCCTGGAGCAAGGACATGATGAGCGATGAACTGAAGGCCGAGTTTGGATTTTGATATATTGTATATATGCACGTAATACTTGGTTCTGATCATGGAGGTTTTCAATTGAAGGAAAAAATTGGAGCTTGGCTCTTAAATGAAGGATATGAGGTGGTTGATGTGGGCGCGACTTCTTTGGCTCCAGATGACGATTATGTAGACTATGCCAAGGCGGCGGTTAAGGAAGCGGTTTCGAGCGATGACAGAATAATTTTATTTTGCAGAAATGGATTTGGAATGATGATTGCGGCAAATAGATTTGTAGGAGTAAGGTGTGGACTGGCTTTTGGAGAAGAAGCAGTGGCTAAAGGGAGGACCGACGACGATATTAATTGCTTATCCGTGCCGGCAGATTATGTGGATGAGGTTTTGGTGGAGAGAATGATCAAGATATTTTTGACAGAGAAGTTCGCCGACGGAGAAAACTATAAAAGACGCGTTATGAAGCTAGATAATTTACTTTGATGAATAAAGTAGTACCGACAATTTTGGCCAAGGATATAAGTAAGTTTGAGGAGGATTTGACAAAGGTGGAGAGTTTTGCGGGGAGAGTGCAGATGGATATCATTGATGGAAAATTTGCTCCAGTGGAAACGGTGATGCCCGAGGTATTGCTGACGATAGAAACAATGGCAGAGATAGAAGCACACTTGATGGTTGTCGAACCGGAAGAGTGGGTGGAGAGATGTGTAGCGGCTGGGGTAACGGCGGTGTATGGACAGGTAGAAAAAATGACAAATAAGTTGGACTTTATTACAAAAGCGGAAGAGGCGGGAATGAAAACGGGACTGGCTTTTGATTTAGAGACACCACTGACGGGGCTGGATGAGTGGGTAAACTTGGTAGATTCAATTTTGTTATTAAGCGTGAAGGCTGGAGCTCAGGGACAAGAGTTTAACGATGCCGTATTGGAAAAAATAAAAAAAGTGAGAGAACTATCGCCTTCGGTGACAATAATAATTGATGGCGGTTTGAATGAAGAAACAATAAAGAAGTGTTTGGAGGTAGGAGGAGAAAAAATGGAGTTTGCAGTTGGAAGTGAGTTGCTGTCTGCCGAGGATCCGGAGACAGTTTATCGAAAATTAGAAAATGTGTGAAGATAATATATGGCATTTAAAAATATAAAAGCAATTACAGTTTTTGGTTTTGCAGGCTGTCCACCGGAGAGCCCTCTTTACAAGGAAGTTTTGGAGGTGACGCGTTTGTTGGCGCAGAAGGGATTGGAAATTGTAAATGGAGGAGGACCGGGAGTGATGAGAGCGGCGACGGAGGGGGCACATGAGGGTGGCGGCACGGCGACGGTAGCAACGTTCTACCCAAAATTTATTGAAAATTTTGAAGGAAAAGATCAACAGAATAAGGCGGATCGGGAAGTAATCATGAATAACTATGTAGATCGAACGATGAAACTTCTGGAGCTAGGAAATGCTTATGTGATTTTTAACGGAGGGACGGGAACTTTGTCGGAGTTCGGAATGGCTTGGGGTTTGGCCTATCTTTATTTTGGACACCACAAACCTTTGATTTTGTATGGTGATTTTTGGTTCCCAATTGTGGAATCTTTGGTAAAAAATATGTTGATAGGGGCAAGACCGGGAGCTCTTCGAGTTTATAGAATTGCGACAACTCCGGAAATGGTGCTGAAGTATTTGGAAGAGTTTGATGAAGTTTTAGATAATCATAAACAAGATAGTGTGCCGGTGGTAGACGACGGAAGTGGAGAGAAAGCTTTTATTGATTAATTTTTATATTTTCTGACCGCAAGTATGTACGGCGACAATGGTTTAGAATGAATATATGGTGGATTTGATGGATAAAGCGAGAGAAATTAGAGTGGAAATAATTAAGATGTTAACGCTGGCCGAGTCTGGTCATACAGCAGGACCTTTAGGCACAGCCGATCTTTTTGCAGCATTGTATTTTGGAGGACTAATAAATTTCAAGACAGATGAACCATATTGGGATGATCGAGACAGAGTTGTTTTATCATGCGGACATTACTGCCCGGTACAGTATGCGGCTCTTGCTTTGGCCGGATTTTTTCCCATGGAGGAGTTAAAAACACTAAGAAAGTTGGGGACAAGATTGCAGGGGCATCCGGTAAGACAAATTGATTTTTCTGGGAGTAACTATAAACAGTTGCCGGGAATTGAAAATACAGGTGGTCCTTTAGGCCAGGGAGTAAGTGTGGCAGTAGGAATGGCACTCGCCGGAAAAATGGATAAGAAAAAATGGAAGGTAATATGTATTGACAGCGATGCCGAACAACAAGAAGGACAGACGTGGGAAGCATACCAAACAGCAGCCAAATATGGTTTGGGAAATTTGACCTTTGTAATTGACAGAAATGAAATACAAATTAGCGGAAATTTAGGAGAAGTGATGCCAATTGAACCTTTGAAAGATAAGTTGACGGCCTTTGGACTACGAGTATTTGAAATTGATGGAAACAACATTCCGGAAATTATGGCTGTTTTTGAAAAAGGAAAATTATTCCCCGACCAACCAAAGGCAGTTATTATGAAAACGATTGCCGGTAAGGGAGTAAGTTTTGTAGAGGGAGACTTTCATTGGCACGGAAAAGCACCGACCAGCGAAGAGGCGGAAAAAGCATTATGGGAACTAAAGTAAAATGAATTTAGTAAACGACATAATTAACGTAGAGAGAAAAGCCACCAGAGAAGGCTTTGGGGAAGCGATGATTTTGTTGGGAAAGAGTAATAAAGAAGTGGTGGTAGTAACGGCGGATTTGGGAGAAAGTATGAGGGTAGATGAGTTTGAAAAACAGCATCCGGATAGATTTGTGCAGGTGGGAGTGGCGGAACAAAATATGATGGGAGTGTCAGCAGGATTGGCTCTTTCAGGAAAAATTCCTTTTGCTGTTTCGTATGCTGTTTTTAATCCGGGAAGAAACTGGGATCAAATGCGAGTGTCCGTTTGTTATACCAATGCCAATGTAAAAATTGTAGGAGGACATACCGGGATTTCAGTTGGGCCAGATGGAGCAACCCACCAGGCCTTAGAAGATATTGCCATGACGCGAGCCTTGCCAAACTTGATGGTAGTGGTGCCGGCAGATTTTGAACAAGCTAAGAAGGCAACCGTGGCGATTGCATCACATAAAGGACCAGTATATTTAAGACTCACTAGGCCGAAGACGGCGATGTTTACAACGGCAACGACGCCATTTGAGCTAGGGAAAGCACAAGTATTGAGAACTGGTAAGGACGTAACAATTTTTGTTTGCGGAAGTTTGGTTTATGAAGCACTGTTGGCGGCCGAAGAATTGAAAGAAGAAGTAGAAGTGGAAGTGGTTAATGTACACACAATCAAACCGCTTGATGAGGAAACAATTGTACGGAGTGCAAAGAAAACTGGGAAGGTGGTTACTTTGGAAGATCATCAAATTAACGGAGGACTAGGAGGAGCGATCGCTGAGGTTTTGGGTGAAAAATGGCCCACAAAAATGGTTAGAATGGGAATGAAAGATTCATTTGGAGAAAGTGGTGATCCGGGAGAATTGTTGGTTAAATATGGATTTAATAAAGATGGGGTTATTAAAGTAATAAGAAAAATAATAAATGGCTGACACTTCAAGAATCGAAATAAAAGGCAAGGTAATGCTTTTGGCTTATGACCAAGGGATGGAACATGGTCCGGTAGATTTTAACGAGAAATCGGTTGACCCTAATTACATTATGAAGATTGCCCAAAATGGCGATTTTACCGGAGTAGTTTTTCAAGAGGGGGTTGCGGCAAAGTATTATAAAAAAGAATCGGGAGTGCCACTTATTGTAAAACTTAACGGAAAAACATCATTTCAAGGAGAAGAGCCTTTGTCTTTACAACTTTGTACGGTTAAAAAAGCAGCAGAAATGGGGGCAATCGGAGTAGGTTATACCATTTATGTAGGGAGTCAGTTTGAAGAGCAAATGATGGTGGAGTTTTCTCGAATCGAGGATGAGGCACATGAACGAGGAATGATTGTGATTGCCTGGATGTATCCCAGAGGAAGAAAGGTGGCCGGGCGGGAAAATGACCGGGATGTGGTGGCTTATGGGGCACGTTTGGCACTGGAGATGAATGCGGATTTTGTGAAGGTTCCTTATACCGGAGACTCGGAGAGTTTTTCCTGGGCGGTGAGGGCAGCCGGAAAAACAGGAGTGCTGGCACAGGGAGGAAAAAAAGTAGATTGGGAAAATTTGGAAGAGGAAGTCAAGGGAGTGATGCAGGCCGGAGCAGCGGGAATTGCGATCGGCAGAAACGTGTGGCAGGATGAGAACCCTAACGAAGTATCGAAGAAGTTGGCAGAGATAGTATATAAAGACTAGTCTAGTTTAAGAACTTTACTTATTTTCTTTTTGAAGTTTAGACGAAGGCCGCCATTTTTTAGTTTCTTGATAACTAAAATGAGACTAAGACCAGCAACAAAGGAAAAAGAAAGAAGCATGGGAAGCAGTAGTTGGTACTCGGTAAAGCCAATGTCAAATTTTTGGATGATATAGAGAAGTAAAGAAAAACCTATCCAGGCGACACCAAAGAAAAGTTTCAGATCACTCCACCTACCGCGATAAATGTTTGATGACGCTCGAGTGTAGTAATAAATAAAGATGGCAAAGCTAAGTCCAAGAACAATTCCGCGAAAAATTCCCCAACCGAGATTGGTTATTCCATCATTGGGGACGTGATTTATTTCCAGTAGTGTTATACCGAGTGAAGAAATGATAATGCCACTATAAATTAGATTGTGAGAAAAATTTAAGTGAAAAAATTTATTTACTTGGGCGAGTTCACTATTTTTGTCCTTGAGATATCCAGAGAGCATTTTGGTAACGGCATGGATAGCAACACCACCATAAGAGAACATTACAGATAACAAAATTATGTTGACCAAAAAACCATCGGGAAAAAAGGAAGTATCACTTCTGGGTAGGCGAACCATCGATTGCAAATAGGAAAAGATCATGGGGAAAACAAGTCCGGGGATAAGGATTAGAAAAATGATTTGCTGAAGAGAGAGATGCCAGATTTTTTTGATGTGCAGTGCTTGAATTCGATAGACAAATATCAAAACAAAACACAAGACTCCAATAACGGTGATAAACGATGAACTTTGCATAGACTAGTCGAATTATAACAAAAGGGTGGTTGGTTTTAGTTTAGAATAAAGATATGAAGAAAGTAGTGGTTATTGGTGCAGCGGTGATTGATGTGCTTTTGAAATCAAAAAGTTTGCGAGTTTTAAAGAGCCATCAGGTTGAGGGTGGGGTGGCGATGTGTGAGGTGATGGGAGGAAAAATCGAGGCAGAAAATGGAGTCCTGGTGAGTGGAGGTGGAGGAACAAACGTAGCGGCGGGATTACATCGACTGGGCGAAGCCGTAAAAATGATAAGCAGGGTTGGAGACGATGAACTGAGTGAAATATTGATAAAAGAATTGGAGAAGGAAAACGTGGATTTATCCTTTTTACAAAGGACTAAAGGGAAGACGGGTATTTCGGCGGTGCTAGTGGCGACGGATGGAAGAAGATCGATCGTGACATATCGTGGGGAAAGCGGCGAGATTGAGAGAAATGAAATTGACTGGGAAGAAATTAAAAAAGCCGACTGGATTCAGGTATCCAGCTTGGGGGGAGAAATGGATTTACTCGAGGATTTGGTTGATTTTGCTGTGGAGCATGGAATTAAAATTGGAGTTAATCCTGGGAAAAAAGAATTGATACAAAAAGAGAGAATGTTACGTCTTTTACCCAAAATTGATTTGTTTAACGTAAATCGAATGGAAGCGGCGGAGTTTTGGGGTGGTAGTTTTGAAGAGGAAGAGGTTTTGGTGAATAGCTTTGTGAAGGCAGGGACGCGATTGTTGATGATTACCGATGGTGATAGAGGAGCGGGGATGTGGAAGGGGGGAAAGTGGCTGAAGATGGAGGCATATCCTAACAAATCGATTGACGATACAGGAGCTGGAGATGCCTTTGTTTCCGGAGTAGTGGCTGGTTTATTACAAGGAAGAGTGGCGGAGGAGGTGCTGAAAATGGGGTTGGCCAACGGTGGTTCGGTAGTGACCAAATTGGGAGCAAAAGACGGATTATTGTATAAAAAGGAGATGGAAAAATGGCTTAAGAGAAAACTAAAAACAGTGGAGGAAACCTTGGATGTGCCCTGAAGGGAGCTTGAGTACAATGCGGTACACCGTGTGCTTTAATTAAGATATGGACAAAAAGAAAATATTCGTAACTCATGTTTTTTTAGATAAGTATCTTAAAGAATTGAAAGAGAAGTATGAAGTAGTGGTGTGGCAAAAGAAGGATATTGGTAGAGAAGATTTGCTTAGAAGTGTAAAAGGTGTGGCAGGAATTATCTCTTTACTGACCGAGAGGATCGACACGGAGGTAATGGAAGCGGCTGGACCTACTCTTAAAGTAATCAGTAACTATGCGGTGGGTTTTGACAATATTGATGTAGCTGAAGCAACCAAGAGGGGAATTTGCGTGACAAACACACCAGGGGTACTAACGGAAGCTGTAGCCGAGGAAGTAATCGCGTTAACTCTGGCACTTTTCAGAAGAATTGTGGAGGGGGATAGATTTGTGAGAGCCGGAAAGTATAAAGGATGGGAACCGGACTTACTTTTGGGAACAGGGGTCAAAGACAAGGTAATGGGTATTGTCGGCCTTGGGCGAATAGGGCGATGGACGGCCAGGATGGCCGGAGCTTTGGGAATGAAAATAATTTACTTCAATCGTCATCGAGATGAGGAGTTCGAAGAAGAGTACTCGGTGGTTTATCACACCTTAGATCAATTGTTGGAATTGGCGGACGTGGTAAGTTTATCGGTGCCTCTGACGGAGGAGACAAAACACATGATTGGAGAGCGAGAATTAAGATTAATGAAACCGACGGCACTGTTAATTAATACATCTCGAGGTCCAATCGTGGATCAAGCGGCTTTGATTACGGCCCTTAAAGAAAGGCAGATTGCCGGAGCCGGTCTGGATGTTTTTGAGGATGAATCAAAAATTCCGCCTGAACTCTATGAACTTCCCAGTACAGTATTGACGCCACACACAGCATCGGCAACAGTCGAAGCTAGAGTAGCAATGGCCAGAATTGTAACGGATAGCATGAATGATATTTTGGAGGGCAGACAACCCAAGTGTCTTGTTAATATCGATGTTTGGAAAGTAAATGGCAAAAATTAAAGAGCAGGATATGGATATTGAGATTCCTAGTGAAGATGATGAGAATGTGGGAGACGGAGTACCTAAAAGAAAAAAAAGAAAGAAGTCTAAGGAGGAAAGAGCCGCCGAAAGAAAGGTGGTGTTTTGGTCACTGATAATTATTTTGGTGATTACGATTGGTTTTTGGTTGGCGCCCAAAATTGGCAGTATTTTAAAAGGAGAACCAATGATTATTGAAACGGAGAATAGGGATCAAGCAAAACCAACACCGGAAAAATCAAAAAGTAAAAATTACGTGGAGATAACTCTCTAGTTATTAGAGAATTTGAGGAGAGGGGGCAATTGATGACGAAGGCGTGGGGTAGAGAATTTCTTTTATTCTGGCTGGGTCGCAGGTAGTTTTTGGTTCGGTACCTTTTTTATAGTATTCATATTTAGTAGGACAACCCTCACAGGAAAGTGTGCCGGTAAGGGTGCAGATGGGGACTCTTATAAGACCGGTCGGAGCAACAGTGTCCGTTTTGGTCATTTGAGGAATGGACTCAAGAATAATGTTGAAAATTTTTGCCCAGATAGGTGAAGCTCCCGTAATACCCGAAGCAATACGAGACATGGGAGCGTTATTGTTGTTGCCAACCCAGGTGGAAACGAGAAAGTCGTCGGTGTAACCAAAGGTCCAGTTATCGCGGAGGTCATTACTGGTTCCGGTTTTGACAGCAACCTTGGTTTTTTTAATGTTGATGACCGAGTTTGCTCCAAAGGCTGGAGCTCTAGCGCTGTTATCGGCGAGGATGTCGGAGATGAGATAGGCGGTTGAGGGGGAAACTGATTGATGAGGAGAACAGTTATTGTCTTTGGCGAGAGCAGAAGTGCTTTCCTCGACAGCCTCCATTTTTTGGGGACAGGTGGAAAGATAGATTTTTTCACCATTGGACCTTTCAATTTTGACGATGGAGTTTAGGGGTGTGGTTATGCCGGAGTTTGCAAAAGTTGAGTAGGCTGTAGCGAGATCGACCATTCTAACTTCCAGACTACCAAGGGCCATGGAAAGTCCGAACCTACCAGGATCGTCCCAGGAAGTAATGCCCATTTTTTGGGCCAGGGCAACTAAGTTTTGGATGCCATTTTTGGAGAGAAGAATAACTGAAGGAATGTTGTAGGAGCTACCAAGAGCTTGTCTGAGAGTTACGAACCCGTGAAATTTACCGTCATAGTTTTTGGGAGCCCACGGTTCTTGCCCAGGAAGATTGAAAGAAATAGGCTTGTCTTCAATAACGTTTCCAGGGCCATAACCATTTTCAAAAGCTAAGGCGTAGTTAAGCGGTTTAATTGAACTTCCTGGTTGGCGTAAGGCTAAGGTTAGGTTGACTTGGCCATCTTCGTTAAGATTGAAATAGTCTTTGGAACCAACCATGGCCAGAATTTCTCCAGTCTTGGGATTGGTGACTAGGGCAGCACCATTACTGACTTGATATTTTTTTAAATTACTGATTTCAGAAGTTACGATTTGCTGAACCTTTTCTTGAAGTTCTAGATCCAGAGTGGTAGTGACGACAAGCCCTCCCTGGTTAACGACGTTTTCACCGAGATCTTTAGTAAGAATATCTTTGATATACATTACAAAATGAGGAGCGTTAATTTCGATTTTGGCAGAGTTAAAAACAAGTTTTTGGTCGACGGCTTTTTGATAATCCGCATTGTTAATCATGTTCAGCTTGAGCATTTGATCGAGAACAAACTTCTGCCTTTCTTTAGCTAGTTCCGGTTGATTACCGAAAGGGGAGTATTTACTGGGAGCTTGAGGGAGTCCGGCCAGAAAAGCAGCTTGCGAAAGATTTAGATTTTTGGCATCAATATTGAAATATTGTCTGGCGGCTTCTTGGATACCATAAGCTGGTCCACCAAAACCGACCTGGTTGAGGTACATCTCAAAAATTTTATCTTTGTTGTAGGTATACTCGACCTCGACGGCAAGAATAAGCTCTTTGATCTTTCTGGTAAGAGTTTTTTCATTGTTGAGGAGGGTGTTTTTGACCAGTTGCTGGGTAATAGTAGAACCTCCTTCTGTTTTGTTATTAGTAATATTTTTGTATAGTGCGCGAAGTGTACCAGAGACGGAGAAACCCTTGTGGTGGTAGAAGTCTTTGTCTTCGGCGGCAAGGAAGGCGTTTTTTACGTGAGAAGGAAGTGAGTCAAGAGTGACTAAAGTGCGATTTTCGTCTTTGTAAATTTTGTAAAGAAGTTTGCCGTTTCTGTCTAGGATCTGAGTAGTAAGTTTTGAAGGATAGTCGGTTAGCATCCTTGGACTAGGGAGTCCATAAAAAAACTCAATGTAGATGAAACAAACCAGTGAAATAACTCCAAGGGAAAAGAAAAGGTATGAACGAAGGGAGTTTAAATCAATTTTTGGTTGGGGATAAACAGTTTTGGGAAAATGAGGGAGAATAATTTTTGGGAAAATTATTTTGGGAAATGAGATATGGGGAAAATAGATTTTTGGAAAGGAAATTTTCGGAAAAGTGACTTGGGGAAGAGGAGCAGAGAATAGTTTGGAAAAGAAGACAAAGACGTACCCCAAAATTAAAATCGACCAGAGAACAATTTTAAAGACAGGAGTACCGAGATATGATAAAAAATTCTTTGATTGAATAAAGTGTCTTTTTTGAGCCATGAGGAAGGCGGATTGTTCAAAGGGCAGGTCTTACAAACTAAGTATATTTTAGAACGAAAAACGGGAAAAGACTAGGGGAGAAAAAGAGAGTTTATGGGTTCCCATAAATCTTGTGAAGGACCTTCATAACCAAGGGCCCAGATGGCAATACCACCGAGATTGGCTGACTCGACAAACTTGATTTTTTGTTCCAAGGACTGAGCATTTTCAAAATGAATTTGGTAAATTTTTTCATCTTCTTCGTAGGAGAGGTAAGGGCTGAGAGTTAAATTTGACCACTGAGCAGAGATGGAAGAAATTTTGGTATCTTGGAAGAGAGACTGAATCCGCTGATATGTGGCAAGAGCCCCAGTACCAGGGTAAGTGTTGGCCAGGAAATCGGTAGAGGCAGTTTGCCATTCATAACCATAGAAAGGTACTCCGAGGATAATTTTGTCTGAGGGAATAAGTTTACTTATTTGAGAAATATGAGAAAGAATATCTTCTTCTAGACAGTCTTTCTCATCGGAGAAGGTACCAGAACATTTACCTCTTATCGGGGCAACTGGTCCAGCTTGAGTCGATGATTTTCGATAGTAGTCGTAAGCCATGACAATAAATTTGTCGGTTATCGGTTCGAGTTGTTTGAGATCCCAAAGACGGGGTTTTTCGGCAGCGCTAGCAAAGATATCGATATCAATTTGACAATGACTTTTATACGAAACACAGGCAAAACGAAGATTGGTAATGAAGTCAATAAAATTATCTCTTAAAGTTTTGTTGCCGGTATCGACATATTCAAAGTCGACGTTGATATCATCAAAGCCGAAGTCTTTATAAATATTCATGATGGAAGCAATGGCTGTCCTTTTGTTTTCCGGAGAATTAAGAATTGACTCAATAGTTTCCGGCTGCATGGCAGTGATGACAATAACGGTTTTTTGACCAAGAAGTTTTGACTGGTAGAAAAGTTTATTAGTATCCTTGGATTTAAGTTTGTTCCAACCAGGTTCAGACTCAACGAGGTTAACCTTTTTATTGACAGAGCCGTCATCTTTGAGATCAATGGCAAAGTAAGCAAAATGGGTGAGGGACTTAATGTTTAGTTGTTCGGCATACTTTAAGTTCCAGTAAGGAAAAAATCCATAGATAACCTTGTCGGATTTTATGGCGGGAGAGTTGCCGATAAGACTGTCGATAAGAGCAATCGGACTAACAAGAGGGAGGGTACTTCGCCAGACTGCGTAGGCAGTGATTGAGGATAATGCCAATCCGAGTAAAAGGAAAAAGATTTTTATTTTACGGAGCATTGGTAGGAACAGTATTTAGAAAATTGGCAGGGGTAATGTTTTTATATTGAAACTTTGAGTAATCAATAATGGTTTGTGGCCAAGAGATTTTACCCTTGTCATCAACGGGATAAGCGCAGTCTAGGCAGAAATTTTGAGTGAAGGGATCGGAGACGACGGTGTGTTCCTCAAGATCACGGTCAACGGTTTCGTCTCCGGGAAGAATCGGTTGTTTATCCGAACGGCGGACCCAGACCTGCATCTTTGTAGGATAGGCGGACTGTCCTGGGGGAAGGATGTTGTCGATAAAGAACTCGTTGTGTGATTCACATTGATTTTCTTGTTGGGCAAGGAGGCCAGTGAGATTACAGACTTGGAAATTGGTGACTAATTCTGGCTTGACTAAGGGTTTGTCTTTAACATCTTTAAGGAGTCTCCTCATAATTTTGTTCCAGATAGGAGAAGCCCCGGTGACTCCGGAAGCAACATAACTCATGGAAGAGTTATCGTTGTTGCCAACCCAGGTGACAGCTAAATAATCAGGGGTATAACCGATGGTCCAGTTATCTTTGAGGTCATTAGTAGTACCTGTTTTAACGGACACAGTATGACCGGGAATAACCAACTGACTGGTAGAACCGAAGGCGGCGCTACGAGCGCCGTTGTCGGCGAGGATGTCGGAGATGATGAAAGTTACTTCTTGGGGAAGAGTGACACGGGGATCCGTGGGTAAGAGATCAGTTTTTGGTTGAGACTGATTTTGCCAAAAGTCGGTCCAGTTTTCGGGCATGACGGAAACGGCATTGGCGATTTTTTCGACGTCAATTTGTTCCAGTACTTTGCCGGTGTAGTCTTCTACTTTAATAACCGAGATGAGGGGAACTGTTACACCGGAGTTGGCAAAAGTGCCAAAGGCCTTGGCCATATCGAGCATGGTGACTTCTCCACCACCTAAAGTAAGAGAGAGGCCGTAGTTTTTGGAATCAGTCCAGGTGGAGATACCCATAGCGGAAGCCGTGGCGATAAAAGGCTCGATACCATTAAGGGCAAGTTGTTTGACTGCCGGAATGTTGTATGAGTTGGCGAGAGATTGACGCATGGAAACAGGACCGCGGAAGGAGTTATCATAGTTTTTTGGGCAGTACTGTTTTTGACCAGTAACGCCAAAACAAGTGGGAATATCGAGATAGGTGGTACTGGCTGGCCAACCCCTGAGGAGACCGGTGGCATAGTTTATGGGTTTTATGGAACTTCCCGGTTGGCGAGGGGCTTTGGTGATGTTTACTTGACCATCAATTTCGTTGTCGAAGTAGTCTTTGGAACCAATAAGAGCAATAATTTCACCAGTGTTGGGTTTGGTTATAACAGCAGCACCGTTACTAATTTTGAGTCTGGCAATTTTTTTCATTTCAGCGGAGAGAGAAGCCTCAAAATATTGTTGGAGATCAAGGTCGAGGGTGGTCGTCACTCTTAGTCCTCCAATGTTGACTTTGTCCTCGCCATATTTTTGAACCAGAGCATCACGGACCATGAGAGAGAAGTGAGGAGCATTAATGGTGATGTTCTTTTTGAGGAAGTTGAGTTTTTCGGCTTTGGCGACATCGGCTTGTTCTTTAGTAATATATTTGTCTTCAACCATGCGGCGAAGAACGTCCTGTTGGCGGGCAATCGCCAGCTCAGGATTGGCTCCGAAAGGAGAGTAACGTGTGGGGGACTGCGGAAGACCAGCAAGGAGGGCCGACTCGGCAAGAGTAAGGTTCTTTGCTTCTTTGCCAAAGTAAGTTTCGGAAGCGGTTTCGATGCCATAAACGGCTCCGCCATAAGGGGCATGATTGAGATAAAGTTCGAGAATTTCGTTTTTGTCATAGGTGATTTCGGTGGCAAGGGCAAGAATGGCCTCTTTGATTTTGCGAGTAATAGTGCGTCTTGGATCAGAGAGGAGGGTATTTTTGACCAGTTGCTGAGTGATAGTTGAACCTCCTTCAAGTCTTTTTCCTGTTAGAGTGTTGAAGGTGGCACGAATAATGGCAACAGTGTCTAACCCATGATGTTGATAGAAATTTTTATCTTCAATGGCGATAGTGGCTTGCTGGACAGTGAGAGGAATATTTTCCAGGGTAACAGGGGTACGTTTGAAATCAGAGTAAACTTCATAAAGAATTTTACCGTTGCGGTCGAGGATCTGGGTGCTAATAGGGGCAGGTGTTTTGACTAATTTGGCCGGACTGGGAACATCTTTGAGAAGGAAAACTAAACTAATTAGAAATATTCCGGCTAAGATTGAGGCAATGGAAATAAGGCGAGAACGACGAGTTTTGATACATTTCCGATAGCTTTTTTCGATAGTACGCAAAAGCTGTTTTCTGGTAAGAGACATAAGTAACATTATATATGCTATGGTACGATGAAAGAGTGAAACGCCTGTGGTACTACTATATATATCTGATTTTAGTGTGGGGTAGCTTTAGATACTTCATACGATTACCTGAAGTGGTGGAGGAGCTGTGGTTTAAACCGGTATTGTGGCTGATTCCTTTGTTTTGGTGGAATTTGGCGTTGAGAGAAAAAATTGTAATGTTTGGAAAAAAGTGGGGCCAATCATTGATTTTAGGATTAATGGTCGGTGTTTTTTACTTTCTAATTTTGAAATTTAGAAATTTGGAAAGTTTCCAGATTGACTTTAATCTGATGGGAATAGCGTTTGCGACGGCGGTGACTGAAGAACTAACCTTTAGCGGATTTGTAGCCGGGTATTTGGAAAAAATCCGTAGAGGAAAAATGTTCAATTTGATCATAGTGGGTTTGATGACGGCAGCAATTCGTTTGCCGATACTACTATTTGTATATCAGGCAACAGGAAGCGAGATTTTGGGAGTGATGCTCGTGGCTTTGGCTAGTGGAGTGATCAATGCTTGGATAAGAGTGAGGTCGGGGAATGTGGCTGGGTCAGTATTGGCTCGATTGGGAATGAATTTAGCGGCTTTGGGATAAGAAAAACCCCTCTAGAGAGGGGTTTTTGATGGGAGGGGTAAATCTAGGGGGAAGGAGACAGTTTTTTTATATGAGCGGACGTTTTGTCTTTTAGCCAGATATAGAGAGCTTCCGGTTTGGGATTATCAAACGTCAGGACGTCCTTGGCACTGCAAACATGCCCGTCATAATAGAGAGTAAGAGTAACCAGGGGAGTAAAGGTGTAGTTTTCATCCCGACAAAAAATTACAGACACGGTGATAAAACATACAGCCTTACCATTCGGAAGATTGATAGCTGAGTCAAATCTGTTTCCTGCACAGTGAAAAACATCAGGGGTATCACCATCGCTCGTTATCTTTCCCTGTTCTATCCATGAGGCAATAGTGGAAAGATATCCAAAATGCTTGGAAAATGATGTTATTTCGTAGTCGATGGTTTTTTTACCCTTGAATCCGGCGGCTTTTTCGGCCACCGTCGAGTTTTTAAGATCACGGAAATATTGAGCAATTGTTTCGTAGATGCCACTATCGTTCATGTAGCTGACGGCGGATTTTCTTAAGGCGTCGCTTTTTCCCCTTTCTGCATTTGTGGTAGCAGTTTCGAGATCTAATTGTTTTTGATGCTCGGAAAGAGCATCGTTAAACCAGTTGTCCATTAGGTACCTCCTTTTGAATGTACGGGATTGAGTAAGTTTTGTTGGGGAGAGTGTAACATAAAACACCTATAATATCAAGACAATGCGGATTTGAAGAAGATTTTGCGGAGATTGGCCTTGATGATATTTTGTGATGTATTAAGTGATAGTTGCATTGCTAGGGGTAGTGTTTCATGATGATATTCGACACTAAATATTGTGTTGATTATGAATTGCCCTTACTGTACAAACGAAGAAACGTCTGTTCTTGAGAGCCGAGGACTTCCCGGAGAGGATGGAATTCGTCGCAGAAGAGAGTGTAAAAAATGTGGTAAGAGATTTACTACGCATGAACGTGTGGTAAATATTGACTTGAAGGTAATTAAAAAGAGCGGCAGAGTGGAGCAGTATGACAGAGAGAAATTGTTGAAGGGAATAAAAAAGGCTTGTTACAAGAGAAAGGTGGAGGAAGATGAGATTGAAAACTTAGTGGATGAGATTGAAACAAAACTTTTAAACCGAAAAACGGTGGAAATTAAATCAAGCGATATTGGAAAGATGGTACTGTCGCGGCTACTTAAACTAGACGATCTGGCTTATATGAGATTTGCGAGCGTCTATCTGGATTTTGCCGACGCCAAAGAATTTCAAGAGTTTGTGGCCGGATCAAAAAGATTAACAATTAATCATTAAAGCCAAATGGAGAAAAAAGGTAAGGCAAAACTAAAAAAATCTGTGTTAAAGAAGCAAATAATTAAAAAACAGTCAATCTTAATCGACGGAGAAATTAGAATTGAAGTACCTAAAACTGTAGTAAAGAGGGATGGACGTGTGGTTCCCTTTGAAATAAATAAAATAGAAAGGGCAATTAAGGCTTGTTTTGATGATTTAGGCAAGGATCCATCAACAAGCATAAGAGAGTTGGCAAGAAGAACAGTAAATATTATCGGAGCTAAATATAAGAAACCAACGGTAGAACAGGTCCAAGATACAGTAGAAATTGTGCTCCAGGCAGCGGGAGAGTTTGAGGCCGCAAAAAGCTATATCATTTATCGTGTCGAGCACGCAAAGATGAGAGAAATGAGGCCAGTTCCCAAAGAGGTATCGGAAGCTTTTGCCGAAAGTGATAAGTACTTTGGAAATCAGATCCAGAAATTCCAATTTTTTGATAAATATTCGCGGTTTAATTATGATTACGGGAGAAGAGAGACCTGGAAAGAGACGGTAGATAGAGCGGTTGAGTATTTACGAGAACTGTCCGGGGACAAGTTGGACAAGAAAGTATATGAACGGATAAGAAAGTCAGTACTGGAAATGAAAGCGACACCCTCGATGAGACTCTTGGCAATGGCAGGACCAGCGGCGAGGAGAAACAATATTGGTATTTACAACTGTTCCTATCAGCCAGTGGATAGCATAGACTCTTTTGTGGAAGCACTGATCATCTCCATGAATGGTTGTGGTGTAGGCTTTTCGGTTGAGAGTAAATATGTAGAGAATCTTCCAAGGGTAAAAAGACAGACGGGGGGAGAAATTAAAGAGATGTTGATTGCGGATACAACTGAGGGTTGGGCTGAGGCTCTCCGAACTGGAATGACAACTTGGTTTGATGGTGGAGATATAAAGTTTGATTATTCAGCGCTTCGTCCTGCCGGAGCAATCCTTCGGGTAAAGGGGGGCAGATCATCAGGACCCGAACCACTTCGCAAGATGCTGGAGTTTGTTCGTGAAAGAATTATTGCAAGGCAGGGGAGTTTCCTAAGACCCATTGATGCCCATGACATAATGTGCGAAGTGGGAAGTGCAGCAGTTTCCGGGGGAATGAGAAGAACGGCAATGATTTCTCTTTTTGATTATGACGATAGGGAAATGAGAACGTGTAAATCGGGGGACTTTGAGAGAGACAATAGTCAACGTTGGAACGCCAACAATAGTATGGTTTGGCCGGAGTCGGGACTAACCCAACTTGAAATCACCAAACAAATGTTGGAAATGGTCGAGTCAGGACGAGGTGAACCCGGTATTTTTAATCGACAAAGTGCGATAAATATGCGACCTGCAAGAAGACAAGTGGCTGATTTTGGAACGAACCCTTGTGGAGAAATTATTCTAAGACCTTTTGGATTTTGTAACCTATCAATAGCTATCGCGAGGAAAGAGGATACGTATGAGACATTGAAGGATAAAGTGGAAGTAGCTTCAATTATTGGAACGATCCAGTCTTTGGCAACCAATTTTCCCGGACTGAGACCAGTTTGGAAAAAGAATTGTGAAGAGGAGAGACTTTTGGGGGTTGATATTAATGGTCAAATGGATAGTCCCGTAGCCCAAGATCCTGCTGTTCAGGGTCGTTTGCGGCAGGTAGCAATTGAAACAAACAGGATATATGCAGAAAAATTGGGAATAAATAGCGCGGCGGCGGTAACTTGTGTAAAACCATCCGGAAACTCCTCTCAACTATTTAACTGTTCGTCTGGTATACATGCAAGATGGGCTCCATACTACGTCAGAAACGTCCGAGTAAGTACTCATTCTCCGATATATAAGGTTTTGAAAGATGTGGGTGTACCAATGGATCCAGAAAACGGACAAGACTTTGAGACAGCTAATACATGGGTGATTCATTTCCCAGTTAAATCTCCTGAAGGGGCGATTACTCGAAAGAACTTTTCAGCTATTCAGCAGTGTGAGTATTGGCTACAGAACAAAATTAACTGGACAGAACATAACCCTAGTGTAACGATTACTTTCCACCCGGATGAAGTAATAGATTTAATTAAATGGGTTTGGATCCATCGCGGAATGATAGGGGGAATGGCCTTTTTACCTGCCTTTGATGCAGCCTATGCCCAGATGCCTTATCAGGAAATTGACAGGGAGGAATATGAAAAGTTGGCGGCGGGTTTCCCAGAGATTGATTTCAGCAAGCTGTACCGATACGAAGAAGAGGATTATACTAAGGCTGCTCAGGAGTTAGCCTGTGTGTCCGGTGCTTGTGATGTTGACTATAACGAGGGAAAGATAGTTAAAGGGTAAGGTTAAAACATAAAGTGGAGAAGGTCCTCTCTGACATAATGAGATGGTATTTGATATATTTGTCGACCTTGATTTAGGTATTTGACAAGTGCACCAAGATAGTATTTAATGATATTAGGTAATTGTGATTACTATCAGTCTTTTGTTGACATTGCTAATACGTTGTTTTGTGGTTATTTTTCCCTAGTATCAGTCTTTTTTGTACTTTTTGGTGTTGCCGATGGTGGCATATATGGTTAGGAACTAGGGACAGTTGCTAGACAGTATAGTTTTCTATATATTTAAGGCTATTTTTACAAGAAGATGATTAATATATGAGATGTCTGACGGTTGAAAGGATACTTTTTTAGTGGGAGGATTCTTCACTTATTGATAAAGGGTTTTGGCTGTCCGGGATTTAGATTTTTAAGGTATAGTTAAAGTATGCCTGCCGTAGGTAAGGAAATAGAACACCCACTCACACCAGAAGCAACATCTCAACCAGTTGAGATGGTGGGTTACGTGGAGAAAGTGGAGAAGCAAGTAGAAACACAACGACAAGCCAACCCCCAACCGCAGCAGAAACAAAAAACAGACGATAGCCAACTTAATGATATGGGTAAAGTTGTGTCAGCTCAGTTTGCGGGCGCCACTAAGCCAAATATTGTTCTACCGCTTGATCAGGAAGAGGTAGTGGAAGGACTCCATCATAAGGTTTGGGAGAGTATCCGATGGTTATCAGAATGGTGTGTGATGATGATTAAAAAATATCCAGGGAGAGTGTTCTATCTTCCTCCAGAGACAACATGATTAACAACTATAGCAACTTGATTCAGTACGGAGTGGTAGTTCTTCTAGGACTGATTTTGGTGATTGGAGCTTTGATTATCAGTTGGATGCTTTTTGTTGTTTGGCTAAGAAATAAAAACAGAGAAGAAGTGAGTTTAAATTTTGTATTGATGGAGATTGCGGTGCCAAAAGATAACGAGGTAAAGGTAGACGCTGTCGAACAAATGTTTTCTTCACTATTCTCTTTAAAAAGGGGAGGTTTTTGGCAGAAGTATAAGCCACAACAACATCTATCTTTGGAAATCGTGGGAAAGAAAGAAGATATTCGTTTTTATGTATCATGTCACCGTGATAACGCCGAGCTTATTGAAAAGACCATTGCCGGAACGTACTCTGGAGTTCAGGTAAAACAAGTAGATGAATACAATATCTTTTATAAAGATGCGGCGGTAGCTTTTACTGAACTGGCATTAAAAAACCCAAGTTTTAAACCAATCAAATCGTATAAAGAACTACCCGTTGATTCTTTGGCGGCAATTACAGCTTCGATGGCTAAATTTTCCGATAATGAAGCGGTAGCAATCCAGATAATTGTGTCACCAGCCGAGTCTTCCTGGAGCAAGTTTGGTGAGAGTTATGTGGCCAAATTGAAAAAAGATGAGGCCAATCCGGAGAAAGCCAGATTTAAGATGAATCCGCAGGAGATGGAAGCAATCACTAATAAATGTAGTAAGGTAGGCTTTTTGACGAGTGTAAGAATGATCAGCGTGGCTCCAAATGAGGGAGTGGCAAAGGCAAACCTATCTAATTTAAAGAGTACCTTTTCGCAGTTTGCCGGGAGTCAAAATGGTTTTTCGAGTCGAAAAATTCGCCTAAAACAGATGTTTATGACGGATTTTCTTTATCGATATCAAAACATGTGGGGCAACAACTCAGTGTTGTCGTCTGAAGAAGTGGCGTCAATTTGGCATCTACCAAACAAAACAATTGACACACCACATATTTTTTGGTTGACAGCTAAAGCGTCTCCAGCGACGGGTGGTTTCCCCGAGTCGGGGTTGTGGTTGGGTCGATCAATATATCGAGGTCAAGAACGAAATATCTATATGGGAGAAAAAGACAGAATGCGCCACATGTACATTATTGGAAGAACGGGTACCGGAAAAACCGAGCTTTTGAAATCGATGATTCTTCAGGATATGAGAGCGGGGAAAGGTTTGTGTTTCTTGGAACCACACGGTGAGGGTATTGAAGAACTAATGGAGCTAGTACCACCAGAAAGAGCCGAGGATGTGGTCTTTTTTGATCCGTCGGATAAAGATCGACCAATGGGTTTTAACTTGTTGGAGGTCAAAAACTACGATGAAATGTACCAAGTGGCTTCTTCAATAATTAATTTAATGTACAAGCTTTACGACCCACATCGAACTGGTATGGTGGGTGCTCGATTTGAGCATGCGGTAAGAAATGCGATGTTGACGGTAGCTGTTGTTCCAGGAGCCACATTCATTGAAGTAAACAGAGTACTAACCGATTCAAAATATGTTCAAGAAATACTACCTTTAGTTAAAGATCCGATTGTGAGACGTTATTGGACTGACCAGATTGCTCAAACTTCGGACTTCCATAAAAGTGAGACCTTGGACTATATTTCTTCAAAGTTCGGTCGATTTGTGACTAACAAAATGATCCGTAATATTATTGGACAATCGAAGAGTACTCTTAATTTCCGGGAAGCAATGGATACGGGAAAAATTGTTTTCTTGAAGCTTGCCAAAGGTCTTTTGGGCGAGGAAGACTCGAACTTTTTGGGACTGGTTTTAATCCCGAAAATTTTGGCAGCAGCGTTGTCTCGACAGGATATGCCCAAAGAGCAGAGAAGACCCTTTAATCTTTATGTAGATGAGTTCCAGAACTTTGCTACACCCGACTTCGCACAGATGTTATCGGAGGTACGTAAATATGGAGTATCTTTGACTTTAGCCAATCAGTTTGTAAGCCAGCTGGATGAACAAGTCCGCGACGCTATCTTTGGAAATGTAGGTACGCTGATGTCTTACCGTGTGGGTATGCAGGATGCGGCAATTTTGGCCAAAGAGTTTGAGCCAACTTTTAATGAAACGGATTTAACTAATGTTCCTGCTCGGGTGATCTACACTAAAACAATTGTCAACGAAACTCCAGTTCCTTCTTTCTCGATGAATGTAGAAAGAGATATTAAGGCAGAAAAAGCTCAAGGAAGTCCCGAAGTGTCCAGAATGATTAAGGAATTATCCAGATTGAAGTACGGCAGGGATGTCAGTGAGGTGGATGAGGAAATAGAGAATAGAAGTAAACTTTAGCCTTGAGTGGTAAAATATTCATGATTGGGCCGATAGCTCAGCTGGTTAGAGCGCGAAGCTTATACCTTCGATGTCCCAGGTTCGAATCCTGGTCGGCCCACTAATGAAAGTAAAATCCAAAAAAATAAAAGTAAAGAACGATAAGATTCTCAGACTAGCGAATCCTGACGAAGAGTTAAATGATATGCCTTCAAACTCGCCGTGGTCACAGGAGATGGTAATTACCGGTAATATGAACTTGGGAAAAAGTGGTAATCCAGTGACGATATACGTTGAAGATGAAGTAACAGGAGAACAGCTGGAAGTATCCGGAGTACGAAATGCCTTTTTAATTGTGGAGGATACCAGAAAATCAACTTCTGGATGGTTGGCTTTAGCGATTGGGTCGATGGAGAAGATGGGGGAAGTACTCGGATTTTTGTCCCAAACGACACTGGAGGCATTAAAAAAGCTAGTCAATAAAG
Source organism: Microgenomates group bacterium (assembly GCA_049303575.1). Classification (GTDB taxonomy): domain Bacteria; phylum Patescibacteriota; class Microgenomatia; order UBA1400; family MFAQ01; genus UBA2277. Next base: position 74,444 of record JBAQNH010000002.1, on the reverse strand, counting down.
ACTAGCTTCTTTAATTAACTAAAGAGACTTTTTAAAGGTCTATTAGTTTTGGTTTATCCTTTGCAGGCTTCTCGGAAATAAATTCAAGATACTTTTCAGTGGTGGACAATCTTTTGTGTCCAACTAACTTACTAATGTAGACCAAGGGACTACCAGAAGTGAGTTGCTGGGCGATAAAGGTGTGTCTTAGGTCGTTGACTTTGGCGTTTTCAATACCGGCGAGGTGAAAATATCGATCGAGATTAGAACGGATGTTTCTAATCAAGAAAGCATTACCTGTCTTGGTGATGAAGACGAAAGTGTTACCGCTTTTTGGACGAGTTTCCATGTAGCGAGTAAGGGACTCTTTAACAGGTTGGTTAAGAGGAATAATACGTTCAGGGTGAGACTCGTAAGCACGGATGGTGATTTGATTACCAGTAAAGTCCAGGTCGGCAATTTTGAGGTTGGCCAGCTCAGAAATACGCATTCCGGTCTGAAGCAAAAGCTCGACAATGGCAGCCATTCTGGAGTCTTCTCTACAAGCATCTCGAAGAGCGCGATACTCGATCTTGTTTAAGATGCGAGGAGGTTTGATGTCATATTTAGGATGAGTAACGTTGGTGGCTGGGTTTTCGGAGATAGCACCATTAGCGACGATGTATGAAAAGAAGGATTTAATAGAGTTGATCTTACGAGAGATTGATTTGGTGGTGTAGTTTGTGGCTGAAAGACTGTCTTTAAAGGCATCAATATCTTCCTTGGTAACCTCGGAGAGGTTGTTCTTGTTAGATTTGGCAACAAAATTAGCAAGCTGCTCAATATCCTTTGAGTAAGCTAAAATGGTAGCAGAAGCTCTACCTTGAGAAGCCAGATGGCTTTTGAAAGTAGCGATTGCTTGTTTGATGTTTTGGTCGATTTGTTCCATAATTGGTACTGAGTTATTTATGGCACTTATTATAACACTCTAGGTTCTAAAAATGCAAGCTTTAAACAGGGGAAACAAGGAAACAAACAAAAAGGGCTGGATCAAAGGCATAATTTTAGTTATTGCCTGGATACTTATTTTTTCTTTGGCAAAAGACCTTTGGCAGTTAAGAAAGGGTTACGTTCGAATAGATGAGGCTAAGACTCGTTTGGTCGAGGAAGAAGCAAAGAACCAAATGCTAAAGGATAAGCTTGGTTTGGTAATGACCGAGGAATACAAGGAAAAAATAATCAGAGAACAACTAAATATGCAAAAAGTTGGAGAAGTGGTGGCGGTACTACCAAAAGGGGACCAGTTGACTATAAAGGAGGCGACAGAAGAAGAAAAACAGGTAGAAAACTGGGAGAAGTGGTGGGCACTTCTAAAATAGTGTTGCGGGTCTGGGGTCACGCTCCCCAGTTAAGCGAGATTATGCACAGTTTCTCTAATTACTCAGAGTGTCGGACTATGTCATCATCCTAGTAAACTAGGAGCTCGGCGTTTAGTCTCTACGGGGTCATCCGTCATAGACGGAGACTTCCCTCGGCGTTGTCCCTTACTAGGATTTCACCGATATAGCCAAGTTCTATTCAACAATTACTCATTGAACGGCCCATTTGAGCCTCGCAAGATACTCACCTTCCACCCGCAAATCAACGAACAAGCGTATTCTAGCACGAATGGGCACGTTTGACAATTCGGGTAATATATGGGTGAATGAATTGTATTAGAGTAAAAAGAAGTACAAATTTAAATTACTTGATGCTAGGTTTAATCTCAGGATTAGAATGTTGTGAGGCTAAAGGATGGTAAAATATAGCAGTCTGGCTGGGTAGCTTAGTTGGTAAAAGCACTTCATTCATAAAGAAGAGACCGAGAGTTCGAATCTCTCCCCAGCTACTTTAGTAGTAAGAACTTAAATGAAAAAAATAATATTGACGGGAGATAGACCAAGCGGAAGATTACATTTGGGTCATTTTGTGGGGTCGCTGGCTAACAGAGTTAAGCTTCAAGATGAGTATGAGCAGTATATTCTGATAGCAGATGTTCAGGCATTAACCGATAATTTTACTGATCCTCAAGTGGTGGCCGACTCGGTTAAAGAGTTGGTGCTTGACTACGTGGCTTCAGGGATTGATCCTGAAAAGAGCACAATTGTGGTGCAGTCTAAAATGCCAGCAATTGCCGAGTTAACAGTATTTTTTATGAACTTAGTGAGCTTGAATCGAGTTTTAAGAAACCCAACAGTTAAGGCGGAAATAGAGCAAAAAGGTTATGGAGAGTCTATTCCGGCTGGTTTTGCGATGTATCCAGTGTCTCAGGCAGCGGACATTACGGCGTTTGGAGCCGATTTGGTGCCTGTAGGTGATGATCAGTTGCCGATGATTGAGCAAACAAGGGAAATTGTGCGAAAGTTTAATTCTTTGTATGGCGAAGTTCTCAAAGAACCGGAAGCTCTACTGGGTGACTATCCTCGTCTTGTGGGTTTGGATGGGAAATCGAAGATGAGTAAGAGCTTGGGAAACTGTATTTTCTTGGCTGATAGCGCCGAAGAGGTACAAAAGAAAGTGATGAGTATGTATACGGATCCAAAAAGATTGAAACCAACAGACCCTGGAACTGTGGAGGGAAATCCTGTATTTATCTATCATGATGTATTTAATCCAAACAAAGCGGAAGTAGAGGATTTAAAGACTCGATATCGTAGCGGAACGGTTGGAGATGTAGAAGTAAAACAAAAACTTGTGATAGCCATAAATAACTTTTTGGAACCAATGAGAATCAGAAGAGCAGAACTAGAAAAAAATCCGGAAAGAATCGACGCAATTTTAAGAGAAGGAGTGAAAAAAGGTAGAGAAGTGTCCGATGAAGTACTTTCTCAGGTCAAAAAGGCGATGAAAATTAATTATAATTTTTGATCGATGAAAGACTTGATTAAATACGAAGATTTCGAAAAATTGGACATTAGAGCAGGAAAGGTTGTGGACGCAAGTGCTCCCGGTTGGAGTGAAAAACTAATTCGTTATGAGATTGATTTTGGTGAGGAGTTGGGGAAAAGAGTGCTTTTTAGCGGAATCAGAAAATGGTATACGCCTGAGGAACTGGTGGGTAAAACTCTGCCTGTGATTGTGAATATGGAACCAAAAAAAATGGGAGATGAAGAAAGCCAGGGGATGGTAATAATGTCCGATGGAGAAGATGGGCCAAAACTAATGTTCTTGAGTGACGACGTTGTGCCTGGAACGGTGATAAGATAGGGACGAATAAATATGGAAACAAAAAAAGTTGAGTTCAAACTAAATATAAATTTGCGGAGACTATTAATCTGGTTCTTAATTTTATTTCTTTTTGTCCCTTACATTATAAAGTTCCTTTTGGGTTCGACGGGAGTTATGGTTGATATGCCTTTATCTTCGGCGATTGCCGAGATTAAACAAGAGAAAGTGGAGTCGGTAGAAATTAGAGGGGAAGAATTGGTTTTAATTTACCCGACGGATGCTTCAGGGAAACAAGTAATTGGAGTTTCGAGGAAAGAAGAGGGTTCGAGCTTTATGGATCAGTTACAAAAAGCCGGAGTGGACGAGAGCAAGATAAAGGTAACCGTGACCTCCCAAGATTTTAGTAAAGCTTTTTGGAGTGTTATTTCTTTGGTTGTTCCCATTTTGGGATTTGGATTGCTGATGTTTTTCTTAATGCGTAGACAGGGTGGAGGAGGCGACATGTTTGGTATAGGAAAAAGCAAAGCAAAATTGTTTTCCAAGGGTAAGCAAAATATAAAGTTTAAGGATGTTGCCGGCGTAGATGAGGCTAAAAAAGAGTTGGAAGAAGTGGTTGATTTTTTGAAAAATCCTAAAAAATATCGAGATCTAGGTGCCAGAACACCAAAGGGTGTTCTTTTGACCGGACCTTCGGGAGTGGGAAAGACCTTAATGGCCAGAGCGGTTGCCGGAGAAGCCGGAGTACCCTTTTTCTCAATGGCAGGGTCAGAGTTTATGGAGATGCTTGTGGGAGTAGGCGCAAGCCGCGTACGTGATTTGTTTGATACGGCTAAAAAAGCGGCTCCAGCAATCATTTTCATTGATGAAGTAGATGCCATTGGCAGAACTCGTGGTGTTGGCGGTGGTATGGGTGGTCATGACGAACGCGAACAAACTCTGAATCAAATTTTAGTGGAGATGGATGGTTTTACCCAAACCGACAACGTAATTGTAATTGCGGCGACAAACAGACCAGATGTGCTTGATCCCGCCCTTGTTCGTCCAGGTAGATTTGACCGAAGAGTGAACTTGGATTTGCCAGACATTGCCGGAAGAAAGTCGATTATTGAGATCCATAAAAAAGGAAAACCATTTGCGAAGAAACTGAATTGGGACAAGGTAGCAGAAAGAACGGTAGGTTTCTCAGGAGCGGATCTAGAAAATATGCTCAATGAAGCAGCCATACTGGCGGCCAGAGATGACAGAAAAGAAATCTGGATGGTAGATATTGAAGAAGCCGCAATGAAAGTTAAGATGGGACCTGAACGAAAAAGATTGCAGTCTGAATTGGAGCGAAAAATGACGGCGTATCACGAAGCTGGGCATGCATTGGTTGGGCATCTATTGCCCGGAACGGATCCAATTCATCGTCTTTCGATTGTGTCTCGCGGTATGGCTCTGGGATTTACGATGAGTAGACCAAAGACAGACAAATATCAACAAACCAGAACTGAACTTAAAGACGAGATTGCCATGTCCTTGGGAGGGAGAGCGGCCGAACAACTTATTTTCAACGAACTAACAGCCGGAGCCGCCAGTGATATCGAAAGAGCGACAATGCTGGCTCGAAGAATGGTAGTGGACTTTGGAATGAGTGATCTGGGTCCGGTGGCCATGGGTCAGATGACCGAGGTAAACAACTGGGGATATTCTTACGGAGAGTCCGTTAGATTGTCAGAGGCTACTCAAGCAAAAGTAGATACAGAGATCAAGAAACTGGTAGATGAGGGTTTGAAGACCGCAGAAAGGATCCTAACGGGCAACAAGAGGATTTTGGATAAGATTGTAGCCAGACTAATGAAGATCGAGACCTTGGAGCAAGAAGAGTTTGAAAAACTTGTGGGTAAACCAAAGGCTGTCTTCGCGATAAAAAAATGAGGAAATTGATATTAATTGATGGTAACTCGCTTTTACATCGGGCATATCACGCCTTTCCTCTTACGTTGACCACATCCAAAGGAGAACTAATCAATGCCGTGTATGGGTTTTCCGCAATGCTACTTACGATACTGGAGAAGTTGGGGCCGACTCACGTGGCCGTGGCTTGGGATGTAAAAGGACCGACCTTTCGGAAAATAGAGTATGTAGAGTACAAAGCTAATCGTGGACCAATGGATGAAGACTTAGCAACTCAGATTGAGAGAACTAAAGAAGTGGTTTCGGTTTTAAATATTCCTCAGTTTGGGATTGAAGGATATGAAGGTGATGACATTATCGGAACTTTAGCAAGATTGGCGACTGATGAAAAAAAAGAAAAGGATACTCAAGTAGTAATCGTGACGGCTGATAGGGATGCACTTCAATTAATCAAAGAGAAGCAGATTGTGGTGTATTTGCCTTTACAGAATAAAGCTTCACAAGCAGTGGTATTTGACGAGGACAGAACAGTGGAGATGTATGGATTTAAACCAAAATATATTGTTGATCTAAAAAGTTTGATGGGTGATTCATCGGATAATATTCCCGGAGTAAAGGGAATTGGAAAAGTAACGGCAACAAAGTTAATACAGGATTTTGGTAGTCTGGAAGGGGTATATAAAAATATTGAAAGTGAAAAGATCAGCAAAAGAGTTAGGGAAATGTTGACTGATGGAAAGAAAATGGCAGAGCAGAGCTATAAACTAGCGGAGATAAATAAAGAAGCTCCTTTGAAAATAAATTGGGAAGATTGTTTGCTGTCAAATTACGATAAGAATAAAGCCACAAATCTTTTTAAGGAACTAAATTTTAATAGTTTACTTTTACGTTTACCAAAAGATTCTTGGGAGAAAAAAACGGAGGAAATATTTTTATGAAAATTGCTCTAGTACATGACTATATTAAGGAATTTGGGGGAGCAGAAAGAGTGCTGCGAGTTTTGGCGGATATGTATCCGGAGGCACCGATATATACAGCATTCAGAGTTAAGAACTCAAGTTGTGATCGGAAATTTTCAGACAGAAAAATTATTGAGAGCAAGTATGGGTGGTTGATTCGAAAATGGAACCTTTATAGCCCACTTAGATTTTTAGCTCCTTTGGTTTGGAAGTCTTTGGATTTATCCGGTTATGACTTGGTGATTACGTCCTGTTCGTCATTTTTTGCCAGAGGATTTAAGGTAGGTCAAAAAACTAAGGTGGTGGCTTATTGTCATACTCCACCGAGATTTTTATATGGATATGAAATGAGCATTAATCTAATGAAGTTTTGGATTGTGAGAATATATGCGACCATAGTAAACCACTATTTGAGAATTTTTGATTTATGGTCATCTGAGAGGGTGGATAAGTGGCTTGTAAATTCGAAAAATGTTCAGCAAAGAGTGTGGAAATATTACCGACAAAAGTCAGTAGTTGTATATCCTCCAGTAGAGGTGGAAAAAATAATTGAAGCGAGTAAAAATGTAAAAAAGGAAGATTATTTTTTGATTGTATCCAGATTGGTTGGAGCCAAAGGAATTGTTGAGGCGGCTAAAGCAGCCGAACATTTGAGCTTTTCTTTGAAGATAGTGGGAGAGGCAGTTGGTTTTTCTCAAGTCGAAAATCAATTGAAAAAGATAAAGGGTGTAGAACTTCTAGGTGCCGTTAATGATGAAAGTTTACACAAACTATATGCCGGAGCGAAAGGATTTATTGCCTTAGCCAAGGAAGAAGATTTTGGAATGACACCGGTTGAATCGATGGCTGCCGGAACACCGGTAATTGCTTACCGCGGAGGAGGATTTAAAGAAACTGTTGTAGACGGAGAAACCGGAGTTTTTGTTGAGGGAACCGATGTGAAGACTTTGGAAACAGCGATGAAACACTTTAATAAAGTAAAGTGGAGCAGAGAAAAACTGATTAATAGAGCAAGGTTGTTTTCTAAAGAAAAATTTGAGGAGAATGTCAGAAAAGAAATTGCTAAAGTAAATGCCTGAGTTACCAGAGGTCGAAACAATTCGTCGTCAATTGAATGAGGTATTGGTCGGAAAGAAAATCAAAAAAGTGGAAGTGCTGAGAGAAAAAAGCTTTGGGGGAGACCCTAAAAAACTTGTTGGTTGGGAAGTTTCAAGGGTTGACAGAAAATCAAAATTGATAGAGATCTATTTTAAGAACAGAGAAGAAATATTGACTGTTCATTTAAAGATGACGGGACAATTGGTATTTTTGGATGGGAAAGAGAGGGTGGTTGGAGGGCACCCAACGGCTGACTGGGTAAATGATCTTCCCAGTAAACACACCAGAGTGGTACTGAACTTTGTTGGTGGAAGTAAATTGTTTTTCAATGATTTGAGAGTGTTTGGTTGGATGAGAATGGTGAACAAAGAAAAATATGAGAAGGAAATGAGAAAGACATCGCCGGATGTAACCGAGAAAGAGTTTTCCTTGGAGTACTTGACCGAGGTTCTTAAAAAATCAAAGAGAGCGGTGAAGTTGGTGTTAATGGATCAGGAAAAAATTGGAGGATTGGGAAATATTTACGCCAACGATGCTCTTTACTTGGCTAAAATAATGCCGAACCGTAAGGCAGATAGCTTGAGTTCATTGGAAACAAAGAACTTGTTGATGGCAATAAGAGAAGTAATTAACAGAGGAATTAAATACGGTGGTGCCAGTGCGGCAAACTATGTGGATACCAAGGGTATGGGGGGAACTTATCAAGATCACTTTTTGGTTTATAAAAGAGATGGCCAGCCCTGCAGCAGGTGTAAGGGAATGATTCAAAAAATGAAGATTGGGGGAAGAGGAACTTTTTATTGTCCAAGGTGTCAAAAATAATACAGTGTAAAATCGAGACGTGGGAATCAGAAGCATAACATTGTCTGACTTTAGAAATTACGAAAGCAAGTCTTTTGATTTTTCCGATGGAGTGACCGTTATAGCGGGAGAAAACGCGAGAGGAAAAACTAATTTATTGGAAGCCATTTATTTACTGGGTGTGGGGGAGAGCTTTAGAGCCAAGAGAACGGAAGAGATGGTGCGATTTGAACAGGAGCTGGGAAGAGTTTCCGGAGAGGTACCACTTTCAAAAAAGGACGTTATAAATCTGGAAGTAATGGTTAATGGAGGAACGGTAATGGGTAAAATCGTTAACAAAAGAAAGTATCTAGTGGATGGTGTTTCAAGAAGGAGAAAAGATATCCTGGGGTATTTACCTTTGGTATTGTTTCGACCGGAAGATGTGGATCTTATTAGCGGGGCGCCTGATGTAAGGCGAAAATTTTTGGATAGATTAATGATTCAAGTAGATAAAGTGTATGAGCATAGTTTGAGTACTTATGAACAAGCCTTACGTAGAAGAAATAGAATTCTTGATGCAGTAAGAGACGGAACGGCGAGCAGATATTCTTTGGCTTTCTGGGACGGACTTTTGATCAAACACGGACAAGTAATTCAAGATAAACGCCGAGAGTTGACGGACTATATTAATGGTTTGTTTGAGAAGAGTGAGTTGTTTAGAAAACTTAAAATTGTTTATGATCTGAGCGTAATAAGTGAGTCCCGAATGGCACAGTATGCTGATGCTGAAGTGGCAGTGGGCTACACTTTGGTCGGGCCACACAAAGATGATCTAATAATTAAAGAAGGAACAAGAGATTTGTCTATTTATGGATCAAGGGGAGAACAAAGAATGGCAGTTTTGGCTTTGAAGATGGGCGAGATATATTATTTGGAAGAAATGGGGAAGAAAAAAGCAACGTTACTTTTGGATGATATTTTTTCGGAGTTGGATGAAGAACACAAACAAGAAGTGTTACGAGTGATGTCCGGCAGACAGGTAATTGTGACAACAGCAGATGAAGAGGATTTGCTGATGTTTAAGAAGGCGGAAATAATAAAACTTAAGTAACCCCCAGCCTTTTTTTGAGTTTGGCCATTTGCATGGCAACAATGACGGTGATGACAGTGATGAGAACAGCGTAGACGAAAAGAGAAATAACCCCCGAGCCTTTGGCGAGATAAGGTTTAATATAAATGGTGATGTATTCGGTGATGGCTTCGTTCCAGGCGAGGGCGGCGACGAGGCCAAGAGCAGAGGAGAGAAGGGTTAGTGTCTGGATGGCAACTTCTTGAGAAAGTCTACTTTTGGGTTTTTCCTTTATGCTTTTCATATCTGAAGTTTATCACTTGTATACTAAAGTTGTGGAAGTAAAGAAATTTGAGAAACAAAATTTTATTGAGACGGAGACTTTTAAAAACATTGGCGATAAATACTCAGCCGGTCAGATAACCATAATTGGAGGGAGCAAACTGTTTCATGGAGCCCCAATATTAGCTTTGAGGGCGGCGTCCAGGATGGTGAGTATGACTTATTTTTCGAGCCCAATTGAAGATAAGAATATAGTCGAAAAAATTAAAGCTTTTCTCTCAAGTTTTGTGTGGGTGGATAGGACTGACGTTGCAGCGTATGCTGCCAAGTCTGATGCAATCTTAATTGGTCCCGGACTAATGAGAAGTCATGTTGGAGAACAGGGTTTTGTGTGTGATGAGGAAGGAGGCGAAACAAGAAAAATGAGTTTGGAACTGTTTAACAAATTTCCTGAGAAGAAGTGGGTGGTTGATGGGGGAACTTTGCAGGTTGTTAAGATTGATGATATTCCAAAAGGAGCCGTGGTAACACCAAATGAAAAAGAGTTTGAGATGTTGTTTGGAGAGAAACTCAAAACTGAGTTTAAGGACCGATGTATGCAAGTCTTTAATTTGGCAAAGAGGTATGGGCTCGTGATATTGACTAAAGATGATGTGTCAGTTGCTAGCGATGGGAAAGAAATATGGTCGATAGAAGGGGGTAACAAAGGATTGGTGAAGGGTGGTGTGGGAGATGTAATCGCCGGATTAACGGTAGGGCTGATGGCCAAGAATGAACCGTTGTTTTCGGTTTGTGCGGCCTCATTTCTCGTAAAGGGAGCGGCGGAAAAATTGGCAACAAGAAAAGGCTTTATGTTTAATTCCGATGATTTGGTGGAAGAGGTGACAGAGTACTACGGTTGGTTGGTGAGTAAGTTGTGATTTACCGCAAATGATGCAATAATAATGGTGTGTTTAGTCCTCATTACGTAATTACCAACAAGATATTAAGTAGCTTAATTGAGCTTGAAAAGGCGGCCTTGGTGGCTGAGTTGGCGCCACTGCAAGCTGACTGGGAAGTGAAACTAAAACTGGAGTGTCTTTCCAGAAGAGCATACAGTGTTTTACACTACTTGGGGTTTTCGCTTGATGCGAATGATGTGGCAAAAATAATTAAAGATGATCCGGGAAGAGATGATAAACCTGCTCAAGTTGCCTTGAGAGTAGGAGTGGTTGCCAAAGAGAAAGATGTCCAAAAGGCAATCAACTGGCTGAATGCCAGTCGTTTGGTAAGCCAGACGGCATATCTTACAAGTAAATTTAAGCAGGAAATTTTTGGGGAGAAAGACTTAACTTCTCTGAATTCTCTTTTGGGAGAGCGAATTGTAAACTCTGCTGTGCTTGGGGGGTATCGGGTAAAGACAAGCTCGGAGTATCCGGAAGTGAAGTCACCACCTTCGGTAGAGGTGAAGTACCAAATGGAAGATTTATACTCTTGGTTTAAAGGTGCTTCAAAGGTGGAAATTCACCCAGTAATTAAAGCGGGAGTGATGATGTTTGAAATAATGAGAATTCGCCCGTTTGAAGAAGATAATTTAACATCAGCAATGTTCTTTTTGGGACTGGTGATGGCAAGCGAGGGTTATGGAATGAAAGAGTTGTGGGCACCAGAGGAAGATTTACTGAAAAATAGACCGAGAATAACCGAGATTTTTTCAATTACTGTGGAGAGTGACGACTTGACTGGATGGTTGGAGTTTTTGACGAAGATGCTTTCTGATGCGGCTGAAAAAACCAGGGTAAAGATTATGAACCTGGTAGGAGATAGACCAATATTTAAGTCTGAGGTAGGAAAAGTAATTTCTCTTTCCGAGAGACAAATAACCATTATGGAAGAAATGACGATTCAAGGGGAGATGACAATTAAGGAAATTAGGGGAATTCTACCGATGGTTTCTGATGATACGATTTTGCGGGACTTGAAAGACCTAATTTTGAAAAAGCTTTTGAGAAAGAAGGGTAAGACTAAAGGGGCGGTGTATATATTAGGTAAGGTAAAGGGATTTAAGTAGAGTTACAATGTGAGTATGCAGTTTATTGAATTTGCTAAGTATCTTCAGAAATTGGAAAAGATTTCGTCACGACTCCTAATCACGGATGTACTGGCGGAACTTATTGGAAAGCTGGAACCAACAGAAACAAGTAAAGGAATTTATTTGGTTCTTGGTCAGCTCGGTCCGGATTTTGCGAATAGGGAGTTTGGTATGGCGGTGAAGATGGTGATTAGAGCGATTGCACAAGGAACAGGAAAATCAATCGAAGAAGTAACCAAAGAGTACAAACAAAAAGGTGATTTGGGTTTACTGTTGGAAGAGATGCCTTTTGAGAGGGAGAAAAGAAAGAGTCATAGCTTAACCGAAATTTATGATTATCTTTTGTTGATTGCGGAAGATGGTGGTTTCGGAAGTCAAGAAAGAAAAGTAAATAAATTATCCGAAATTCTATTGGAAATAAGTGCAACAGAAAGAAAGTATGTTTCTAGAATGGTGGTTGGAAAACTACGACTTGGATTTTCGGCAAAAACTATTTTTGACGCTCTTTCACAGATGCAGAGTGGAAATAAAACCTTGCGAAAAGAACTAGATTCGGTGTTTCAAATTTATCCAGATCCCGGCCTGATAACAACGGTAGTGAAAGAGAAGGGAATGGCAGGACTTAAAGATATTAAGGTGAAGGTTGGAGTTCCTGTAGTTCCCGTTTTATGCCAGAGGTTGAATGAGTATGGAGAGATTGTTGAAAAAATGCATGATGTGGCAGTCGAGAGAAAATATGACGGAACACGTTTGCAAATCCACTTTAATAGATTAAAGAATGAAGTAAAAACTTACACAAGAAACTTAGAGGAAAATAGTTGGATGTTTCCTGAGATTTTAGAAATAGGAAAGTGGATTAAAGGAGATAGCGTAATTTTGGATTGTGAAGCGGCAGGATATGAAAGGAAAACAGGAAAAGTTTTGCCTTTTCAGGTAACTATGACCAGAAAGAGAAAACACAACATTGCCGGGGCAGCAGAGAGTGTACCGATGAGATTTTTCCTTTTTGATATTTTGAGCAAAGATGGAGTGGATTTGCTTAACAAACCATATTTTGAAAGAAGAGAAATTTTGGCCAAGTCGATAATTCCTAATGAAGTAATAGTGGTTGATGAGTTTGTAAGAACCAGTGATTCGGAAGAAGTAAAGAGACAGCATGAAAAATATTTAAGTGAGGGTTTTGAAGGAGCTGTAATTAAGATGTGGAATGGAAAATATCTTCCCGGAAGACAGGGATGGAACTGGGTAAAGATAAAAGAAGTGGAAGGAAACTCGGGAAAGCTGTCCGATACTTTGGATCTGGTGGTTTTGGGATATTATTTCGGTAGAGGTAAAAGAGTCGGATTTGGAATTGGAGCATTTTTGGTTGGTCTGAAAAAGGGAGAGTCTTGGGTGAGCTTAGCTAAGATTGGCACCGGCTTGACAGATGAAGAGTTTAGGAATCTTAAGACAAATTTGGAGGAACACGAACTTAAAGAAAAACCGACAAACTTTCAGGTAGAAGGAACACTTTTGGCTGATGTGTGGGTGGAGCCGAAAGTGGTGGTAGAAGTAGCGGCTGACGAAATAACCAAAAGTAATGTGCACGCGGCGGGTATTGCTCTTCGCTTTCCGAGGCTGGTCAGATTCCGAGAAGATAGAGGAGCAGACCAGGCGACTACGTGGAAAGAAGTAGAAGAGATTGCAAAACTTTCTAAGTTGTAAGGTATGATTTAGAAATGGAATTTATTAAATACATCATCGATCTCTTTTTACACATTGATAAAAACTTGGTGCTGATAATTGCCAAGTACGGAACTTTGACCTACATCATGCTGTTCGGGGTGATTTTTATGGAGACCGGTTTAGTGGTGACACCATTTTTACCAGGAGATTCACTTTTGTTTGCGGCTGGGGCATTGGCGGCCATGGGATCGTTTGAAATTGCTTTTCTTTGGATCTTGATGGCGGCCGCGGCAATCTTGGGGGACACGGTTAATTACTGGATTGGACATAAACTAGGGAGAGGGGTGTTTGAAAAAGGAAGTAAATTTTTTAAGAAAGAGTATTTGGAAGAGGCTGAAGCTTTTTACGCCAAACATGGCGGCAAGGCGATAATTCTTGCTCGTTTTGTGCCAATTGTTCGGACCTTTGCTCCTTTTGTAGCTGGAATTTCCGAGATGCATTACGGCAGGTTTATTTCCTACAACATCATTGGCGGCCTGTCCTGGGTTAGCCTGTTTCTTTTAGGAGGATTTTGGTTTGGTAATATTCCTTTTGTAAAGGAAAATTTCCATTATGTTGTCATCATCATTGTTTTGATTTCGGTGGTACCAATCATTTTGACAGCGGTGAAGAATGGGAAGAAGAAAAAGGGATAGATGCTAAAATGATTTATGGTGTTGAATATTCTTGTAGGATTGATGTTGTTGGTTTTGATTGTTTTATCTTCCGGAGTGGTGGTCGATATATTTGAAAGGTATGTTTTTAGACTTCCAATAAAAAAGAATAAAGTTACGGCGATATTGATTGGTTTTTCGTTGGCTCTACCGGAGTTGTTTGTAGGTATCGCGGCGGCTCTGGACGGAAAACCACAGATAGCTTTGGGAACCGTAGTGGGCGCGAATATGGCTAATTTGAGCTTGATTATCGGAGGGTTGGCGGTGATTACGGTGGCCATTCCGATAGTTGGAGAGTACTTGAAAAAAGATTTGTGGGTAACGATACTCCTGGCTTTAATGCCGTTTTTGATGCTACTTGATGGGACAATTTCTAAACTTGAGGGTGGAGTGTTGGTGGCACTCTATTTTGTCTATGTGTTTTTCTTATCAAATGAAAAAGTGACGATTAAACAATCAAGAAAAAAGCTTTCCGGTTTTGAGAATTGGGGACTACCAATAATGTTGATTCTTGGTCTTGTGATCATGGCAGTTTCTTCTTGGCAGCTGGTGCAGATTGTCGTTACGATTGCGGCTGTTTGGGGGGTGAGCTGGTTTTGGATGGGGTTGTTGCTGGTTGCCTTTGGAACGACCTTGCCAGAGTTGCTACTACTCTCCTTTTCGGGTAAGAAACATAAAGCCAGTCTGGCTTTGCCAAATCTGCTGGGAAGCGTGGTGATGAACTCGACTGTGATCTTGGGAATCGCGGCTCTCATTACCCCGATTATTATCAAAGAATCGGTGCAGAGAGGATTGTCAGGGATGTTTTTGGTATTTATCTTGGGATTGTTTTGGCTTTTTACCAAGTCAAAACATAAACTGGAAAGATGGGAGGGAGTAGTCTTGATTGGAGTCTACCTGATGTTTATCGGATTGCAACTTATCCTTGCCTAGTTTTTAGAGGTCGCTTTCTTCGAGACTAAGAAGAGCTCTGATTTTTTCTAAAATACTTTTTTTGGGATTCTTTTTAATGAAGACCGACTGAAGGTTTTTGAAGTAAGCCGTTGTTTTATCGTCTTTTTCAAGATACTCACCACCCATGGGGTATTCTTTCTTCTGATCGACTTCTTGGTTGGTCATGATTTTTAGATTGAGAACGGCGTATTTTTGGAGAAGCTTGAGAGTACCTATTTTACGAAAACGCCTGAGAGAGTAGACATAACGAGGCTCGCGAATAATGGAGAAGGTGTAACCCTTGCGGTATCCGTGTCTAATAAACTCGGAGTCTTCGGCGAAGGCGACTTCCGGATTAAAACCGCCAATTTTGCCAAAGATTTTGCGGCGGCAACCGATCATGGCACCAAGGGCCCCAGGAGTGCCAAGAAGCAAACCGGTTTCCGTAAGAAGATTGAGATTGGTGGCAATCGCCTTGTCTGATCTCCGGTTGGAGTCAGGTAAGCACCAAGTAGTGAACATGTCGGTTGGTTTGACACCTATGTGGTATTTAACGCCCTCAAGGAAGTGTTTTGGAAGCCGATTGTCGGCGTCGTTGAAGAGAAGATAGGTGCCCTTGCCCGCTTCACCACCCATATTTCTTTGGACGGAGACATTTCTAATTTTGCTATGGAGAATGGAAAGAGAAGGAAGCAGTTTTTTGAATTTGTTGGCATTTTCGACAGTTTTGTCTTTGGAGTTTCCATCGACGACAATGACCTCAAAGTCTTGGAGAGTTTGGTTGACTAAATCTTGGAGAAGAAGAGGTAGGGACTTTTCTTCATTTAGGCAAGGAATAACAATGGAAAAAAATGGTTCTTTATTCATAGACTGATAGAATTATAGTATGTATTTAATTGTTGGACTAGGAAATCCTGGTGAAAATTACGAAAAAACGCGACACAACGCCGGATTTTTGTTGATCGATAAGTTGGCCGGTAAGGATAAATTTGAAGTAGACCGTAAACAAGAGGCCGAGGTGTTGAAAAGGGGAGAACTAATTTTGGCGAAACCATTTACCTTTATGAACGACTCAGGAAGAGCAGTCCGAAAAATAATGGATTTTTATAAACTGTCGATCGACAATGTAATTGTGGCCCATGATGATCTGGATATCGCTTTTGGGGAGTACAAAGTTCAGAAAGAAGTGGGTCCAAAAGTACACAACGGGTTGAAGTCAGTGGAGCAGTATTTAGGAAGAAAAGATTTTTTGAGAGTGAGAATTGGTGTTGATAACCGACAACCAGGAGTAAGCTATGGAACCGGTGCCGATTATGTTTTGTCGAAGATGAGTAAGGAAGAACTAAAAGAACTTGACAAGGTAATGGATGAGGCAATTAAAGAACTAGAGGAAACTCTAGTAATGAATATCAAATTGTAAGAAATGGACAAGATAGGCTTTAAACCAATGATTTCGATTCTCGACAAGTATGATTTGGAAGAAACAAAACAGCGGAGGATAAGCCGAGAGTTTCAGGATTATGCGTATCGACTGGCGGTGGAGCTTGACGATACTGCCCATACGGCGATCTATATGAGGTTGGCAAAAAATACCCCCAGGCCAATAATTGAACAAGCAAGATTGTTTGTATTAGGGGCGAATCATCCAACGAGCAAAGGTCGACTGTTTATGTGGAAATTGAAACAGTTAAGAGAAGAAAATAAGTCTGAGGAGAAGTAGTCTCTTTGGTAAGATGGAAGTGAATGATAAAGAAATATGGATTTGGTTTGTTCCGTGATTCCATGTGGGCAAGGGTGCTAACAGTGTCGGTGATTTTATTTTTTGTGTACTTGGGGGACGCTATTTTGAGTGATTGGGTGCCTTCGTTCTTGCAGGTGGCTTTGGGCGGCTCTTTGTTTATGGGATTGGTGTTTTCGTTTTCTTCGGTTGTAGGTTTTGTAACCGATTTAATCTTTCCTCAATTGCTGCGAAAATTTAAAGCAAGGAGACTAATTTTGTTGGCCATTGCGGCGAACTTAATTTTTTCCGGAATATTAATTTGGACGACGACTTGGCCTTGGTTAGTGTTGTTTCTTTTGGCAATGGCGGTATGGGGAGTTTATTATGAACTTCTTTGGTTTGGGTCGGCACAGTTTGTGTCCGATAACGTACCGGCGGAGTCTAGATCCGGGGTGTGGGGAGTTTTAAGTGTTTTTAAAAGTTTGGCATATTTTATTGGTCCGATTGTGGGAAGCTGGTTGGCTATTAGTCGGGGAAATATGACTACGGTGGTGGTAGCTGCGGCGGTAGTTTGTCTGGGTTACGTTATTTGGGTCCTGACCAGTAAGAAGGAAAGGGTGCACGAGCAAGAAATTGAACCAATGGAGAAGTTTGATATTAGAGAGGAGTTGGGTTATTGGAAAGTATTATTTGTTCATGTTTGGCCGGTTCTGCTTATCAGTTTAACAATGGGGCTCATTGATGCGACTTACTGGACGACAGGAGCGGTGCTGTCCGACATTATGGCCAGAGATGGTTTGCTGGGGGGATTGTTTTTACCGGCCTATATGTTGCCACCGATATTCATGGGAGTAATTTTGGCAAAATGGGGAGTTTATAAGGGGAAGAAAAAAATCGCCGAGATATTTTTACTTTTTGCAGGAGTGTTTCTGACATTATTGGGATTGAGGGATGGTTTGTGGTCAATGCTTTTGTTATCATTTTTAACCGGAGTAACCTTGTCGGTTGCCTGGCCGATGGTAGATGCGGTTTACTCCGATATCTTGGCGAGAATGGGGACAGAGAGAAAACACATGGTTGGTTTATCCAGTTCAACGACAAGTTTGGCATACATCATTGGTCCGATAACGGCCGGTTTTATCTCCAGTAGAGTGGGAGAGAGGATGACTTTTGTAGCGATGGGAGTGTTGACTGTTGTGGTGGCTATCGTATTGTTGTTTTCGACGCCACGAAAACTGAGATTGCCGCAAGCCGAGATGTCCGAATGGAAGGACTAGAATGAATTGTGTATGATTATCTTAGGATGTTTAAAGGAAAATTGTGGCTTCATCAGGTAAGTTTGTTTGGGGTGCTCGGCGTGTTGGTTTTGTGGAGTGTTTTAAATAAAACATTTATATTTGACATTAATCTAATGTGGTGGCTTTTAGGAGCGATGATTGGATTTTTGTTCGTATTTTTGGACCGGTTTGTTTACAGTGTTTTGTCAAAGCCAAATGAGACCTTGAATTTGCGAGTCAGAGAGTTGTTTGGACAAAGCAATTTTGTTGAGGGATTGAGACTTTTGTTGGCCGAGCGTTATGATCAAAAAGAACTGGTGATGAGAAGCGCGATGTTTGTGGTGGTGTGGATCGTACTGGCCTTTTTTACGGCAACCAGTGTACTGAATCTTTTTGCGAGGGGATTTATGCTGGGGATTGGAACACATTTGGTCTTTGATTTGGTTTATGATTTTGTGAAAGATAAGGAGAGGCTGGATCTCTGGTTTTGGCAGATAAAGAGGACCTTGGAGCCGGAAGAGAAGTTTGGATTTGTAATGGTCGTGGGTGTGATTTATCTTCTGCTTGCCTTTTCCTTATAAGAAACTCGATTTGACTTGGGTGATGTTTTCCTATACCATGGGGGGTATATGTCAATAGAAGAAAAAAAGAAACTGCAAGTGATGCTTAAAAGGATTCAGGGCCAGGTGGGGGGAATTGAAAGAATGGTGAGTGATGATAAGGATTGCGAGGCGGTAGTGACTCAGGTAGTGGCTTCGATGAGCTCACTTAAAAGTGTCGCCAAAGCTCTTTTAGCCGATGCAGTTTCCAGTTGTTCAAAAGAAGAATATACTAAATTATTAAAGAGGTTTCTTTAAAAATTATTAATAAAATAAATAAAAAAATATGGAACTAATTCATTTTACAGACGCAAATTTTGACGAGATGGTTTTGAAGGCCGAAAAGCCGGTATTGGTCGACTTTTTTGCAGACTGGTGCGGACCATGCAGAATGGTGGCTCCAGTAATTGAGGAATTGGCAAAAGTTTATGAAGGGAAGATGATTGTAGGAAAAGTAGATGTGGATGCCAACTCCAATGTGGCCGGTAAGTACGGGGTAATGAGCATCCCGACAGTAGTTCTTTTTGATGGTGGAAAAGAAATCGCCCGTCAGGTGGGTTTTGGCGGAAAAGAAGTCTACGAGACAATGGTTAAACAAGCCATAAAGTAAAAGTATGACAAAATACGATGTAATTGTCATCGGCGGAGGACCAAGTGGTTATACGAGTGCAATCTATTTGGGTAGGGATACCTTGTCGGTTTTGGTTCTGGCG
The DNA here is from genome assembly GCA_049303575.1 of Microgenomates group bacterium. Classification (GTDB taxonomy): domain Bacteria; phylum Patescibacteriota; class Microgenomatia; order UBA1400; family MFAQ01; genus UBA2277. The sequence continues at coordinate 55,501 of JBAQNH010000002.1, read as the reverse complement.
GGAGCACAACCGGGAGGTCAACTAATTTTTACAACAGAGGTTGAAAACTTTCCGGGATTTTCCAAAGGAATAATGGGACCAGATTTGATGATGGAGATGGAAACTCAGGCAAAAAGATTTGGGGCGGAAGTAGTGTATTCTGAGGTAACTAAAGTGGATTTGGCGGGAAAAATTAAAAAGGTCTGGGTGGGTGAGACTATGTACGAAGCAAGAGCGGTAGTGGTATCAACGGGAGCATCTTCAAAAATGATTGGAATCGGTGAGGAAAAATATATGGGCAGGGGTGTAAGTACTTGTGCTGTTTGTGATGCCGCTTTCTTTAAAAATAAAAAGACATTTGTAGTTGGTGGGGGTGACGCCGCAATGGAAGACACTTTAGCGTTGGTTAAGTTTGCCGATGAAGTAACAGTGGTTCACCGAAGAGAAGAATTTAGAGCCAGTAAAATAATGCAGGAAAGAGTTCTCTCTAACCCCAAAGTAAAAGTGTTATGGAATAGTGAGGTAATAGAAGTAGCCGGAGAGCCAAAACTTTCCTCAATTAAAGTGAAAAATGTAAAGACTGGGGAGATAACTGAACACCAACTCGATGGTTTGTTCGTGGCTATTGGTCACGTCCCAGCAACAAAATTGTTTGAGGAAAAACTTGAGCTTAATGAGAAAGGTTATTTACAAACCACAATGACGGCCTTGATGTCTTCGACAAAATGGAGGGTGAGTGAAAAAGACATGTGGCTTGACGGTTACCCAACAATGACTTCTGTTGAAGGAGTTTTTGGTTGTGGAGACGTAGTGGATTACCGGTATAGACAAGCGGTTACGGCAGCCGGGATGGGATGTCAGGCAGCACTAGACGTGGAAAAATATTTAGCAGATAAAAAGTAAGGTTTAAGTGAAAATAATCGAAATAATCAGAGAAGCAGTTGCCGAGTTTGCTTTGGGCAAAGAGTTTGCCGTGGAACATCCGGCCGATGAAAAGATGGGTGATTTTTCGACTAACATCGCAATGGTATTAGCCAAAGAATTAGGAAGGAATCCAAAAGAATTGGCGGTTGATTTGGTGGGGAAATTGGAAGGAAATAAAAGGTTAAGGGAGATGGTTGAAAAGATTGAACCAGCCGGACCAGGGTTTATAAATTTTTGGATTAGAGATGAAGTGCTTATCAAAAAAATAGATGAAGCTTTGACGGCGAAAGAAAAACTGGGAGACAGCGATTTTATGAAAGGAAAGAAAGTCTTGGTAGAGTACTCATCGCCCAATATTGCTAAAAGATTTTCAGTAGGAAACTTAAGATCAACCATAATCGGCCAGGCAATTTTTAACTTGTATAAACATAGTGGAGCAGAGGTGATAAATGATAATCATTTAGGTGACTGGGGAACTCAGTTTGGGATGATAATTGCGGCAATTGAAGAAGATAAGAATTTTGATTGGAATAGTGCGGATATCAATAAACTGGAAGAGATTTATGTAGATTTTAATAAGCGGATGGAAGAAAATCCGGAGCTAAGAATCAAAGCAAAAGAAGCATTTCTCCGACTGGAAAAAGGAGATGAGTCAGCCAGAAACATTTGGCAAAAGTCGGTGGATATTTCAATGAAGGAGTTCAACGAGATTTACAAAAAATTGGACGTAAGTTTTGAACATGTTTTGGGAGAGTCCGGGTATGAAAAATTGATGCCGGAGATAATTGAAGAGGCAAAAAATAAAAAGATTGCCTCAGTTGGTGAAGAAGGAGCATTAATTGTGGAATTTTTGGATGAGAGGGGAAAAGAACAAATGCCCCCCGCAATGTTAGTGAAGAGTGATGGGTCAACGACTTATTTCACCCGTGACCTAGCAACAATTAAGAAAAGATTGAGCGATCCTATCTTGAAGTCTGAAGTATTTGTTTATGAAGTGGGTGGGGAACAAAGATTGCATTTGAAGCAAGTATTTGTGACGGCGACTAAACTTTGGCCTGAGGAAACCAAAAATGTGCAGTTTGTTCATGTAGCACACGGACTATTGAGTTTGCCCGAAGGTAAGATGAGTACCCGAAAAGGAAACACAATTAAACTTGAAGATTTACTTGCGAAAGCAGAAGAAAAAGCAGAAGGTGAAACCGTGATGTCGGTGGGAGCAGTGAAGTATAACGAGTTAAAAAGATCGCCGGGGATGGACTATGTCTTTAAATGGGATGAGGCTCTATCAATGGAAGGTAACAGCGCACCATATCTGCAGTATGTCTACGTGAGGACGAGAGGAATATTGAATAAGTCTGGAGAAAAAATAGATAAAGTGATTGCTGATAATAAAGAGTTTGCCAATGACGATGAGAGAAGTTTGGCTAGATGGTTGCTGCTTAGATTTGCGGAGGGAGAAATAGTGGAGTCGGCGGCGAAGAACTTTGCACCACAACAACTTTGCGCTTATTTGTTTGAGACGGCACAAAAGTTTAATGGATTTTATGAGAGAAACAAAGTAATCGGAGTGGAAAATCAAAGCTTGCGTTTGTCTTTGACATTGTTGGCTGGTGAAGTAATTAAAAAAGGCTTGGAAATAATTGGAATAGAGACAGTGGAGAAGATGTAGGGTGAGCCTTGTATAATTGGACTATGGCAAGCAGACTTGAGGAAATTTTGAGAGAACGAGAAAAGAAGATCGAGACCCTGAAAAAGATGGGGATTGATTTGTATCCTGCTCTCTCAGTCAAAGAAAAATCCAACAAAGAGGTGGTAGATAATTTTGAAAAGTATGAGGGAAAGACACTGACATTAGCTGGCAGAATTATGGCTTGGAGGGAACACGGCAAATTAATTTTTGGTCAAATTCAAGACCAGTCCGGTAAGATCCAACTGTTTATTCGAAGTGACTCAGTGGCCAAGGCTGATAAAGCCAAACAAACACTGGGGTTTGAAGAATTGGATTTGTTGGATATTGGCGATATCATTCAGACAACCGGAGAAGTGGTGAAAACCAGAACCGGAGAAGTGTCAATTCAGGTTTCCGAGATTAAGATATTGACTAAAGCAAGACTCCCCTTGCCTGAGAAATGGGCGGGAATTGTTGATCCGGATGAAGCTTTTCGCAAGAGATATTTGGATCTTTTGATGAGCCCTGAAAAAATTCTGCGATTTGAGAGAAAAGCAAAGTTCTGGAGTGAGTGCAGAAAATTTATGGCGTCGAAGGGATTCATGGAAGTGGAAACACCAGTGTTGGAAGCGGTTACCGGGGGTGCCGATGCTCGACCGTTTGTAACCCACATGAATGCCATTGATCAAGATTTCTATTTACGCATTTCAACCGAGCTTTATCAAAAGAGACTGATTGGAGCCGGATTTGAAAAAATTTATACACTGGCACCGAACTTCCGCAACGAAGGGATGGATGATGAACATTTACCGGAGTATTACTCTTTGGAATGGTATTGGGCATATGCCGATTATCGAGATAACATGCAACTAACTCGGGAACTGTACCGACATTTGGCTAAAGAAGTCTACGGAAAGACAAAGTTTGTAAGCCGTGGTATGGAGTATGACTTGGCTGATGATTGGGAAGAAGTTGACTATCTAAAAGTAATCAAGGAAAAAATTGGAGTTGATATTGTTGGCTCGACGGACGCGGAAATGATTGAAGCCATTAAAAAAGCCGGAGTGAAACTGACAGGAGAAATAAATAGGGCGCGATTGATTGATAATTGTTGGAAAATAGTCCGCAAAACAATTGCCGGACCAGCCTTCCTAATCAATGAACCAAAGTTCATGTCACCCCTGGCCAAGAGTAAAGCGGAGAATCCGGAGATTACAGAAAGATTTCATATCATTATTGCCGGTTCGGAACTGGGAAATGGATATTCAGAGCTTAATGACCCAGTTGATCAAAAAGAGAGATTTGAGGAACAGGAAAAGGCAAGAGAAAAAGGGGATGAAGAGTCACAAATGATGGATACGGATTTTGTGGAAATGCTTTCCTATGGTATGCCACCAACGTCGGGATTTGGCATGTCTGAGAGAGTATTTTGGTTTATGGAAGATGTGTCTGCTAGAGAGGGAACGCTATTTCCTCCTCTAAGGATTAAAAAAGAAATCTAAAATGGACAATCTTGAAATTCTATCAAAAGATAACATAGAAAAAGCGATTGGTGGATTAAATATCCAGGGTGATATCGTGTTAGTTAAGCCTAATTGGGTGTCAGCTTTTAAAGGAGGCTTCACTGATGCGAAAACAATTGAGCTTTTACTACAAACAATAAAAAAGAAAGTAATCTTTATCGAAAGCTATACTTTTTGGAGAACAGATAAAAAACTTGAGACAAAAGAAGATTATTTTTCTTCCAGAGAAGCAACTTTTGAAACCGGGAAAGTTCATCACGAGTTCTTTAGAAAGATGGACAAATGGTTCTTGGATTATACAGGGATTGGTGAGGTACTAAAACAATATGGGGCTGAATATTTGTGTATTACGGATGAACTTTGGAATGGAAAAGAAACTGATTTTTCAAAGATACAAAATATTGTTGAGGAAACATATAATCCTGTCTTAGAAAAAGATTTATATTCGTATATTCCAAAAAAACTATTTGATTTGCGTGGATCTGATTTAATTTCTTTTGCAAAAATTAAACTAGATTCATCATATGGAGCATCATTGTCTATAAAAAACCTTTTCGGATTAATTCCCGATCCCAATCGTTACGTAAAGTATCATGGAGAAAATGAAACTCATTTGATAAAAAATATTGTTGATATTAATAAAATCTACAAAAGTTTGTTTAAGGTCCATTATGTAAATGAAAGTCTTTTTGAAAATTGTTTTATGAATTGGGATACAGAGGAAAGTGAACCAAGAATTGGAAACGGTTACATATTGGCCGGAAATAATGGAGCAGAAGTTGATGCAACTACACTGAAGGACTTGGGTGCGAATTTTGAAAATGCTCTATCTGGTTTAACCGATTTATACTCAAAAGAAATCGGTAATAAATAGAGTCATCGTGAGTGATATACTTTAGGTATAAGTGAATTGCTTTGGTGATCCGATTACCAACCGGGGAAAAGCAAGGAGTAAGCACTAACGCTTAGAATTAAGAGGCTACCTAGCAAGCAAGATGGAACCACCCGAAAGGGTTCTTGCAAGAAGGGTAGTTTTTTTGTTAACAAACTATTTATAAAAATGGAAGATCAAAAACTGCATGCACTGAGACACAGTGCCGAACACATACTAACTCAGGCAATGGAGAGAATCTGGCCTGGTCAGATTATTAAAGCCATGGGGCCAGCAATTGAGACGGGATTTTATTTTGACTTTGATACAACCAACGGTATTAAAATTGCCGAAACAGACTTTCCTAAAATAGAAAAGGAGATGAGAAAGATAGTCCAGAGTAACTTACCTTTTGAAAAAATGATTGTGACGGCAAAGAAAGCTCGGGAGATGTTTGCGGATAATCCCTATAAACAAGAATGGATTGATAAGGCGGAGAGCGAAAAGGAGGAAATTTCCGTTTACTGGACGGGGGATCCTGGTAAGGGCGGTTCGTTTGTGGATGTTTGTGCTGGACCTCATGTGGCGAGAACTATTGAAGTGAAAGCGTTTAAGCTTTTATCGATCGCTGGCGCTTATTGGCATGGTGATGAAAAAAATAAAATGCTAACGAGAATTTATGGCACTGCTTTTGAAACGCAAGAGGAACTTGATAAATATGTGACACTTTTGGAAGAAGCTAAAAAACGCGACCATCGGAAACTCGGGAAAGAGTTAGATTTATTTTCTTTCTCCGACTTGGTGGGAAGTGGATTACCACTTTACTCAGCTAAAGGATCGTTTATAAGAAGAATGTTAAACGATTATGTGGAAGAGATGCAGTACAAAGAGGGATATACCCAAGTGTGGACACCACAGATTGCAAAGGCAGAACTATTTAAAACATCGGGACATTATGATAAGTACAAAGACTCGATGTTTAGAGTGGTTTCTAACTTTTCAGAAGAGGAAATGTTTCTCAAACCAATGAACTGTCCACAACATACACAAATTTTTGCGGCGCAGGCGAGAAGCTATCGAGATTTGCCTCTTCGTCTAACAGACTTTGCGATGCTTTATCGTGATGAAAAACCAGGAGAACTTTCTGGACTGGCTCGAACAAGAGGTTTTTCTCAAGATGACTGTCATATCTTCTGTAGAGAAGATCAGGTAGATGCAGAGATTGATATGGCACTACAGATGACAAAAAAAATCATGGCAACCTTTGGTTTCAAGTATAAATACAGATTATCGACCAGAGATCCTCAACATCCGGAAAAGTATTTGGGGGATCCAAAAGTTTGGGATAAGGTGGAGAAATGGGCGGAAGTGATTATGGAGAGAAATGACATAGAGTATTTTCAAGGACCAGGAGAAGCGGCCTTCTATGCGCCAAAGATGGATCTCATAGCGACCGATGCTCTTGGGCGTGAGTGGCAGCTTTCAACGGTACAAATTGATTATGTGATGCCGGAGAGATTTAATCTGGTTTATACCGACCAAGATGGAACACAAAAACATCCAATAATGCTTCACCGAGCCATAATCGGCTCGGCAGAGCGAATGATGATGATCCTTTTGGAACATTTCGGAGGAGCATTCCCGATTTGGTTGTCTCCGGTACAGGTGAGCATATTGCCTATTTCCGAAAAGACAATGGAGTACTCTGAGAAGGTGTTAAAGAAACTCCTGGAAAAGGGAGTTCGAGTAGAGCTCAACCGAGATGCTGATTCACTCGGAAAGAAAATCCGCAATGCAGAGTCGACAAAAGTGCCATACATGTTGATTATTGGTGAAAAGGAAGCAGAAACAAAAGAAGTCTCTGTTCGTCAACGAGGCCAGAATGATCTGGGGACGATGACGGTTGATAAATTTGCAGATAGGGTAATAAGGGAAATCGAAGAAAAATCTTTGTAATGGAAACTTGACTATGTAAATACATTATATTAATGCTTATGACACAGTTGATTAGTTTGACTAGCCAGGGGCAGATTAGTATTCCGTCTAGGATGCTGAAATTGCATAAAATAAAGAAACCCACCAAGGTTGTAATCAGAGTAGTAGAAATTGGTTGGCTGGTTGAGCTTGTTGGGGACATACCGTCTCTTGGAGGCTCTTTGAATAAGTATGCTATCAAAAACAAAACTCCGGAGGAAGTTATGAAAATGGAAAAGGGGGCAATGCAAAAGGCAATAGCCGAAGAATACCAAAATGGCTAAATTAATTGTCTAGCTTTGTAATGTCTGAGATATAAAGTTGTAGAGTAGAATGAAGATGTGGAATGGGAGGAAAAAACTCCAACCATTTAATTAAAATGCCATATCAATTTGAAAGTGGACCAACTTTCCCTTACCCATTGAGGCCGTCGGTGTTTGTGGAAAAAGAAGGGGTATTTAAAGTTGAAAAAAGACTTGATCTTTCGGAAGAAGAGAAAAAAGTTTTGTTGGATTTTGAATCAGGTTTATTTGACGAGCTAAAGGAAATAAAACAAATTGATAAAGACACTCACGAAGTATATGTAGGAGCATTGATGAACGATGAGGGACAGAGGATCGTGGAAGTGATCTATAAAGGGGGGAGGGAACTGAGGGACTGGACAAAACAGGAAATGGCGAGGTGTGGTTTAGATGCGGAGGATAAAGATTTACTGGCGGATGTTTACGAGGCGGTGTTTCAAGATATATTCGGTCGAGAAAAGAGGGAAGATGAAGAGGGAGTACATTTTAAGAGGTTTGCAGAGGTAGTTAGAGAAAAAACCGGGGAAGAGGTAGAAATTAAAAGATCGGTGGCTAAAGTTGAGTCGAGGGTTTCTGCGGAGGAAGTGATTGATATTTTTTCAGAACTGGATTTGAAGGCGATTCCTTACCGATGGAGGAGAAACATTCATGACTATAGTTCATTATGGGCAAGAGAAACGGTAAAAGAACAGTATCGAAAAAGTCTAGGTGATGTAGCCAAGGTGGAAAATCAAAGGGCAATTTGCAGACTGGTTGCTCCCGATAAAAACAAAGTAAGACTGGAAAAACTAAAGGAGTTTAAACAAAAAATAAAGAATGAAGAATTGAGATTGGGTGAAAGCGAAGAAAAGATTGATAGAGCGAAAGTGATTGTCTTAGATATTTATCGAAAATATACTAACTGGCAGATTGCCGATGACTTACTATTGTGGAATGCGGCGGGGGCAGAAGGAAAGGAGATCTTCAAAACAAACAACAGGCAGGCCGAGGGAGTTGACAAGTTTATTTACGGTGTTGACGAAAGTTTTGACGAGTCAGGAAACAGAAACATCATGACCGATTGGATGAGGAAAACGGTGATTGAGATTGAGAGCGACAAGGAAGGGGAAAGCGAGGAATATAGAATAAACAGTGATGAGCAAATGCTTGTAGCAAACTGGATATTGAAGGAATATGGATATGAAAAAGATTGGAAAGTTATAAAAAGAAAATCCAGTGTTGGAACAATGAGTGTTAATTCAAATTCGAAAAAAGTCTTTATTCCAAATGATTCCGATCGTGGAATAATGGAGTTTTTGTCAGTGATTTCTCATGAGATAGAAGGACATGCCCTGAGTCACGAAAATACGGAAGCATTGAATTTAAAACTAAACATCATGAAAAAATACTCGGCAGGTGGACGGGATTCAATATTGGAAGAAGCCGGAGCAAAAAATGTAGAGGACATAACATGGAAATGGATGACGGGGAAGGAAAAAAGGCCAGAGAGTATATATTTTCGAAGCTTAGAACTGAAGAAAAACGGCGGGACATTTAGAGATTGCTTGGGTTTGATTGCGGAGATGAGGGCAAAAAGATTAGGGGTGGGCAGAGAAAAAATGTTTGAAGATAGGGAAACTTTCGAGCAAATATTTAATTATGCCTATGATAGGGCAATGAGACTTTTTAGAGAACATACTCCCCTTGATGATGATTCCGGAAAGATTACTACCTCTGATCAATTGAAGTATTTGGAGCAGAGTAGAGTGACCGAGAGATTGAAAAAAGAGGGGGTGGAGGAAGTACTATACGTGAATGGTTTTGATTTGTATTCTGTGAGGCAACTACTGGAGCTAGGAGTTTTGGATAAAACGAAGGTAAAAAAGCCAAAGATGGTGATCGTCAACAAACTATGGCCCGCCCTTGAAAGGGGCTTAAAGGAGGGGAAGACGGTTACGGAGATAGTGAGAGAAATGTGATACTTGACAAATATGTACATTGTGTACATAATGTACATATATGCAATTAATCAAGGCTACGGAAGCCAGAAAAAATTTCTTTTCCATTTTGGATGAGGTGTATTTTGAGGAGAAAGAAGTTGTCATAGAAAAAGGTAATAGGGTTAAAGTGAAAATTAGTCCAATGACAACTGAAGAACCATTTGACTACACGAAATATAGAAATGACCTAAAAAAGATGAAGGGAATGTTCGACGATCGTGATTTTTCAGATATGCAGAAGGCCAAAATGAGTATGGATAAGAATATCAAAAACTGGTAATGAAAAAGATTATTGTAGATTCATCGGTCATAATCGAATTTTTGAGAACGAGTAAGGGTTTGTGGATGAATTTAATTGAAGAGAAGGAAAAAAATGAAATTGAACTGATAGTCCCCGTTGTGGTAGTTGCTGAGTTGTGGTCTGGGAAATCTGTAAGTGATCCAAAGAAGGAAAAATATTTGAAGAGAATGTTGGAGGTAGCTACTATAAGAGAACTAGATGAGAATGAGGCAAAAATGGCTGGTGAAATACGTCGAAATTTTGGGGTATCGCTATCTGATGCGATGGTCGCTTCATGCGTAATGTTAACTAAGAGAGCCGAACTAGCAACCTTGAATATTAAAGATTTTGCAAAAATTGGGAAGATAAAACTCTATACAAGATAAAAGAAATTTTTGGAATCGAGTTTGATCCTGAGAAATATATTAAAATTACTTCGGCTAGTGAAAAGCTACCCAAGTATTGAGGTAGAATATATACATGGAAGAAGCGAGAAAGAAAGAGTTAATCGAAAGTTTCTTGACACGAGGCGTTGAGAATATTGTTCCCAATAGAGCAGAGGTGGAGAAACTTCTAAACTCAGGGAAGGTTCTTAATGTGTATCTGGGTATTGACCCAACGTCGACAAAGATTCATTTGGGTAACGCTTTTCCGATAAGGAAACTGCAGATTCTAGCTGAACTTGGCCACCGTGCGACGTTTGTTATTGGAGACTTTACCGCAACAGTGGGTGATACCTCAGATAAAGAATCGGAGAGACCGGCATTAACTCGTGAACAGGTGGAAGAAAACTTCAAAACATACAGAAGACAAGCAAAAAAACTGTTGGATTTTTCAAAGATTGAAATACATTTTAATAGTGAGTGGCTTTCCAAACTTGATTTTGCCGGAGTATTAAAACTGACAAGACACTTTTCTCTAAATGACTTTATAAGTCGGGAATTAATTAAAAAAAGATTGGTTGAGGGGAAAAGTGTGAGTTTACCGGAGATACTTTACCCAATTATGCAGGGGTATGACAGTATGATAATGGATACGGATATTCAGATAGGGGGGACCGATCAAATTTTTAACATGCAAGCGGGAAGAACTTTGATAAAAGACCTGAAGGAAAAAGAGTCTTGTATTGTAACTAACGGATTTTTGCCCGGTACCGATGGAAGAAAAATGAGTAAAACCTGGGGTAATGGTATTTATCTTGAGGATAGTCCGGAAGAGATGTTTGGAAAGGTTATGTCTATAAGTGACGATTTGATTATCACTTACTACACAATGGGAACAAATGTTGATCAAGAGGTAATTGATGAGGCCAAAAAGAGACTGGAAAGCGGCGAAAATCCAATGAACATCAAGAAGGAGTTAGCGCGAACAATTGTTAAGGAACTATGCGGAAAGGGGGAAGTAGAGGCCGCGGAAGAATTTTTCCAAAAAACGGTGGTGGAGAAAAAGGTGGATGAAAATGCTCCAGAAGTGAGATGGGACAAAGAAACAGTTACAGTTGAGGATTTAATTAGAATGATGGTGGAACTTTCAATGGCGACGAGTAACGGTGAGGCTAAGAGACTTGTTGAACAGGGTGGGGTTTACTTAGATGGTGTGAGGGTAGAAAAGAAGTCAGTGGAGCTACCAGTGGGTAAGGGAGTGGTAAGAGTGGGTAAACGTAAGTACTTAAAGATTGTAAGATAGGGTATGGCTAAAGTTACACCAAGAATTCAAGCAGGATTTATGGAGCTGCTTCCGGCAGAGCAAATTCTGTTTAATAAAATGATAGAGACGATATCCGAGACATTTGAAGAGTTTGGATATGCACCCTTGGATACTCCTTTGGTGGAAAATGCAGAGGTACTTTTCGCACAGATTGGTGAAGATACCAAAAAAGAGGTATACCGATTTTCCAAAGGAGACGATGATCTCGGTTTGCGTTTTGATTTAACGGTGCCCTTGGCACGTTATGTAGCGATGTACAACAATAGTTTGACATTCCCCTTTCGCAGATACCAGATTGGTAAGGCTTATCGTGGCGAGCGGCCACAAAAAGGTCGTTTCCGTGAGTTTTATCAAGCCGATATTGATATTGTGGGTAGTGGAAGTTTGAGTTTGGTAAATGATGCTGAGATTCCGGCGGTAATCAGTCGGGTGTTTGAGAAGTTGCAACTAGGGGATTTTGTAATCAAGATAAGCAACCGAAAGATATTGAATGGCTTAATGGAGGAGTATGGAGTTGGAGAAAAAAAAGATGAGGTGCTAAGAGTGATAGATAAACTAGAAAAAGTGGGAGAGGAAACGGCGAAACAAATGTTGATTGATTTGGAAATTAAGATTGGTGAGGCAGAGAAGATTTTGGAGTTTGTAAAAATTTCGGGAAGTAATGCAAAGATTTTGGAAACATTGAACAAGATGGAGATTAAGAGTGAGTTATTTAAAATTGGAATAGCAGAATTAGCAGAAGTGGTAGAAAAAGCGATAAAGTTTGGAGTGAGCGAGAATAATCTTAAAATTGATTTGGCTATCGCCAGAGGGCTGTCATATTACACCGGAACGGTTTACGAAACAAAACTTCTGGACGAGAGGGTTAAAGGAAGTGTTTGCGGAGGAGGGCGGTATGACAATTTGGCCGAGAGCTTTAGCAATCAAAGTTTTCCCGGTGTAGGAGTATCGATTGGTCTTACCAGGTTGTTCTCGCAATTACTCGATATGGGAGTAATAAAGGCGGCAAGGGCAACAACGGCAAAAGTTTTGGTGGTACCCATGGAAGTGAACATGCCTTTTGCTTTGGAAGTGGCCGGAAAACTGAGAGAGTTGGGAGTGCCGACAGAACTTTATACCGAAGATGATAAATTCAAAAAGAAACTAGTGTATGCGAATAAAATAGGGGTGCCTTATGTAGCTATTATTGGGGAAGATGAAGTGGCCAAGAAGAAAGTAAGTCTAAAAAATATGTCGACGGGAAAACAGGAACTTTTGGAGATTAAGGCGGTTGCCGAGATAGTTTAGAGCTAAAAGATGAGGGGTAGTGATATTTAGACTATAATTTATTTGGATGACTAAGTTTTTAAAGATGAGAGGTATAACTCTACTTGAAATATTAATAGTCATTGCTATCTTGTCGATTCTGGCGGCCTTTTCGTCAATTTTTATTCCACCACTTGTAAACAAAGCTTATGATGCTCGTCGAAAAGCCGATCTCCACAGCATTAAGGTAAATATGGATGTCTATTACAGTTTTGCCGAACAGTACCCAGAAGAACTTCCCGGTTGTGGTCAACCGTTGATGTACAAATCGCAAAGTATTTTAGGTTCGACACCTTGTGATCCGGTTACAAAAGAACCTTATTTTTATCAAATAAGGAGAGGAGACTTACAGTCATTTCGGATATATACGATGCTATCAAATCTAAATGATATATCCATTAGTGATGTGGGCTGTTTGGGGGGTTGCGGACCGGACTGTTTTTATAACTATGGTGTTTCCAGCGCCAATATTGATTTAGTGAGGTGTTCGTTTGTTTGCGCTCCAGGTGGCGGTAGGGAAGGATCTTGTGAACTATATCAGGACACAGAACTTAGTCTCTGTCCAAAGGCATATTATACAGACTCGGTATGTAAGAATGAGTGTAATAATCCAAAGAATAGATGCGAAAACGCGAGTGGAAAACAAAAACCTTATTAAGTTATTTTAAAACAGTTAACAGCTCGTTTATTTTGATCCGTTTTTGCTGTGCCGTGTCTCTTTCTCTGACGGTTACGGTGTCATCTTCAAGGGTGTCATAGTCAACGGTAATACAGTAGGGAGTGCCAATTTCATCTTGAGTAAAATAACGTTTGCCGATATTACCTCGTTCGTCCAGAACAGCACTCATTTTGGCTTTTAGTAAAGTGAAGATTTCTTTGGCCTTTTTACTTAATTCTTCTTTGTTGCCAACCAGGGGGAAGACGGCAACTTTGTAAGGAGCTAAAACAGAAGGGAACTTCATAACCACTCTTTGCTTTTCGATATCTTCGAAGTAGGAGTTCATGAGAATGATGGTGAGAAGTCGGGAAAGTCCAAAGGTTGGTTCGACGACATGAGGAATGAATTTTTCCTGAGTGTAGGGGTCGGTGTAACGGAGATCGACACCTGATTTTTCGATATGGTTTTTGAGGTCGAAGTCAGTGCGATAAGCCAGACCAAACATTTCCTTAAAACCCCAGGGGAATTCGTACTCAAGATCTTCGGTGCGGGAACTGTAGTGACTAAGCTCTTCTTTGGTGTGAGCTCTCCAACGAAGTTTCTCGGCGGGAATACCAAGAGAGAGGGCAAACTCATACATCTCTTTTTTCCAGTACTCAAAATGTTTTTCCCATTCGTCGGGTTTTACAAAGTATTCAAACTCGGCCAGATCAAACTCGAGAGTGCGGAAAGTAAATTTGCCCATGGTGATTTCGTTGCGGAAGGCTTTCCCGGACTGGGCTAGGCCAAAAGGAAGTTTGGGATGAATGGAGTCTAAGACCTGTTTGAAGTCGACAAACATTCCTTGGGCCAACTCTCCTCGAAGGTAGGCGGTGTTTTTGCCTTCGGTGATGATACCAATTTGGGTTTCAAAAAGCTGATTGAAGTTTCTCGCTTTAGTCCAGGTTTTGTTACCACATTTGGGACATTTGATCTCTTTTTCTTTGATGATTTCGTCAAGTTCCTTTAAAGGTTTTCCCTCCACATTTTCAATATCCCTAACAGCTTCTTCGATGAGGTGATCGGCACGAGTGCGGTAGTGGCAAGTGAGACAGTCGATCATGACATTGGTAAAGTTTTCAGTGTGACCTGAAGCGTCCCAGACTTTGGGACTCATAAGGACGGAGGTGTCCAAACCAAACATATCGGAGCGGGAAGAAACAAAAGTATTCCACCAAAGATTGATTAAATTTCGTTTTAACTCGGTACCTAAAGGACCGAAGTCGTAGGTGTTGGCCAGACCACCATAGATCTCGGAGCCGGGGAAGATAAAGCCACGACGTTTGGCAAGGGAAATGATTTTTTCCAGGGTGGCGTCTTTGGTTTGTTTTTCCATTTTAAGGAGTGAGTCTTTTAACTCCACGATAAAGATAGGTCGCTTCGCGAATGTTGTCGACGCCGAGCATCTTCATGATAAAACGACTAGGGCCGGCACCTAAACCACCATGAGGAGGACAACCATAGCGGAAGAAGTTGAGGTAGTCACCAATCGTGGCATCAGTCAAACCTTTTTCGGTAGCTTGGGCCTTGAGGATGTCGTATCTGTGTTCACGTTGTGCACCGGTAGTGACCTCTAGTCCATTCCAGAGAAGATCGAAACTCATGGTGGTGTCTGGTTTGTCGGCGTAGCGCATGTGATAGAAAGGACGGCCTTCGATGGGATAATCGGTGATGAAAACAAATTCGTGACCGTATTTTTCTAGTACATACTGACTGATACCTTTTTCTTCATCTCCGGTGAGATCGGCAGGTTTTTCACTTTTGATACCTTTTTCTTTGAGAATTTCCTTGACTTTGGCAAAAGTGATTCTGGGGAAAGGAGAAGTAGGGACGGGGATTTCGCGGTTAAAAACGGCTTTGATTTCTTTGCCATAAACCGCGTTAACCTTGGAGGTAATGGCAACAATGATAGATTCTTCGATGTCCATAACCTCGTGGTGATCTTTGATAAAGGATACTTCTAAGTCATAACCGGTAAACTCAGTAGCGTGACGAGAGGTGAAAGAGGGGTCGGCGCGGAAAACCGGACCAATCTCGAAAACTTTTTCGAAACCTGAAGCCATGGCCATCTGTTTGTAGAACTGGGGGGATTGAGAAAGATAGGCTTTACGTTCGAAGTAGTTAACCTCAAAAACTTCGGCGCCGGATTCGCTTGCCGTATTCATAAGTTTAGGAGAGTGAATTTGAATGAAGCCTTTGTCGGTCATGGTGTCGGTGAAGACTTGGTCCATGAGAGTCCAGACTTTGAAAATAAGAGCGTTTCTTTCTTTGCGAAGATCTAAATAACGCCAGTCAAGACGAGTGTCAAGATTAGTTTCACTTTCTCCTTTTTCGTCTACAGGGATGGGAAGTTCGGGCTCGGCTTTGGAAAGAACTTCAATGGTTTCGACTAAAACCTCAATGCCGTTGGGGGCTTGAGGATTTTCTTTGGATTCACCAACTATGGTGACGACCGACTCGAGAGAGAGGTCTTGGATGGTGGCGAAAGCGTCGGTATTGGATTTGATGATGACGGTCTGGACAGTACCAGTGACGTCACGAAGAATTAAAAAGGCAATACCTCCTTGTTTTCTTAAAGTTTGCACGAAACCGGAGAGCAAGATCTTTTTCCCGGTGTGTTTTTTGATGTCCTTAATGTATGTTCTTTCCATGATGAATTTATTATACAGCTCCTTAGGCTCGACAGAGTGATAAAATAGGTCGTTAAGATGATAGAAAGAGGAGAAAACCTAAGGCCTGTTATATTTTTGGAAGTCGATAAAGAAAAATTTGGCGTAAATTTGTCAATAAAAGAGAAGGCTGCACTTGATTTGGCGGCGGAGATTCATAAATGTGATGTCAGAAAAATTACGGGAGAGCCGTATGTGAATCACTGTGTAGCGGTAGCAATGATTTTGAAACAATGGGAGGCGGATGAAGATATGATTGTGGCTGGTTTGTTACACGATACCTGGGAAGATCATCCTGATTTGATTTCTCTGGAACAAATTACGGGTGTATTTGGAGAGAGAGTCGGGCACCTTGTAGATGGAGTAAGTAAGTTTGTATCTTCAACCGGAACAGAGAGTGACTTTGAGACTTTGAGAAAGATAACCACGGAGACGTTGGTTGATCCTGGTGTAGCGATGATAAAGCTGGCGGATAGGTTGCATAACATGACGACGATGAAGGATTTTGGAGAAGATAAGAAACTGGAAAAAGCAAAGGAGACCTTGGGTGTTTATGTACCTTTGGCCGAGTCTTTGGGATTGTGGCAGGTTAAAAATGCTTTGGCGGACATCGCCTTCTCTTATGTTGATTCGGAGAGATGTAACGATGTCAAAAGAAGAATTGATAGTGATCCGAGATTGAATGAAAATTTTATCCGAAAGACGGAGGAGGATATTCGAACCGCGCTTAAAAGCGGAGGAATAGAGGCCTTGGTGGAACATCAGGTCGGTGGGTACTGGGAACTTTCGGAAAAACAAAAAAAGTCAGCCATGAGATCAGACAGTCGACCAAAAGAGTTTGCGGATATTACGGATGTGGTCAGTTTTCGGGTGATTATCAAGAATGGGGGTGACGTCGGAGAGTGCTATCGAGCCATGGGAGTAGTCCGTACACGGTTTTCCAAGTTACTACAACAGTCCAGGAGCGATGATTATCTAGCTACCCCAGCTATTAACGGGTATAGCGCTTTACACGATACCTACAAACTTAATGAAGGGAACATTGAGGTGGCCTTTACGACACTTGAAAGAGAACAGTTTAATAACTGGGGGGTAGCCAGCTTATCCTCCAAAGAACTGCGGGCCGACCCGGATAAATATAAAAGAAAGCTAATTTTCACCCCTAAAAAGGAGTTGGCAATAATGGAGCTTTCGGCAACAGGAATTGACGTGGCTTTTCGATTGAATCCCTTGCTTGGACTTAGAGCAGTGGCCATTAAAATTGACGGCAAGGTGGAAAGTTTGGAGGCGGTGGTACCAAATGCTTCGGTGGTAGAGATTATCACCGATCAGCATCAAACAAAACCAAATGTTGAGTGGATGAAGTTTTGTAATAGGGAGACTGCCAGTCTGATTGATAGCCAGCTAAAAATTGCCGAACATGATGTAGAAGTGGCTAGGGGGGAAAGGATGCTAGTTGATGGAGTACTTCGGGAGAGGGGAATTTTAAATATTGAAGACTTGGACGAGGATGTTGTGGATAAACTATTGGTGGATTTGGGATGTTGGCACGGAATTGACGATCTATATTATAAAGTGGCTTATGGATTGGATTTGTCTTTAGTGTCTCGAAAACTTGACGAGATGAAAGTGGGAAGAGGTATGTTTACGACAGTACTAATTGAAGGACCAAACTCAATTGGAGTTTCGGAACAAGTAGCCGGAGTTATCAGCCGGAATGGCGGAGATGTACGAAGCAAGGTGGAAAAGGTGGGTAAGAACGAACGGTTTATTATTCGTATGCTTCTGGCGGTGGATTACCAGGGGAAGAAGAAGATCGAAGAAGAGATGAAGATAAGATTTCCAAACTGTGAGGTGATATAAAAAAACGCCACCGGATGGTGGCGTGATGTTTTAATTATTTTTTGTTGGTTTCTGCGACCATCAAGACGATGATGAAGATTATGAACAAAAGAACGGCGTCGATGCCGATGGCGCTGAGAAAATCGTTCTTGTTGTAAACGAGCGGGAGGTCGCTTTCCAGATACAGGTTGGTGCTACGGCCGGGTGCAAACACCAACCATTTTCCGGTCTTGAGAGTAGTGGTTAGTCTGACAGCATTAGGGGTACCCGGTCTGGGGTCGGGAGTGGAACAAATGACATCTATTTTGCTTTTTTCATTCTTGAAGAGACAAAAAGGGCCATTAGCGGCGATATCTAGTGGAGTGTCGGAGGCGGCGGAGATGGTGATGTTGGGATGAGCAGGTAGGTTGAAAACAAAGCTGGTGGCGGAGATATTCTTGGTAAATTCGGTGGTGATGGAATATCCCAAAAAGATAATTGCCAGACAGACAAGCGAGGTTATGAGGACTTTAAGAAAGGCGCGCATTTTTTCTCCTTTGGAAACCTGAATTTTAAGTTGCTTGGCGTGATTATAGTACGGAATCTTACTATAGACAAATATTCTTATAAAGAGAGGCCTTGAAATGTAGTATATTGGTAATGTTTGAGTAATATAGAAAGCTTAACCAAATGTTTGGAGCCGGAGAGGGTGAGGAGGGATGAGCCCTTGTCGGCACACACAACTTTAGGTATTGGTGGAAAAGCGGATTTGTTTTATATCACGGAGTCTTCGGGAGATTTAGTCAAAGCGGTCCGTTTGGCACGGTCGTTTCAGGTTCCGGTAACGGTGATTGGTGGGGGGAGTAATATTCTGGTGGGAGATGAAGGAGTGAGGGGACTAACAATAAAGAACAGGAGTAAAAAGATAACAATTCATAAAGAGGGGAAAATACACGCACTTTTGCGTGGAGTGGTAGGCGCAAGGTGGATGAGGTCCAAAAAAGGCTTACCGAAGGGTGACTTTACGGATATTAATTATGATGAAAGAAATAAACCGGACGTAGAGGTTGTTTTGGACAGTGGAGTGAATTTGCAGGTGGCGATGGTGCAGCTTTTTGATCAAGGAGTGACAGGGTTACAGTGGTACAGCAGGATACCCGGAACGATTGGAGGAGCGGTGCACAACAATGTTCATGGAGGAACACATACTTTTGCCGAGATAGTCAAAAAAGTGGTGATTTTGGATAATCATGGAGGAATCAAGACGGTTGCGGGTAAAAACTTGAAGCTTGGTTACGATTCTTCCAGATTTCACGAGTCCGGGGAAATAATTTTGGAGGTAACCTTAGTTTTAAAGGCGGGAGACGTAGAAAGAGCGCGAAGAACGGCGGACGAGTGGAAGAAACTTAAAGCGACACAGCCAATGAACTCGGCGGGATGTGTTTTTAAAAACATTAGTGAAGAAGAGAGAACTATTTTGGGATATCCAACTACTTCGGTGGGATACATTGTCGAGAATATTTTAAATATGTCAGGATTCAAGGTTGGGGGAGCAGCGATTGCTAAAGAACATCATAACTTTATCGTAAACAGAGGTGGGGCAACGGCCAAGGATTTTTTGGCCGTAAGAGATGAAATTGTAAAGAGGGCTAGGGAAAGCGTGGGGATTGAGCTGGAAGATGAGATAATTCGGATAGGAGAGTTTGATTAGTTTTCAAAAGAGTGGACGATTAGAAGAGGATTTGATTGATATAATTCTGGTATGGCTTATGATTTTAAAGAAGTAGAAAAAAAGTGGGGAAATAAGTTTGCGGATTTTGCCGGATTTAAAGCGCAGGATTTTGAGAGTAAACCAAAGAAATATGTACTACAGGAGTTTCCCTATCCTTCCGGGTCTGGACTACATGTTGGACACGCATTTTCGATGACCGGGTCGGACATTTATGCCCGATATATGAGAATGAACGGATTTAACGTAATGTTCCCCATGGGCTGGGACGCGTTTGGTTTGCCAACAGAAAACTACGCGATAAAGATGGGAGTAAAACCCCAAAGCATAACGAAAGAAAATACCGAGAAGTACAAAGAACAGATGAAGAGGTTGGGATTTTCTTTTGATTGGGATCGGGAGGTGGACACGACCGACCCTGAGTATTACAAATGGACACAATGGATTTTTACGAAACTTTTTGAAAAAGGATTAGCACACAAAGAAGAGATGGCTATCAATTGGTGCCCGAAAGATAAAATTGGTTTGGCCAACGAAGAAGTAATAGACGGAAAATGTGAGAGATGTGGAACGGAGACCGAGAGAAGAACAATTTCACAGTGGGTGGTGAAGATTACCGCATACGCAGAGAGATTACTGGAGGGATTAAAAGAGACTAACTTCATTGATAAAGTGAAGGCAGCTCAGATCAACTGGATAGACAAAAAAGTGGGGGCAAAAATCCGCTTTGATATCAAAGACAGCGAGGAAAAACTAGAAGTGTTTACAACCAGACCCGATACTCTTGAGGGAGTCACTTTTATGGTGATGGCACCGGAGCACAGACTGGTGGGAGGGTTGCTCGTGAATGAAGAAGTCAAAAAATACGTGAACGAGGCGAAGAAAAAAAGTGAAATGGAGAGAACCGAACTGGCTAAAGAAAAGACGGGAGTGTTTTCCGGACTTTACGCGATTAATCCGGTAACGGGGAAAGAAGTTCCCGTGTGGATTGCCGATTATGTATTGGTGTCATATGGGACGGGAGCAATTATGGCCGTACCTAGCCATGATGAACGAGATGAGGCATTTGCTAATAAATACTCATTGCCGATTAACCATGATTATGTACCGGACATGAAGATGATTGATTTAATTGTGGAAAAAGGAGTAGGCGAGGAGTCCGTAAATTATCACTTAAGAGACTGGATCTTTAGTCGTCAACATTACTGGGGTGAACCAATTCCGATGATCTACTGCGAGAATGATGGATGGGTGGCGGTACCCGAGGAGCAACTGCCGGTGAGATTGCCCGAAGTGGAAAAATACCAGCCGACAGATACAGGAGAGTCACCTTTGGCCGGCATCACCGAGTGGGTAGAGATAGAGTGTCCTAAGTGCGGAGGATCCGCCAAAAGAGAAACCGATACGATGCCGAACTGGGCTGGAAGCGATTGGTATTTCTTACGATACTGCGATCCGAAAAATGAGGAAGTGCTAGCGGATATGGAAAAGATGAAGTACTGGTTGCCGGTGGATGTTTATATGGGTGGGGACGAACATAATACTTTGCACTTACTTTATTCAAGATTTATTTACCAGTTTCTTTGGGACTTAGGTGCTGTGCCCGAAGAGTATCCAGAGCCGTATATAAAAAGAATGTCACACGGAGTGATTTTGGGTGCTGATGGCAACCGCATGAGCAAAAGTGTAGGTAACGTAATCATTCCCGACAACGTGGCCGATGTTTACGGAACTGATGTGCTGCGAACCTACATGATGTTTATGGGACCGTTTGACGCGACAATGGCTTGGAATGAGAGATCACTTGTGGGTGTAAAACGATTCTTGGAGAGATTCCAGGGACTGGTTGAAGAAAATATAGGTGAGTACGCGGTAACCAGTATCGAGGGGATGAGGACAATACACCGCTTAGTTAAAGGAGTGGGTGAGGATATTGCCGAGTTTAAATACAACACGGCAATAGCCAAGATGATGGAGGCAGTTAATGACTTGACAAAAAACAAGACGGAGATTGCTAAAGCAGAGCTGGCAATGATGATCAAGGTTTTGGCACCATTTGCTCCTTTTGCGACCGAAGAAATGTGGAGTAGTTTGGGTGAGGAGTTTAGTGTGCATGTTTCGGAGTGGCCGAAGTTTGAGGAAAAGTATTTGGTGAGTGAAACAGTCACTCTTTCAGTACAGATAAATGGGAAACTGAGAGGGACAGTAGAAGTGTCTCCCGAGGCAAGTGAGGAAGAAGTAAGGAAAGCAGCTGAGGAGCAGGAAAAAGTACAGAAATATTTAGCCGAGGGAAAAGTGATCAAGGTAATTTATGTGAAGGGAAAGACGATAAACTTTGTGTGCACAGCTTGAGGGACGATGGTAATGTCTCAGTGAGGTTCAATTGGTGAGGATTGTCCTCGCAGATTAAAGTAAGGAGTTGACAAGATTGCCTTACTATCGTATATTAATCTTACTATGACATATACGGCGACGATTACCAGCAAAAGACAAATAACCCTACCCGCTTCATTGTTTTCCGATCTTGGGTTGAAGAAAGGACAGAAACTAACGATTACCAAGCGAGGCGATGAACTGATAATGAAATCAGCACTATCAGCAATGTATAGACTAATGGGAAGTGTGAAAAGACCCGAGAGATACAAGGATATGGATGTTGATGAAATGATCGAGAAGGCAAAAATGGAGTATTTTAGTAAGAAAAAGAGATGAAGTTTGTCGACACCAATTATTTTGTGAGAATCATTGAAAATGATAATGAGGCTCAGGTCGAAGAAATAAAAAAATTGTTTTTAAGAGGAGCGGAAGGTCTGGAGGATCTGATAAGTTCGACGGTAGTACTTTTTGAGATTTATTGGTTAATGAAAAGTTTTTATGGAAAAGAGAAAGAAGGTTTGACTCGGGTATTGCGAGATGTATTGGCTATGAGTTTTATTAAATGGGAAAGCCAGAAAATATTGATGGATGCCGTTTTCTTGATGAAGAAAACTAATTATGATCTTGAGGATGCTTACAACCTGGTATATGCAAAAAATAGCGGTTCTGAAAAATTGGCAAGTTTTGATATGAAATTACAGAGAATCTGGAAGAAGTATTAATCCTGACTGTAGGCTTAATATATATAGTGATTTGAAGGGCGGGGTTTGTGATAACATGATTTATGTTTAAAAATACAAAATCTCTATACGCACCTTTTTTGGTGCTTTTGTTGTTAGTGGCGACTTTCTTTGTAGGTAGACTGTCTGCACAAGTTGATCAATATAAAGGGGGAGGAAGTGGTGCGGCCGAAAATACAAACCCAAGCGTGGCGGCTCCGACAGCCGAGTCGAAGATCTCGGTATCGGCTCTGAAGACAATAGCGAAGGGACTGGGTGTGAATACGGGGGACTTTAATAAGTGTTTGGATGATGGTACTTTTGCAAACAAAGTAAAAGAAGAGTCCACGGAGGGTCAGAATAGAGGGGTTAGTGGAACACCATCATTTTTTATCAATGGAATATTAATAGTTGGTTCGTTGCCGCAGTCTGATTTTGAGACGGTGATTGATGCCGAGTTGAAGAATGGTACCGGAGACAAAGCCAAGATATCTTCCGGTGAGGTGCTAAAGAGAGAAAAGATTACATACGGAACCGGTTATGTAAAAGGCGGTAAAAATGCCAAGATTAAAATCATGGAGTACACCGACTTTGAGTGTCCTTACTGTAATCGTGCCTTTCCTACCATCGAAGCTCTTTTGACCAAGTATGGAGAAAATATCAGTCTGGAGTACCGAAGTTTCCCATTGTCTTTCCACCCTAACGCTCAGAAAGCTGCTGAAGCCGCTTTGTGTGCCGGAGAACAAGGTAAGTTTTGGGAGATGCATGACAAGATATTCGTAGTGATGGCACAGTAGTAAACGCTAGCTATTAAGATATGAAACTAAAGGGGCGCGAAAGCGCTCCTTTAAGTGATCGGTATCTATATACCCAAACTGTAGAGGGAGATAAGGGCGGCAGAGAGGGTGTCATTTGTGATTGGAGCGTCGGCGTAAACGGTGACAAAGGTGCCAGTTTTGAGGTCTCCAGAACTCAGTCTTTGAGGACCAGTTTGGTTAGTTGTGACAATCTCCGTGTTGTCGGAAATGCTAATAGTATAGTTTTTCTCTGTTGGAGAAATGATGGCAACGTTTGCTGGTATGGGATTGAAACTGATTGGACGAACGATACCGACTACCATAATCGATCCAGGGTTAACTTCTTTGATCTCACCGGTGAGCAGATTGGAGTCGGAAATTCGGGAGATGGTTTTGGCGACCAGATTGTTGATATTGGCAGTACGAAGGTCCTCAGTAAGGATGATATCGATAAATTCCCCGACGGAGAGATCATTAAAGCTGAGTTTGTCGTCTGGTGATGATGAAGTGTCACTGACTGTTTTGAAGACATAAGGAATAAAGAGTTTTGGTTTGGTGATTTCTGTGGTATCGGTGACGTTGATTTTGAAATTAGAGATATTATTTTCATAACCTACTGGTGGAGTTACCGGAACAACATCGACAGAGAGGGAGTCTTTTGTTTTTTGGGTAATTTTGGCAGAATATAGATTGAAGATGGGGGAGGAGAAATAGTAGGCGTTTGGATTGAGGGCCTTGGTATTTTTACTAAATAAGTTTATTTGGGGTAGAGAAAGGAGATTATTTTTGACGGCGAAGTTGCCAAGAAAGACTAGTAGGGCAACGACCGAGAGAACTAAAATAACGATGAAGGCACCGGTAAGATCAAATTTTTTGCGATTTTCCATATTATTTTTTTATTATTATTTAACCTTGCTTGTTAAGGACAGACAGGATATTTGACAATGACCACTCCACTTCCGCCTAAACCAGCTGCGGTTCCGAACATACCACCACCACCAGCGCCTTTATTAGCAGCCGCGTTAGTTTGACAAGCAGTGCCTCCTGATAAAACAGCACCACAACCTCCCGTAAATGAACCAGCACCCGCACCGCCACCAGCATAAAAGACGGATGCACCGCTGATGGAATTGGCAACACCTACTCCACTATTTCCTCCCCAATTTCCGTTTGCTCCGGTACCATCGGTTCCACCACCACCCGCGCCGCCACCTCCTCCGCCTGCGGCATACGCGCTATTACCGCCACCATAGCCTTGACCAGCGGTTCCACTTCCTCCGTACATTTGGAAATTGGTACCTCTCCCGGAACCCCCACCAGAACCTCCACTTGTTCCGCTTTCATTATTTGCACCACCAGCCCCACCACCTATAGCTGTTATGGTACCAAATACTGAGTTGCCTCCGTTTAGATCTGCACCGCCTCCTCCTCCGACGGTAACGGTGTAGCTTTGTGTGGTGAGGGAGTATGAAGCATTTGTTAAATATCCACCCGCGCCTCCTCCTCCACCGATGCCACCCGCGCCTCCTCCTCCACCTCCAGCAATAACGAGAACTTGAGCTGTTTTAGGTGTGGTTATGGATAAAGTACCACTGCTATAAAATGAGTGAATTGTGTATCCACCAACGGTGGTAATTGTTCCACCAGTACCCTCTGCGCAACAAGTACCTGTCCAGGGGATAGTGCTGACGGTACCTCCGGTACCTCCTGTGCAAGCTGAAAAAGGAAGGGTGTAAAGAGTTGTGCCCCAGATGGTGATGGGAAGATAACTGACAGTGTCTGCAAAGACAATATCTTTGGCAGAGAACAAGAGGAAGAAACTCAACAAGAGAATGATGATATATGTAGGTGGGTGTAGCTTCTTGAGCACAGCGATCATCTTGGCATTTTTAGAAGTTGTTTAATTTGATCGACTTCATTTTTTAAGTCAGTTATCTGTGACTTAAGAGAGTCAATTTCGACTTGCTGTTCTTTGATGGCTTCGATGAGAATAGGTCCAAGGCGATCATAACCGACAGCCTTATATCCATCGGGACTTGTTATAACAAGTTCTGGGAAGATCTTTTCCACTTCCTGAGCAATGACACCAATTTGGCGGGCGTTTCCCATATCAGCCTCGGTTTTCCAGTTAAAATACACACCTCTAAGCTGCTTGACTTTGTCCAGTGTATTTTCCGGAAGAGGTTTGATATTGGTTTTTAACCGAATATCAGATGTGGCAGTTATCGATCCTCCGGTAGTAATGGCGTTGGTTTCCAGGTTAATAACGAATGGCCAGACGCCACCAACAGTACACCACGTAGTAGATTGTGTGGCTTCACAGCCTCTTAAAACATAAAAGAGGTTACTATTGTTGTGAAGCATTGCTCCGCGATGATCAGTATCTTTAAAGTATATTGTGGGGGAAGCATTATTTATCCACATTTGTCCGGTGGTTGTTACGGTACTGGAAAAAGTTCCTGCGCCACTAGTCAAAGAACCAACAGTGACTGCTCCGGGAGTATATATATTTTGTGCATTATATTGATATCGCCAGTATCCACCTGCCGGGACACCAGCAGTGACGGTACCTGTTCCAGTGTAACCATATCCGTCTCCGGTATACGTCATGTGCATGGCAGCGCTTCCTAAAGCGCCACCCTCACCAATTGAAATGTAAGCACCTTGGGCAGTCCAGTTATCACCTGTGGTAATAGAGTCAAGAACAAAATTTGGTAGAGACCTATTCGGTGTGGTTCTGATATTACCGTTGACCTCTAGTATTTCACCCGGGGCAGTGGTTCCAATTCCAACCTCACCAGTTTGGGTTAAAATCATTTTTTGCGCGTTGCCAGCATAAAAATCTATACCACCCCAACCAGAAATGTAAGGGCCTACACTACCGCTTTGGGTATTTACCTTAAAGCCATATCCGTATGAATTGAGATAAACTGCCCGGGTACTGTCATAAAAATCATCATCACTGTTATAGACGATTCCGGGCGAATTGTTATCAGAGTTGGTAGCATTTGGTATCTTGATAAATCCTTCGACCTCTAGTTTTTCTCCTGGGGCAGTGGTACCAATTCCAACATTGCCAGCACTAGTAAGGTAAAAATCTAAATTGCTTCCTCGCGAGCTTAACCAACTTCCATTGGTACTAAGATTTGCAAGTTGTGTGAAGGTTACAGCAGTACCTTGCCCACCAGAGGCTCCCGACATCCAAGCGCCCCAGTACTTACTATTACCATCGAAGCGAATCATTCCGGCGCCAGTATTGTAAGTACCAGCATTAACTTTAAAAGTGGAGTTTGTCACACCACTGCCTACACCTGGATCGTAAGTGGAGTTAACGGACCATGAGGCACCTTGCCCTACAGGACTAGTGACCAACTCAGAATAAGTGGTGTAATAGCCAGCGCGTTCCTGGACAATTTTGCTGATATAAGCATCAGAATAAATATTGCCGGCGATACTAAGCGCACTTGTAGGGTTTGTCGTTCCAATACCGACTTTACCGCCGACGTAGACATTGCCAGTTGCTGGGGTAAGGCTGGCAAAGTTATCTGCTGGACAGCTAAGTCCATTACAGACAAGAAGGTTTTTGTTGACAACCTGGATATCTCCGGTGCCAGCAAAAACATCCTTGACACCATTTATCATAAAGCCGAGACGAAGAAGCTCACGGTCAGCGGTAGCAATGGTGGTAGCGCTGGGTGTAAGAGGATCGGCATCAACCATGGTGAGATTTTGGACATTGATGTCACTTGGAACATAACCTGAAGGACAACTGCCATTTGCGTTTGCTTCAACTTTGCCGATTTGGGTAATCGGATTAGTGAGAGTAACTCCTGATTCCGGATCTTCATTGAGGGTGATAACATCGGCGTAGCCATCTCCATCGGCATCTTTGATACAGAGTCCACTTTGGGTGATTTTGCCGCCGGTGTTTACGTAGATGATGGAGTTTTGACCAATACTAATCTGCTTTCCTGGAGAAAAAACTAAAGTTGAGTGTAGAGTAATTATGGAGTTTTGGAGTGTTAAATTACCAAGCGAAGTTCCGTTGACAGATTCGTAGATAACACAGTTTGAATTGATAGTAACATCACCGTAGGGCTGGCCATTAGCGCCTTCCGGAGAAAAATTACAGTATCCAATGGCGGCATCTGCGGACGACTTAGTAACGAAGAGGAAGAAGATAAGTGAGAGAAGGGCGGCTATTTTTTTCATATTTTTTGTTATCTTAACGGCATGGGCTGAATGGATTTGTTGCCCAGCTCGGTAATAATTTCAAAAGAGACATCATATGTTTTTTCGTAGGTATCGGAAGCAATAAAAGAAGCTGTCCAGAGACCGTTTAACTTTGTTCCCGAGCTAAAAGTCATGGGATACACCTTTGTTTGGTTATCGGTGTTCATAGTGAGAGAAATCGAGTTGATTTGCTCTTTGCTTTTGGCAGTGACAGAAATTATCTGAGTGGAGTCTTTTTTGGGATCGAGGGGGTCGTAGATAACGGTAGTGATTATCGAGATCTTGTCGTCTCCACCTCGGACATTGTAGGTTTGTTTACCGTGAGGAAGAAATAAATAGGGCGTAGGGGCTTGGACGACACCCTTGGGGAGTTTTTCACCATTACGAGTGGTGGTGGTTGTTTGGGGAATTAGGGAGGGAAGATTAAATTTCCAGCCAAAGGGATTAGCCAGAATGAGGAAGAAGCCAAAGAGACCTAAAGAGACGCCCAAAGCGATGAGAAGAAAGGGAGATATTTTGCCTAGATTCATAGCTACTATCATAGTAGAGAAAATATAGTCATTAGTCAACTTGACAGCTAGCTTCGTAAGGCGAAGTGAGGTAAAATATATAACATGAAAAAAGTATTGATGGTGCTGGCAATATTTTTATTTTTCCTCTTCCCAGTTAAGTCTTGGGCGGCTCCTTTAGAGGATGAAGTCCCCGTGGCTTCCGTTTCGGCAGAGGTGGTGGTGGAAAGAGGGGTAGATCTCACTATTCCTAGTGAGAAGGGTGACAGATTGACCACTCTGATGAACGAGCAGAAATTAACCGGATGGTGGGGTAAGAATGTGTTAAAGATTGCCATGCGAAAAGCAGTGTCTGAAGGAGTGTCACCTAACACACTGGTACTTTTATTTCTATTTCCACTAGTTGCCGCTTTAGTAGCTTTTTCTCGACAAGTGGTGGGTGTTTCCGGTTTTGGCATGATCACGCCGGCGTTACTCTCGGTAGCATTTTTGTCTACTGGTGGGTTGGCAGGAGTGGTGTTGCTGTTTTTCATTCTTGGGGTGGCGACGCTGGGGAGAATGCTAATTAAAAAAGTGAAGGTGCCTTATTTTCCTAAGCTAGCGATTTTGATTTGGGTAGTTTCCATGGCAGTACTACTACTGCTTTTGATGTCTCCCTTGATTGGTTTGGAAAGGCTGATGAGTGTGGGTATTTTCCCGATTATGCTTTTCGTATTGCTGGCAGAGACATTCATTGAAGCACAAATTACCAGAAGTATTTCTACTTCGATGTGGATGACGGTAGAAACGGTGATTGTGGCCTTGATTGCTTACAAGTTGATGAGTGCTCCTTGGATCCAGTCGCAGGTATTGCTCCATCCTGAGATCTCGGTAATTGGAATTTTGGGGCTTGATTATCTGATTGGAACATACAAGGGATTGAGACTCTTGGAGATATGGAGATTTAGAAAATTACTTTCGAAATAAATAATAAATAATGATGAGACTGAGCGACATACTAGGACTCAATGCCAGGTCTGCCGATTACTTGTTACTTAATAAAAAGTCGGCAAGAAAAAGGGCTGACGACAAACTCTTGACGAAGAGAATGCTCAAACGTGCCCGCGTGCCTCATCCAAGATTACTGGGTGTTCTTAAGGATGCACACGAGGTAAGAGACTTTGACTGGAGCAAACTTACCGAGGGATTTGCCGTGAAACCGGTTCAGGGTTTTGGAGGACAAGGAATTTTGTTAATCAAACGTCCGGCTAAAGAAGAAGGAAAGTTTTGGACAGTGGACGGAAAAAAGGTGAGTGTTGAGGATCTAGTACTCCACACCGTGGACATAGTTGAGGGAAAGTACTCACACAATAATCTGCCTGACAAAGCGATGATTGAAGAAAGGATTACAATCCATCCTAAATTTAAGAAGTTGGCGGTTGGTGGTGCACCTGATGTTCGAGTAATTGTTTTTAACAAGGTTCCGGTGATGGCGATGCTACGTTTGCCGACTGAAGAAAGTGGCGGAAAAGCAAATCTACACCAGGGAGCTATTGGACTAGGTATTGATTTGGCTACCGGAATTACGACCCATGGAGTTTACAAAAATAGCCCACTGAAGTATTTCCCCGATACCAACAAAAAAGTCAACGGAATTGCGATTCCTTACTGGAACAAGATTCTTCTAATGGCGGTAAAAACACAGAAAATATCTCACTTACCATATTTGTCGGTAGACATGCTCATTGATGGTGATAAAGGACCGGTGGTGCTGGAGTTGAATGATCAACCGGGTCTTTCAATACAACTGGCTAACATGACCGGACTAAGGCGAAGACTACAAAGAGTCGAGGGACTGGAAGTAGATAACCTAGAGAGTGGAGTAAAGATAGGGAAGTCTCTCTTTGCGAGTAAGTTTGCCAACAGAGTGTTGTTTGCAGGAGAAGAAAAACCTGTTTTAGGAATTTTTGAGTCCGTAAGGGTAAAGACCGGAAAAAAGAAATGGGTTGATGTGCCATGTAAAATCGATACCGGAGCCAGAAGTACTTCAATCGACCAAAATTTAGCGTTGGAACTCGGACTTTTGGCACCGGAAAATGTTTTATGGATGAAAAAGGTTAAAAATGCGTTGGGATTTGAAGAAAGAACAATTGTGGCGATAACCTTTAAACTTAAGGGTAGAGTAATTAGAACAAGAGCAAGTGTCACTAACAGAACCGAGTTGAGACGGCAGTTGCTCATTGGCAGACGAGATCTTAAAGAGTTTGTGGTGGATCCGGGGGTAATAAGAATTAGAAAGAAAACTAGTGTTTAATTAAGTCATGAGAATTGCATATTTACACAGAATTACTTTTGACGAGAGCGAGCAGAGATTTTTGGAGGAGGCGAGGAGTTTGGAAATTGAGTTAGTTCTCATTAAGTACCGCCAGTTGAGAATGGTTGACGGAAAGATTCTTTTTGGGGAAGTCGACATGAAAGATTTTGATGGTTGGTTTTTCCGCTCCGTTGGTTCTGAGCTGGAGTGGAGTAAGTTGTTGCAGCTTTATGCCAAGAAACACAACGTTCCCGTCGTTGACGAGTACTTGATGACAGAGGGTCCATTGCGCCGTTTTAAAAGTGTGATGTCCTGGCAACTGGCGGAGGCGGGAGTGGCGTATCCCAAGTCAGCCTACATCGAAACTTGGAGTGATCTGGAGATTTTTTTAAGAGAAGCTACTTTTCCGTTAATTGTGAAACTTTCACAAGGAGGACGTCATGGTATGGGAACTTTCTGGATTCGTGAGTATGGAGACCTAACAAAATTAAAAGAGGTTTTGGAAGAGCGAAAAGAAAAAGCAAAAATTAGGGGTGAAAAAATTCCAATGATAAGGGGATTTTTGGTACAAGAATATATCGAAAATGACGGAGATTATCGGGTGATGACTGTGGGATATAAATGCATCGGCGGATTTAAGCGACAAGTTAAAGAAGAAAAATTAATTTTAAATAAGAGTCAGGGGAGCTCGATTGGCTTGCAGGAAATTCCCGAGGCAGTTGTAAGAACAGCAGAAGTGGCGGCTAAAGCTCTTGGTGTCGAGGTAGCCGGAACCGATATGGTGATCAGCAAAAAGACGGGTGAAGTTTACATAATCGAGGTTAATGAGGCACCACAGTTTAAAGTGTTTGAAAAGAGAACCAAGATCAACGCTCCCAGAAAAATATTGGAGTACTGTATTAATAAATTCGGAAAATAAATATGAACGTTCTAATACTAACCAGATTTCGAGGAGAGTATGAACCAAGGAGACTGGCTGAGGAGGCTAGTGCCTTAGGACATGACGTGGATAGAGTGAACTACGAACATGTGCGACTCGGAGTTAGTCCTCTGGGTAAGCCGGTGATTGACTTGATGACTGGGAAAAAATTGGAAGAGTATGACTTGGTAATACCCAGAGCAGCAACAAAAAGAGGTGGAGAGTCGATGCTTGGAGTAAAGTCGGTGATCTTGGAGTATTTAGAAAATCTGAGAACTCAAGGCGGTAAAGAAAAAAAGATTCAGGTAATCAACAGTGAAAGTTTTAAATTTTATCCCTTGATGGGCAAGTTGGAACAGGGAGTGCTTTTGGCCCAGGCTGGTTTGCCAGTGATTCCTTTTGCATCGTTTAATGGGTGGCGTGGTTGGAAGCGATACTTGGAAGTCTTGGAAAAGAGAAAAACTCCTTTCGTACCGGTGATGGTGAAAGCTCGTTTTGGCAGTCACGGAAAAAACGTTAAGCTGGCGGAGACTCTGGAAAGATTAGTGAGACTGTCACAGAAATATAGTGAGGGAGATGTTTTAATTCAACCTGTTTTAAAGGTGAGAAGATGGTTTAGGGTCTTGATTTTGAGAGGTGAGGTTCTCGGAATGATGAAGCACAGACAAAAGAATAAGTTCCAAACAGCTGAGTTGATGGAGGAAACGGCAAAGATAAAGCCGAAGTTTACCGATGAACAGATGGAAGATCTAAAAGAGATTTGTTTGAAAGCAACCAAAGTCTTGAAAGCGGATTTTGCCGGACTAGATGTGGCTTGGGACGAAACGGAAAAACAGTGGAGAATTTTTGAGGTGAATAGAACAGCACAGTTTAAGTGGTTTGAAAAAGCACACAGAGAAATCAATGTCGCAAAAAAGATTGTGTCTTGAAAAGTTGGTGATAATATAAGGTATGTTTAACTCAACTGAGAGTAGGGTAGACGCAGAGCGAGGAGCTTTTAAGCGCAGCGACCTGGAGGCTTATCGCAGGGGATTGGATCTGGTCTTTGGTATTGGAACAACCGAACTGGGCGATGAAGACAGAAAAATGATTATAGACAATGCCGAAAGAGCAAGTGTAAGGCAGTTGAGTGGTGAGAGAGGTAGCGACGTGGTTTTGAACGAGAAAATGGCAACCCATATAGCAATTAGATTGGGAGAGGAAGAAACAAACCGGTACTTGGGTATTTATAAGGGAGAAATTGAGGAAAAAATATTGACGAAGTCGCCGGTGGTAACTAAAGAACTGGAAAAGATCAGAGCTGAGGCTAAGGAAGCTTTGTTTACGACAAAAAATGTCAGAAGAATAGTGTTTTCTTGATTTTATATTGTTAGTTTTGTTACTATGATGGTATGAGGCAAAAGAGTACCGTTTATAGCCCGAGTTTCCATAACCAGTTTGAGACAAAGAATGATGAGATAAGAAAGGAAAAAGGAGAAAAGGAGGAGAGAGGATTAAAAGACAGGCGACAAGGACAAAGTGATTTTCGGGTAAAAAAGATAGTCAAAAAATAGGCTTAGTCTAAAAGGGTTAGGGGCATTACAATTGAAGAATGAAAAGGTGGAGGATTTTTATTTTGGCTTTGGTGATTTATGGGGTGAGTATTTTTGGGGGATTTGTTCAAGATGATACAAAAGTAATTGAAAGCGATCCGGAGATGGGTAGTGTGGGTGCCCTCGGAGCCACGTTTGCGAGACCATACTATTATATGGATGAGGAAAGTTCTGGAGCATATCGACCTGTTACCAGCTTTAGTTTTTATCTCAATGCCTTGGTGACTGGAAAAAGGGCTTGGGGATTTCACTTAATAAATATTTTGCTTTATGCCGGAGTTTGCTGGTTGGTGTTTGAGGTATTAAAAAAGATTAGCGTGGAGAAAACGGCTTTCTGGGGAGCGATTGTTTTTACGGTTTTACCGATACACACCGAAGCGGTAAATAACATCGTAGGGAGGGCGGAGATATTATCTTTGGGATTGGTTTTGTGGGCAATACTAATGCAGTTTAGAAAAAAATGGGAGCTGTCGGCACTGATGTTTTTGTTGGCTTTGCTTTCGAAAGAAATTGCTATTGTTGGTTTGCCGGTATTAATATATTTATTGTTTTTAAGTAAAGAAAAGAAGGACGTCAAAATAGGAGTGATTTCATTTTATGTGTTGGTGACGATTAGCTATTTAATTTTGAGAATGATTGTTTTGGGGGATGGAGGAATGGAAAACAGCGCAACAATAGTGGAAAACCCGCTGAAGTTTGTGAGTACTAGTCAAAGAATAACCAATGCTTTTGCTTTGGTACCGTTTGGTATCGGAAAGGTAATATTTCCTCTCAATCTCAGTTATGATTATTCCTTTAATCAATTAAAGTTGATTTCTAACTGGTTTGATTGGAGGGTGTTGGGCGGGGCTTCTTTGATGCTTTTGTCGATTGGAAGTTTGTTTACAAAATTGAGAAACAACAAGTTGTGGATATTGAGTCAAATTTTGTTTTGGGGCCCGCTCACGATTACAGGAAACTTTCTTTTTTCCATCGGAACTATTTTTGGGGAAAGACTTTGGTTTTGGTCAAGCTTGGGAATGGTGATAATGCTTATGAATCTTAAATTGTGGAATAAATGGATATTGGTGGTATTAATAGTGTTGTTTGCCGGAAGGACTGTAGTGCGAAATTCTGACTGGCTATCGCAAGAGCGTTTGTTTATTCATGATGCGGCTTATGCCAAAGACAGTGTAATGGCGCAAAGTAATGCGGCGGCGATGTATCTTATTAAAAAAGATTTTGGAAAAGGAAAAGAGATTTTAGAAAAGGCAGAGATAATCTATCCAAGTTACCCCGAACTAATGAATAACTGGGGAATGTATTACTGGTGGAGTGGAGATACCGACAGGGCAAGAGAAGAGTTTGAGGCCTGTCTGAAAGAAAGACCGGGATATTATCTTTGTGAGAGCAATTTGAAGCTGGTTAAGTGATTTACATTGTTAATGTTTAATATACATTGATAAAGTTTAATAAAGTGTGTTAAGATTTGTCCATGAGTACAGTGAGTTTGTCATTAACCGATCGTCAGTTGTCCGAAATCGATAGATTGTCGGGTGTATTTGGCTTTGAAAATAGAAGCGAGTTTGTGCGTGCATTACTGAGGGTGACTCTCTCAGATGAGGCTCTGTTAAAAAAGAGTGTGGCTTTCCCCTTTGATGTCCCCGGTGAAAAATCGGCAAAAAAGATTGTTGGTGAATTCAAAGAGACGAAGAGATACTCACCCGAGTTTTTGACTGATTTGAAAGAGGGCTTGGAAGAGAGTAAGTATTTTGTGAAGTAAGGTGGAGGTTCTTCCTTCAAACGAGACTGTATCGAGGAAGTTGAAGAAATATAGTTTGGTAAAAAAATACGAGAAACAAATCAAGTTGTTAGGAAACAATATCTATCATCCTAGTTTGAGAGTGGAGCTTTTGGAACCTAAGAAATTGGGGATTTATAGCTTTAGGGTTGATAGAAAATTCAGAGCCCTGTTTATTTTTCAGAAAAGAGGTGAAGTCATTGAGGTATTAAATGTGACTGTTCACTATAACTAGGGTAAAATCTACCTTGTGAAAAAAGTGGCTGTAGGAATATCAGGAGGGGTGGATAGCGCCATAGCGGCTTTGCTTTTAAAGGAGCAGGGATATGACGTGACAGCCGTACATTTGTATTGCTGGCCGCCAAAGAGTGAAATTGAGAAAGATGGCTTGACCCGCGAGGAGTGGATTAAAAAAAATGGCTGTCGAGCGGATGAGGACAGAACTTTTGCCTTGAAAACAGCTTTGGAGCTTGAGATTCCCTTTACGGTTTTGGATTTTTCGGAGGAGTACAACCAAAAAGTAATTACGTATTTTTATAACGAGTACGAGGTAGGACGAACACCAAATCCGGACGTGATGTGTAATAGCGAAATTAAATTTGGTATGTTTTTGAACTGGGCTGTGGAGAATGGCTTTGACTATATTGCTACCGGACATTACGCAAAGCTTGCCGATTCTAAATTGATGATTCCCGTGGACAAACATAAGGATCAGACATATTTTTTGTGGAAGCTGACACAGAAGGAACTGAAACACACCTTATTCCCTTTGGGTGAGTACTCAAAAAACGAGGTGAGGGGGATGGCGGAGAAAGCTAAATTGAGTGTGGCCAAACGGAAAGATTCACAAGGAATTTGTTTTGTAGGTAACGTGGAGGCGAGAGAATTTTTAGCCAGAAGATTAAAAGAAAATCCAGGTAAAGTGTTGGATATTCACGGTGAAGAAATTGGAAAACATGACGGGGTGTGGTTTTATACCATTGGCCAACGAGGCGGCTGGGAGATACTTCCTTCGGCTCAGAGAAAATTTTCAGGGAAGGGAGTAACACCAGTATTTTACGTGGTGAGCAAAGATGCCAAGAAAAATATTTTGACGGTGGCTTTGGAAAACGAGGCAAGGGGAGATCAGTTTCAAGTAGGTGAGATTAACAAAATATCGGAAACAAAATGGAACCTCGACCATCTAATCGTGAGAATCCGACATGGTGGAGAGTTGATTGGAGCGCGAGGGATGGAGACTGAGGAGGGATTACTAGTAATATTGGATAAATCTATTCGTGGAATTGCGAGTGGACAGAGTGCCGTGTTTTATGGTGAGGATGGGGAGTGTCTAGGGGGCGGAGTGATTGAATAAACTTGCTATTTTGTGGTGGCCGTAGGGATTTTGGTTAGCACTTTTATGAGGGTTTATGGTAAAATATTCATGTTCGCGAAGGTGATAAATTTCCTTTTTGGAAGTTCTTGTTTGTACTTGCCAAACGTAGGTATGATTGTTACAATAGCGGAGCTCTTTAACAAGTGAAGCAGCCAAATATGCACTGGGTGCATATTTGATACTATTTTTTTGTCATTTGAAAAGTGGCAGAGAGTGACGTTTAAAATTCAATTTTAATTGAGAATTTGATCCTGGTTCAGGATGAATGCTGGCAGTGTACCTTAAGCATGCAAGTCGAACGGAGGAGGCCGCAAGGCCAAATCAGTGGCAGACGGGTGAGGATTGACAGGAACCTACCTTTTGTTGGGGAATAGCTCGCCGAAAGGCGAGATAATACCGCATAAGA
Organism: Microgenomates group bacterium; assembly: GCA_049303575.1. GTDB lineage: Bacteria > Patescibacteriota > Microgenomatia > UBA1400 > MFAQ01 > UBA2277. Next base: position 19,073 of record JBAQNH010000002.1, on the reverse strand, counting down.
TCGCAAGATGAAAGGCCTTAACCGGCCGACGATAGATGGGCCTGTTTGCTATCAGCTAGTTGGTGAGGTAATGGCTCACCAAGGCTATGACGGCTAGGGGACGTGAGAGCGTGGTCCCCCACAATGTTACTTAGACACGGAACATACACCTACGGGTGGCAGCAACTGGGAATTTTGCACAATGGACGAAAGTCTGATGCAGTGACACTGCGTGTAGGATGAAGGCCCTCGGGTCGTAAACTACTGTGATAGGGGAAAAAATTTTGATGGTACCCTATTAGAAAGCACTTGCTAACTACGTGCCAGAAGCCTCGGTAATACGTAGAGTGCAAGCATTATCCGGATTTATTGGGCGTAAAGAGTATCGTAGGCGGTCTATTAAGTAACGGGTTAAAGCCCGGGGCTCAACCCCGGAGATGTCCGTTAAACTGATAGACTTGTGGATGTTCGGGGTTACTAGAATTCTTGGTGGAAGAGTGAAATCTGTTGATATCAAGAAGAATACCAAAAGCGAAGGCAGGTAACTAGGACATTCCAGACGCTGATGAACGAAAGCTAGGGGAGCGAAAGGGATTTTGACTAGTCCCATTACGTAGTAATGCGTAATTAAAGAATCGGCTATATCGGTGAAAGTCCTTGTGGTTTCGGTTTACTTTCGGGTATACTGAATAAGTGAGGAAAACACCGAGGGAAGTTTTTAACTATAAAAAGAATGAATTTTGTTTAACTAAAACTCAAAGGAGCGTTTTGATTGGAACAATGTTGGGTGATGGTGGTTTGAGATTTCGGGGAAAGAATTGTCGTTTGCATATTAAACATAGCCTTAAACAGCTAAGTTTGGTAAATTACAAATGGCGTATTTTTGAACCAATTATTTCAATGAAAATAAGAAAGTTTTCTCAGAAAGTCGGCATAAAAGACTACAACTTTGCCGAGTTTGTGACTTTAACTCATCCTATTTTTACCCATTATTATCAGTTGTTTTATAAAAACCACAAGAAAGTTGTTATCTCATTGATAGCATCTGCAATTGATCCTTTGGTACTTGCTGTCTGGATTATGGATGATGGCTCGGCAGAATATGCCGGTTTATCAATCCAAACTCACAGTTTTTCTGAAGCAGAGGTAAGTTTACTTATCAAAGCCATTAAGAAAAACATCGGGATTCAGGCATCGAAGCGAATTAACAAAGGAAAATATATTATTTATTTTCCCTTTAGAACTTTGCACGAATTAAAAAGTAAGTTGGGCGAGTATATCTTGCCTGAGTTTGAATATAAATTTATTCCATATAGAGAAAAACCCCGTAGAGACTGTACGCCGGACTCCGATGAAAATCGGAGCATGATACAGTCCGATCTGTGCAGTAATGTACAGAGTTAATCAGAAACGATTAGCCGCCTTGATGAAAATCGAGGTTAGTATTCCACTTTTGTGGAAGAAGTAACAGTTATGTAGAGACCCCTGTAGTCCTAGCCGTAAACTATGAACACTAGCTATTTCCCGCAAGGGGAGTGGCGTAAGCTAACGCGTTAAGTGTTCCGCCTGGGGAGTACGACCGCAAGGTTAAAACTCAAAGGAATTGACGGGGAAACGCACAATCAGCGTGCCATGTGGTTTAATTGGATACGAAACCTTGAACCTTACCTAGATTTGACATGTAACTGCAAATCCCTGGAAACAGGGACTCCTTCGAGGGTGTTACACAGCTGCTGCATGGTTGTCGTCAGTTCGTGTCGTGAGCTATCGCGACCTTCTCGAGTAATCGGGAATGAGAAATCCGACTCATATCGGTGAAGCCCTGTTGACATTCGGTTTAACTTCGGGTTAAATGGATTCAAATGGGTAATACCGAGGGAAGTCAGACTGACATTCGGCAAATTCTAATACGAAGGAATATTCATTTATCTCTTTCGCATGATGAATTGTCGATAATAATTGGTTCCATTTTGGGAGATGCTTATGTTTACCCATTAGGAAAGATTTGTTTTGAACAATCAAACAAACAAAGTGGCTATTTGAATTGGAAATACGGCTTATTAAAGAGATTAGCTTATCCAAAAATTGCTTCCGTTTTACGTCTTGATAGACGAAACGGAGTAGTTTCAGAAAGTAAAAGATTTTTTTTGAGACAGTATTTTCGAGAATTCAGACGGTTATTTTATCCTGATGGTGTGAAGACCATTCCTATTCAGACACTAAAGAAGTGGTTTACCCCTCTTTCTTTGGCAGTTTGGTATATGGATGATGGTCATTTTGAAAAGCATAAATATCCGACAATAGCGACCGAAAGTTATCGACTGGAAGATTTGAACGAAGTTATTTCTTTATTGAAAAATAAGTTCAAATTGGACTGTTTGTTGAACGAAAAGAAAAAGAGACTAAGAATTAGAAGTAATTCGGTAAATCAATTTTTCAATTTAATCTTCAAATATATGCCAGAATGTATGAAATATAAAGGTCTTGACCCCGTAACGACTAGATTCCTGTTTAGACAGGATGAAGATGGGTAGAGTAATCTATTTCCATAACACGTCGGCCCCTAACGCGAAAGCGAAGGGTGAAGGTATAGTCTACGTTTGAAGTAATTTTCAAATATTTTTGGAGGCGTCGGCTTAAGTGCCGTAACGAACGCAACCCCTGTGCTATGTTAAATATCCATAGCAGACTGCCTTGGATTTTTCCAAGGAGGAAGGAGGGGATGACGTCAAATCAGCATGGCGCTTATATCTAGGGCTACACACATGGCGTAATGGGTGGGACAACGGGATGCCAAGGCGCGAGCCGGAGCTAATCCTTATAAACCCATCCTCAGTTTGGATTGCAGGCTGCAATTCGCCTGCATGAAAGGGAGTTGATAGTAATCGCGGATCAGCAACACCGCGGTGAATACGTTCTCGTTTCTTGTACAAATAATATGCGCCTTCCGCTAGTTTTTTCTAGGAGGTGAAAATCCTCCGGCAATGTAAGTATTGCGAAGCGAAATAACAAGCATTAATCGGTGACGATAATGCTGAAGGGTTAAAGTAGCAGTTTTCAGCATGAAGTCGAGTCGGTTTTGTGTAATGTCGATCCTACGTACAGATGGAGAAGACACTTACAAACAAAGTTACACAAAATATTTGGGCTCATGATGAAAACAAAATGAAACTATTAGTACGAAGGGAGATCTAGTTTTGACTTTCGGTTAAACTTCGTGTTTAATGAAAGTAGATAGAGTGGGTGACCGCCTATCGATTAGAAATTAGAAGTCTGCAGAGGTCGTAGTACTCCGCTATGGCGGAGGAAGGACCGAACCTGATTATGAAGTTATCTGGTGACTATATTGCAGGTTTTGTAGATGGAGAAGGTTGTTTTTCGATATCAATTAGTAGACATAAAACTACTAAAACTGGACTTGATCCAAGGCTTAATTTTGAAATAGAGCTGAGGGGAGATGACAGGGAGATTTTGGAAGCAATCGCCATTTATCTTAATTGTGGAAAGGTCTATGACCTGAACTACGAAAGATATGGATGGGCTCCACACGCAAAACTGAAAATTAGTGGAATGAAGGATATATTTGAAAAAATAATTCCTTTTTTCCACCAATATCCTTTATTGGGTAAAAAGAAGTATTCTTTTGAACTATTTTGCCAAGCTGGCGAGATATTTAAAGAGAAAAAACACCTTACTCACGAGGGAATTAAACAATTAAGAGTTATCAGAGAGCGGATGAATAAATATTCATCAAGATCAGGCATTCGCCAGGGTGCGGGAAATCCGCGTGCTCGGCGAGAGGGAAGTTTGCAGAGTGATCTGCATAGTTATCCCGGAACACTGCCCGTCAAGTCAACAAAGTCAGTAGTGCCCGAAGTAGGTACCCGCAACCGCAAGGATCGGGCCTCCTAAGGTAAGACTGGCGATGGGGGCTAAGTCGTTTGTGCATACTGCACGTTGCGACTATAGAGAGTAATTTCTATTAAAAATCTTGCTGTATCGGTGAAGCCTAACTATTCGGTATACTTTTGAGTGTGCTGGATATATGGTAATACCGAGGGAACCCAATTCCGAGACATCGGGAAAGGGACTCCGTAGAGACTACACGCGAGCTCCTTTTTTATATTAGAAAAAGGATGAAGATATAGTCCATGCCCGTAGAAATACGTTGGATTAACATGAACAAGGTATCCGTACTGGAAGGTGCGGATGGATCACCTCCTTTCTAGGAGTTAAGGACTTCACGAGTCCGATGATAATATCGCCACACTATTGGTTGGAGAGTGTCTAAACAAATCTAACCTTGACTCTTTGCCGCTTTTCAGTTGATAAAATAGTCTGCTTCACTTTGAGCACGGAAGACCCGCGTAAGGCGGGTTTTTGGTGGCGTTTTTTGCTAGGAAAAGGTTGACTTAGGCCTATATTAATGGTATAATGCTGCTATTGGTTGGTTTGTAGTTTGAAATTTTGATTGGAGGAAACGATGCCTGAGTGGTTGAAGTTGTTCGTGATAATACCAGTTTGTGTCATCCTAGCGCTTGTTATTGTAAGTCTGGGAAGTATGTTTGCCACGGGGACGGAAGTAAACAATTTACCGTTGGCAATTGGTTTGTTCTCTGTGTCCTACCTGGCGCTACCATTTTGTCTGAACCTTCTGTTTACTGATGGTCCTTTTTGGTTGGGCTGTGTGAAGATGTTGGGTTATACAACGGCCCTTTTTGCACTTGTAATATTGATGGTCGGTTTGATGGCCTTGCTTTCCGGCATTTAGTTTGAATGGGAGAAGTTTATAAGACTGGGGAAACCCAGTCTTTTTGTGCTTGTTTAAGTTTGTTTATGGTAAAATATGTCCTTGTTAAGGGCGCTTAGCTCATCTGGTTAGAGCGCGGTCCTGATAAGACCGAGGTGCATGGTTCGACCCCATGAGCGCCCACAATTAAGTCCCGCCGCGATGGTGGGATTTTTGGTATATTGAGAGTGTGGCACAGCTAAGAGAAAGAACAAACTACCTCAGAAGAAATTCAGGAGGAGTAGAAGACTGGAGGTGGGTGGATGTTTTTGAAACACCCGAGGGAGGAGCAGGAGTAATAATGGGAGAGTTGGATGACTATCTTGAAACTTTGGAAAAACTGGATATCAGAATGCGTGAGCAGGGGATAAAGGTGGAGATGAGTTTAAATCCGAGACAGACAGGGTTTATTTTGGTGGACGAAAATAATGCACAGGTACCTTTTAGTGTGGTGATGAAGGCTCTTTTTGACTAATGTATGATGGAGTTGTGGAGAGAAAAACAAGGGTGAAAGAAAAAAACAAAAAATTGAAATCGAGACAGTTTCTTTTGATGTTACTTGTGGTCTTTATTATTGTTTTGTCAGGGCTTTTTTTGGTGATTCGTCAGTCTGAGAAAACCTATCATGTCAATCGTGTAATAGATGGAGAAACGGTGATTTTTGATGGTGGAAAAATGGTGGGTTTGTTGGGGGTGAGTATGACAGAAAAGGGCGGCGAAAGTGATTTGCTAGCAAAGCAATACCTAAACAGCATTTTGGATGGACGGAATATTTGGCTAGAGTATGACAGAAAGAGTAAAGATGGCGGCGAACGTGATCTAGTTTGGTTATGGGTGGGGTGTGAGAATACACCAAAGTTTATGGCAAGTGATTTGATAAAGATGATTAGAAGTCAGGACGAGGGTGTTCCAGAAGGAAACCCTATTGGGTGCGAAAAGGGAGTCTTGGTAAACGAACAGGTAATAAAAATGGATTTATTAAAGGCATATTTTGCTGATGACGGGTGGAGGATGAAGTACCAACAGAGGCTAGAAATGGCCAGTGAGGTTAAATAAATTATGACGAAAGAAATATTATTTTCTGAGGAAGAAGAAATAGACAATGGAGAGGTGGAGATAGAGAGTCCATCAAGAGAAGAGGAGGAGTTGGCACGGATAAAGAGGATACTTGACGAGTTTGGAATTGAAACTGATCCAGCTGAAGTTCTGGGAGGGAGAGTGTGAGAAAATAAGGTGTGAGTAAAGGATTCTGGAAAAAATTACCATTACCGATCGTAGGTCTGTCACCAATGGACGGAGTAACTGACGCACCGATGAGATTTATTGCCAAGAAATATGGTCAACCCGACGTAATTTATACCGAGTTTGTAAGTACAGATGGTTTGTGGAGAATTGAAAAGCGGGGAGAGTTGAAACACAAAATATGGAATGAGCTGAGATTTGATGAGAGTGAAAGACCGGTGGTGGCGCAGCTATTTGGAAGTGACCCTGACTCATTTTATGAGGCGACCAAGATAGTTGCCAAGATGGGTTTTGACGGAGTTGACATCAACATGGGCTGCCCCTCTCCTGGTTTGGAAAAACGAGGAGGTGGAGCCGGATTGATGAGAGACAAAGGATTGACACACAGAGTGATTGAGGCGGTAAGAAAGGGGGTAGCCGAGTCGGAAAAAGAAATCCCTGTCAGTATCAAGACAAGAATCGGAAGTAGTAGCCCAGACAAAGAGTGGTGGGAGGCTTTGGCCAGAGAAGAACTTCCGGTGGTGGCCATGCACGGTAGAACTTTTAAGCAACTTTACTCCGGAGAAGCGGACTGGGAAGTTCTAAAGGAAGCCTCAAAAATAATCAAAGAGAGTGGAGCGTTGTTTTTGGCGAATGGAGATGTGGAAAAAATTCTGCCGGGGAATAAAATCCGGCTGACGAATGAAAAAATAATAGATTTAACGGGGAATTTCGATGGAGTCCTTGTGGGCAGAAAAGCAATTGGAAATCCTTGGGCTTTGCTAAAGAACGGATATGAACCTAGTTTGAAGGAAGTTCTTGGAGTGGCGGTGGAACACGCCAGAGAGTTTGAAAAAAATCTGCCGGAGAATAAATTTGAGATTATGAGAAAACATTTGACTTGGTATGCACACGGGTTTGAGGGGGCAGGTGGACTACGTCGAAAGTTGGTCGTCAGTAATAGTGCTGATGAAGTAGAGGAAATAGTAAGAGAATTTCTTGATACAGCGAATATTTGAGGCTGTTTTTGTCTTTTTTTCCGCAAAATTTGCCCGTTGTTTTCTTTAATTTTGAACGATACGATGAGGATAATTAGAAATAATTTACTGTAAAAAATAAATGGTGGAAAGAGACAATAGAACCTTTAGTGTTATCAGTCAGAAACCAGAATTTACATCATCTGAAAATAGCCGAAGGTTGATTTTGGAAGCGATTGAGGGACTGCAAAAAGTGGAGAGAAATTACATGGGAAGGGAAGAGGTAACCGTGGGGGTAAAAAACAATGATTCACTGATGTTGGTTTGCGGTGCCGATTTACATATTGGGTCCTTGGCTACCGACCATAAATCTGTCCTCCATTTGCGAGACTTTGTGTTAAATAACGATAATGCGGGACTGATTCTTTTGGGAGATGAAGTTGAGGGTTTAAAGGAAAAATATATGAACACTAATACGGCGAGGACGCCAATTGATTTTCATAAACAAATAGATTTTATTAGGGAAGAAATTTTGAGCCCTTTGGCGGAAAAGGGAAAGATTTTAGGGATGGTTTCCGGCTATTGGGGGCACAACGGTTGGGCAGAAGATGCGACAACGATAAATACCTGGATGATGATGGCAGAGGGTTTTGGAATACCAATCTTACAAAATGGAGGGAGACTAAATATTAAATTCCCAAATAACTATGTGCACTCGGAAACAATTTGGCACAACCCACCAGGAAAAAGTAGATTTGACACGGTTTACGGATTACGTAACGCGGCTTTTGCCACATCCGAGTCGAGTAGGTCCGACGGATATATGAGCGGTCATATTCACAGGATGGGCGTGGGTAAAGAACTCTATAGTGGAGCCAAGTCAGCGGTGTATTTCATTTCCTCCGGTACTGCTAAAGGCTCATCGGAGAGCATTCCAAACGATCGTTTTGGAATTAAGCTGGGAGCACCAAGAACCGACCCTTTGGGACAAGGGGTAATTATTGAGCCAAGAAGAAAAAACCAAAAAGAAAAGAACTACCCCTTTGCTTCTTTTGAACAGGGAAAAATGGCGAATGACGCTTTGGACCTATTAGACTGGACAGAAAAGAAAGGGATAACGGCAGAGTTGTTGGAAAAAATTAGAAAAGAGGTGGAGTCTAAACCAAAGATAACTTTGATAGCCGGAAAAAGTAGGGTTAGTGGCGACGAGAACATGGAAGATACACCTGCAGAAACGGTGAAAGTCGATGGCGCATGGGTAACGAATCCATATTCAAAGATGGAGATGAGGGCCCCTTATGACTCACTGACATACAACATTGAAACTAGATTGCCAGTGACCTTGCATCTACTAAGTAATGCTCGGTTAGGAAGCAGCTCAGAAGGTTTTGATGATTTAAAAAAATATCATCAAGAACAAATTGAATTTAATCCACATTCGTTAGTGGTGTTTCTGCGCAATATGATTGATAAGGACGCGGGAAGTTCGCCCCAAAGAATGGAGATACTGAACAAATTTAAGGAAATAATTAATGGGGCAAGGAGCCAAACTTTGGCGATTATGATGTGCGAGTCATTGCGAAGTAGTGCGTGGAAGAAAAAGATAAGGATTGGTGAAGAGAGTTATGAAGATTATTGCGAGGATGATGACGAAGATTATTGTGAAGACGATAAGGGAAACAAAAAAACAAGAAGTATTTACTCGATGCCGATTGCTCCGGGATCGTATCTTGCCAAGGCAACGAACACACCGTTGATTCATCATCTATCTCTTATTAAATTGACAATCGGACCCAAAGGATCAAATGGTGAAAAACCGATGTACTCGGGAGCTTTTGCCGACAAGTTGATGAAACACGGCTCTTACTCCAGACCGGAGTTTGGTTTGCAACGAATGTATGATCTCTACACTCAGGAAAAACCGGGGTTTGTGGCCGGGGGACATATGCCTCATGCCGGATCAATGATGTTTTATGACGGGAGCAACGCAGAGACAAACACTCCCATACTGGTGGCACCGGGATGGTTTGCTAAGTATGTGAATACCATGGGTAAAGGTAATGTGATGCCAGGCGCTTTACCTGGTCAGGCGATTATTTTTATGCCTGGGAGCAGTAAAGCAGACTATCTAGCGTTTCCGACGGTGAGTGCTGATGAAACGGGCTATATGCAGGATGCCTTTACCCTTTTTAAGGGTTTGGAGCTTATGGGTTTGACGGATAAAGTGCTGGGAAGACGAAGAAGATAAAGAGTGAAAAGTAATATTTGGTACAGATATGCTATATTTGGGTTATGGTTAAACTTCTTATAGTTGAGGATGACATGCTCCTAGATGAGGCTTATCGCAGAAAATACTCGGAAAAGTATGATATACAAATTGCAACCGATGGTGAGAGTGGCTTGAAAGCAGCGAAGACCTGGGAGCCGGATATCATATTATTGGACATATATCTTCCGGGAAAGTTTGACGGAATTGACGTGTTGCGGGAATTAAAAAAAGATACGAAAACAACAATGACTCCAGTTCTGGTGATTACGAATTTACCCGATATGGTGGAAAGAGTAATGGTTATGGGTGCGGATAAATGTTTCATGAAGACAGAGGTAGATCTTGATTTAATCGAGGAAACATTAGATTTACTTTTGAAAAAAAGCAAAAGGTAGAAATGGAGGTCGCAGACAAAATCAAAATTAAAGGGGGATTGATGGGGGTACTGTTGATTTTGTCGACAGTTGCCTTGTTGGCAGGATCGGTATTTGTGTGGAGTTATGTAAACAGATCGGTTGATGACCAAAGAAAAGATGAGTTTTTAGGAGTGGTGGAAATGACCGAGGAGAGAATCCAAGATACATTAAGTATGTTGGTTGAAAGGCTATATGATCTGCGGGGGTTTGTGAGTATCGGAGAAATAAATAGTGAGAGATGGGCAAGCTATCTGACATCGACTGAAATAGAGAGTAGGCACCCTGGGTTGTATACCTTTGCCTATGCCCCAGTGGTGGAAAGAGGTGAGTTGGAAAGTTTCTTGAGTAACGTAAAAAATGAGGAAAAGGGGGCAGAGTATCGACAGTACTCGGTTTTTCCAGAAACAGAAACTGCGGAAGTAGTTCCGATAAGATATTTGTATACTAGGGATCCTGATATTGGATCTTTGCTGGGTTACGACATAACAACTTCGGAAAACCAAGTGGTCGCTTTGAAAAAGGCGGTGGCTGATGATGCACCCGTAATTACCAATCTTTTACATATCGGATTAGTGATACCGGGAAATGCGAAAACGGGATACGTAATAATGCTTCCGGTGTATAACAAAATTGACATTGTAAATTATTCGAAAGAGGAAAGAAGGCAGTATTTTACGGGACTGGTGGGTACCTGGGTATTTCCCCAAGGATTACTGTCTCATGTGGATATTGAAGAGGCTTTGATGGCGAAAGGGGTTTCACTTACCGTGTTCGACGGAGAGGATAAATCTATTAGTCTCGGTAGTAATAATGGTGGTGATCTGAGAACAGTGAGAGAAATAAACCTGCTAGATAAAACATTTAAATTTGAGTTTGTGGGAAAAAGACAAAAAATTTTGGATAAATTTACCGAGAGTTTGCCGTGGCTGACTCTTTGGGGGTTGATAATTATTAATTTGATGTGGATAGCGACGGTGACCTCGATACTCCTGTCCCGAAGAGAGGCAAAAAAACTGGCCGCGGAGGCAACAAAAGATTTACGAAAGTTTAAACAAGCAGTTGAAGGGGTGTCCGATATGGTAACTATCACAGACGAGAATGGGGTAATTATATATGTCAACGGGATGGCCGAGAAGATTACCGGATATAAAAAAGAAGTGATGTTGGGCAAGACCCCTCGGCTTTGGGGAAGACAGATGGATGAGGAATTCTATAAAAAGTTTTGGGAGACAATCAAAGAAGATAAAAAGCCTTTTTGGGGGGAGGTGACAAATAAGAGAAAAAATGGAGAGTTATATGAAGCAGAGGTAAATATATCACCGATTTTGGACGATTCAGGAAAGTTGCTCTTCTTTGTGAGCATTGAGAGAGACTTGACTAAAACAAAAGCAATAGAGCGAGTAAAAAAAGAGTTTATTTCTCTAGCGAGTCATCAACTGCGAACTCCACTATCGGCTGTGAAGTGGTTTGGAAAAATGTTGATTTCGGGAGATGCTGGAGATCTTAATCCGGTGCAAAAAGAGTATGTGGAAAAGATATACGAGTCCAACGAAAGAGAAATCAGATTGGTTAATTCCATTTTGAACGTGAGCAGAATTGAGTCCGGGAAAATTTTGATTGAACCGAGATCAACCGATTTAACTAAATTGGTTTCGTCTGTGGTAACCGATTTTAAACTTGAAGTTGAAGAATTGGGGAAAAAATTGACAGCCGTGATTGATAAAAAAATACCAAAAATATACATAGACGAAGACCAGATGAGACATGTTTATGCAAATTTGATTTCAAATGCGATTAGGTACACCAATAAAAGAGGAAAAATTGTTGTTAAGGTCTATTTGTCGAAGAAGTCTGTAGTGACGGAGGTGAAAGACAATGGTATAGGAATCCCAAAGGGAGAGCAAAAAGGGGTGTTTGAAAAATTCTTTAGAGCCAGCAATGCTTTGAAAGTGGAGACGGACGGAACCGGTTTGGGACTATTTTTATCCAAAATAATTGTAGAGTCTTCGGGTGGAAAGATGGGATTCAGAAGCAGAGAAGGGAAAGGAAGTACTTTTTGGTTTACTTTGCCCATTAGAACCAAAAAGTAGGCGGCCAGACTGCAAGTGGATTGGTAGAAGATTTGATAAGATTGGACATGGAAAACAGAAAAGTAAAGAAAGCCGTTATCACTGCCGCCGGTTTGGGGACAAGATTTCTCCCCGCAACAAAGAATATTCCTAAAGAGATGCTACCGATTGTGGATCTGCCGATTATCCACTACATTGCCGAAGAGTGTGTGGAGGCGGGAATTGAGGACATAATTGTGGTGATTCGTCCCGGGAATGAAGCAGTGATGACCTATTTTTCGCCTAATCCAGAGTTGGAACGCCAGTTGGCGGCAACAGGCAAAGAAAAGCAGCTAGAGAGGTACTATAAGGTCGCCAACAAGGCCAATTTTATCTTTGTTCACCAGAATTCATCACTTCCATATGGAAACGGTAGCCCTGTGCTCACGGTGAAAAATTTGGTGGGTAATGAGCCCTTCGTGGTGTGTTTTGGAGATGATTTGGTGCTGAATCCTAAAGGACCAGGAGCAGTAAAACAGATGGTGGAGTCATACATGGCACATGAGGATGCCTATGGCGTAATGGCAACCACAAAAGTACCCCATGAGGAAATTGTGCGCTACGGAATGATCGAGACAGAAGATGGAAGTGATGAAGGGAAAATAAAGAGGATGGTAGAAAAACCCAAGTTAGAGGAGGCCACCTCAGACCTGGCCGGATTTGGACGAATGGTGCTGGCACCGGAGATTTTTGATTATTTAAGAGCAGATAATACCGGGAAAGACGGAGAGTTGTGGTTGGTAGATGCAATTGAACAACTACGAATGAGTAAGCCGGTGTATGCCAAGACCGTTCAGGGTGAGTTTTTGACCACGGGAGATCCACTACGTTTCCTCAAAGCTTCGTACAAATATGCCATGCAAAGACCGGAGATGGCAGAAGAGCTAAAAAGATTTTTGAAAGAGGAAATATTGTCGGAAGCATAGGTAAAAAACAGGGTTATGGTAAAATGGGTGCTGCAATGGAACAAAATTCTGTTCAAAATCTACTAGACGAACCAGGAGGAGAACCTCCTTCGACTAATCCGGGTAAAGGTTCCGGAGTTAACTATGTCAATAATACTATCGGCACTCATGTACTTTGGAATCGGCTTTGTCGAGATGTTTTTGGCCACCCAAAGAACCTATTGGATTTCAAAAGGCAGATCACGCGCTGCGGCCCTCTTAGTATTTTTTGAGAACTTTATCGCCATGTTTATCATTTACCAGGTGGCGAACAATTTAAATAACAACTGGGGTTTGATAACGGCTTTTGCTTTGGGTAATGCCGTGGGTACGTACATCAATTTGGAGAAGGTGCCGTTTTAGTAATTCGGCGTGGTTAAGCTTGAGAGGAAAAAAGGAGAGTTTTCGTGGCCAGGATAAATAAGAGTTTCCTCAGGGAAAGAGTAAATTTTAGCTAAAGATTTTTTGAGGTCTGAGGAACTGGAGTAGGAAAAGTCGGTGCGGCCAACGCCTTCTTCAAAAAGGGTGTCACCAACAAAAAGGTGTGGTGCGGAGTAGAAACAGACGGAGCCGGGAGTGTGACCGGGGATCGGGATGACTTCGATGATTTCATTGCCGAGCTTTATTTTTGAGGGAAGAGGCTGGGTAGGTGGTTGACGGAGTGCCCCGACATTTGACCAGTGACCAGCAGACTTAGCGGCGTTTTGATAAAGAAAGCTATCTTTGGGGTGAAGATAGATGGGGATATTAAAGTTAAGTTTGAGTTCGAGACAAGCAAGACAGTGATCATAGTGTCCGTGAGTGAGAAGAATAGCTAGGGGTTTGAGTTTGAGACTAATTATTTCGGTCGTAATATAGTCGGCGTCTTCTCCCGGATCGATAATGAGACAGTCGGAGGTGTCTTTACTCCAGATGAAATAACAGTTGGTTTGGAGCTCTCCGACAGAGAGTGTTTTTATTTCCATTAATCTATTCTACCTGAGGTGATTTATGTGCGTGATTTGTAAGATACTTGACAAATATCTTACAAATTGTATAGGATGAAGATAGTTATTATTAAGCATAAAAAATGAAAAACAGTGCTTTATGGGTGTTTGTTATTCTAGTGCTTGCAGTAGGAGGGTGGTATTACTGGTCGGTGAAAGGTAAGGAGAAAAAAATGTTGACTCCAGTAGTGGAGACACCAGTCGTCTCTCCAGTAGTGGAGACGCCAACACCAACAGTGACACCATCAACGGTGGGAGTGAAAACGGTGGTGTTGAATCAGATCAATACGTCAGGACAAAAAGGAACAGCCATGTTTCAGGCTGAAAATGGTAAGACAAAAGTGACACTCGCAATGACAGGAAAGAAATACACTTCACCACAACCGGCTCATATTCATATAGGAGCATGTCCCAAGCCGGGCGAAGTGAAATACTCATTGAGCAGTGTAGTAGATGGTAAGTCAGAGACGCTTGTTCCGGTAAAGATGGAAGATTTGTTTGCCAATTTGCCATTGGCAGTTAATGTACATGAGTCAGCCGAGAAAGTAACAGTGTACACGGCTTGTGGGGACTTGAAGTAACCGGTAATTTGACGGAGGTGATTTTTACAGAGTGGTGTCGGTGCGGCCGACCACAGTAGATGTTTTATTATAGGTAGAGTAGAATACGTGGGTAGTTCTTTGATAACTAAATTTACTTGAGATCCGTCCTAAGGAGGAGATAATGAAGAAGATAGGTTTCTCACTGGTTTTATCGGTACTGATTTTTAGTTTATTGGCGGCTCCCTTGGTTCGTGCTGAAAACACGACCTTAGTTCTTGATGTCAGAACCAAGATAGCCTTGAGAGCGGCGCAACTAGCAGTAAAGTCGATGCCAGGAATTTATTCCTGGGAAGAGTTTAGATCTTGTTCAAGTTTTGTTTCGGCGTACCTCAGACAACTGTCCTTTCCGGTTGACGGATTACAAGGTCAGTATGAAGAGTATGGGGATCCATTTCCTTGGTCTAACGTCGTCAGTCAGGTAAATTGGATACGGAGAAATGCTTCATCAAGTGTTCAAGATGCTTCCCTAATTGATTTTTTGGAAGGAAAACTGTGGAGCAAAATAAAACCGGGAGATTTGGTATACCTGCAAAAAGCGGAGGGACATAACGGATATAACACCTACTACCATGTGGTAGTGTTGGTGGGTTATTTGTCGGATGGATCTCCTCAGTTTGCTGAAATTTCTTCGGGGAAAGAAGCTTCTTTCGAACGAAGTTTTGATGAGGTGACGAATTTTTATTACAAAGATGTTAATGGTAAGTGGAATGTGAAGCCGTATAAAACGGGTTCTGAAGAGGAACTGAAAGTGACCTGGTTTGATCCGTTGGAGTTTCTTAACGGTGGCTTGTGGTTAAGGCCGGGTGTGGTTACTCCGAATAGTGAGGTCTTGAGTGACAAATTTTCGACGATTGTGACCGTTAATCTTTATGACGGCACAACGGCAGTTTTTGAAAAAACCTCGGGTATACCTGTAGGTTGGAAAAGGGTTAGCATCGGAGGAAGAAAAACCTTTTTTGCAGTAACCGGCCGGAAATTACCGGCTAATAGGAATATTGGCGAGGTGTTTTTCCAGAGTCACGAACAAGAGATCTATGACAGTGATTTTGGAGTATTTATTTCCCAGGAAGGGGTCTATCAACATACCTGGACTCCTCAGCTGATTTCACGTTTGGAGACTTTTAGTGTGATTTCTGGCTTTGGTGGTCTAAATGGAGCGACAGACACGGCCATCATGAGACCTTTGAAAAGAGAAGCAAAAGGTCAAGTAACTGAAGCGGTAAACCGCTCTCCGTTTACGATTCATCAAATTCCTAATGTGGTGAATCAAGACATGCTTTTAAGACAAGATCTCTTGGAGGTGGCAAACGACCCTGGAAATAAACTCTTTGGAGCAATTCCCGTACCAAAAGGAAATTTGTCTTCCGGATGCGTTAACTACGATTCTGAGACATGGTCTTTGTTGAAGGGATACCTGAAACAAAGATTGGATGAGGGAGTAGGGGTAGTGTTTAGCTATCCAGGGTTTGATCAAGACTTGATTTTAGGTTTTGATATTACTAAAAGCCCCTTTATTGGAAATGTCTTCTTCAAGTGGTGTCCGGAGTCGGGAAAAATTAGCTGTGACTCACTAGATAGGAGTGCCTATCGAGATACTTACCTAGATGAGCAAGAAGTTGAGTGATAATGCCTTCCTCCCCTTAAACGGGGAGGAATTTTGTATTTGGTGGTAGAATAGCGGGGTACTTTAAACAGACCATGAGGAGGTAGATGTGGAGATTCTGATAAAGGATATTCCTAGTGGTACGGAACTGGAAGGTGATCTATTGCTGTCACTGCTTTTTGCCGTTCAGAACGTGACCGGTGAAGGGAACGTTGTAGTGAAGACAATAGACGCAGATGAAGACGGAGCTACAGTGTCGGCGGTTGCGACCGGGTTGGGGAATGTTTTGACCGAGTACAATCAAAGGCGACTGGCTCTGTCGATTTTGTGGTTTTTGTGGTGTCACGGTTTGACAAAAGGAATTTATGTTGAGATCCAGAACGGAACGGACAGTAACCATTATGAAGTAGGCGACTTTCCGGAAATTTCCAGTCTGTTTTTCCCCTCACGCAAGTGAGGGGTTTTGTTTACAATGGGGTATGAGATACAAATATTTTTTGTTTGATTGGGATGGAAGCTTGGCAAACACCTTGTCCGACTGGTTTCGGGTACATAAAAAGATTCTGTTAAATAATGGGATTAAAGTTGCCGATGAAGTGGTTTGTCAGGAAACGTTTGGGAAACTTGATGTGGGAGAGTTAGGTATAACTAACGTGGAAAAATATCTTGATGAAATTGAGCAAGAGATTAGACCAAGCCTTGATGGGGCAGTGTTAAATCCGGGGGTGAGAGAGATTTTGGAAACGATTAAAAAAAGTGGGGGAAAAGTGGGGATTATGACTGACTCCAAGAAGAAATGGGTAAAACATGCACTAAAAAATAACGGATTGAAAGAACTAGTGGATGTATTTTTGGGGAGGGAGGATGTGACTGAGCGAAAACCAGATCCGGAGGTAATTTTTAAATCCTTAGAGTATATGGGAGGAAAAATAGGCGAGACTTTAGTGACGGGTGACAACTGGAAAGATATTCAGGCTGCAAGAGCGGCCGGAGTGGAAAGCTGTCTTTATTTCCCCAAAAGATATGAGGAGTTTTATAAAAGGGAAGATCAACTACGTCTAGGAGCGACATACGTAATTGATGACTTTACGGAACTAAGGCCGATTGCTGACTTATAGTATTGACTTTTAGGTTCAAATGTAGTAGAATGGCATGTTCCGGTGATTGCCGGAGATCATTGAAAAATAAGAGGAGGGATGATGAAAAAGATTGCTTTGCTCGTACTGTTTGCTGTGATGTTCGCGGGGTTTGTACCTACGTCAGTAGTGTCGGCTCAGAACCAAGAGTCCGCTCTTGATTCAGAGGCTAGATACAACTGGCAGGGCCCCGAAGCTGTAGTTTCGATTGGCTCGATTGATCGAGCAACCAGTCTACGGGTGAATTCGAGCGACGTTGAGGACATTGCAGTTTCAAGTTTGCCATTTTGGCAGAATAGGTCAGTTGAAGAAGTGAAGAACTTCTCACTGACTGATTACTGGGGTAGGACATATCAGTTTTCCAGCCACAATTTTGACGTTTGTCGTTTGGGGCCAAACTTTACCTTTTTGAAAAAAGGTGATGAATTCCTGGTAACTATGGAAAATACGACAAAGCAAGACGTTCAAATAGTCCTTCGTTTGGGTGACCAGAGTGGTCCTGCAGGACGAATGACCGCAGTCGGTGGAGGATTTGAAGTCAAGACGACAGACTTGTACGGCGCAGTAGAAGTGTTGGTCGGGGACGAAAATGGTCCTACCTGCGCTACGTTGCAATGGGATTATCGTGACGTGCCTGCACCGAGAGTGGTTGCTGTCACCGAGAAAAACCGGATAATTACTCTTGTTGGGGATAACTTTTTTCCCTACTTGGGAGAAAAGTTTGATCCGGAAAGTATGATTGTCTGGTTCATCGACGATGATAGTCGATTGAGCATCGCCTACCCGTTTAAACAGATTCGGGAAATGGGAGGAAGTTGGGAACCAAGGCAGATCACGATCAAACTACCAGAAAATTTTCCGGCTGGGACATTTATGGTCAAGGTGACCTTGAATGGAAAATCTTCCCCAAATGGGGTATTTATTACGGTTCCGGAAATTGTAAAATACAAGTATTTTCTTCCTCTTGTTGTTAAGTAAAACGATGGGCACCTATATGGGTGCCCATTTTCTTGGTTTGAAGGTAGTTTGACGAGAACTAGATAAAATTGGTATATTGAGTTATGAAGGAATTTAAATACTGGGGATGGTTGGGTGGAGTAGTGGTAATTCTGGCAATTTTATATTTCTTTCCCTGGAAGGATATTACTTGGGGAAAAGTAGTGATGACCCCTGAGCGAATGGTAACGGTATCGGGATATGCCGAGTCTAAGGAAAAAAACCAAATCGCGAACTATAGCGCAGGAGTAAATGCAGTCAAAGATAGTAAGGATGATGCCGTAAAAGAAGTAAATGACAAGATTGCAGCAATTACGCAAGCAGTAAAAGACTTTGGAGTGGATCCATCCGATATCCAAACCCAGTCAATGAGTGTGTATCAGAGACAAGAGTCTTATTACGATAACGGTGTACAAAAGAGTAAACCCGGACAATGGGATGTAAACAACACAATTTCAGTAATTTTGAGAGATGTAAATAGAGCTTCAGCGATGGCTAATCTCTTGACAAAGAGCGGAGCCACGAATGTCTACGGACCGAATTTTCAGCTAGATACGAGTATAAAAGCGGCAGACGGTCTAATGGCTGATGCGATTGCCGACGCAAAGATTAAGGCCGAGGCTATAGCTAAGGCGAGCGGGACAAGTTTGGACAAAATAATTAGTGTGAGTGAAGGCTCGAGTGGAGGGGGCGTATTTCCCCTTTATGCAATGGATGGTAGGGGTGGTGGAGGAGGGGCGGCAGTTGAGCCCGGGAGCACGAGTATCAGCAAGACGGTTACGGTTGTTTGGAGCTTGAAATAACTAGGGCGGTTTGTTATACTATCACTTGTCCTTAGCAGACAATATGATTTTATCCATTACAGCAAATATTAAAGCCCCTTAGGTTTTTTGCCGCTGTGGTGTGAAATCAAACTTCGCTATGGCGAAGTTTTTTGTTTATATTAGGCACAAACGCACATTTTGAAAGATTGATAATACGGGCCGTTAGCTCATCTGGTAGAGCGCTACATTTGCAATGTAGAGGTGGCCGGTCCGAGTCCGGCAC
>JBAQNH010000001.1:0-51417 GCA_049303575.1 Microgenomates group bacterium | reverse complement strand
CATTGTATTTAAGAATCTCTCCTGACAAACAACTTCGTAGTAAAGACAAACCAGTACTGTCTACCAGTCCTCCGCCAGTACTTAGCTGAATTGCCGAACCGGATACTTTATTTGCGGTCGTGATTGTTGCTAAATTGGCATCGGTAATTCCCGCAGCTCCGGATAAATTTGAGTTCGTAAGACCCGAGATTGTATTAGATCCGGCGGCAATTGTTTTATTTGTCAATGTCCCCGACTCGTTCAGGAAAACAAAAGTATCATTCCCGGACAAAGCCGGAATTGTCGCTGTCCTACTGGCACTTGGTGCCGTAGAGGAAATAGTTGTTGTATTGGTTGTTCCCAAAACCAGTTGATTATTAACCTTTGACAAAATTAAAGAATTAAACGTTGGTACCGCTGTTGAGTCGATACTTTGAATCGTATTCACCGTCCCGCTCACTACACTAAAGTTTGTTGAATTGAAATTTGCTACTCCTTTTAATGTTGTTGAAGCATCTACACCGGCAATTGTTACTGTTCCCCCAAGAGATACTGGCGAACCGCTCACCGAAATACCACTTCCCGGGGAAACAAAGATACTGCTATTAGATAACTGAGCGTTGGTAATGCCCGCAGAAGCCGCCAGATTGGCTGAGGTTAACCCCGAAATTACAGTCGTAGTTACCCCACTCACTCTCCCGTTTGCATCAGTTGTAATCACGGGGATGTCCATCGCCGTCCCGTAAGTTCCGGCTGTTCCCAGGGCGGGTAATGCCCCCGCAATATTTATTGTTGTCCCAGACGCAGTTACCGTATTTAATCCGCTGCCGGTAATCGTAAGACCCCCGGTTAAACCATTTACACTCGATACTCCGGTCCCCACTCCACTTACCGACTCACACTCCCACGAATCTCCATCCCAACTCAACACCTGGTCTATCGAACAACCAGTCAAAAGACTCAAACCTGAGTCATTTGCCAATCCTCCTCCACTCCTCAACGACACTGCTGATCCGGATACTTTATTTGCCTCAGTAATCTGAGCCAGTTTTGCGTTAGTTATCTCTCCATCACCAATTTTTCCCGAAGTAATTGTTCCATCCGTTATTTTGGCCCCGGTCACCGCGGAATCGGCCAGTTTGATCGTCGTTACCGCCCCATCAGCCAATTTCAAAGTTGTTATTGAACCATTTACAATCTGGGCATCACCAACTACTCCACTATTGATTATTGCCAAACCAGTCACGGGATCTATAGTAATGGCCCCGGAAACTAACGATGGCGTGGGGGATACTTCTGCCCCAGGCAGAGTTACCGTTACCGTTTCTTGAGTTTGATCTAGCCATTTAAAAACCTCTTTTCCGACCGTCGCGGTAACCGTATCTATTTCTTGTAAAGACGGCACGATAGTTACATTTTCAAAATTACCCCGAGCATCTATCGTACCCAAAATCTGAGAATTATCCTTTAGACTTCGCAGCTCTACATCCCCAACCATCTTGCCGCCGTTTATTCTACCGTTAATAATTTTTACCGGAAAGGTAGATCCATCGGTTAGTGTAATACCCACCACTCCATGCAACACAATTGTGGCATTTTCAATCACCCGATTATTGTCGTCATAAATATTTACTGTTCCGTTTATTTCCCGGGTCAATTTCGCCTCACCGTTTTGATAAACAAGTTCCGTAAGGTCAACATATTTTTCATTCTGAATCTGTGCGTTTTTAACTCTCACAAATGCGTACTCTCCATTGGTTCGCGCTATTACCAAATATGGTTGATTACCCAAATTACTTTCGGATAGTACTTCTGGGGTTACTTGCGAAACAGCCTGAATCGTTACTTGTTTTTCGACAACACTGGACTTGATTTTGCCTCCGCTAACGGCAAAAACAACTCCTCCCGCAGTAATCACAAAAAACAGAATTAAGATAAAACGAACTACCTGATCATATTTGTTCCCGGTGATTAACTGAGAATCGTTCATTTTTATGAATCCTCCACCTTTTCCGGAGTTTTAATAAAGACAATGGCAGTCAGCGCCACTATTCCTACGATCAGAAGCAGTATCAGCAACCAAGTCAGCCAAGACAAGTTCACATCAAGTACTTTTTGAATTGGCTCGGAAGCAATAATCGTCAATCCATACTTCGAAAGTCTACTTGATCCGAACAAGGAATGCACCCCTTTCCCGTTGTATCCCTCTGTGTTTAGTCCGTTTGTTTTCCACAGGTCGTAGCTACCGTCAGCTTCATTCACCACCGCACCCAGTTTGTCAGCATCGGGATGAACCACTATTTTTCCTTCCTCTCCAATCGCAATTATCTCCTGTCCCAACACACTATCACCCACTCTTTGGAGCTCACTTGACAGGTTTACTCCTGAAACAGCTACGACTAAAACACCCGATACTACATTTTTTGTATCGACTGTCGGGACGGCAATCAAGAAAACGTCATTGATTCCCTCAATAAAATCTTCTAAAGCCACCGAAACATATGTTTTCCCCGTGTTTAATGTCGATCTAAAAAACCCGGTGTTTGCAAAATCAAACGAGCCAAAGGAAGCTGCTGCCGGATAGGAGATAATTGGCTTCCCTTTTGCATTAATTACTCCTGCAATTGCTACGTCGGTTCTTCCCAACAATAAAAACTTTAACTGATTTGCTAATTCTTTGTTTTGAGAACGAGCAAGAGCATTAATAAATACTTCGTTCTTTGATAAATCGGTCACCCCCCGTATCAAACCGTCGATTGTTCTTGATAACTCCACTCTGGCAAACTCGGCTTTTTCGGCAAGGCCTCTATTTGCATTGCTGATTAAAGTTCCCTGCACCACCGCAATCATAAAAATCATCAACATGAAGCTAATGAGGACTGAGCCAAACACTTTAAACACCAATGTGCGCTCTGTCACCAGTCTGGCTTTAAACGAGTCCCAGGAGGGTAAGGCCATCCCTATCAAACCTGCCATTAAAACCGCGAAAAATCTTGACCAGTAATTCTCTGTACCGTAATAAAGGGCCAAACCGCAAAGCATCAATCCATAAGTAAACGAGATATTTTTCAAAAACCTCTTGTTCCAAAAAAATCCATAAAGCCCGGAGGCAATCAGTACGAGTATTAATAGACTTAAAAGCCATCCTAAGCCACCCAGTGCCGACTTTAAACCCAAAATTATTATGGACATTCCTGAATCATTAGGGAAAAAATTTAAAGCAATAAATACACTAATGAGCAACCCAAAAATATAAAGCATGTATAGCGTTGAAGACTCGACACCACTTAGTGCTTCAATCAAAATCACCAAACCAAACAAGCCGTGAATCAAAAAGCCATCGATATCTCCTCCTGAAAGCAAAACCATCGACAAACCCAAAAAGGCAGCTCCTAAAAAATACCGGAAAATGTTTGTCAAATTCACCAGTCGTCCAACCTCTTCTTGAATCATCGAAGCCAAAATCAATCCCAACCCTCCGAATATCATTCCCAAACGAATCGGATTTAACCAAAGAGAAAGTCTTCCCAAAGATAAAACGTCTTGTTGATTCGAATACAAAAACAGAGACATTCCCAAAACAATAGATGTCAAACTTATCAACCAATCAAACAGGGTCGGGAATCCTACCCTTTCCACCAGCCATAAACTCAATGTGTGCAAAAAAGACTCTCCACTTAAGTCCGACAAGCTCTTTCCTGGTCTTGGTGGTGGTAACAATGAACTGGGTAAAAAAACATCCTGACTCACCTCTTCAGGTATCTTTTTTGGCTCGATCGTTTTTTCCTCACCTTTGCTACCTTCGAACCTTTTAATTTCCTGTTCCGGAATTCGAAATTTTCCCTTACCGATTCTGACAGAGTTTATGAGGCCTTCTTTTAAAAAACCATAAATACTATTTGCTGAGTAACCCAGAATCTTGGCAGTCTCGGAAACCGAGTATGTTTTCTTCATAATTTTAAAGTTTGTAACAATTTTTACAAATCCCTACAATCACTCTAAGGTAAAAAATAGTGTCTGTCAAATCAAAAAACATTCTCATTTAGGTACCGCTCCCAGCTCCAGAACGTTTTGTGTTAAAATACCAGTTGCTTCATATCAATATCAAAGACACAAAACATGGCAAAAAAAGGACCAAGACAAAGTATGGGTTTAAAATGCTCCAAATGCGGGCATTTCAACTACATCTCCGAACGTAACAAGACCAACACTCCCGAGAAACTCGTCATCAGTAAGTACTGCCGCACCTGTCGCTTGCATACTGACCACAAGGAAGTCTCTAAGTTAAAATAGTTCTTCTATCTTTCAACTCTCCCTCGTTTCTATATCAGCAAATTTTTGCGTTACTGTATCAAACTGATATATAATCCATCTGAACAAAATCTGTACTTTAAATTTGAAAGGGAGGCTACAATGTCATACTGGATGTGTTATGAAAATTTAGACCGAACAAGTGGTAGTTCGGGTGTTAGAGGTCGACACAACCTGAAAAGTAACACCGAGTTTCACCCTAGTCACAGTCTAGAAAATCGGATCATCGCCGAAGGGATCACCGAAGACGAGGCTCTAAACTTAATGTCCCTCACCCCGGAAATTTGTCGGCTAACTGCTGCCGTCGATGATATTTTTGGCCAATTAAACGAGATTGATGGGGACACCGAAAACGTCATGTTTTTCTTGTTTGACGCCTACGAACGCATCATCAACGACCGAAAATTCAAAGAAAAAGTCGGTATTACTCCGACAAGAAAATATCTTGA
Organism: Microgenomates group bacterium; assembly: GCA_049303575.1. GTDB lineage: Bacteria > Patescibacteriota > Microgenomatia > UBA1400 > MFAQ01 > UBA2277. The sequence continues at coordinate 46,678 of JBAQNH010000001.1, read as the reverse complement.
CGTCTTTGTCGATGTCAACTCTGGTACTACCGGAAAGTACCTCGTCTTCCGCAAATTGGACACCCTTTTTGATGTTCTTCCGAACGGAAACATCGTCAATCTCAAGGAAGCCGTTCTGGCTTTAGGTAAAGAGATCATGGCCGTTGTCCTTGAAAGTCAAATTGCCATCTGGGATAAAGAAAACAACTAGCTTTATAAACCCCGCCTCAGCGGGGTTTTTTTATACCCGTTGTGCCTCCAAATCTGTTAAAATACACTGACTTAGGGGTGTAGTTCAATGGTAGAATCCGGGTCTCCAAAACCTGTGATGAAGGTCCGATTCCTTCCACCCCTGCAAGAATATAAATTCTTTTCCTGGTAAAGAATTTTCTGTTTATATGGTTATGAAGGAATCAAAACTGTAATCATTCTTACTTTTCTGGTATTATTTAGGTATGGCCGAGTCCTTGCTTTTCACTTCCTCAGACAGTTCAAATCTAGCTCAAAACATCATCGCCGCTGTCCCCTCTTTGCGCCAAGGAAAGTATCGTCTTGGTCACTTTATTGATGGCGAAGTCATGTTTTATCTCGACGAGCCGGTCAGAGATAAACTCTGTTTTGTTTTTGGACATACTGGACCTCCCGCCGACAACCTCCTCTCCATGTTTACCATCGTAAACACCCTCAAACTCAATGGTGCCAAATCCATAATTTCGGTCATTCCCTATCTCGGCTACGCTAGATCCGACCGCGACAAACCCCTTCAACCTATAAACTCCCAACTCTTTGCTGGTTTTCTCAAACAAGCTGGTGCTTCTCAGATTATCTGCCTTGATCTTCACAGCGAACTAAACAAAAAATTCTTTACCATCCCCCTCACTCATCTTTCTGCTCTACCTCTCATGGCTGATATCTATCAATCATTAAATATTCCTAATTTAACCATTGCCACTCCGGATCTCGGTGGTTCAGATCGTGCCAAACTTTTTGCTAAAGCTATGGGGATCAAAAATATCGTTGTCATCGAAAAATATCGTCCCTCGGTCCAAAGCGCTGTCCCCTTAAAAATTACGGGCAATGTCAACAACAAAAATGTCATTCTTGTAGATGACATGATTCAAACAGGTGGTACTCTTCTTGCCGCCGCCAAGCTTCTACGGTCCAAAGGCGCCAAAAATCTCTACGTCGCCGTCACTCACTGTGTCTATCAGAGCAAAGGTATCAATCTACTAACTTCTACATCACTTTTTAAGAAAATCCTCATCACTAACTCTCTAAAACCTCAAGAAAAACTTCCTTCCAAAGTCTCCGTTATTGATATTTCTCACCTACTCTCTACGGCCATCGCCCGCATCACTTCTTCATCCGTCACCTGAGGAAAGTTTCTGTAATATGCCCCCACTGCTCCTCGATAATCTTTATCAATGTTCAAACAAACTATCTCATCCACCACTTTTCCCAGTTTTTCCTCAAACTCTGCGGGCATCACCGGCAAAGCTGCAATGATTTTACGTGGATTTTTACTTCGCAGTTCTTCAACGGCCATCAAGTAAGTCAACCCCGTGGCCACCCCGTCATCAACCAAAATTACCGTTTTCCCTTTAATGTCCAAGCTGCTCCTCCCTCGAAGATACAAACTCTCTCTTCTTTTAATCTCCCGTCTTTCCTTCTCCATCTCTTTTCTTAACCAGTCTTGGTTAAGTTGGCTCTTTTCCTTCTCCTCACACTGTACTCCGCTCTTGGAAACCGCACAAACGGCATACTCCCTGTTATAAGGATGTCCGATCTTCCGCACCAATACAAGCTCCAGGGGAAACTTTAACTCACGGGCAATCACCTCCGCCAAAATCACTCCACCACGAGGAATCGCCACTAAAACACCGTCTTCTTTTTGAAACCTTACCAAGCTTGAGGCCAATCTTTTGCCGGCATCCATCCTGTCTTCGAACATACTACCTCCAGTATATACAACTCCATCAACTATCAAAGCTCCGTCATCCCCAAAGCTTCCGGTATACGCACATTTTTTGGTACTACGACAAACATCAATCTCTTTTCGTAAACATACTTTTTGCTGCCATCGAGCAACTTATCTACTCTGTCATCCCACCAACGATTTAGAAACTGCTGAATCATATAAACTCGATCCTCCGCGTGATAATGACCGTATGGATCCATCATTCGGATACTATCGTTTGTTCTGTCTACATCGGTGACCACACAGTAATGCCCACTGTCCCCCTTACACATTTCCTCTTCATCTTCCATCTCCTCCACCTCCTCATCCGGATAGTCCTCATACGAATCACTCCCAAAAATTCCCTGCCAATCAACACCCACCGGATAGTTGTGGACACGGACCATCTGCTCAATGTCAAACAGACTAGCATCCCGTTTTGCCCAAAGACGCATCCCCGGATAAGAATTCTTCACTGCTCTGGCCAAAAGTTCGATCGACATCCCGTTTTTTAAGGCTAACTCTCTCGTCGTTGCCGCCATCACTAATTTCTCCTGACTAGTCTCAATACCGTAATGCGACAACAAGATTTGCAATGTAGCTGGACCACAAAAGGCTGGGTTCTCCTGACGAACTCTCGGTAAATTGTCGATTGTCATTTTTTTCTCTAGTACCTCGGAAACTTCCTCTTCCTTGGCGGCCATTACTAGATCCCTCTCCCACAAACCGTTATTTTCTAAATCAAAATCTCTAATCATCTTGAATCCTGCCTTCTCGGCCACTTTGATTGAAGGAATATTTCCGCTTTCAATCTCTGCCAACACCTTCAAACCATCCGTCATCCAGGGCTTCTTCTCCTGAAGGTACTCAAACACTAGCTTGCAGCCAATTTCGATTGCCGGAGTAATCAAACCGGTTGGTGCTCCAGGACGCTTGGCATAGCTCATTTCCAACCTACCCTGAACTATCTTTGATGGATAAAAATAAATAAAGCCGTGAACTCGACGATCATTAGCCACCTCTCCTTGTGAATCGGCAATGGCAAATAAAAAGGTGTTCCCCTCTCCTTTTTCATCCATCCATTTTTGGTAATTCCAAATACTCAGATCATTGACGTTGTCCATCCATCTTTGCACCTCGGAACTCTCCACTATCTGGATCAGATCCCGCAAATCACGGCTATCTTCACACTCAAAAAAGCGCACCACATAGCCCTTTCCATCCTTCAAAAAATAATTTTTGTCCTGGTCCTCCATAACCCTGATTTTACCAAACAATCAATCCTTAAGTTCAACCCTGCTTGAGCGTCCTGGCGTACTTTGAGAGTAAACTTGCCAAAACCTCGTCAAAGCTAATTCCGTACATCGCGAGGACTTCGGTAAATGGCAGCCCCATATCCGGACCAAAAGCGGTGTTTGGATTTGAGTCGGTGAAATATGGAATGTTTGTATTTTCATCCACACGTACGTCAAACTTAGCGTAGTCTTTGTGGTGTAGCCCATTGAAAGCGCGCACCGCCAACTGGGAAATTTTACTGGCCAAAGGTTCTTCCACACTTTTGTAGGTATAAGCTTTGAGGTCTTCATAAGACTCAAGGCTAGTGAAATAATGCTTCCCGTCCGTTTTTCTTCTAAACACTTTTTGACCCATAAAAACACTCTTTCTTGACCCATCGTCAAAAACCACTACTGTCACCTCTGGTCCATCAATAAACTGTTCCACAATAACCGGAATTTTATACGTCGACACCATCTTATTAACCTTTCTCTGAGCGTCCTTAATCGTTTCCTTGACCGCATGGTTATCAATACCTACACTTCCCCCACTTTCGTTTAATTTGACGATTAAAGGTAATCCCAAATCCTCACGAATTGCCGTGTTTGATCTACGAATAAACTGAAACGCCGGGGTAGGAATTCCATAAGCCATCAAAAGTCTTTTCGTCAAGTTTCGATTATTTCCAATTACCATTCCCTCCATGCCGGCACCGGTATAGGGCAAGTTGGACAACTCCAAAGCTGCCGGTACTGATGTCTGCAGTCTGTCCATCCCTTTTAGGGTATCCACCAAATTCAAAATCAACGAAGGTTTATCTACCAGTAGATTAGTTAGAAAATATGGATCACCGGGCAAAGTTTTAACCTGGATACCCATTTTTTCAATTCTCTCCGCAACCTCTTTGGCTCTATCTTCCACTTCTACTTCGGCGTAATAAGCATCTTCCGTCGGGAACATCTCTCTTTCAACGTGGGAATATGCCACCACCACCAAGCCCAGATTCTTTAGGGCCTCTTTTTCAATTCTAAGTTTCGGTCTTTTATGTGCTTTAGCTGTCACCGACTCCTGCTTTTCCTCCGCTTTTACTTCCAGCTTAGGCAGGTCTTCCTCTTTTGGTATCTGTGTTTTCTTTTTTATTCCCAACAAATCTTTTATTCCAATCATGAATTCAGCTTAGCATTTTCCCCTGACTAAAATCAACCGTTGCTTTTCTCTTTTTCGATATCTCTGAGCTTTTTGTAGTCTAAAACGTACAAGGCACTCATCTCCTTTGAATCCTCCTCATAAAAATGCCTTCCTCTTCTCTCAAAACCACATGCCTCCACTACCCTCATTGATCCGACGTTGCTCTCATCTATGAAACAAAATACAAACACCCCCGTGCCCTCTTTGATCCTATCCAGTCTTTTTAATTCCAAACACGCTTGCCTTACCGCGCTGGATATCTGTCCACCCGGAGCTTTTGGTAGTTTGGCAAAACTAATTTCAAAAATCTTATTATCGCCGACTTCGCTCTTTTTAATCAAACCCGTCCTCACAATTCTATTAATGATTTTCTTCTCTTCACTACCCGCATAAAGATACACAAACCCCTGAACCTCCCCGATTTCACTGGCTTGATCTTCTCCAAAAATTTTGTCCGTACCCGATACTGCAAACAAGTAATATCTTCCGTAGGCTCCCTTTTCATCTGCCCACTCGTAACGATCTTTTTTGGACATCCCGGCCACGCTGTCCATCATTTCTTGCACCTCACGATGATCAACAATTTTCCTCAATCGCAACATATCTTCTTTCCGTCCGGAATCAAAAAATCTTATTTCTACCTTCTCGCCGGGGTATTTTTTTAGTTTTAGGTCATTTTTATGCATCTTCACACTAGATTACCACATCTGCTAAAGGTTTTTACACTTGCTTAATTTGAAAACCAGGATACAATTCACCACAACGCAACAAGTACTCTAAAAATCTAAAGGGAGGTAACATGGCCGTCCATTTTCTTGCTTCTTTTCTTGACAGAGTTTCCGGTCTCTTCAATAAGAAGTCACTGCCGCCAACAATCGAGCTCTACGAACCCATTAATGTTAGTCGACCCGATGTCGAGTTTCGAGTTCTCTCCTCTCTCGCCAAACAAAATGTTTACTTTATCGACCTGGACACGACAAACTACATCGACGGACTGATCTATCTTCCTTCTATCGGCTTGACGCTTACTCCCCCTCCTCCTCAAAAAACCATTCACACTAATCTGGGTTTCTTAAACCTGGATACCAAACGGGAAGTAAGCACTCACCCCAATCCGGACGTCGCCGAGATTGATGCTGTTTTGTACTTTGAGTATGAAGGTCGGGAGTGCAAAACAGGCTTACTTGATAACGGGCTTGCCTATCTGTTCTTTATCAAAATCTGGAATGACCTTGACTTCATCATCTGGGAAAAAATCATCGAGAAGGTCATCAAGGATCTAACTCTTGATATTGAATGGTATCCTGTTCCCAGGGTAAACTTCACGGTAACCACCACCTTCATCCCCAACAAGCCAACGGAGGCCAGCAAGCTGGTAATCAGTCGTCCGGACGACAACTCCGACGCCTCATTCGCCGTATCCAACCACACCGTCAGCACCCCGGAAAACGGTGACGAAGAATTTGACGACGAGGATGACGACGAGGAATACGAAGAATTTAAAACACCAAGACCCCGATACTAATCGGGGTTTTTCTTTATCCGCACTTGCGCTAACACCAAACCAAAGGTACAATTCCACCACGCACACTAAAAAGGAGGCCGCTCATGATAGTCCTGACCCCATTACTGTTCTGGATTTCTGTTTCCTTCGGATTTCTCTGTCTCGTTGGTGCCTACTTCATCGAGAAGTGGTACCTCAAGGTCAACAGTCCTACCCCCAAACAAGAACTGGTTCATAAATATCTTTTTCCTCTCCTGTTCTTGTGCTTTTTGGTCTTCGGATTTACCCCACTTTTCTTTTGGTTCCTCCTTTTACCTTTCTAAGTCTTACCCGCCCCGATGCAAATCGGGGCTTTTTTATACCTCAACCGCGATGCTTCCTTGTCTCAAAATCTTTATTTCCTCCCCTGTCGTATCTACAATCGTTGACGGTTGACGCAAAGGCAACTCTCCCGCATCAATAAATAAATCAATTAATTTTTGTTTTTCTTTAGGCACTGTTTCCAAAAATTCCTTCAGACTTCTCGCCGTCACCGCTCCGGAAACATTAGCCGACGTCGAAGTAATTGGTTTCCCAAAAATATCAATTATCTCCAAGATATCCTTACTGTCCGGATTTCGTAGCCCCAATGTCTCAGTTTCTCCCTGCGCTTTTTTGGCCACCTTGTTTTTACTCATGGCTACAATAGCCACCGCGCCCGGCCAGTATTTTTGCACCACTTTCTTACCCAAATCACCCAAAATTACATAATCTTCCGCCATCGCTACTCCACTCACCGCCACCAACACCGGTTTGTCTCCTCGCTCTCCCTTAAACTTCCACAGTTTTTCCAAAGCAGCCTCGGAAGTTGCATCCACTCCTAATCCGTAAACCGTCTCGGTTGGATAAACTACCAAACCACCACTTTTAAGCACTTTCACTACCTCATCTGCCATAAGTTGCGAGAACAAAATAGTTTTCATCTATCGTATTTTAACCCAAGATACCAAACCACAGATTCATTTTTGGAACCGACAATCTGGTAATATCTAATCAATGCAAAAAATTGTTACCTTGGGTGGTGGTACCGGAGCGCCTATTATCATCCAAGCCCTTCTCCTTGCCGGGTACAAAAATCTTTCTTGTATTGCAGCTAGTATGGACTCGGGCGGCAAAACAGGCATTATCCGCTCCGACGAGCGCGATCAAGTTATTGCCATCTCCGACCTTCTTCGCACCCTCATTTCCCTAATTTCCAGTACCAATCATAAAAAAAATATCCAGGCTTTTACTGATCTCGTTTCCTTCACCGATGGCCGCCAAAGAAATCTTGGCTACACTCTCTACTACGCTCTTCTGGAAAAGTATCAAAACGACTTCATTAAAGTCCAGGAACATCTCGAAAATCTTCTGGGTATTAAGTTTGACGGCACCGTCATTCCGGTGACTACCGACTCCAGCAATATCTGTTTTGAAACAAAAAACGGCACTGTTTTCCGAGGCGAACACGAGCTGGATAAACAGTCCATGTCCAAAAACTCCATTACCGACCTTTGGTTGGATCCGGATGTGCCGGCCACTCCTCAAGCCATTGAAGCCATCGAAAATGCCGACTTCATTATTTACTGTCCGGGCAGCATTTATGGCTCAATTATCAGTACCTTTCTTCCTGTAGGCATCAAAGAAGCCTTAGCAGTCTCCAAAGCAAAAAAAATCCTCATTACCAATCTTGTCTCCAATAGAAACCAAACCCATCATTTCACCCCGGAAAAATACTTAAAAGTCTTCCGTCGCTTCACGGGTCTTTCCAAACCCTTTGATGTCATTATTACTCCCCACATTTCTCAAAAAGCCTTCGAAAGGAAATACTCGAGGGTGGCCAAGTCATATGCCCTCGAACACTCTCACTTTCTTGGCTGGTCAAAAACCGAGCTCAAATTGATTTCTGACAAAGGTATCAAAGTATTAACTTCTGATATTATCTCTATCACTCCTCAACTCAACCGTCTTCGCCACGATCCTCAAAAATTCTCCCGACTTCTCCAGAAGCTCATCAAATAAAAACCCGCCATTTCTGGCGGGCAAACTTTCTTTAGTTGATTTTTACTAAATCAACGATTACTGCACTGGGAGGTAACGTTGATGCTTCAACCGGAAACAACCTAATCCGATCTTTTATCTCCACGAGGAATAATTTACCGTCCGGGAGACGAACATACTCCCCGTTTTGGCAGTAATACTCCCTATCCTTGGGCTGAAACACCCCCTTAATTCCTTTGAAGAAAAAGGTATCCGTCACAGCTCCTCCTTCCGCTAACTAAATGTACAACATTTATGCGATTATACAACAAAAACAAATACTCTCGTGCATTATATTAAAAGAAAATATTCTGCACCTCAGCATCAAAAAAAATAATTTTTGATCAACTCACTTTGTATCTTCTACCGCCGGTTCACCCTTACAACGGGTGCATCCTTAAACTACCTTGCTGACCTCAAGGCGTTTCTACAACTCTAAAAGACACTTCATGCTTCGACCTACCCTACTCAATTACTGTCCGCTTGTTAAGGATTCTATCTGCGTTTAAAAACGATGGTCACGAAGGCACAGATTTTGTTTTTTGCCCTGATCTTGATACTCGGGATCTTTCCCCAAAACATAAAGGTGGGTGAACTGTCTCGACACTGGAAATGTCGAAAACTCCGTCCCCCGAAGGATAGCTTGTAGAGGAAAAACCTCCCAATCTATCAAAGTTCAGAGCAACTTCATTTAATCACGCCCTGAAAACTTGTGCAAGTTTGCACAACTTGAATACCTCAAATTGACCCTTCCATGTTAAAATACCTTGATATGCCTCGTCCACTTGAATATATACGCTCGATAAGACTAGAAATGAAGCAAGTAAAATGGCCGTCTCACCAGACTGCCTTAAAGATGACCGTCTTAGTCATTATTACTAGTCTAGTCGTAGCATTTTATTCAGGAGGTCTTGACTATCTCTTTACGACCATGCTTGCCAAAGCACTAAATCGCTAAAATGAAACTAAAAGAAGACAAAGCCAAACAAATCGATGAACTTGTGCCAAAAACACAGGACCCTAATCACGTCGTCATTACCGACAATGCTCCCCCTTCTGCCAAGTGGTATGTCGTTCACACTCAATCCGGTCATGAAAATCGTGTTTTGATTACCTTAAAAACCAGAGTAATCTCCATGGGTCTTGAAGACTTCATCTACGAAATTCTCATCCCAACTCAAGAAAAGATCAAAATCAACAAAGGCAAGAAGACCACTATCAAAGAAAAACTTTTCCCCGGTTATATGCTCGTTCGCATGATTGTCTCCGACGACTCTTGGCTCGCTGTCCGCACGACTCAAGGTGTCACCGGTTTTGTCGGTACCGCCGACCAACCCACTCCTCTTCCTGAAAACGAAGTTAAGGCCATTACCGCCTTTGGTCAGCAAGCCGCTCCCAAATTCCAAGCCGCTTTCACCATGGGCGAAGCCGTCCGCATCATCGAGGGCCCCTTCACCGATCTTCTCGGCACCGTTTCCGCCATCGACGACGCCAAGGGTAAAGTCACTGTCCTAGTCAGTATCTTTGGACGCGAAACTCCCGTTGAGCTCGACTTCCTCCAAATCTCCAAAATCTAAGCCATTTTTCCACGAAAAAGGAGGGGCTAAGCCCCTCCTACTTAAAACTTACTTCACTCGATAACCGGAATCGACACTCCCTTCTGGGATATAGAAGATGTAAACATTTTCATATCCACCGTTTATCCACCACTTCCATTTATCTGATGGAACATAGTAGGCAATCTCCAAACGAGGTTGCCCGGAACCTTCAACAATGTACACTTCGGTGTACTTTTCTACCTTTTCCGGGTGGATCATTCCGTCCTCGGTCACGGTATTGAAAAACAGATACTCTGTCTCATCAATACTACCGCTCCCTAAAAAGAAACCGCCCGAAACCGTGGCATCCTCGTACAAATTGTGCAACAGCTTGGTTTCACGCACAAGTCTTTCTTTGGGAATCAAACCTCCTATCCCCAAGGACACAAAAATACCCAAAATAAAGGCCAAAACGAGCACAAACATCCACTCAGGACCAAGATGTTGTTTTCTGGTTGCAATCCCAAAACCACCCAAACAGACCACGACCACGACGAAAACCGTCAGCATTTCTTCACCTCCATGTTAAGGTTAAACGATAGCCCCATAGTATCAGAATATCCTCATTTTGTCAAACAAAAACTTGACTCTACCTCTATTTTTTGCCATAGTAAAAGTTAGACACTCTATGAAAAACTTAAACAGCGAAGAAACTCTCTGGGTAGTCCTTCCCATCCTTCTCGTGATTGGTATTCTCATTGCCAGCATCATCATTCTTCCCCAAACCCAAACCGAAACTCGTAGCAAAGCCTCTGAACCCACCGTTGTTCCAACCGTTACGGCAATTCCAACCGTAACCCCTCTATCTCCCGAACGCCCCGAGATCATTTGCTCTGCCCTGTACTCTCCTGTCTGTAGCCAAAACGGTGTCACCTATCCCAGCGAATGCGAAGCCAACAACGCTGGTGTCACGGCCTTCACCCCAGGCGAGTGTCCATAAATCTCCAACTGTGTTAAAATATGCCTACCTCGGCAAGTCTGAGGGAGCTTACCAAAAGTAAAGCGAAATAGGTACATCTACTAACTAGTGCATCAAACCTATTCAACTTCCCTTTTTGTGTGGCTATTAAAAAATACTAAAAACTAAACATGGCAAAAAAAGTCAAAGCCATCCTGAAGCTAAACCTTCCGGCCGGCTCCGCCAATCCTGCTCCTCCCGTTGGTCCCGCATTAGGACAGCACGGTGTCAACATTATGGAGTTCATTACCCAGTACAACGCTAAAACCGCCGAGATGCGTGGTCAAATCATTCCTGCGTTGGTTACCATTTTTGAAGACAGATCCTTCAAGTTTGAGCTCAAAACCCCTCCTGTCACCGCCCTCATCAAACAAGCTCTTAATCTTAAGTCAGGCTCCGGTACTCCCAACAAAGACAAAGTTGGTGAAATTACCATGGAACAAATCAAAACCATTGCCGAGAAAAAACTCGCCGACATGAATACCACTAACCTAACCTCCGCTATGGAAATGGTTAAAGGTACCTGCAAATCAATGGGTATTACTATCAAAGAATAACTATGGCTAAAAAAATAATCTGGGACAACCTATACACCGACCTACCTACGCACGTAGCCGTCGCCCTTCGTACCGCCCGCTTAAAACCGGAACAAATCATCCTTAAAGAGGATGGTGAACTCATGGCCATCGAGGGTATCAAGGAAGAAGACCTTGACTCCATAAGAGCCATCTACAACGCCGACTCCATAGCTGTTCCTACCAAGGAAGAGGTCAAAGAGGCAGAAGCCAAGGAAGAGGTCGTAGAAGAAGCCAAAAAAATTGCCAAGAAGGTTGTTGCTCGCAAACGCAGCAATAAATACAAGACCATGGCTAAAGCCATCAAAAAGGATGAGCTTTACTCGATCGTCAACGCCGTCGCTATCTTAGCCAAGCTCTCCAAATCTTCCAAGCTCAAAACTGTCGAACTTCACCTCAACACCCGTGAAACAGGCTTAAGAGGCGAGCTTAAACTTCCTCACTCTACCGGCAAAGACGTCAAGATTGCCATTTTCTCCGATGAGGTTGCTGCCAAAATCACCGCCAACACTATTGATTTTGACATCCTTCTCTGTACTCCGGCCGACATGCCTAAAATAGCTCGTTTTGCCAAGATTCTTGGACCCAAGGGCCTCATGCCTAATCCAAAGTCAGGAACGGTCACAGAACACCCCGAGGAAAGAGCTAAACAGCTTGCTTCTGGAGGCACTCTTCCCTACAAAACCGAAGCTAAATTCCCCATCATTCACCTCAACTTAGGTTCCATTACTCAAAAGGGTGACGACTTGGTAGACAACATCAACGAAGCTATAAAAAGCATCAACGTCACCAAGATCAAGTCCGCTTATCTTTCTTGTACCCACACTCCTTCCGTCAAGCTTGCTATAAGCAACATCTAAGTCTCAAAAAGTTACCAAGGTTAAAGAAGCCCTCCATCCGGAGGGTTTCTTGCAATTTGAAGTATTATGAGATACAATTCGGCCATCACCAGCCACCTGGCTGAATCACCTTAAAATTTTGATTAGACCCCAAAGGAGGTCGCCATGGAAATCGGCAACAGTAAAGTTAAATGGATCGTTATTGGTTTGTTTGTCATAATGTTCCTTGCGTTTTTCCATTTTGCCATTAGAGATGTTAATCTGTTTTTCGCTCTAATTGGCATAATCATCATCGCCGGCTCGATCATCTATCTCACTTCAAGAAATTTCTTTAAGACCCTTCTCGGTTTTATCGCTATCCTCATCCTCTTCGCTTTTGGCATATGGTCATCTCAAAAGATTGATACCGCCTTTGCCCAATCACAGCCCCCTCGTCAAGTTGAAGAGATCATTATCGACGGACAAGACACCTCTCTGGTCATTCCCCAGGAAAGCACTGAAATAGCTTCCGGCGAACCGCTACCCACCTTCACTTCTGGAAACTGCGTTTCTACAAACTTTCCTGAGAAGATCCGACAATGGTGCCCTCTCATCGAAACCAGCGCTCAAAAATACAACATCGATTCCAAACTTATCGCCTCAGTTATGCTTCAGGAAAGCGGAGGTAGCCCGGACGCTTCCTCCAAAGACGGCGCCATCGGTCTACTTCAGGTCATGCCCCGAGACGGCATTTCCGCCAACTTTCAATGTATCAATGGTCCTTGCTTTAGCAACCGTCCATCGATGGAAGAACTGTATGATCCTGAATTCAATATTGAGTATGGTACCAAGATGCTTGCCGGACTGATAAAAAAACACGGCTCCATCAGGGATGCCCTCCTCAAATATGGACCTTCTGGTGTTGGATATGCTGGCTACGCCGACAAAATACTCAAGATTCACGAGACATATTAAGTCAAGGAGAAATTCATGAAAAAACAACTCTCCACTCCCCCCGTCGGGACAAAAATCCCGAAAGGTCGTCGCGGCCGGTTAAAGTTTAATATCAACCCCATCGTAATCGCCATCGTAGCCATCGTTCTCGTTGTTTTCTTCGCCGGCATGGCTTTTGGTAACGCCGGCCTCAACAACACCGCCCTCGCCAAGGCCTCGCTGCTTACCTGCCCCAATCTTGATATTCGCCTGGACGAGGCCAACAACGACTACTACGTCACCCTCCCAGAAAGTGTTGATTGGTGCTACACCATTCCAGAAAACCTCAGTGATACCTGGAAAGGCATTGTTGAAAGTCCAGTCTCCCTCGCCAAGGTTTCGGCTATGATCGCCGCCGATAACCAAGACCAGGGCTTTGTTAAGAAGGCCATGATCGAGAGCCTCCAAACAGGCATCCTCATTCTAATCAAATAATTTCGGTATTAAAAAACCGGCCAACTGGCCGGTTTTTCTTTGTTAAAGACTATCTACATCCCAAACAAACTTGAACTTGTTTTTTCTCTCTGTTCGAGAACTCTACCAGGCCCAAATCAAACAATTTTTTAATGGTCTTCAGGGGTCTTTTAAACCCCAACTCTTTGGACCAAACACCCAACAAACCAACTGTTACCGGTCCATTTTTATACGTTTTCAATGCGATAAAGAGTTTCTTTTCGTCGCCGTTCATCGCCATTGAAGGGTTACAAAGCTCTACAAACTTTACCGGAAACGTTGAATCAACAACCTTAATCAAACGGCTGTTCAGCAGTTCTTGTACGTCCGTACATCGTAACTCCCATTCGGGAATCGCGACCGGACCATTGAGAACCTGATACCACAAATTCATTGCGTTTTCCGTAACTAAAGTCTTTGCCTCTTCTTCCAATTCAAGCCTCCTAGGATAATGTAAATTTGCTAGACCTATATTATATCTCACCTCTTGCAATACCGCAACCGTGGTGTTAAACTAACAAAGTTCCAAGACCAAGGGCGATCACTAAGCCCCTTGCAGAACCTACTTAATGGCTCAACTTGGAATGGAGCCTTTTTTATACTCAAATCAACAAACAAAATAAAATGCCAAACCAAAGAAATATTCATCAACTGGCCTCTATTACCAAGGCCCTAGCCGACTCAAAAGCCGTTATTCTTACCGAATACGCCGGCCTTACTGTTGCTGAGCAAAACGCTCTCCGTGAAGAAGCTGAAAAAACCGACTCCTCTTTCATCGTCACCAAAAACAACCTTCTCCGTCTCGCCTTCAAAGAAAAGTCCAAAGAACTTGCCGACACGCTCGACTCCTTCCTTAAGGGTCCTACCGCCGTTCTCTTCGGTGCCGACGCCGTCTCTGCCGCCAAAACCCTCACCAAATTTGCCGAAGACCACGACAAACTCAAGATCAAAACCGGTATTATGGACGACAAAGTCATTACCCTAGCCGATATCTCCGCTCTCTCCAAACTTCCTTCCTACGAAGAGCTCCTTGGCAAACTGATGGCCCAGCTCCAAGCTCCCGCTCAAGCTCTAGTCCGACAGCTCTCCGCCCCTATGCAAAACCTCGTTTATGGTTTGGATGCTTTAAAAACCAAACTGTCCGCCTAAATTAGTCTCGTAAATTAATAAATAATATAAAAAAACATGTCCGAGAAAGTAACCAAACTCGTCGACCAAGTCAGTGAACTCTCCGTTTTGGAAGTCGCTGAATTAGTCAAAGCGTTAGAAGAAAAATTCGGTGTTACAGCCGCTCCCGTCGCCGTCGCCGGTGCCGCCGTTGCTGTTGCTGCTGCTCCTGAAGAGGAAAAGACCGAGTTCGATGTTGTTATCGCCGATGCCGGTGCTAACAAAATTGGTGTTATCAAAGCCGTCCGTGAGATCAAAACCGATCTAGGTTTGGTGGAAGCCAAAAACTTAGTCGAAAAAGCTCCCGCAGTCGTCCTTGAAGGTGCCAAAAAAGAAGACGCCGAAGCCGCTAAGAAGAAACTCGAAGAGGCCGGTGCAAAAGTTGAGCTTAAATAATACTCAATTAAAACCAAAGAAAAACCCGCTTAAAAAGCGGGTTTTTTTGTACTCAAAAGCAACTCTAGATCTCGGGGCTTAGTGTTTATTAGTTGTTTATTGAATAAGCAACTTCAACATTTGCAGGACCGTTCTCGTATCTGAGTATCAAGATACACTTTTCCGAGGGCATCAAGACCCTCAGCTCCCGACGGTCCATCAAGATCTTCTCAGGCCTTTCACCAGAATAATACAAAGTAAAATCCTGGTTTGGTAATAAATTGAAAATTACTTCTCCTCCAGGCGTTAATTTTTCTAGCCTGGTTATCCGTAACACTTCAACTAAATATTTCAAATATTTCTTAGGACTCATGTCTTGGATAATGGGAACTAACCTTGGCTCCATCTCTTACCTCCTGTGATGATAAAGAATGTGTTGTCTTCAAGAACATTCAAAGTGCGTTACAGGGGCAAATATACCACTTCTGTGTTCAATTGTCAATAATATAGGTCATTAACTCCTACTTGACGTTAATGAAACTATCTGTTAATTTCTATATCAGACATGGACAACCAAGACCAAACCCCTATTGCAGTAAAACCAATCAAGAAAGATCTTGATCTGAACAATCTCCCAGACCTCCTGACCGTCTCCGAAGTAGCCCAAATCCTCCGTGTCTCCACTCTGACCATCAAGCGTTGGGGCAAACGCGGCAAGCTTCCGGCCATTCGCATCAACTCCCGTGGTGATCGTCGCTACAAAAAAGAGTCCGTTCTCTGGATGTTAGGCATAAATCCCGGCACCACCAACTCCTAAAGCCAAAAAAAGGGAGCAGCATATAGCTACTCCCCGTCCTTAATCTTAAATCCAATCACTCCCCTGTTGTACTCATACGATGGTGTCCCGTCGGAAATCTGATCGGATAACTTTCCAATACAAAAACGAGTTAACCAACCATCTTCCTTACTCAGCTGATCAAAACCCGCTTCCGGATAATTATCCATCAACCATTGGTTAAGATCCAAAATCTTCGAGTCGTACTCATCCACTATCTCTCGAGGAATTACGGCTACGGCCACGATCTCCATTTCAATCTGCTTACCTGGACACTCTTCCAGGGCATCAAAGTCCGAAAGTGGCTCAACCTCTCCTGATTCTGCCTGACACAAAACTGCTGTCAATCCTTTTAGACTATCTGCTCTCGCAGCAGCCTCGGAAAGACTCATTGTTTTGTTGTCTTCATTTTTTCGGATATAAAGGTCGATGTTCGTCGCAAAGTAGCGCTGACCATACATGTTTATACCCGAATGCGCCCAGGTGGTTGTTACGTCCCCCGAATAGGAATAGATTATTCCCTTGTTGGGGGCGAAAACCGTTTTTGGATCATCGGTATCCTTGTAGGACACTGTTCCCGCCCAGTTACTAATTAGTAGTAACCTGTCATCACTAAGATGAATCGTTAGGGCAACTGGTGCTCCTGAAGACAGATCAACCTGTTTTCCAAAAACATAGTTGCTTACAACCGGTTCCGGAGTCGGAGTGGGTTCGCTGACCTCAACCGTAGCCGTTGGCATTTTTGTAGGCTGAAGAAAGGGAGTCGGAATAACAGGCATTGTTCGTGTCGACGTAGCCTTAGGTGTAATCTGTTGGCTTTGTGCCACGACTACCTGTGGTTTGTCTGTGCTGTTTCCGATCAACTTCTCTCCAAGAAGTACCAAAGCCAACACAATCAAAAAACTAGCAAACCCCATCATTACTTTTCTCATTGGTCCCTCCTCAAATTACAAAAATGGGTTGGGGTTTTACCCCCAACCCTTTGATTGGAACTTAGTTACTTTTCTTCCAGAAAAACCCGACCAGGGACATACCTGCTATTAACAAACCAACAGGTAGATTCCAGGGTATTCCGTCGCCGACACCGGTCTTCTGAGGGACAGGCGTCGATGTTGGATCTACCGGTGTCTCGGTCACAATTGGCGTTTCCGTGACGATTGGTGTTTCCGTGACAATTGGTGTTTCGGTGATTACCGGTGTCTCAGTGACGATTGGTGTTTCCGTGACAATCGGTGTTTCCGTGACTATGGGAGTCTCGGTAGGAGGCAGACCACATGGTCCGTGGCTCAAATTAAATTGCCCATCCCATTCCGAGTAAATCTGAGTCGTAGCGCTTACTACACTTGAATCCAGATTGCTGGTCGTGGCATAGTGAGCCACCCCCCCGGTAAACTTGTCCTGACGAGGAATGTCTTCACTTCCGCCATTTGCCCAAACAACATGAATTGAAGCAGGGGCAACACTTTCCGACTCAACCTGTGTAATCACAAAATGCCACTCACTGTCATCGCACTCGTGATCACCCAAAGCTTTGGCGCTGATCTCCATCAGGCCGTCGGTCTGCGCTTGTGCAGGAACGAAGCTTGCAAAGACCAACACGAGTCCCATTAAAAAGCTTAGTGCCGCAAAACCTTGTCGAATCTTCACCTTTCACCTCCATGGGTTTATTGGAAAATATTAAGGAACAATACCAGCCTTAAATTAGCTGATTTATGGGGGAACTATATCACTATAAGTCTAAAAAGTCAAGCTCTACCTGCCTTTGAAGCCCTTTTCATTAAATACATTTTCTCGTCAGCCTCCTCAACCTTCCCTATTATGTTTTTCCCCTTCTCGGCCAAGGCCAAACCATAGCTAAAACTCAACTCCTTCTCCTCTGCCTTCTCCAGCACCCTACCTAGCATCCCTTCCGCTCCCTCTAACTGACTGTTCCATAAAATCAACAGGAACTCGTCTCCTCCCATTCTAATTACCAGGTCCGAGTCACGTACTGTTTTCAAAAACAGCCTTGCCAAGCTCTTTATCATTCTGTCTCCGGCGGCATGGCCACTACTGTCATTCGCTTTTTTCAACCCGTTTACGTCAACAGATACCACTACCAGATCCACACCCGCTCTTTCTGCCTGAGACACAATTTTTGGGTGCCATCTTTCAAAGAAGTTGCGATTATACAAACCCGTCAGTGTGTCAACATCTACATACTCGCTAAGATAACCACCACGATAAAGATAACCCGCGAAACCTGACATAATTTTATGACCCAGTCCGAGTGAAAATCCATTCTTACCCTTTGAAACCGTGTTTATCATTTTGAGTTTCTAAATACTAACCAGGGAAACACAATCACTGCTTTCATTATCCTCCCAAATCTCTTCGGCTCAATCAACACCCTCCACAACCACTTTAAGCCCATTCTCCCCATCCATTCAGGCGACTTCTTGATCTTTCCCGCATACTCATCAAAAGTACCGCCCACTCCTATACCAATTTTTGCCTTTAAAACACCACGATGTTTCACTAACCATTTTTCCTGTTTTATGGGGTTGTAGGACACAAACAAGATGTCTGGAGCAAACCGATTTATTTTTTCAATTACACGACTATTTGTCTTTTCGTCTGTTCCCACCCTCTCTTCGCCCTCGTCATATTCCACCTTAAGCTCTGGAAACCGATTTAGAAGCATTCTGGCCGTTTTTTCGCTCACCTTATCCCATCCGCCAAGCAAAAATACCTTCCAACCCTTATCTGCCGCCATTTTTACCAAGTTTTCAAAAAGCCATACCCCCGTCACCGGTTTTCCTACTTTTCCATTTAATATTTCTCCGCCGACCCTTAGACCTTCTCCCAGTTTTCCCAAAAGGGATTTACCGCCAACTCTGTCTTGATATTTCGCCGCCGCCAAAACAGATACCCCGTCAGGAGTGACCAGATCGGCAGACTGCATCGCCTTCATAAACTCGTGGTCAGACTGTGCCCGAACATAAAACTCGCTATAAGCAGTCACCACTAACTTCATTTTCGACTTACTTTCAATCCAACCGGTCAATAATTCCAAAGTTTCTGCCCCGGACAACAAATCTACCGGTGCACCCAAAACATTCTTTCTCATGGTATTATTTTAACAGGCTAACGAGATAAATCCTCAAACTAAACTCTCTCAAAATCAATCTTCAAAAATCGTGCCTAAATTCCAGAATCGTTATCACTCACCGTATTTGTCTGCCAAATAAGCATTTTTAAATGTTTGTTGCCTTGTATCAATCTATTTATGTCATATTGAAAGCAAAAATAGGCCAAAAATCAGCAAAAAATGGGTCAGTGAAAACGTCAAACCTAAAAAAATCGGTAAATTTTAATGTTTTTGCCAAAAAATATGAATAATATAAGCTACACTTTAAAGGCTTATATTAATAAGCGTCCAATATTTACCTAAATTATGTTATTTGGCTCTTCTCTTCCATGGATCAATCTAAATTTATTTGACATTATTGAATAAATTATCTACTCGATATTCATACTTAAATAACATTTTTATCAAAAATATTACTTTAATTTTTCACTATCTTATATTAACAGCTATCAATCCTCTTTAAACCTCATAATTTTGCATCATAAATAGGTCAAAAATTAAGCAAATCTACCCTATATCAGAAAAACACTTGATATAGTTTGTTCAACCATAAAAATCAAATAAGTAATCATTTTCACAACCTGTTCACCCAAAGACCATCCTTAACGTATTTTAAAAAATTCGTCTTTCATAACTCATCCATTGCTCCCCACCCAAAACATTGTCATTTTGATACTCCAGTTTTCCATCACTAAAACTAAAATTCATAACTCTCCTACCAAAAATAAATAAGGGATCTTTATAAAACCACTCAAACGACACAAAGTGCACAACTTCGATTCCCAGTCCGGAATATACAAAGAAAGATGAGTCTCACAATAGGCAGCTGAAACTCAAATTAGACTGGTTCCGTGCCTGATTATAGGATTATACCCACCGTCTCTAAAAACCATTGCCCTATATTTCATATCAATAAACAGTTTTACAATCATCAGACACTTGCGATAGTAATATCGCTTACATAGTCAGAAATAACCGAATCATCCCATAATTTTGAAATACAAAAATAGAGACTAATTTCATAAATTATTCAATAATTATCACAACAACTACTCGCTCATACCCCACCCTGGATATATGTAGAAAATTATTTTATTTTCACCAGCTCCGGCATACCCATACCCCCATATCATTAATAATCAAAATACCAAATGCCAAATATTTTTGTATGGGGGTATAAGACATAACCGTGAAAACAAAATCTAAAAATAAAAGCGAAAAACACTATAGATGCTCCCCCATTACCAACTCCTTTTAATCATTAATAAAAAAATCAATTTTATTGAAAAACATTGACGGAAAACAAGAAACATATTAATGTGGATCATTAATAAAAATTTTTCAAAAACACTCCCTTACCAATTTACTATGTACTTAATATTAATAAACAAACTAACTCATATAAAAATTCGGATTATTACAGAATTGAACCTAATTACAGCATTAGCAATCGTTTCACAACACTGACACGTTAAATAAAAAAGATTGATACAAAATGTATTTCTCCGTTAGTGCTTTAGACTACTACGGTAAACATCTAAGTTCTCAATTGCTATCCCTATACCTTTTATTACACACCTTTGTGGATCCTCTGCTACAAATGCCGGTACACCGGTTTCTTGAGTAATTAATCTGTCAAAACCCCTCAAGAGAGCCGTTCCTCCCGACATCACGATACCTTTATCAATAATGTCACTGGAAAGCTCTGGGGGCACTTCTTCCATCACTGTCTTCAACATGGCAATAATTTTTCCCAAAGGTTCTCTAATGGCTTCAAAGACATCGGTTGAAGAAACAGTTACTTGTCTTGGTAGCCCGGCAATACTGTCACGTCCGGTCACTTCCACCGTCTCCTCACGAGACACTGGCATTGCCGAACCGATTTTTATCTTTATATACTCAGCGGTTTGCTCTCCAATAACTAAATTATGTTTTCTTCTTGCCCATCTGATGATTGCCTCGTCAATTTTGTTGCCGGCCACTCTAACACTTTTAAAGGTCACCACACCACCTAGAGATATCACCGCCGCCTCAGATGCTCCACCTCCCATATCTAAAACCATGTTTCCTGATGGTTCGGCTATCGGTACTCCGGCTCCAATGGCTGCCGCTAAAGGTTCTTCGATAAGATAGGCATTTCGAGCACCAGCTTCAATAGCTGCTCCCAAAACCGCCCTTCTTTCCACTTGAGTTACTCCGGCGGGTACACAAATCATTACTTCTGGTTTGATAAGACCATAAGCACCCACTTTTCGTAGAAAATACTTCAACATCGCCTCCGTCACAGCATAATCGGCAATCACACCATCTCGCATTGGTTTACTTGCCTTGATGTTTCCTGGAGTTCTACCCAACATACTTTGAGCCTCTTTACCCACAGCTAAAACTTTTCCATCCGTCACCGACACGGCCACCACGGTTGGCTCTTCCAGAACTAACCCTTCACCCACTACATATACGAGACTATTGGCTGTCCCCAAATCTATGGCAATTTTTTTGGAAAATGAAAAGGACATTTGTCTCACATTCTATCAGGTGTTCGATACAAATAGTACCCATTACTTCTACGCCATAACTACACTAGTCATTATGGTCTTGATATAATAGACGTGATGACAAAAAATCCGAAAGCTAAACGCCTAATCATCAATATCCTAATTCTCCTGTTCCTCGTCGGAGGCACCGTTGCCGCCATCCAATATGCCAAAGGCTATCGCCCCAACCTCAGAGAAGGCTCACTTCAAGGTTCTGGTCTTCTTAATGTCACCTCATACCCCAAGTCCGCCCGTGTCATTATCAATGACAAACTAACCACCGTTACCGACGATAAGCTCTATCTCTACCCCGGAAACTACAATGTTAAGATTGAAAAAGACGGTTTCCACCCCTGGATCAAAACAGTTCCATTAAAATCCGAGCTGGTCTCCAATGCCGACGCTCGTCTCTTCCCCACCATCAACGCCACCACCCCTCTAACCTTCTATCAAGCAAGCAATGCTTCTCTAAACCCCGACGGTACCAAAATCGCCTACGTCCTAACCAAATCACCTATTGATACCGCCAACGGACTTTATGTTCACTCTCTTTCCGGAAACTTTTTTGGGTCCCAGTACACTCAGATTGCCGACAACAACACCAGAGACTTTACCAAAGCCCTTCTTATCTGGTCACCTGACAGTACCCAAATCCTGGCTGTCTTTTCCGAAAAAACCAAAACCGCCGAAAAAATCACTTCTGCTCTGCTTCTTTCCACTAAAGGAATAAACAACATCAAGACTATCTCCGATGTTACTCTTCGACTTCCCCTCATCATCTCTCAATGGCAGGACGAATACGCCAAGATCAATCTTCCCACCATTGCCCTCTACCCCGAGTACTTCTCCGATATCCTTACCCACAAAGCAGTTAACGTCTTTTTCTCCCCCGACAAGGAAAAGGTTTTTTACACACCCATTGTCGACATGAATCTTCCCACAAACGAAGTCGGCAAAGCACTTCCCAACATCAACGCCACCCCTGAAACCAGAAATCTCCAAAAGGAAAAAACATACATCTATGATCTCAAAGAGGGCACCAATTATCTTCTTACCGCTGCCACCTCCTCCGCCACAACCAAGAAAACTATCATTACTGCCTCCGACGCCACTCCTTCCGCCAGTGTCACTACCCTCAAGCAGCTTAAGGCTCAAACGGAAAGCTACACCGTCGGTAACCTCTCCTGGTACTCCAACTCCCGCCAGCTCGTCATCACCAACGCTGATGGTGTCGGTATTGTCGACTACGACGGTTTGAACATGACCAACATTACCTATGTTCAGCCACTAAATGGTTTTGCCGTCAGCAATCCGGATGGCAGCCGTTTAATTCTTTTGACAAACATCAACCAGAAAGCCGACACTTACAACCTTATTTCTTTTGATCTAAAGTAGTCCTTATCTTTCCCCAGACGGCAATTGACTGCCCATAATCATCTATGTGATAGATAACAATTTGCCCCCTTTTCCACCCACATTCGTGATCAAAATCAACTTTATGGCAAATTAATTTTTTGTCACAAGTATAATAATCGGTTGTATCCATCTTTTGCACACCCATCATTTTTGAGTCTTCAATTTTGACCAACTCACCAAAAGTTGGATTTCTAAAACTTTCTCTAATTATTTCTTCAACCTTTGATTTCCCGTCATCTGGTGGCTCACGATCAAAATACTCCGGCATCAACATCATAATTTGATATCTTCCCTCGCTTAAAATGAAGCTGTACTCCCATTTATTTAGTGATTTGTTTTTCCCGTCATATTCACATATCTCGTCCATAAACAACACTAAAGACTGGCTCTTCTTTTTTTCTTCGATAACCTTGATTAAGTCCAGAGCCTGAGCCTCAACTTTAAAGAAGTCATCTCTATCAAAATGAACTTTGGCAATGCTCTCAGCTAGTCTCGTTCCCTTCATCGTCAACTCCACGTCTTTTAAAAACCAACCCAAAACCACTGCCTCCCCGGCCACTACATCCAACCAATTTTGAGGCCCCAATTCATTCGTAAGATCGTACTCTTTTCTCATTGGCCAAATATTACCACAACCTTCGATGTAAAATACACTAATTGAGGTTGTAGCTCAGATGGATAGAGCATCTCACTCCTAACGAGAAGGTCGGCAGTTCGACTCTGCCCAACCTCACACTCAGAGAGTTCCCGCCTACGTGCGGGTACATTGCCCGCACCCTCTCGAAATTACTCAAATTTTTTTAAATACTCCGCAATTGGCTCTAGCCCTATTTGTTTTCTTCTATCATCTAGATGAGCCTCGTCTTCAACATTGTATAGCTCCATTTTATTTGTGATTTCATTCTGTTTTAACTGAGTACCGTAAACTTGCTTTTTGCCAGAAAACATTAGTACACGGTCTTTGAGATAGGCAATATTTTGTGGATTAACGTCGTCTTCTGCATTTTCCATCAACTGCAAACATTTTTTTTGGAATTCAACTTGAGGATGATGCTGAATAATTAACCAGGCATTGAAAGAAGCTTGTTTACCAACTTTACTGATTGTAGGATAACCGATTTGATCGATAATCTTTGCTATTCTCTGGTAGTTTCTTTCATCAATTGGTACGACTAAATTTTTGAAGGTTTCTTTTTTAGGCTCTTTCTGTGAATAGAATTTTTCTCTGGCTTGCTGATCTTCCAGAGCCATCTTATTTAATTCTTCGGCGATTGTAGTGTATTTCATACAATAAAAAATGAGGGGTATATCTAATAGTGATATTATCCCTCATTTTAACTTAATTAAAACTTTTGTTTGTAAATAACTCAGCAAAACCCTCTGATACGGGAATGTTTGCCTCTAGTTCGACGAAGCCCCATTGACCGTTTGGGTTTACTTCAAGAAACCAGTAGTTACCCTTATCGTCGAGCATAAAATCAAAAGCTCCGAATTTTAGATTTAGAGCCTTGACAACTGACATGCATTGGTCAGCTAAGACTCGGGGAAATAAACCATGGTTTTTGTATTCCAAATTTGGTGTAAGAATGCCAGTTCTCCAATCTGTACCTTCTTTCAGAGTCCCTGTTTTGTGAATTTCACAGGCATAGACGTTGTTTCCAACAACAGTTACTCGAATATCCAAAAAACCCACAAGATCTTGCTGGAATATCGATGGCGCTACCTTAAGTCCACTGAAGTCAATATTGTCGTTGGTAGAAATTTGTGTTGCGTAGAAGGCTTTTTCAAATCCTTCTTCGCTTACCGTTTCCGCACCAAGTGGCTTAACAATTATCTTCCTGTGTTTGTCCAGGAAAAGTTTGGCTTTTGTCGGTGAGTTTGTGACAAGCGTGTCGGGGATTAGCAGACCATGATCAGATGCAACTTCTTGTTGAAGAAGCTTATTGTTTGCTCTGATTATGGCCCAAGGATCTGAAACCCAAAATTTATCTCTTAGAAGTGCATAGATTGCATTGGCCGTTCTTTTGTATGCCCCGTGAACATACTTCTGATACTTTTGCTCAACGGGCATCTGCTCCGGTTCGAGAATGATTGGTTTTCTAAACCAAACGACATCGCAATCATTCAAACTTGAATCATTACTGATAATGTCGAACTTGGCACCATTCCACTCATATGAAATTTCTGATGATTCCATTAATTTCTTAGGATCAAAAATAACAAATTCCGATGAGGGAAGATGCTTCTTTACTAAATCAATGTGGGGATCATCTCCTGAAGTAATAACAAGTATTTTCATCTTTCCTCCTTTTATTGAAATTTGGGAGGGGCATATAACCCCTCCCAAGAGTGGGTCGACTATGTCTAGTCGCTGTCTGTTTCGCTATCTTGGCCAGAATCGCCCATGCCCGTATGGGTATGGGTACGGGTCATAGATAAGGCCGTTTGATCCAAACTGGGCATCATTTGCATAAACTGTGCACCAAATGGTACAACTTTGACATCTTCTGTCTCCATGTATTTCCTCCTTTCTCTTAAAGTGCGTGATTGCATGAGATTCATGCTGGCCTATATTATAGCAGTATACAGATGCAAAACAATCATATAGGTCTTTTACGGAATTCATATCGCGCGACCGTAATACTGCCGACAGGCAGTTAGCAAACCCGCAAGGCCGCCAAACCCCGAACGGTGAACCATTTTAGTTGATAAATTTTGTAGGAAAAAGGTCCGAATTTCGCTATATAACACCTCACCAAAAACCAAAACCCGGTCTGGTGATTGATACCTAAAGTCGGGGTGGGCGGAATTGGACCGCCTGTCTCTTCGTCCCGAACGAAGCGTGATACCGATTCACTACACCCCGATACGGCTAATTCTACCATTTCCAAGCACAAAAATCCCCTACAAATCCCTATTTCTTTAGGTCTTCTTCACCATAAATCAAACAATCTGTTACATTTCGATACTCGAAGATTTCATCCGCATTAAAAATAATACCCATTTCTTTTCCAGCCGCTTCAGGGCTATCTGACGCGTGAATCAAATTTTGTGAACCGCTCATGGCAAAGTCGCTGCGAATCGTACCAGCATCAGCCTCGATACCTTTGGTTGAACCAACCATCTTTCGAACAGCTGGAATGGCGTCTACTCCTTCCCAGACCATGGCCACGATAGGTGTCCACTCCATAAATTTTTTCAGATCGTTAAAAAAGCTCTTGCCTACATGATGTTCATACCAGTGCTCAATCATTGCATCAGTCATCTGCACCAGTTTTAAACCTACCAGTTTTAAACCTTTTCTTTCAAATCGAGAGATAATCTCCCCCACCAAACCTCTTTGTAAAGCGTCTGGTTTTACCAGTACGATTGTTTTTTGCATCATGTCTCCTATTTTACCGTATAGATTGACGAGTGGTTAACCGGGAATCAATTAACCCGTCTTACCTCAAAATCTTGCTTTTATTAACCATTTTTCTATGTTCTCTAAATTTATGCCCTATTTTTATCTTTTCCTCCACCAACACTAAATTTTCTGCGTCTCTACAAACAATATTAATCGTCCCCAAACGAGTACGAAAATTGCGCTCAATAAACCTGTAACCATTTTTCTCAAGGTAATCACCAACCAACCCCTCTCTTCTACTTTTTACCGCTTTATTTTTATTATTGTTTTAAATACTCGTCTCAAAACTTAATTTTTATCTGCCCTGCACCAAGACCCATCTCCGTCAAAACCTCTTCGGCCGAAGTTACCATTATTGCCTTACCGGTCTTTAGCAAATTATTTGTTCCTTCGGCTCCTTTGTTGGTCACCAATCCCGGAACCGCCATTAGTGGTTTCCCAAATGCCCTCGCCAACCGTGCCGTTATCAAACTCCCCGACCTCTCCGCCGCTTCGATTACCAAAACCGCATCCGCAATTCCCGCCACAATTCTATTTCTCCGCGGAAAAGTCCAAACACTTCCTTCCGACTCTCCTTCGTACTCAGACACTATCAAACTATTAACTTCTAGTATTTGCTGATACAGTTTTTCATCTTCCATTGCTACTTTTCGGTCAATTCCCCAACCCAAAACTGCAATCGTTTTGCCACCATTTTCAAGACACGCTCTGTGCGCTGCTTGATCTACCCCATACATAAAACCTGACACAATCGTAATATCTTTCTCTATAAATGTCGGCATCCATTTTTCAACCACGCTCCTTCCGTAGTCCGACATTCGTCTGCTTCCCACAATAGCGAGCTTCGGTGCATCATCTAAAAGCAAATCAATATTCCCCTTGTATAAAACTCTCTCCACCTCCGGTTTGATCAACTTCAAATCTTCACTCCACTTTTTCTTCGGCAGGTCCATTAAATAATGATAGATTATTTTTGTAATGGTATGTCGATATCACGGCAGAAATTAGGAAAATAAATCAAAAATGGAATATACTATATTACAGTGATTATTGAGTTCCAAAACACCATCGAACCGAAGAACCATTCCGCCATGGCTATGGCTATTGCGATCACCGCTTGCGCCCTCTTTTTCATACCCACCACTCTCATTGTCCTTGGCTATTACACCAGCCAACCCACCGGCAATCTCATCTCTCCTCTACCTCAAGGAATTTTGAGCGAGAATACCCCGACTTCTGTCACTCCAACTATGGCCCCTGACAACCAGCCCATCATCGCCGCCGACAACACTGCCACCCAAGCCGCCGCTACCGACGTTGCCCCTGTTTCCGGCAGCAACATCGTCGACAAAGTTGCCACTATCGAACCTGATACTACCGAAACCCTCATTAAAGACGCAGACGTCAAAGAAACTTCTCAAATCTATCTCTCACCCCGCCCAGGCGATAAAACCATTTATTCCTTAAAATCAAAAACTGTTGGTCAGTTTACCGTCGCTGTTGACGACGTCTCCGATACCCTTCGATACATTGACTATCACATCGTCAATCCCTAGAATATCTATATGCGACAAGCTTTAGATAAAATCTCCACTAAAATTTTACGAATTGTTCCCTTTATTCTCAGTTTATTCACCCCTCTTCTTTTTATTCCCCTTACCGCCGATTATTTTGCCTTCAACAAATATTTTTTCATCGCTCTTCTCGGTACCATTTCTCTAATTGCCTGGTGTATTCGCAACATCACCCGTGGCAAACTACACTTCACCACTTCACCGGCTCTGCTTCCCCTCGTAATTCTTGTTGTCGCCAACATTGTCTCTTCAGTATTAATTAGTCCAACCCAACACCTCAGTCTTTTTGGACAAACCTCTCTCTTTTTCTTCCTAGCTATTATCTTTATTACCGTCGTTTCTTCTCAAAAAAATCGTTTTACGGTAAACTCCGGCATCTACGGACTAATTATTTCTGGCTCACTTCTCAGTCTTATCACCCTACTACACTACTTCGGCCTCATCGGTAAACTTACCTCCGCCGAATTCATCACCAATCGCTTCTTTAACCCTACAGGGGGTATACTTCCCGCCATTTCTTTTACCATTCCTGTCCTCATCGCTACTACTCTTTTTGCTACCGGTATCAAAAACTGGACCGTTAAATCGGCCTTGTTTGGTTCAATTCTCCTGATGATCATCGGTACTGTAATCAACATCAGTCTTATTCTTCCCCAAAGTGGCATTCCAGTTGTTTCTCTTCTTCCTGTACGGGCAGGCTGGTCAATCGCTGTCGACACTATGAAAATCTGGCAGACTGCTCTTCTCGGCACTGGACCGGAAACTTTTCTCACTGCTTTTACCCGTCTTCGCCCCGCCTTCCTTAATCTGGACAAATATCTCTGGAATCTTCGCTTTTCGGAGTCCAGTAACTTTATTTTTACCCTTATCACTACCACCGGCCTTATCGGAGCTCTATCATTTTTATTTTCTTTCCTCCGACCACTAGCTGTTTCTCTTAAAAACAGACGCAATGTCGAAGATAAAAACTCCTCCAACTTTCTTATCGTTGCCCTCGTTTCCGTCATTATTTCTTTTTTTGTCATTCCTACCGGTGTTGTCTCTCTCGTTTTAGCTTTTGTTGTCCTCATCTGTCTTACCATTGAACAAAAACTCCAGAATCTTAAGTCCGTAAAGGATGTTTCTATCAGCCTTTCCGCCGCCTCATCCGCTTCTCCCGTCTACAACGACCTCCCGGAAACAGCCAAGACAACCGTCACCTCCTCTTTCTTACCTTGGATAATTACTTTTATCGCCGTCGCCTTGCTTTCGTCATACTGGTTCTTTGCCGGCAAGATGTATCTTGCTTCTGTTACCTACAAAGAAGCAATCGATACCCTTCAGACAGACCCTTATAACTCATATTTGAAGTTCCAGAAATCGGCCCAGTTAGATGTTTACAACCCCTACTACCCTCAAAAGCTGTCTCAAATTTATCTCTCCATCGCCAACACCTATCTTTCCAAAGAAAACTCTACCGATGAAGAGAAAAAATCTGGTACCGATTTTGCCCAACGTTCCCTTGACGCCGGAAAAACCTCGGCCAAGTTGGATCCAATGAACGTCACTGTCTGGGAGAATCTTTTCTCGGTTTACAGATCACTTATTCCTTACGCCGAAGGTTCTGCCGACATGGCAATTTCTCACGGACTTCAGGCTGCCTCAGTTGATCCAACCAATCCCGCACTTTATCTTCAACTTGGTATTCTCCTCTATAACCTTGGCGACACCGATCAAGCTATTAAATTTATTGATCGCGCCAGTGAACTCAAACAGAACTGGGATGTGCCCTACTTCAATCTTTCCAGTATTTACAAAACCAAAAAGGAGTATGCTAAAGCACTCCGGTATGCCCAAGCCGGTCTCCAGTTCACCGATCCCAAGGGAGAAAACATCACTACTATTCAGGAAGAAATTAAGGCCTTGGAAAAACTTGCCCCCGCCCCGGCCTCAACCCAGTCAGGAACACTCCAGTAATATAGTAATTTAGGATTAATAACATAATACCGCCCGTTGGCGGTATTATTTTGTGGACCCTATCGGACTCGAACCGACTACCTCTACTATGCCATAGTAGCGCTCTACCAGGTGAGCTAAGGGCCCTTATAAACTAACTGCTTGATTATAAAGCAAATTAGCTAGAGATTCCAGCTCCAACTGAACTTTTGTATCCAAATAATCAACACGCAAAACTCCTTTGTAATCAACCTTTTCAGTTGGTTTTCCTGAAGATCTTGGGTCAATTCTAGTTTTGTAAAACTGTCCACCAGCTACCCCAACTACTTTCCTCCAATATCTTTCCAGTTCTTCAACATCTTGATCAGCACGGCACTGAACCGTAAATCTAAACTTTGAAAAATCTATTGGAAAACAGCGTTTTAATAATTTTACAAAAAGAATGATTATTTTAGGGTTTGAACTACCTAAATAAAATGCTGCACCACTTCCATATTTTGATGCTTCACCCAAACATAACATAGAAAGTGCAATTTTGGCCGTATCTAATTCTTTCAGTTTTCTACTAACAGGTTCATTTTCTTGGTCAAGAGATTTTAGAAACACACTTCGTTTTTCTTTGTTTACTTTTACGGCTTTTATTCGAGCAATGTTTAGTTTTTCTGCGATATTTTCCGACAACTTTTCTTGAACGTCAGAAGAAAGAACTAAACCCCTGAACCAATAGGAAAAAGTACTCTTTGGAATAATTTTATTTAACTCCCTGCTTATCTCACCATACGTTCTCCCGTTAAGACGCAGTTCTTTGGCCTTTTTAATATCCTTCGCAGAATAATCATTCATAATTAACTGTACCACAGAACTACTCTATGTGAATGACAAATTAAAATCGAACATATTGTTGATAAAATACATCTATCGGGCCTGTAGTACAACGGTAGAACATGGCATTCGCATTGCCAAGATGGGGGTTCAATTCCCCCCAGGTCCACAATTAGTAAATCATAAAACCATGCCTGATAAAGTTCTTACTTGCCAAAACTGCCATAGTCCATTTGTCTACTCTGAGTTTGAGCAGCAAAGAAACTTCAAAGAAAATCACCCAGCACCACAGTACTGCCCTATCTGTCAAAGCCTCAAAGCCCAAGAGGAAAAACGTCCTAAGAAACCTTCTTTATAAACTCATCAAACATTTGTGAGGTCATGTCTCTTTCCGACCGAATGATCTCTTTTTCTGGAACATATTCTGTCCACGGTAAAGCCAGTTTGGGATCCATAGGGTTTACTGCATATGTTGCTGTCGCCGGTGTCCAAAGATCATCCACGACGTAGGTGTAGTTCATTTTTTCAGACAAGGTTAATACGGAGTTGGCAATTCCCGGCTCAATGAACAAGGCTCCCCCCGTTATCTCCTGGCCATCAGGTGTCTTTCCAAATCCCAGATAAAACCTTTCTACTTTACCGAATGTTGGCGATTGCGGTCTGGTATCCAACAAATAACTAACCGCCAATCCGGAAACTACGGTTACTAGTTTTGCCCAAGGCTCAACATGTAAACCACGCAACGTTCCATAAACTGAAAATGAATGATTTACTTGTTTTCCTACAAAATCATATCCCGTAAGTACCTCAATTTCCGGGAAACGAACTACTTCGCGGAAACTTCCTCGATCATCTCCTTTTGTTTGTGTCAAAATGTGGAACAATCCGTTGATTTTTGTTTCACTCACCACAGCAGACAACTTCTCTTTTAGCTGTTTCTTCTCTTCAATGATCTTCTCGACTAAGTTCTCCAGGAATTTTCTTCCCTCCTCGGCTATTCTTTGTTCTTTCATCTCATATGCCACCTGTTTTATCTCCTCGATTAACCAATTGGGAACATACCCCAAACTCAGATTGTCGCTTTTGCCACCTCTATTTGTTTTAACAACTCTCTCAAATATCATTTTTTCCTCACCGTCTATGCTCATTTTGATCAATCTCCAAAACTGCATCGATCTTCTGTCATCAATCCAAATATTCCATGGCAATACTCCCGAAATATCCGTATCACCAAATACTGTCTTCTCCAAAGACACTAAAACCAGCCTGCTTTCCTCATATCGAGTGTCACAATACTCTCTTCTAAACCAATATCTATCGCTATCGGAAAGTTTTACAACTTCATATGAGGCGTTATTCATTATTTTTGTCATTTTAAATTCTTTCGATAAACTCCTTATATGAAACCGTTTTTTTGTCTTTACTCTCAGGAAAAATTACCCCTTCTGGAAACTCTATTCCCAGTTCTGGATCGGTTATATCAAGTGTCAGTAAGGAGTCAAATCTATTGTATGGTCTATCAGCAACCACCATCGAAATACAATCATCGGTCATGGAAATTGAAGCAATTAAGATCCCTTCTGAAGAAAATAGCGTGTTGCCCCATGCCCTGTCGTCATCACCTAGGTAAACGGTTTGCACCTTACCCTGATTTTTTCCGGATCTCATGTCGACCAAGACAATAAACGCGCATCCAGAAACAACAGTCAGACATTTTGACCTTCCCTCAAGGTGGCCACCGCGTATCACCCCCTTTCCTGTTTTGAACATATGCATACCCCTAGGATCAAAATGATAACCTAGAAAATAGGTGAGCTCTGTAAAATCAACAGGCTCATACATCCATTCATCAATGCCCGACCCAAACCTTTTGGATCTGACTACAACCGCTCCCTCAATATCTAGCTTCTTGTAATCCCTTGGACCGACAAAGTTATTTTCTTCCACAACTCATATTATATCTATATTTTTACCTTTAGCCAGGTGTATAATCCCAATATCTTTCTTAATGGAGGTATACCTTGAAAAGCACAGAGCTCGTCACAGTTGAATTCACACATAGTGGAAAAACCTACCAAGCTTCCGTTTTCAAGTACGCAGTCACAGCCGTTGTCCTTCCTGATCACACCGTTTTAAAAACCAGCTGTGTGCTCCACACCACCAGCAATCGTCGAAGTAAGGACACACCAATCCGTCAACGCTGTATCTTCGACGGCCTAGGGAAACCACT
Organism: Microgenomates group bacterium; assembly: GCA_049303575.1. Lineage (GTDB taxonomy): Bacteria > Patescibacteriota > Microgenomatia > UBA1400 > MFAQ01 > UBA2277. The sequence continues at coordinate 13,898 of JBAQNH010000001.1, read as the reverse complement.
CCCGCTGGAACTGCTACGCCGCTCAGGTAATTCTTACCAACCTCTTTACATCAAGTTTCCCCTCACTTTTGCCATCGAACTAACCTCTTGAGGTTCTCTTTAAGCCCCGCTCATGCGGGGCTTTTTACTGTTAAATTTTAAAATCTAGTTTCTTATAATCTCCTACAACAGCAATCGACATATTTTCTTTTTTAAAGATTTCTGCTGCCAAACTACGTACATCCTCCATCCTTACGCTTTCAATTTTTTCGATTATTTCCTCCGGACTATATATTTTTTCCCTAAAAAGGGTATCTTCCAGTGCCGAACCAAGTACCTCTTCAGGCTTGTCAAAAGCCAATGCCAGGCGGCCACGGAAACAATCCTTAGCCACCACCAGCTCCTCGTCTTTTACAGCCCAGACATTTCCCCCGGCCAAGCCCACACTTATCTCGGTGATTAGTTCCACTGCCTCATTTAATTTGTTCTTTGGTAACCCGGCTCCAACCATTACACTCCCCGCATCCGAAAATTCTTCCACTCCGGAACCTATGGCATAAGCCCAACCCCTCTCCTCACGAACTTCGCGCATCAAACGGGACATCCACCCATCACCGTAAATAATGTTCAACAGTTCCAGGGTGAAACGCCTCTCATCAGTCATCTTAATGCCCCTAAATGCCACATAAACTGCAGCCTGCTCCACTTTACGGCTGACCAGCTTTATTCTCGGTTTTTTCTGATCATCCCAGGAAAATTTATCTTTCTCTAAAAGTGTCCTGGTATCGTCGATGAGCGAGCCAAACTCTTTCTTAATTAGCTCCAGCATTGACTCATCGGATCCATACTCACCCACTACACCAAGAACAATATTTTCGGCTACAAACCATTTCTCAAAATACTTCCGCAATTCTTCAACCGTCATCGCTTTCAAACTCTCCACTGTTCCAATAATTGGTCTCCCCATATTGGTTTTGCCGTACAGCAATTTTTCACACTCCTCGGCAGCTTTACTGTTCGGCCTGTCCTCATACATATGAAGCTCCTCCAGAATTGTGCCTCTTTCTTTATTAAAATGTTCTTTAGGTAAAACAGGCTCTGTCACTACCTGCCCCACAATCTCGGTAGCCAAGACCACATGACCTTTGTCCATCTTTACCCAAAAACCCATCTCGTTCTGACCGGTATAGGCATTAAAAGCGCCTCCTACTTTTTCGACAGCCTCATTAATATCAAACATTCGAGGAAATTTTCGCGTACCCTTAAAGACAAAATGTTCCAAAAAATGAGCACTACCCGCCTCACTGTCGGTTTCTTCACGAGAACCGGTACCAATCATCACTCGCACCGTCACTGACTCTCTCTCCTCCGGTACCAGCACCACTCGCAGTTTCCCTAGTTTATATATTTTTGGTGAAAATCTCATGGCTCAATTGTAGACCAAAACCGTCTCGATAGACAAAGAAAAGGGGCTTGGTAAAAACCTCGCCCCTTGTCTCTTTACGAACCAAACAACAATCACGAACAGCAGATACGAACGTGGCCTTACGCGAACACGAACACCTGCAATGTGCAAACAAAACTTATTTAGCCGTTGCAACCTGATCAGGGCTATTGAGAGTTAACTCTTGTACGTCTACAAGTCACTTTTCAATCAAGGCAACTAACCAACTAGGATGTTCTTAACATCCATATTCATAGTAGTAGATATTTTGACAAACATCAAGGTCTCGCTCACCTCTCCGTGAAAACTTGTATCTCCCCGGCATCATAAATCACGCCTACATTACCCTGGAGATCAGTTCTCAGCACTTTTGCGTTTACCTGATCCAAACGCATCAAAGTATCACCACTAGGGTGACCATAGCTGTTTCCGGCTCCCACGGAGATTATGGCTAATTTTGGGCTCAACCTTTCTAAAAATGAAATCGATGAACTAAATTTAGACCCGTGATGGGGCACCTTTAATATACTTGTCTTTTTTAGCACTCCCGTGTCGAGCAGTGCCAATTCCGTCTTCTCTCCGATATCCGCCGTAAACAAAGCCGAAAAACCAAAGTATCTCAAAGACACGACCATCGAGTCTTCATTTTCATCACTACCACTTACTTTTTCCTCACCGTTGTCGGTTTGGCCTCCAAGTAATATATCAAAATATAAATCTTTATATCTATATCTATCATTGTTACCCGCTTTCTCTACTACCTTTCCAATTTTGTATCGAGCTCTCAACCCCTTTAACGCTCCGTCATGATCCGCCTGAGGGTGACTAATAAATACCAAGTCAATTTGTCTATCCCAAAAAGGAATTTCTTTAGCCAAACAAGCAAATAGCTTCCGCTCGCTCGGACCAGTATCAATCAATGCCTGGAATGAACCCCAAACAACAAGCGACGCATCTCCTTGTCCCACATCACAAAAAACTACCCGCAGCTTCCCATCTGGCCACTGCTGCCAAAGCCAAACTAAGCTCAGCAATAAGACAATCACTACTCCTCTTTTCCAGTTCACACTTCATCTTACATGCCAAAAAAGCGAATCACTTCTATCATCCAGTGTGCAATCGCGTAAGTAGGATAAGAAAACACTCCGGGAAGTATCTGCATTGCTGCTCCAGTAATCATCAAAATCGGTACTAAAGGTAATATCAAAATATTACTTAATATACCAATCAAACTCATTCTTCCAAAATGCCACCAAATAATCGGCGCCGTCATTATCATTGTTGAAATGGATGTCAGCAACCCCGATCCTCCCAACACCTCCATTAGTTTTTCATGGCCATTGCCGAACCTACTACTAATCATTGGCTCCACTACCATCAAACCCACGCTGGCCGCCATAGACAGCTGAAAACTTACACTTACCAACAACAACGGCTCCACCAAAATCATTAGCCATCCCGTCACCAGCAATATCCACCAAGAAATAGCCTTTCTACCCACAACAGCCGCCCAAAACACCACTCCGGCCATAATCACTGCTCTAACTACCGGTGGTTCACCACCTGCCTCCAAAGCGTAAAATAACATGGCCAAAACAGCCACGACACTCGCCCACTTTCGCTTCATCAACCAAAAGCACACTGAAAGCACCGTACCGCCAACTAACATTATGTTGTATCCTGAAGCCACGGCGATGTGTACTGTTCCACTTTTAACCATTAGCTCATACATCTCCCGCCCTATATCTTTTTTGTATCCCAAAATAATTCCCGCAACCAAGCCTGACTCAGGCTCAGGTAAAAATCTTCTGTATACATTTACAATATTTTCACGAACAGCCTCAATCGTTATCGAGAAAGCACTCGTCGAAGGAACGTTTTTTAACTTATCCGGCAAAACTGATAATTTCGCCCTATCAAGCCACAATCTCCCCAAAAATCTATCTATCACCTTACCATCGATTGTGCCAATTATCTGTACCTTTGCCTGTCGTGAAAAAGAACACTCGTTTCGGTAATTAATCCAAAATCTTCCTACAACAATGATACATTCCGTATTATATTGATATACATTGTCTATATTTCCCGTAACTTTAATTCGTGAATTCTGTTGGTATTTACTCGATTCCGCAAAGCCTAGAGCAAATCGAAATATTAAAATCAAAAAAATAAAAACAAGTCTCCATTTCATATTAGTAGACAGATAACAGATCTCTATTTCTATCTACTAGTGACTTAGTCAAAACCCCCTTGGTAACCAGTTCATCAATACTTTGATAAGGTCTATTTTTCACAATGGATTCTGCCCTAGTACTTCCTATACCCCACAGGGTATCTAATTCTGTAACAGAAGCACTATTAATACTAATCTTTTTACTGGCAACGCTGGCCTCAAAGTACCCCTGCTGGGTATCGGTATCTTGAGTGTACGGAATATAAATCTTCTGTCCGTCTTTTAATAACTCGGCCATATTAATATTTTTTTCACTAAAATCTCTGTCTGCTTTGTCTGTAAATCCGCCGGCCATTATTAAAACATCTTTTATTCTAGATCCCTCCGAAAGTTCATAAACACCTTGTTTAATTACAGCCCCTTCTATGTCGACAAAAATTTTAGAATTTAGTTCACTACTCTCCAAATTACCGCCGGATAAATACTCAACTTGAACAGGAGCGTCCATTAAGATACCTCTAAAAAGGCTCACAATAGCGACGATGGCTCCTATTAAGATAATAATAAACAGAAGCCGATCTAGACCACTGGTTTTTTTAAGAAATTTGTTTAAATTTACCGACTGCACAATTAAAATATACCACTTTAAATAAATTTCCTCCCGTTTTTTCATCAATTTCCGCAAATATTTTTATCCGGCCGTGGAGCAATATATTTGGTTTAAATTTAATTATTTTAAAAACATAGGCACAAATATATAAGCAGATTTTACAATTAATTGCTAATTTAGCAACAATATATATCATTAATCTCCGCAACCTACTTTTGCTATTTCCGCAGTAATATTAGGATCCAGTTCAATTTATTGAGTCTTAAATTACTGGTATTATTAGAGTATGTCCATGAAATTGGTGCGTACTCTCATTTTATCTACAGCTATTTTATTTATTTTTGTCTGGACTCAGTCTCCCCTCCTCAGCTCTTACAATCTTCAACTTACCGGGGCTCTCATACTGCTCTATTTCGGCTCCAAATATCTTTTTCGAGTTGGTAATAGTAATACCTTAATACTGGAAACCGTCGTGCTCGTTTCAGTAGTTCTTCTACTAATCTTTTCCTCCGGCGGCATTAACTCTCCTATTTTCTTTGTTTTATTTTTTCTTCTCTTTGTTATTGCCCTTTTATTTGATCCCTACCAGGCTGCAGTAGCCTCATTTTTTCTCGTCTCCTTCTTTCTCTGGGAAAACTTTTCCAACCTATCCTCAATTATGGTTGTCGACCTTGTCTCCCTCATTCTTATGACTCCTTTAGCCATAATTTTTGGTGATGGCTACCTCAAGTCCCTCCAGTCAGAAGGCAAAATCTCCCTTTTAAAAGAAGCTATAAAGGATGAGGAAACCGATAGCCTCCTCTGGATATCAACCACCGCTAAACCCTCTCTTGCAACCATTCTCAACTCTCTCACCGACGTCGTTATCTATCTAAACTCCAAAGGCCAAAACATCGTTATTTCCACGTCATTTGTTGAAAAACTTAAGACTATTCAAAAGGATTTAATTAGTCTTTATGCCTCTACCGGGACTCTCGAAAAGTCCATTAAGGACTCATCCGATAAGACAGAATTATAAATTAAATAACTGTCTAATTGTTTCGGGTAAACTTCCTCCTCTCAAGCACAAAACCAAACTATATCACCCATAACCAACCAATAGTAAAGAACTACATCAATGTTAGACAACTCACTCCTAAAAATCTCATCAACAACAATCAAAAACTTCTAATTAGACTCCAAAATGAAAGTAATATACCCCATAACCCTGTTTTTTTTCTCAATATTTTTCCCGATAGTTGAAACTTCCCTGGTCTATGCGGATGACCTTAAGTCACCCACTTTTGAAATCCAAATGAGCACTATCAATATTACTGGCGGTGCCAAATCCTCAACTACTTACAAACTTACCGATACTGTTGGTCAAACCTTTCAGGGTCAGTTCAACTCTGCCGGATACGTCATCCTCGCCGGTTTCCAATATATTAATACCCTCATCCCTTTTTCTTTCAAGATCTCGGATCTCGACATCAACTTCGGTAGTCTCGTCCCGGGCATCCCCAGTCTCCTGTCAAACACTCTTACTGTTACGACAGGTAGTGCTTTTGGCTACGCCGTCAAAGCCATCGAAGATCATCCTCTCCGAAGGAGTGACGGTGTTACCACCATTCCCGATACATCGTGTGATCTGGCAACACCCTGTTTGCAGGCAGATGCCAATGTTTGGAGCGATAATACCCGTTTTGGCTTTGGCTACAACATGTCCGGAGCCGACGTCAACACCACCGACTTCATAAACTCCACCTACTATCGTCCTTTTCCGGTCGAAAACATCGACCAGCCGGCTATTGTTATGTCCAAGGGCGGTATTGCTACCTCCTCGGCCGCGACAGTCACTTACAAAATTAACATCAGTGGCTCACAAGCAGCTGGCACTTATCAAAATGCCATTCAGTTCATTGCTATTCCTGCTTTTTAAATGACAAAAAGAATATTTATCATCATCCTTTGTTTAATTACCTTTGCTATTTTGCTGCCCAAACATGTTTCTGCCGCCAACTATGGTATGTCCATCTCCCCACCTCTTCTTCGCGTTCATATCAAACCCGGAAAATCAATTACTCAGGTTTATAAAATAGAAAACCTCAGTAATAATGACAAAACTTTAGTCGCCGCCATTGTTCCCTTCACCGAATCGGACAACTTCGGCAACCCAGTTCTTGATCCCAAGGTCACCGCTCCTTGGTTAAACTACTTTAGCCTAGCTAACTCCGAAATAAAATTTAACAAGCCGTTCTCTATCCCCGCTGGATCCTCAGAACAATTAATTCTTAGTCTTTCTGTCCCCGAAACAGCCCCCTTAAAAGATATTTATGTCACCTTGATCGTCTCTACTTACGAAAACTCCATTGATCAAACCTTCCAGGGTTCTGCACTTCGTGCCACCATTGGTTCCAACCTGCTGATCACTATCAGCTCCCAAGCATATCCGGATACTATTCTCAGAATTGAAGGTTTCTACCCAGCCAAAGGTGCGGTTATAAAAATTGGTAACCTTTACTTTGCGGACAGTATTACCCCACTCAAATTTACCGCTACCGTAAGTAACGAGGGCAGTTTCGTCGCCGAAACAAAGGGTGTTTTCCGAGTCGTTTCTGGAAAAAACAAGCCTGTATATCTCGAAGGTATTCTTCCGACAAACGTCATCGCCAAATCTCAAAGGCAACTTCTAAACACCAATGGCGACAACTTTGAATTTTTACCCTCCCTGGGTAATATTGGACCTCATCAACTATCACTGGAAATCAAAACCGATAACTCCAATACCACTAGTACTATTAATATTATCTTTCTCCCACTCAAACTTGGTCTTGGACTTCTCGTCTCTCTCCTTATCATCATTTCCATAATAAAAATTACCTCAAAAACATCAGCAAGATCTACTTGACACGTATCAAGGTCAATGACATATTTAATTTAGATTATGAAAAATAGACACGTCCTGCAACTTTTTTTTGCGTTAACACTGGTCCTGATATCTTCTCTCTTTTATCCTTCTTTCTCCCTCGCCGCTAACCTTACTGTGGCCAAAGACACCCTCCAAAACTCTCGTATGTCTTTTTCCGGCCGTGTTAAGGCCCCAACCGTCGCTGGCAGTACCCATGTCTGGATCTACACCTCCGCCGCAACCGTATTTACCTCTATCTCCACCGCCGGACTCAAACCTGGTGACTCACTCGTTATCGGTGGCACAAACTCTTACACTATTGCCTCCATCATTGATGAAGACGAATTCACCACCACCACCGTCCTCGCTGCCGGTGATGCTGATGATACCGATGTTATCTACTTCAAATCTCTTCCTCAACACGTCATCACTTTTAAAACCGCCTCCGCCGTCTCCGCTGGATTTTTCCGAGTCTTGATTCCGGCCGACTCAACTCCGGCAACCGCCAACAATAGTATTCCTGACATTACCGGTTTTGACTTCAACGGTACTCCAGCAGCAGCCGGTACCAACGCCACCGGTTATACTTTTTCGGCAGGTGTTGCTACGGCATCCGGTGGTACGGGTTGTACCTCACCGGCAAACTATCACTGTTTTGAGTATCACTATATCGGTGCCGGAGGAATCGGAACCGATATTAGCCTCTCCATCGGAGATACAGCTGGCTCCGCCAATATTATTGCCCCCGCCCCTTCAGCTACAAGAGTTGCCAACACCGCCGATGCTTACACTTTCAAAATCCAAAACTTTACTAACGCTTCCGATCCAAATAGCGCCACCCCGACCGATGATGTCACTGGTAAAGTGGCTGTCATCGAGTCTGTCCGCGTTACCGCAACCGTCGACCCTAGTATTACTTTCAAAATTGAGGGCGTCAACTCCGGCGCGTCTGCCTGTAGTTTAACCACGAACGTTACCACCACCAATGCTTCGGTTCCTTTTGGAGTAATGGCTCTTGAGACTTTCAAAGCCGCCGCTCAGCTTCTTACCGTCTCCACCAATGCTGTTAGTGGTTATGTCGTTACCGCAATTGAAAATTCTCAGCTCAGTAATCTGGCTGTTTCACCCTCATACATCCCAGACACCACTTGCGATAATAATTTATGCGACTTCGATACTCCAGACACCTGGGCAACGGCCTCCAACAACGCTGGTTTTGGTTACACCGTCGCTGTTGTCGCCAACGCTCCTACAATTGCCCCTACTGCCCCCAACTATCAACACTTCCCCAGTCTGGCAGACACCGAATCACCCTTTCAAATAATGTCCAATGCCACCATTGCCAGCAGTCAACAGGCACATGTTTGTTACAAACTTTCCGTTGATGCCACCCAGCCAGCAGGAAACTATGAAAACCAAATTACTTATACTGCTACCGCCTCCTTCTAAATATAAACAAATCCACCTGCCCAAATGAACAAAACCAAAATCCTCCTCACTATCGCCTCTTTATTCGCCGTTCTTTCATTTGTACCCCCTGTCGCTGCCCAAATGATTATGACCGCCATTCCTCCTAAGGTTGAGCTTCGAGGCGACCCCGGACAGACACTAACTGCTACCTTAAAACTTCGTAATGATTCTGCCAATACCGAAAATTTTACCGTTTCGGTCGAAGACTTCATCGTCGTTGACAGCAAAGGAACCCCTCTTCCCATCTCCACCAAACTCAGCAATCGCTGGTCTCTTGCCAACTGGATTACGGCACCGAAAAACATCCCTGTCGATGCCGGAGGCATACAAATAATCAATATCAATATCAATATCCCCATGACGGCTCTCCCTGGTGGTCACTACGCCATGATTACCTACACCCCAAATGCAGAGGCCAAAGCTGGTGACCTCAAACAAACTGGCAACGTCATCACCTCACGCGTCGGTACCCTCATCTACGTCACTGTCAGCGGACCGGTAACTGAAAAGGCTAGTATCACCAAATTTTCTGTTCCTAAATTTACAGAAAAAGGACCTGTTGAATTCACCGGGTCAATTGAAAGTTTGTCTGATATTCACGTCAACCCTAAAGGAACTATCACCATCAGCGATCCTCTTAATTCCAAGATTGCCGAAGTCAAAGTCGACGCTGGTAACATTTTTCCTGAAACTCAAAGAGACTTCACCGCAGTTTGGAATCAAAAATGGGGTTGGGGACGCTACAAAGCCGACCTAAGTCTTGCTTATGGCACCGCCGGTTCTCTCATGACCGCCACTCTTTTCTTTTGGCTCTTCCCCATTCGTTTGGTAATCTACTCTCTTATTGTTCTTGTCTCTATCTTAACTATCATTATCATCCTCAACAAGCGTAGTAAGAAACACCAATCAGAACTTGAAAAAGAAGTTCAAGAACTAAAAGAAGAGCTCCAAAGTACCGAAAGTTTTTAAGAGAGATATACTGGATTAGTGAGGAGAACTGCCACCAAACTTTTACTTTCTGCCATCCTACTACTCGTCTCAGTTAAATCTGCTTTCGCCATAGATCCCTACCTTACCGGTTCTGCTGCAGTAACTGCCGAGATAATTTCTCAGATATTCAACCCTCCTACCCTAATCTCTCCTGGCGACAACTCCACTACCAACAATACACGAGAAGCTCTTGTTTGGAAACGTCCCTCTCCTTTACCCGCCACTCCTCTGCACCACTACGACGTCTATCTGGATGGTCAAGTATTTGCTGCTTCGGTTAGCGACAGTATTACTTCTCAGGTTTATTACTATTACACCATCCGACGTGACAACGACATTTTTTATCTTGAAACTAATTTTGATTTTGCCCAGGGATATCACACCTGGAAAGTCGTTGCCTACACTAATGCCGGTACCAGCGCATCCTCAGAAACCAGAACCTTTTATGTCGACTCAATCGATCCTTTCATTACCCTTAAAAAGGTCGATCGTCAAACTCTTAACTGGAGTACTACGGAAATCTTCACCATTCCCGATATCAACCAAAGAGATCTCACCGTAACAACTGCCAACCCTCTTCTCACCGGCTCGGTTGAACCATATTCTAATATGCAGTTTATCCTGATGTGCCCACAAAATATACTTAATTGTACTAATCAGATATATCAAGGAAACTATCCTACCGGAAATTGGCAGCACCGGTTTTACGGACTCATTCGCGGCCTTGTTTACACCGTTTATCTCTCCGCAACAGACGCTGGCGGCAACTCCACTATCTTTCCCGAGTTCTATCTCGCCTACGGCATCGTTTCTCCAACACCCTTAGCCATCATCACCCCCGTGCCGACAACATCCGTTTCTCCGGAAGTTACACCCATCATCACCCCGGAGGTAGAGATAATGCCTACCCCTTTTATTCCCGTTCCACCCATCTCACCCACACCTCCACTCAACCCCACCTTGGTTCCCAAACCCCCACTAATTACCTCTAATCTCTGGTTCATGCTTCTTTTAGTCATTGGTCTTCCTCTTCATCTTTTAATGACTATGTACGGCGCCAAAATTAGACTCGCACTGATCTTCCGTTTTATCTTCGTTTTACTCTTCCCCTTTTTTGGTAAAAAAGAATATCAAACAGTTCCCTTCGCCACTCTTGATATGTATGACCCGGAAAAAATGGACTCGTCGTGGCAGACAAAAATTTCAGACATCAAAGGTTTTTATCATCTTACTTCTCCATTACTCCCAAAAATATTTGTAAAAATTACCGCCACCAACCGTTACTGGAAAAACGTCATCGTCAACGGCCCACTTCTTCCACTTATCTGTCTTTTTCCACTCCCCGAAGACCCTAAAATCCACCCAAATCGTCTCCGAAAGCTCTTGTTGAATCTTCGTTCATTACCTCTCATTGTTGCTTGTGCTACATCAGTCATTGCCTTTATTACTCAACAAAGTTACTCCTTCTTTATCTATCTTTATCTCTCCGTTCAGCTCACGTATTCCGAATATCTTTATCCCAAGCTTTCCAAATAATCGTCCTCATACTCCACCTAGTTCGACTTCGGGTTTGTTCGGTACCCTTAGGTTTAAAGGTGAACTATATCAACAATTTCCGCAGACAATATCACATGATATCATTATCGTGCTATAAACATCATATCAATACAGTCGTGTAAAATTATGCCTATTACATATATCCGCATATAATAATATATAAATAGCCTTAATTAACGCATATGAAAATATATAAACGCACATATCTGCGGTAATAAATTAGCTATTATCAGTTAGGTTTCCTCAATACTCGCTTTTCCTTATATTTACCGCGTAGTCTTTCAATCTTTACCGACTCTTCACTCGTCGCTCATTCTCTGACTTGACTTCCCTCTCTCCCCTTATTATATTAGTATATAGACGTCTAATATCGTCTAATGTGAACCTAAACACCAGTTATCAACAACCTCTTTTAAAATGTTAATAAATGACTATTCACAACAAAGCTGGGAGAGTAACTCCGTCAGTTCAAAGGTATCTCTAACTGAGATTTTGACTGCGGGAATTATCTTTGTTCTCCCTGTTATTTTTCTTCTAGTAATAGCCACAAAATAAATGACTTCCCTGCCTAATCAACTAGAACTCCAAACACTCTTCTCGGGGTTCTTGTCTGAGGCTGGGCTCTCTGCAGTATCCATCAAAAACTATCTCTCCGATCTTCGTCATTTCTTTTCATACTCGACTTCTATTTCCCCTCAAGATAACCCTCCAACCGTTCAAGAAATATTTCAAAGTATTTCAAACTATCTCAATTCTTATCTCCTAGATCAGAAAAGAAGCATGACTCCTCAGAACACCATTAACCGTCGTTTAGCTTCAATTAGACGTTTTTCTACCTTCCTCGAGGCTAAATATGGCCTAGTTTCCGGAGTCTCCTCTTCCTCAAAAGATGCTCCAGAAGACGATAGTGAATCTTTGCCGACAATTAAAAAAATTATTGCTCAATTCAAAATATTTCTACTTAAAGAAAAAAAGACCCACTCTACAATTAAAAACTACGTTTCCGACCTTAATCATTTCTTTGCTTGGAGTGCTAACGACACTCCTTTCCTAGACCAAAATTTAGAAAACATCTTGAGTGAAAGTCACCTAAACACCTATGTAACCTATCTCAAACTCAGTCATACAAGTACATCTGTCATAAATCGTCGTCAATCATCAATAAAACAGTTCACTAAATACTGTTTTCTTCAAAAATATATACCTACCAATCCGTTTGAGTACAAACGCGAAACACCTCGGCTACTCCCCCTCTCCTGGTTCGAAAGATTTTCTTCGTCCAAGAACAAGGGTTCCCAAAAAGGCTCAAGAAGCCGCCTTGGTATCTTGTATCAAAAATACAACTCTCTGCCCTTCACGCCGTATCTCCACCTCGCTATCTTGGTTCTGGCTACCTCTGCAATGGTCATTTTTGGGTATAACCAGATAATCAAACAGGCTTCACCTAGTTCCGCTGCTTTACCTACAGTTCCTAAACGTCAGCTCTCTTTCCAAGGCCGACTGACCGACTCTTCCGGAACCCCTATCACTACCTCCGTCAACGTCACCTTCAAACTTTGGAATGATCTAACTGCCGGCACCCAACTATATACCTCCGGAATTTGTCCCATTGTCCCCGACCCAAATGGTATCTTTAATACTTTAATTGGTAGTGGCACTTGTGGTGCTGAAATTCCCAACACCGTTTTCACAGAAAATCGCGACGTCTTCTTGGAAGTCATCGTCGGAGCGGAGACCCTTACCCCCCGTCAGCAAATTGCTACCGTCGGTTACGCCCTAAACTCCGAAACCCTCCAGGGGTATCCCGCTTCTGCTTCCGCTACTGTCAATACCGTTCCCATTGTCGACAACAACGGCGACATCAATATTGCTGCCACTTCTCCAACAATAAACTCCACTTCCGGTACATTCACTTTAAATGGTCAGGCTCTCACCCTTACCACAACTGCCAACTCTGGTGGTGACATCATTCTTCAGCCGGATGCTTTAGGTGGTGGTCAAATTCAAATGCTGGGTGGTACAACCAATACCGATTTTTTACGCATTGAAAACGCCAATCTCACTTCCGGTGCCCTCATCTCCGGCTATATCGGCAACAACACCGCGACAGGCAGACTTCTCTCTCTTACCTCAGGTTCTACCGAAACCGATCGTTTCTATGTCGCCGCCAACGGACAAACAGCCATCAACACTTCCGCTACTCTCGCTAATGCCGGTTTAATCGTCAACCAAAATGGTACCGGAGACATCTTTACCGCCTCGTCTTCAGGTACAACTAAATTCACCATTGCAAACAATGGTAATATCACGGCTACCGGCACCCTTACAGGTCTCACCGGACTAACGGTAGCTTCAGGTACTGTCTCCTTCCCCAATGGAGAAATAAACAACGCCGAGATCAGTGAACTCGACTGGACTAAACTCCAAAACTATCCTTCTGCTTGTCCTGCTGGTCAAGCTATCCAAGCCATAGGTGACACTCTTACCTGTGTCGATATTTCCGCTGTTTCCGGAAATCTCTGGCAAAGAACCTCTGGATCTCTGGCTCCTTTAAACATTACCGACTCTGTCAATATTGGCGCCATTGCTACCGCCTCCGCTCTAGTCCATCTAGCTGGTACGGCTGGAGAGAACTCCTTTGTTAACACTGGTAACTTTGGGATTGGCCTTACTAATCCGGCCTACAAGCTAGATGTAACGGGAGATATTAATCTCACCGGAGCTTTAAGGGACAACGGTAGTGCTGGAACTGCCGGTCAAATACTCTCTACAACAGGTACAGGAGTTG